>CAXTNX010000013.1:0-61787 GCA_964245815.1 uncultured Sphingomonadaceae bacterium | reverse complement strand
TCGCCGCCTTGCGCAGCGCGAGCCGGACCAGGATATCGAGCGTCGCGCCGGTGCCGAGCTCGTCCGCGGCCGCGGCGACCGCGATCGAGGCGTCGGCGGGCCGGAAGCCGAGATTGGCGAGCGCGGAGAGCGCGTCCGCCTCGATCCCGCGCGCGGCGGGAGCGGCTTCGCTCGCCGCGGCGCCGAACGCCGGGCCGGCGCGGTCCTTGAGTTCGGTGACGATGCGCGACGCGAGCTTGGGCCCGACCCCGTTGGCGCGCGAGACCATCGCCTTGTCGGCCGCCGCGACTGCACGGGTGAGCGCGTCGGGCGCCAGCACCGAGAGGATCGCCAGCGCCACCCGCCCGCCGACACCCTGCACCCCGGTGAGCAGCCGGAACCAGTCGCGTTCGGCGGCATCGCCGAAGCCATAAAGCGTCAACGAATCCTCGCGGACCTGGAGCTCGGTGAGAAGGACCGCCTCGCTGCCGACCCCGCCGATCGCCGAGGCGGTGCGCGCCGAGAGCTGGACCAGATAGCCGACCCCGCCGACATCGAGCACGACATGGTCCGCACCGATCTCGACGAGCCGGCCGGCGAGCCTGGCGATCACGAGACGCGCCGCAGCGTCGCGCGCGCCGAGGCGAGATGATGCGCGTGGCAGATCGCCACCGCCAGCGCGTCCGCCGCATCCGCGCCCGCAAGCCTCACGCCGGGCAGCAGTCGCGCGACCATCGCCTGGACCTGGGTCTTGTCCGCGCCGCCGGTACCGACCACCGCCTTCTTGATTGTGGTCGGCGCATACTCGCCGACCACCAGCCCGGCCTGCGCCACGGCGAGCAGCACCACGCCACGGGCCTGGCCGAGCTTGAGCGTCGACTGCGCGTTGCTGTTGCCGATGACTTCCTCGGCCGCGGCACCCTCCGGGCGATACGCCGCGACCAGATCGATCAGCGCGCCGTAGAGCAGCGCCAGCCGGCGCGGCAGCGGCATCGAGGCATCGGTGCGCACATGGCCGTTGGCGACATGCGACAACCGGTTGCCGTCCGACCGGATCACCCCCCAGCCGGTACAGCCGAGCCCGGGATCCAGGCCGAGGATCAGCATGCGAAATCCTCCCCGGCCCGGGGAGGGGGACCGCTCGCGCAGCGCGTGGTGGAGGCGCCGCCGTCGCAGACGACGGGCGACGCGCGGTCCTGGCCGGGTCGCCCCTCCACCATGCCGCGCATGGTCCCCCTCCCCGTGCCGGGGAGGATCATCAGGAAAGCCGCTCCATCACAGCGTCCGGCACCTCGTAGTTGCTCCACACCGTCTGGACATCGTCGTCGTCGTCGAGCGCGTCGATCAGCTTCAACAGCTGGGACGCATCGTCGATGGCGTCGAGCGTCACGTGCGTCTGCGGCCGCCATGCCAGCTTGACGCCCTCGGGCTCGCCGAGCACCGCCTCGATCGCCCTGGCGACCTCGTGCAGCGCATCCGCCGCGGTCCAGATCTCGTGCCCCTCCTCGCTGGATGCGACATCCTCGGCACCCGCCTCCAGCGCCGCCTCGAACACGCGCTCGGCGTCGCCCGCCTTTGCCGGATAGGAGATCAGGCCGAGCCGGTCGAAGCCGTGGCTCACCGATCCCGGCGCCCCGAGATTGCCGCCGTTCTTCGAAACCGCGAGCCGCACGTTGGTGGCGGTGCGGTTGCGATTGTCGGTCAGCGTCTCGATGATGAGCGCGGTGCCCGCCGGACCGAAGCCCTCGTAGCGGATCTCCTCGTAGCTCTCGGTATCCGCGCCCGACGCCTTGTCGATCGCGCGCTTGATATTGTCGTTGGGCATCGACTGCGCGCGTGCCGCGAGGATGGCGGAGCGCAGCCGCGCGTTCATGTCCGGATCGGGCAGGCCCTGCCTCGCGGCGACGGTGATCTCGCGGCTCAACTTGGAGAACAGCGTCGAGCGCTTCTTGTCCTGCGCGCCCTTGCGATACATGATGTTCTTGTATTTGGAATGGCCGGCCATCGCCGCTCTCGTCCTCGTCCTCGGGTCCGTGCGGCGCTCTAGGCCCGCGCGCCGGCCTTAGGCAAGGCTCGCTCAGCCGAGACCCAATGCCGCCTTGTAGGTCTCCAGCAATGCTTCCGCCTCGTCGCGCGCGTTCTTCTCCATCTTCCTCAGCCTGACGATCGTCCGCATCGTCTTGGGATCGTAGCCGGTCGCCTTGGCCTCGAGATAGACGTCCTTGATGTCGTCCTGCATTCCCTTCTTCTCTTCCTCGAGCCGCTCGATCCGCTCGATGAAGAGCCGCAGCTGGTCGGCCGCGACGTTGCCGTCACTCATGGGTCATCGCCTTTGATTCGATCCGGAAGCCGGCGCGATAGGGGAGACGGACCGGCGCCTCAAGCGCCGGGGTTGCGCTTCATGCTCTGCGCCATGCGCGCGATCTGCTCGGGCGTCGCCTCGACCTGGTTGTGCGCCTTCCACTCGGCATAGGGCATTCCGTAGACCGCCTCGCGACCCGCGTCGCGCGCGATCGCGCCGCCGGATTCCTCCGCCGTCCAGTCGCCAAGACAGTTGCGGCAGAACCCGGCAAGGCCCATGAGGTCGATGTTCTGCGCATCCGAGCGATGTCGGAGGTGCCGGACGAGGCGGCGATACACCCTCGCCGCGGTTGCGTCGTCGACGTCGTCGAGTTCCACCGTCGTCACTCCACGGTTGATCTGTCCCGCGTGGCGCCGACAGGTCGCCCGCCAGCCTGCATGTAGGAGCCTTCCCCGGAATGTCGATCAGGACCAGCTTCATGGGTCCCCGAGCCCGCAAGGTGCGCATCCTCGCGACCCTCGGACCGGCGAGCCGCGACCCGGCGATGATCGAGACGCTGATGCGCGCCGGCGCCGACGCCTTTCGGCTCAACATGAGCCATGGCGACCATGCCGATCACGCCGCCGCGGTGGACGCGATCCGCGCGCTGGAAAAGACCACCGGCCGGCCGAGCACGATCCTCGCCGACCTCCAGGGTCCCAAGCTGCGCGTCGGCCGCTTCGCCGACGGCCTGGTCGCGCTGCGGACCGGCGACGCGTTCGTGCTCGATCTCGATCCGGCGCCGGGCGATGCCACCCGTGTCCAGCTTCCGCACAAGGCGCTCTACCCGGTGCTGACGCCCGGCCAGCGCCTGCTGCTCGACGACGGCAAGGTGATCCTGCGCATCGTCGAGCAGGCGAGCGACCGGCTGGTCACGCGGATCGAGGTCGGCGGTCCGCTGAGCAACCACAAGGGCCTGAACGTCCCCGACGTGGTGGTGCCGCTCGCCGCGCTGACCGCGAAGGATCGCGTCGATCTCGCCTTCGCGATCGACCAGGGGGTCGACTGGATCGCGCTGTCGTTCGTCCAGCGGCCCGAGGACCTCGCCGAGGCGCGCACGCTGATCGGCGGCAAGGCGGCGCTGCTCGCCAAGCTGGAGAAACCCGCCGCGATCGAGCGGCTGGAGGAGATCATCGAGGCGTCCGACGCGGTGATGGTCGCGCGCGGCGATCTCGGCGTCGAGCTGCCGCCCGAGAAGGTGCCGCCGATCCAGAAGCGCATCGTCAAGACCGCGCGGATGATGGGGCGCCCGGTGGTGGTGGCGACGCAGATGCTCGAATCGATGATAAAATCGCCCTCGCCGACCCGGGCCGAGGTCTCCGACGTCGCGACCGCGATCTACGACGGCGCCGACGCGGTGATGCTCTCGGCCGAGAGTGCGGCGGGCGACTGGCCCGAACAGGCGGTGGCGATGATGGATTCGATCGCGCGCGCGGTCGAGGACGACCCCGATTACTATGCGCGCGTCCACTTCACCGAGACCGCGCCCGACGCGACGACCGCGGACGCGATCGCGTCCGCGGCGGCGCGGATCGTCGACACCGTCTCGGCGGCGACGATCGTCTGCTACACGACGTCGGGCGGCACCGCGCGCCGCGTCGCGCGCGAGCGGCCGCGCGTGCCGATGCTGGTGCTCACCCCCAAGCTCCAGACCGCGCGGCGGCTGGGGCTGCTGTGGGGCACGCACGCGGTCCACACCCGCGACGTCCATTCCTTCGAGGAGATGGTCGCCAAGTCCAAGCGCATGGCGCTCCGCGCGCGGGTCGCCAGGGGCGGCGATCCGGTGGTGATGATGGCGGGCGTGCCGTTCGGCACCCCGGGCGCGACCAACGTGCTGCACGTCGTCCGGCTGAGCGGCGACGAGCTCAGGAGCTACGCGCCGAAGGATTAGGGTAGGATGACTTTACCTTGATGGTGGATCAAACCAACGTCATCACGCTCCAGGGACGTGCGGTGCCTCCAGCTCGGAAACGGCGGCTTGCGACTGCGAAACCTCCGCCAGAGGCGCGCACCGGCCCGCCGCCGCGACGCGGAAGTTGACGAAGTGGACGCCACATCAGCCCTCGACACCCCTTCCCGCAGGCAGACGTCGCGGCGCGCGACGGACCGCCGAGGGCCTGTCTCGATCGGATCGAAGCGCGCCTTGGCGAACCCAAAGGTCCAGTGCGTCGCTTGAAACCGGGCCCCGGCCTGCGCCGGGGAATCCAGCGTTTCAACCCGACCGATACCGGCTTTCGCCGAACCGCCGACGCCGGACGAATGGAATGAGGGCGCGGAAGGAATCATGTCCGGTCTCCGATGAAGGCGAAGCGGACGATCCAGCTATCCCGCGAACTCCAACATTGGAAGGGCGGTTTGCGCCCCAGTTGCGGACATAGCGCGAGCCTGCCAACGATTGGCTGCAATGCTTGTATAGGAGAGGAAATGATGAGGGCAATCGCGCAATGTGGCTCGCTTGCTATACTGACCTTGTTATTGTCAGCATCGTGCTTGGCTCAGGCGGGAGGTTATGATCGTATCTCTATACGAGCCGGCGGGCTCATGACGCCCGCTTTGGACATCAACATAAACCTGCATACTGGCGAGGTCGTCAGGAGGTCGCAAAAACTCGGGGGTGATACCGCATCGCGAGAATGGTCTGAAAGTCGTCGCACGCTCTCGCCGACTGAACTGACTCACCTCGTGGGCGTCATTGAAGCAAATCCAGCGAAGAACTGGGAATCTGACGAATGCTTGCAGCGGGACAAGCTGGCGGAGGCTGCGCGTGAACGCGGGGACTGCCCGTACCGCGAGTGCCGAACGCGGACGGAAACTCCAGCCTGTATATGCGCTTCGAAGGGAAGTCGTATTACTCCCCCGCAAACGGCTGTGAGACGCGCGCCTTTGATGCTCTCTTAAACAAGGCCTTTAAGGCCAGTGAACCCCCCGCCACGGGCGCAGGCGGGAACGACCGCTAACCACCACCTTCGGTCGTTTACAGTACCTCGTCACCCCAGCCGTGGCGCCGGGTCCCGTTGCCTTTTGTCTGCCGTAAGCGCGCAAGACCGTCGGACCGGGGAAAAGCCGGACCCCGATCACGTCCGCCGTAACGTTGTTCTGGAGCGTGATGACTTTACCTTGACCCGTTCGTGTCGAGCGAAGTCGAGACGCGGTTTCAGAAGCAGGTGTCTCGACTTCGCTCGACACGAACGGATATAGTGGATCAAACCAACGTCATCACGCTCTGATCGGATCGAAGCGGCGTGTTCCCCGGCGGAGGCCGGGGCCCAGCGCCACGCGTCGGACTGGGCCCCAGCCTTCGCCGGGGAACGGTGCCATCCGTCGCGGATACTCCGGCGACGCGCCTTACCTGCGGTGATGTCCCGGCTCAGCCCGCCGGATGGATCCGGCCGTTCGGAGCGGGCTCGGCGCACAGAATCAATGTCAGGGTGCGACCCTGCTTCTCGGCGGTTAAGCCGCCGCGCGGCGTGTGGCGCGCGGATCCCCGTCGACCAGCACGTTGGCGATATCGAACATGACGGCGCGCGGCACCGCCGCCGCGCCGCCAGCCGGCGCGATCAGCCCTGGCGTGCCTTGAAGCGGCGGTTGGTCTTGTTGATGACGTAGGTGCGGCCGCGGCGGCGGATGACGCGATTGTCGCGATGGCGCCCCTTGAGCGACTTGAGCGAATTGCGGATCTTCATGGCGGGGCGCCTGCTGCTCTCTATGATATGCCGGAAAAGCGAGGCGCCCGCCTATGGGACGACCGCCGCGCTGTCAAGGGTGGCGGTCCTATTTGGCCGCCGGCGCCTTGGCCGCGATCGCCTCGATCTCGACAAGGAAGGCGGGTCCGGCGAGTGCCGCGACCTGCACCACCGAGCGCGCCGCCTTGTTGGGATTGCCCGCGGTGCCGAAGAACTGGCCATAGCCCCCGTTCACGCCCGGGAAGTCCAGCTTGCCGCCCAACTTGGGGTCGCCGACGACGAACACGGTCAGCTTGATGACGTCCGCCATCGCGAAGCCGTGCGCGTCCAGCGCGGCCTTGATCTTGCCGAGACAGCTGACGACCTGCGTCCTGGTGTCGCCATAGTCGGCGATGGTCAGGTCGGGCGACATCGGCCTGGCGGGATCGATCGGCGAGGCGACCTGCCCGCTCAGGAACATCAGGTCGCTACCGGCGGGCACATAGACCCCCTGGAGGATCGGCGCGGGCTTGGAGCCGGGCACGGGGTAGCGCTCGATCCCCTTGGCCGGTGCCACGGCGGGCGACGCGACGGCTGCAAGCGCCAGCATCGTGGCAGTCAGGGCTCGGATCATGCTCGGTCCTTCACAGCGAGACGGGTGCGGCGCAGATCATCCGACCGGCGCCGCGAGAAGGCGGTACAATCAGAGCTTCACGTCGATGCGGGCGTAGTAGTAGCCGCCGTTGATGCCGTAGGGTCCGAACTGGTAGGGCGCGCCACCGGTCAGCGTGTCGCCCGAGAGCACGCCCTCGCTGTCGAAACGCAGCTTCTCCGGCCGCTTGTCGAACAGGTTGTTTGAACCAACCGCGAGAGTGATCCGTGGCGTGATGTGGTAGTCGACCTCTAGATCGGTGAGGGCGGCGGCCTTGACCTTGCTGTAGTCGTAGAGATCGGCATCGTTGTAGAGCAGCGCCACCGACTTGCTGTAATAGGTCTCGCGCGCCACGATGTTGAAGGCCCCGATCGAATAATTGACGCCGCCGATCAGCTTGAGGTGCGGCAGCGAGGTGGTGAGGAAGCTGTAGGTCTGCGGGTTGAACAGGGCGCCCGCGGACACGAAGGGGGTCCCCGCCCCGGCCTTGGTGATCCTGGTCTTGTTGTACGCGCCCGAAATCGTGAAGGTCGCCTTGCCCGCGCGATCGAAGTCGGCATCGTAGCTCGCCACGACATCGATGCCGCGGGTCCGCGTGGTCGGTCCGTTGACGAAGGCCGAGACGAACGAGGGCAGCCCGGCCTCGAGGACCACACCCGCGGTCGCGATCGCCTGGCTGACGAGATCGGCGGGATCGGTCGGATCGGCGGAGAGCTGGCCGCTGCCGACGACGCGGTCGCGGATCCGGATCTGGTAGGCATCGATCGTCATCGTGAACCGCGGGACGGGCCGCAGCACGGTGCCGACGCTGAAGCTCGTCGATTTCTCGGGCTTGAGGTTCTGGATGCCCAGCACCTTGGCCGCATCCGAGTTGGCGGCGAGCTGCGCCGTCGCCGAGGTCGGCGAGACGTTGACCGCGGTGTACTGCTCCTCCGCGAGCGTCGGCGCGCGGAAGCCCGTCGCGGCCGTACCGCGGATCGCGATCTGCGGCGAGAAGTCGTAGCGGCCGGTCGCCTTGTAGGTCGTCTTGCTGCCGAAATCCGAATAATCCTCGTAACGGATCGCGGCGTCGATCTTGAGATTGTCGATCGGCGTCAGCGCGGCATCCCCGTAGAACGCGTAGTTGTGGCGGCTATGTTTGCCGGCGGCGAGCGGGTTGAAGCCCGGGAAGGACTGTGCGCCGGTGCCGTAATAGGAGTTCGGCTCTCCCGCGCCGATCTTGTAGGTATTGCGGCGATACTCGGCGCCCGCAGCGATCGTCGCGAAGGTGCCGAACTGACGCGTGATGTCGAGGTCGCTGGTCCATTCGGCGGCGCGATACAGCCCATCGTAGAAATCCGACTGATCGTCGTGGAAGTCGGAATACAGCGACGCGTTGATCGAGTGCAACGTGCGGACCTTGGCACGGTCCGCTCCGTAGGTCGTGCTCAGGTCCCAGGTCCACGGACCGATCGCGCCCTTCAGACCGCCGGTGAACTGATAGTCGATCTCGCGGAACGCCTCCTGCGGATTGAAGCCGTTCGGCCGCGGGATGAGCGTCGGATCGCCCGTCGCGAGCGCGGTATTGTAATCGGCGTCGTTGCCGGCGCTCGTGTTGCCCGACACGAACAGCCCGGTCGCCGGATCGACGGCGTTGCTGCCGAGTACGCGGCCGGGCAGGCGGACATTCTCGTATGACTCCGCGCGCCGCATGCCGAACGTGCCGAAGCTGTACGCCTGGATGCCGTCGGTGACGTCGTAGCCGCCATTGTACGATCCGACCGCGAACTTGGAGCGCGCATCGCCGACGATGCGGTTGATGTTGGGATAGCCCGCGACGCTCTGCAGCGCCGCGGAATAGGCGGGGCTGATCCCTGCCGGCACGGTGCCGGTCGCGGGATCGAAGACGCGGATGTCGTACTTCGATCGGTTGCTGAAGTTATGATAGCGATAGAAGCCGGTGACGTTGAGGAAGCCGCGATCCGAGGCGATCCCGTAGTTGAGGCTGGTCGAGTAGGTCTCGCCGTCGCCCGCATAATACTGGCCCCCGGTCGCGGACAGGATGCCGCCCGGGTTCTTCTTGAGGATGATGTTGATGACGCCGGCGATCGCGTCCGATCCGTACTGCGCGGACGCACCGTCCTCCAGGATCTCGATATGGTCGATCGAGGCGGGCGTGATATAGTCGAGGTCGGGCGCCGCGCCGCCCTGGAAGGCGCCGGACAGGACCTGGAGGTTGGCGGTGCCATGGCGGCGCTTGCCGTTGACCAGCACCAATGTCTCGTTGGGGTTGAGACCGCGCAGCGAGGCCGACAGCGTCAGGTTGGCGGTATCGCCGCCGAAACCCTGCGCGGTGAAGGACGGAACGAGCTGGGTCAGCACCTGGTTGAGGTTGGGCTGACCGACATGGCTGATCGCTTCGGAACCGACCAGCTTGATCGGCGCGGCGCTCTCCGCGACCGTCACGCCGGTGGCGCGGGTGCCGGTCACGATGATCTCGGAGCCGGCGGCGGTCTCGGTCGCCGCCGTCTGGTCGGGTGCGTTCGCCGGTGTCGGCGGCGCATCGGCCTGCGCGATCGCGGCGGTGCTGGACAGAAGAGCCGCGACCAGCGCAGCACGCGAAATATTGGTGATGATCGACATGGTGTCCCCCCTCAGGAACCTCCGACATCCGATCTCCTTCCAGTCGGGGTCTGTGCCCAATGCTGGTCAAGCGGTACAATAGAGACGGACCGGCAGACCCCGTCCAACATCTCTCACATGATCTTATTCATGGCGTCACGATTCTGTATCAGTCAATGCTATGCGAGTCGCGATCGTCGGCACAAGCGCTTTCAATCGTTTTGCGACGGAACAGTCATGGTGTTGCGCGCGCGCAACAAATTCTTTTCCATCGGTACGAACCGCACCGCGACGCCACCGAGATCGAGCGTCGTCGCCGTGCCCGCGGTATAGCCGTGGCGCGCATAGAAGGGCTCGCCGGGCAGCGTCGCCATCAGCGCCGCGCGTGTGAAACCATGCTCGATCGCCGCCGCCTCGCACGCCGCGAGGAGCGCCGCGCCGACCCCGCAACGCGCCGCCGCCGGCGCAACGAAGAAGGCGCGGATGCGTGCGGCCTCGAACGCCGGATCGACATAGCCGGCTTCGCGGGTCGCGACGCGATCGCCGCCGAACAGCGTGCGTCGCCGGCTCCACCCGCCGCAGCCGGCGATCTCGTCGTCGCGCCCGGCGACGAGATAGCTGCGATCGTCGACCAGTTCGCTGTCGACGCCGAAGACGTGCTCGATCGCCGCCTGCGTCTCCGCCGGTGAATAATAGCCCTCGCTCAGCGTCCGCGCGGAACGCTCGATCAGCGCCTCGAGCGCGGGGATGTCGCCCGCGGTCGCAGGGCGGATCGTCAGCCGCGCCATCGCCTCGATCATGCCGCCAACGCCCGCGCGCCGATCTGCGCGATCACCGACCAGGCCGATTGGATGCCGCCCTCCTGCCAGCCCGGTGTCTGGCTCATCGCCGCGCCCGCGAACCAGATGCGCCCGACCGGCTTGAGCAGCAGCTTGTAGGCCGGCGTCTCGATATCCGCCTCCTGCTTGCCGTTGACGCCGTCCCATGCCGGCCATGGCCCGAGATTGTAGGGGATCTTGTGCCAGTTGACCGCGACGCCGTGCGACAGGTCCCGGCCGTGTCCGGGATGGAGCTTGTCGATCACCGCGCTCGCCATCGCGATCTGCTCGGCGACCGGCCGCGCCTCGAAGGTCCGCGCCTCGGGACCCGACGAATAGCAGCCGAGCAGCATGCCCCGCGGCGCGAAGATGTTGGCGGACGGATACCAGACCAGCCCGGTCTCCCCGCCGACGAACGAGATGCCGCCATAGATCTGGTCGGCTTCCCAGAAGCGCGGCGCGTCGAAGCCGATCTTGTTCGAATAATCGTATGGTACGCTGGCGATCGCCTGCTTCACCGCTGCCGGCAAGTCGGTCCTGATCTTGTCGAGCACCGGATAGGGGATCGTCGAGATCAGGTAATCGCCCTCGACCGTCTGGACGCTGCCGCTGGCGGTATCGCGATAGACGACCTTCACCGTCCGGGGCGTCTGGGCGATCTCGATCACCTCGGCGCCGAGCGTCGCGGGTCGCTTGAGGTTGCGCTGGAAGCCGGCATGGATGCGGTCCATGCCGCCGACCGGCTGGAACATCGTCGCCTGCATGTACAGGAAGTCCTCGAACTCCGCCATCGGCAGCTGCTTGTCGGCGAGCAGCGTACCGAGCGGCACCGGCGCCACCGCCTTGCCGACTTGCAGCCCGGCACCGGGATACTCGGCGAATCCCGAGTTCTGCGTACCCTTGAAATGACCGTCCGGCGTGAGATCGCCATAGCCCTTGAGGAACGGGATCAGCTTCTCCTTGTCCGCAGGCGTGATCGACCGGTCGAGCGCGCCCTGATTGAGCGCCTTGCTCAGCATCTCCGAGACATAGCCGCGCATGTCGTTGACCGCGGCACGCATCCGGATACGCGTGCCGTCCTCGCCCATCAGATAGGCCGAGCGGCTGGAATTGACCTCGATCTCCAGCGGCACGCCGAACTTGCGCGCATAGCCGAGCAGGCCCTGGTGGAAGCTCGGGATCCGCGCCGGGCCGGCATTCATGTAGAGCCCGGACGACCAGCTGACGGTCTGCGTGTCCTCGCCGACCATCTCGATCTTGTCGCCGTCGCGCAACGTCCACGCGCGGCCGCCGACACGTGTGCGCGCCTCGAGCAGGGTGACGAAATAGCCCGCTTCCTCAAGCTCGTGCGCGGCGGTGAGACCGGCGATGCCCGCGCCGAGCACGACCACGCGGATACCCTTGCCGAACGCCGGCGGAAGTGCCGGCGCCTTGGTCTGGGCCGAGGCGCGCGCCTCGAGGCCGAGCATCGTCATCGCGGTGTAGGCGGCGCCGACCCCGCCGATGGCCGCGATCCGTTCGATCAGTAGACGCCGTGTGATCATCACGCCCCCTTGCCGGCCGTGCTGGCCGGTCACAACGCTCGATCAGGCTCCCCATCACCGCGGCCGTTCGCAACGCCGCATTGTGACCGGAATGTGAAGGCTGGGGGCGGAACCGGTCAAGACACAACGCCGCGCAATCGCGCGGCATCGGATCGCGGATCGATTTTGTTGCTCACCTTGTGAGCAAAGCCTGCCTAATCAGGTGGCAGGTGGCCCGCCGACCGCGCGGACCGTGTCGACCATCGTCTCGAGGCGCTGGGTCCGCAGGTCGATCAGCGATCGTTCCGAATCGAGCGCGGCGGTCTGCGCGGTGACGACCTCGAGATAATCGGAGGCGCCGTCGCGGTAGCGGATCAGCGCGAGGTCGCGCGTGCGCTCGGCCGCGGCGGTGGCGTCGGCGAGATCCCTCTGCTGGGCGATCTGGTTGGACGCGGTGGCGTAATCGTCCTCGACCTCGCGGAACGCGGTCAGCACCGTCTGCTTGTAGGTCGCCGCCGCCTCGTCGAACCGCGCGCGCGCGATGCGGACACGCGCGCGCCGCGCGCCGCCGTCGAACAGGGCCAGCGCCGCCATCGCCGGACCCAGCGCCCAGAAGCTGCTCGCGGTGGAGAGCAGGCTCGGGCCGCTGCTCTGGAAGCCGCCATCGGCGCCGAGCGTCAGCGATGGATACAGCGCCGCGCGCGCGATGCCGATCCCGGCGTTGGCCTCGTAAACGCGCCGCTCGGCGGCATCGATATCGGGGCGCCGCTGGAGCAGCACCGATGGTGTCGCGGACGCGACGACCGGCGGCGCCGGCAGCGGATCGGGGCGCGACGCAACCGCGAAGGCGGACGCCGGCGCGCCCGCGAGCGCGGCGACGGCATGCTCGAAGGTGGCGCGTTGCGCGCGCGTCGCGGCGATCTCGGCCCTGGCGCTGGACAGCTGGGTGCGTGCGCGGCTCGTGTCCAGCCCCGACGCGATGCCGCCGGAATGGCGCGCCAGCGTCAGATCGTAGGCGCGCTGATAGGCCGTCACCGTCGCGGTGAGCAGCGCGAGGCGGGCGTCGGCGCCGCGGAGCTGGAAATAGGTCGCGGCGAGCTGCGCCTGCACGCCGAGCCGCACGCCGGCAAGATCGGACGCGCTCGCCTGCACCTCGCCGCGGCTGCTCCTGATCTGGTTGCGGATGCGTCCGAACAGGTCGAGCTCGTAGGACAGCGAACCGCCGACGATATAATCGTTGATCGGCGTCCCCGTCGACAGCACTGGCGCATTCTCGGACCCGCGGGCGCGCTCGGCCGAACCGGTCGCCGATACGGTCGGGACCAGCGCCGCGCGGGAGACACCGAGCTCGCCGCGCGCCGCATCGTAGCGCGCCACGTACGCGGCGATCGACGGATTGCCCGCCTCGGCGCGGGCCTCAAGATCGTTCAGCACCGGATCGCCGAAGGTGTCCCACCATGCCGCGGGCAGCGCGCCCGCGGACGGCGTCGCCACCTGCCAGCCGCCCGGCACCTCCTTGTAGGCGGCCGGGATGGCAATCGTCGGTGCGTGGTAGGCGGGTGCGAGATCGCAGCCGGCGAGGCAGAGCAGGCCGGCGCCCAGCGCCGCCTCAGCGCGTCGCATCGGGTCCTGCCCTGGCCGGTCGCGCCCCGCTTTGCCCCTGCGCGCCCTCGGGCCTGGCCCTCGTTGCCTTGACCGTGTCGCCGGTCTGGATCGAATCGGGCGGGCTCTGCACGACCAGATCGGCGAGGGTAAGCCCGTGCGTGATCTCCAGCGTCTTGCCCTTGTCGACGCCGATCGTCACCGGCTTGAGCGTCACCTTGCCCCCCCGGTCGACGACCGCGACGCTGGTGCCGTCGCCGCGGAACACCAGCGCGCCCGCGGGGATGGAGACGCTGTGCGCGGCGCCGGCGATCGGGAAATGCGCCTGCGCATAGGCGCCGGGCTTCAGCGCGCCGTCGGGGTTGGCCGCCTGGAGCTCGACGAGTTCGGTGCCGGACGCCTGGTCGACCGCCTGCGCCGCGCGCGCCAGCGTCGCCTCGAAGGTCCGGCCGGCATATTCGGGCAGCGTCACCGGCACGTGCATCCCCGTCGTCACCGCCGCCGAATAGAGCTGCGGCACGCGGACGTAGATCCGCATGCGGGTAACGTCGGACACGGTGAACAACGGCTGCGCGGTGGCATTGCCCGCGGTCACCAGCTGGCCGATCTGGGTGGCGCGGCTGGTCACCACGCCGCCGAACGGCGAGATGATGCGGGTGAACCCGATCAGCGCCTGGAGCCGGCGGACATTGGCGAGGCTGGCGTTGGTCAGCGCCTTCTTGGCGGCGAGATCGCCGGTCTTCTCGTCGGTCTCCTGCTGCGAGACCGCGTCCTGCTTCTGGAGCGCCACCCAGCGCGTCGCGGTGGTCTGCGACAGCGACTGGTTGGCGCGCGCGGTCTGGAGATCGGCGTTGGCCTGGGCGAGCTGCTGCTCGACCTCGGGCGCATCGATCACCGCGAGCACCTGCCCGGTCCTCACCCGCGAGCCGATGTCGACATACCAGCGCCGGACATAGCCCGAGGTCCGCGCGAACACCGCGGCCGAGTTGTACGCCTGGACGTTGCCCGGCAGCACCAGCGCGCTGGTGCCCTCGGTGGGCCGGGGATGCGCGACCTCGACGGTCGGCACGGCCTGCTGGTCGGTCCACTGCGCGAGTTCGTGGTTGGTGTGGCGGCGCGACAGGATGCCCCAGGCGGCGATCAGCAGGAGGACGATGGCGCCGATCACGAGGACGCGCTTCACCGTGCCGCGCGCCACGGGCTCCGCCTCGTGCTGCGGGGGAGAGACGTCATGCATGGGCTTCCTCCAGGCGGGCGCCGACCGGCTCGGGCCGCCCCTTGCGATGCGCGTAGGAGAAGACGACGGGGACGAACATCAGCGTCGCGAAGGTCGCGACCAGGAGGCCGCCGATCACCGCGCGGCCGAGCGGCGCGTTCTGCTCGCCGCCCTCGCCCAGCCCCAGCGCCATCGGCACCATGCCGATGATCATCGCGCCCGCGGTCATCAGCACCGGGCGGAACCGCGTCATCCCCGCCTCCAGCGACGCCTTGGTCGCATCGCCATACTCGTCGAGCTTCTCGCGCGCGAAGCTCACCACCAGGATCGCGTTGGCGGTCGCCACGCCCATGCACATGATCGCGCCGATCAGCGCCGGCACCGACAACGTCGTCCGCGTCAGGAACAGCATCCAGATGATGCCCGCGATCGCGCCGGGCAATGCGGTGATGATGACCAGCGGATCGATCCAGCTCTGGAAGTTGACGACGATCAGCAGGTAGATCAGCACGATCGCGCCGAGCAGGCCGAGGAACAGCCCGGTGAACGCGGTGTTCATCGTCTTGTACTGGCCGAGCAGCTTGATCGTGGTGCCCTTGGGCGCATGCGTCTGCGCGTCCTTGATGAGCCGTTGGATGTCGTTCGAGACCGCACCCAGGTCGCGCCCGGCGGGCGTCGCGTAGATGTCGATCTCGGGCTGGATGTTGTAGTGGTTGACGACCGCGCTCATCGTGCCGCGCTGGATCGTCGCGACGCCGCCGAGCACCTGCGGCGCGACGCCGGGGGCGTTGACCGGGATGTTCTTGAGATCCTCGATCGAGGCGATGCGATATTCGGGCGTCTGCGCGACGACCGGATAGGAGACGCCGTTCTCCGGATTGACGAAATAGGTCGGTGCGGTCTGCGACGTACCGGCGAGCGCGGTGGCGACGCTGTTGGTGACGTCGCGCTCGGTCAGCCCGAACTCGCTGATCCGCGAGCGGTCGGCGACGACGCGCAGCTCGGGATAATGGCCCGATTGCTGGATGCGCGCGTCGGCGGCGCCGGGGATCGTCCTGATCCGGGCGAGCAGCGTCTCGGCGACGGCGACGTTGGCCTTGCCGTCCTTGCCGGTCACCTGCACGTCGATCGGCGCGGGCGTGCCGAAATTGAGGATCTGGCTGGTGATGTCGGCGGGCAGGAAGGCGAAGCCGACGCCGGGAAAGGCGCGCGGCAGCTCGGCGCGCATCCGCTTCTGATAGTCGGTCACCGGGCGGTGCTTCTCGGCGAGCGTGATGAGGATGTCGCCATCCTCCGGGCCGACCGTGCCCGAATTGTTGTAGGTGGTGTTGATCGCCGACACCGGCAGGCCGAGATTGTCCGCGATCGTGGCCAGCTCGGCGGGCGGGACGATCCCGCGGATGCGCGCCTCGATCCGCTGGAACGCCGCCGACGTATCCTCGATGCGCGAGCCGATCGGCACGCGGACGTGCAGGGTCATCTGCCCGGCATCGACCGACGGGAAGAAGTTCTCGCCGAGGAACGGCACGAGCGCGAAGCTGAGCAGCACGCCGCCCATGAACACCGCCGCGAACAGCCGCCGCGCGCCGAGCGCGCGCTCGAGCAGGCCGCCATAGCCCGCCCGCACGCGCTCGAAGCGCTGCTCGAAGCCGCGCTGGAAGCGGACGAATGGGTTGCGCGAGCGCGGCGGGTCGCCGTCGTGCCGCTCGTGCTTCCTGAGCATGAACATCGCCATCGTCGGGACCAGGGTGCGCGACAGGATGAACGAGCCGACCATCGCGAACATCACCGACAGCGCGAGCGGGCGGAACAGGAAGCCGGCGATGCCGGGCAGGAAGAACATCGGCACGAACACCACGCAGATGCACAGCAGCGAGACGAACGCGGGCACGACGATCTGCCTCGAGCCGTCGAGGATCGCCTGGACGACGTCCTTGCCCTGCTCGAGATGGTAGGTGATGCTCTCGATCGTCACCGTCGCCTCGTCGACGAGGATGCCGACCGCCAGCGCGAGGCCGCCGAGCGTCATGATGTTGAGCGTGTTGCCGGTCGCCGACAGGAAGATGATCGAGAACAGGACCGCGAGTGGAATCGAGGTCGCGACGATCAGCGTCGAGCGCACCGATCCGAGGAACAGCAGGATCATCAGCGCGGTGAGCGCGGCGGCGATCAGGCCCTCGCGGACCACACCCGAGATCGCCGCGCGCACGAACAGCGACTGGTCGCCGATCGGCGCGATCTTGATCTGCGGCGGCAGGATCGCCTTCAGGCCCGGCAGCTTGTCCTTGACGCCCTGCACGATCGCCAGCGTCGAGTTCTTGCCGTTCTTGAGCACGGTAAGCAGCACCGATCGCTTGCCGTCGACATGGACGATGTTCTGCTGGGGCTGCGCGCCGTCGCGGACGTGCGCGACGTCGCGCATGAAGATCGTCGCGCCACCCACCGTCCGGACCGGCAGGTCGTTGAAATCCGCGATCGCGGTCGGCGAATTGTTGAGCGCGATATTGTACTGGAAACTGCCGATCTTGGCGAAGCCGACCGGATTGATCTGGTTCTGGGCGGCGATCGCGTTGCCGACGTCCTGGCCGGACAGCCCCTTGGACTGGAGTGCCTGCGGATCGACGTCGACCTGCACCTGGCGCTGCTGGCCGCCCGACGGATACGGCATCGCGGCGCCCGGCACGGTGACGATCTGCGGGCGCATCTGGTTCTGCGCGAGATCGAACAACTGCTGCTCGGACATTCCGGCGGCCGACACCGCAAGCTGGATGATCGGCACCGTCGAGGCGTTGTAGTTGAGGATCAGCGGCGGCGTCTGCCCGGGGGGAAGCTGCTTGAGGATGGTCTGCGAGATCGACGTCACCTGCGCGGTCGCGGTGCGGATGTCGGCGCTCGGCTGGAAGAAGACCTTGACGATGCCGATGCCCTGCATCGACGAGCTCTCGATATGCTCGACGTCGTTGACGGTGGTGGTCAGCACCCGTTCGAACGGGGCGATGATGCGACCCGACATATCGTCCGGCGAGAGGCCGGTATACTGCCACGCGGTCGCGATCACCGGGATGCCGATGTTCGGGAAGATATCCGTGGGCGTGCGGATCGCGGTCGCGATGCCGATGAGCGCGATCATGATCGCCATGACGATGAACGTCAGCGGACGGGCGAGCGCGATCCGGACGATGCCGTTCATAAGCCTTCTCGAACACGCGACGCGTCGCGGAGGACCGTTGTCGACCGGCCCGACGGAACCTGTGGGGAGTGGCGATCGACAGCCGGTTTCTCGCACCTGCGCATACGGTAGTCCAGTACGGATTTGCTACTGATCTGAAATGTAACCCGGTTCCGGCTCCTGCCCGGGGCCTCGATCGTCTCATCGATCGAACGTGACGGATGGCGGCCGCCGCTCTATCTGCGCATCGGCAACGAGGAGCATGACGTGGGGCTGACGATCGCGTTCCAGATGGACCCGATGGAGGCGATCAGGATCGCCGGCGACAGCAGCTTCGCGCTGATGCTCGCGGCGCAGGCGCGCGGCCACACGCTCTACCATTACGGCGCGGACGCGCTCGGCTATCGCGACGGTCGCGTGCATGCGGGCGCGCGTCCGGTCACCGTCGAGCGCGTCGAGGGCGGGCATTTCAGCGTCGGCGCGGCGCGGACGCTCGATCTCGGTACGGATGTCGACGTCGTGATGATGCGACAGGATCCGCCGTTCGACCTCGCCTATATCACCGCCACCCATCTGCTCGAGCGGATCGCGGGCGAGACGCTGGTCGTCAACGATCCCGCCGCGGTCCGCAACGCGCCCGAGAAGCTGTTCGTGCTCGACTATGCGCGGTTCATGCCGCCGACGCTGATCACGCGCAGCCTCGAGGATACGCGCGCCTTCCATGCCGCGCATGGCGAGGTCGTGGTCAAGCCGCTCTACGGCAATGCCGGCTCGGCGGTGTTCCATGTCGGGCGCACCGACGCCAACCTCGCCGCGCTGACCGAATTGTTCGGGCAGGTGTGGCGCGAGCCGTTCATGGTGCAGGCGTTCATCCCCGACGTGAGCAAGGGCGACAAGCGCATCGTGCTGGTCGACGGCAAGGCGGCGGGTGCGGTCAACCGGCTCCCCAAGCAAGGCGAGATCCGCTCGAACCTCGCGGTCGGCGGTGCCGGCGCACCCGCCGAACTGACGCCGCGCGAGGAGGAGATCTGCGCGGCGATCGGCCCCGAGCTCGCACGGCGCGGGCTGGTGTTCGTCGGAATCGACGTGATCGCGGGCTATCTGACCGAGATCAACGTCACCTCGCCGACCGGCATCGTCGCGATCGACCGGTTCAACGGCACCGACACCGCGGCGCTGATCTGGGAGGCGGTGGAGGCGCGCTACGCGGCGCGGGGCTGAACGCGCGCCGCGCGCTGGCCCGCGTGTTCGATCCCGGGCCCTGATGGTCCATCGAAGGTCCCCGCATCCCGATCAGGGCCCGCGAAGGGTAGCGGAGGAGGGACTTGAACCCCCGACACGCGGATTATGATTCCGCTGCTCTAACCAGCTGAGCTACTCCGCCTCGGCAAGGCGAGCCCTTCGCGCGGGCGCTCGGAGCGCCGGCCGGCGGCCTATAGGCGGGGGCGGCGGGTGGGTCAACCGCACCGGAACCGCCATCCCTCCGCCTCGTTTCGTGATCCGAACAAGCGTCTCCGATGAGGAATGTCATGGATCTCGAAACCCCTCTGGACACGATCTGCCGGATCATCCAGCGCGCCCGCGAGGTCGAGGCCGAAGTGGCCTCGCCCGATCCCGACAACGACGATCCGCCGCTCGATTCGGACGATCCCTACGATCAGCTCCAGGACGACGCGAACGAGACCAGCGAGGACGAGCTGACCGCGGCGATCGACGATCTCGCGGACGACCAGCAGATCGAGCTGCTCGCGCTCGCGATGGTCGGGCGCGGGACCTACGACGCCTCCGAATGGGCCGACGCGCTGGAGGAGGCCGGCGACACCGATGCCGAACCTGTGCTCGACCAGCTGCTCGACATGCCGATGCTGGGCGACCTGCTCGACGCCGGGCTCGCCGCGTTCGACATCAGCTGCGCGGGCGTCGGGCAGATCGACTGACCACGGGTCAGCGGAAGCGCCACGCGCGGATCGGTTCCCACGGCCCGCCGCGGTACCACCATGCGGCGAGCCCGGCGATGACGAGCGGGCGAGGCCAGCGCTCGACCGCCAGCTGGTCGACGAGCACGCGGGCGGTCGCCGGATCGACCTTGTTCTGGATGGTGACGTGCGGACGCCAGCCGGCCTGGTCCTGAGGGGTGAGCGATGTCGAGAAGGCATCGGCGAGGTCGCGCCGGATCGCCGCCAGGCCATCGCTCGCCACGCGCAAAGCGACGCCGCGACCGAGCGACATCGGGCCGGTCAGCGTCGCGGCCGGCGGCGCGATCCGGCTCGCATCGGCCAGACGCCGCGCCACTTCGGGTGCGCTGCTCGGCGGAAGATGGTGGAACAGCGTGAGGTGCGCGGCGATATGGTTGCGGTCGGGCGGGAAATGCGCGCGGCGCAACCCGTCGAGCCAGCGATGATCCGCCTCGCCGAAAACCGCGGTGACGATGATCGGCGCAACCGTCATCGCAACCGTGGCGGCGGCAGACGACCGCGCGCTGGATGGTCCCGGTCCGCGGTGCAGCGCCGATCGGCCGCGACTGTCACCGATGCGAGACCCCGCGCCGGACCCCGATCGCCGTGCGCTCCGGCGAGCGCCGCGATCCCGTCGCCGCGCAGCACCACGGGATGACCCGGCCGTCCCCGCCAGGCCGGGCGCACCACCGCGCCCGGCACGCGCAGCAGCCGTGCCGCAAGCCGCGGATCGATCCATGGCATGTCGCCGAGGAACAGCAGCACCGCGCGATCGACCGGACGGAGCGCACGCGCCGCCGCGCGCACGCTGGCGCCGAGCCCCTCGCGATGATCGCGCGCGCGGATCACGCGCGCGTTGCGCGCCTGGCGATGCACCTCGCGCGCGACCCGGGCCGACTGCCAGCCGATGACGACGATCACGCGTTCGACAGGCGCCCTCCTCGTCAGGGCGAGCACGCGCGCCAGCAGCGTCCTGCCGCCGCGACGATCGAACAGCTTGTTTCCCGGCCCCCAGCGCCGCGACGAGCCGGCCGCCAGCACGACCGCTACGCGCACGGGCGAACGATCCGCATCAGATCTCGACCTGACTGCCCAGCTCGACGACGCGATTGGAAGGCAGGCGGAAGAACTCCATCGCGCTTTCGGCGTTGCGCAGCATCCACGCGAACAGCTTTTCGCGCCAGATCGCCATCCCCGGCCGCCCCGACGCGATCAGGGTCTGCCGCGCCAGGAAGAAGCTGGTTTCCATCATCCGCAGGTGCGGCCCGCAATCGGTGACGCCGGACAGCGCGGCGGGCACGTCGGGCTCCTGCATGAAGCCGTAATGCACGATCATCCGGTAGAAGCCCTGCCCGAACGCCTTGTGCTCAATGCGCCTGGCGTTGCTGACGAAGGGCACATCCTCGATCCGCACGGTCAGCAGGATCACGCGCTCGTGCAGGACCTTGTTGTGCTTGAGGTTGTGGAGCAGCGAGTGCGGCACGCCGGCCTGGGCGGTGGTCATGAACACCGCCGTGCCGGGCACGCGTTCGGCCGATCCGGCGGCAGACTTGACGAAGATCGAGATCGGCATCGCGACCTCGTTCAGGCGCTCGATCATCAGCGCGCGGCCCTTGGCCCAGGTCGTCAGCAGCGTGAAGGCGATGAGCGCGACGAGCAGCGGGAACCAGCCACCGTCCGGCACCTTGGTGAGGTTGGCGGTGAAATAGGCGGTGTCGACCAGCCCGAACAGGGCGATCGTCGCCGACGCCACCAGCTTGTTCCATTTCCACAGCGAGAACAGCACGGTGGCGAGCAGGAAGGTGTCGATCAGCATCGCGCCGGTCACCGCGATGCCATAGGCGGCGGCCATGTTGGTCGAGCTGCGGAAGCCGAGCACCAGCAGGATGACCATCACCATCAGCGTCCAGTTGATCGACGGGATGTAGATCTGCCCGGCGGCGTGCGCGGAGGTATGTGTGATCTTGAGCCGCGGCATGAAGCCGAGCTGGATCGCCTGCTGCGCGACCGAAAAGGCGCCCGAGATCACCGCCTGGCTGGCGATGACCGTCGCCATCGTCGCGAGGATGACCAAAGGCAGCCGCAGACTGTCCGGCGCGAGCAGGAAGAACGGCGTGCGGATCATCGTCGCGGCCTGCGCGGGGGTCGCGGACACGATCATCGCGCCCTGCCCCAGATAGTTGAGCATCAGCGCGGGCAGCACGAACCACAGCCATGACATGCGGATCGGCTTGCGGCCGAAATGGCCCATGTCGGCGTAGAGCGCCTCCGCTCCCGTCACCGCCAGCACCACCGAGCCGAGCGCGAGAAAGGCGCGCACCGGCTCGTCGGCGAAGAAGGCGAGCGCGTGATGCGGGCTCAGCGCACCCAGTATCTCCGGATAGCGGACCAGATGCATCACGCCGAGCACCGCGATGACGACGAAATACACCGTCATGATCGGGCCGAAAAGCAGCCCGACCCGCGCAGTGCCACGCCCCTGGAGCATGAACAGCCCGATCAGGATGCCGACCGCGAGCGGCAGCACGAAGCGCCCGAACCCCGCCTCGACGGTGTTGAGGCCCTCGACCGCGGACAGCACCGAGATCGCCGGCGTGATCATGCTATCCCCGAAGAACAGCGCGGTGGCGAACACGCCGAGCAGCATCAGCCCCCGCGTCCAGCGGCGCTCGCGCGTGCCCTGCGCCGAGCGCGAGATGAGCGCGAGCAGCGCGAGACTGCCGCCCTCGCCCTTGTTGTCGGCGCGCATGATGATCGCGACATACTTGATCGTGACGACGATCATCATCGACCAGAAGATCAGGCTGAGCACGCCGAACACGTTGAAACGGTCGGGGGTGAGCGGATGGTGCCCCGCGAACGTCTCGCGGAACGCGTAGATCGGGCTGGTGCCGATATCGCCGAACACGACGCCGACCGCCCCGAGCGCGAGCCGTCCCAGCCCTTGACGCGGATGATCCCCCTGATGTCCCTGCGGCACCAGCGACTCGTCCCCCGGCGCATCCGGGAGACCCGATGGGTCGCGTGTCGCGTCGTTCACCGGCGGTGCAGCTTGGCGATGTCAGTTGATCGCGACGTCCGAACCGGCACCGAACACTGTACCTCGAAAGCGGGGCAGGACGCCCGGCGGATGGCGCGCGCCTACCATGCGCCGCATTGCGCTGCAACGCGACACCGGCCGCCCCCGTCCAAGGGTCGCGACAGCTCCGGTGGACGCCGCTATAGCCCCGCCATACCGCAATTCAGGAGGCTTCCATGCGCGTCGGCGTGCCCAAGGAGATCAAGAATCACGAATATCGCGTCGGGCTGACGCCATCCTCGGTCGCCGAACTCGTCTCCGCCGGCCATGAGGTCGTCGTCGAGACGGGCGCGGGTGCGGGCATCGATTTCGACGATCGCGATTATGTCGCCGTCGGCGCTACGATCCTGCCGGGCGCCCGGGCGGTGTTCGATGCGGCGGAGATGATCGTCAAGGTCAAGGAGCCCCAGCCGGGCGAGATCGCGATGCTCGAACCCCGCCACCTGCTGTTCACCTATCTCCATCTTGCCGCGGACAGGGCGCAGGCGGAAGGGCTGATGAAGTCGGGCGCGACCTGCATCGCCTACGAGACCGTGACCGCGCCCGGCGGCGGACTGCCGCTGCTCAAGCCGATGTCCGAAGTCGCGGGGCGGATGTCCGTCCAGGTCGGGGCGCATTACCTGGAGAAGGAGCAGGGCGGGCGCGGCGTGCTCCTCGGCGGCGTGCCGGGCGTCGCGCCCGCCAAGGTCGCGATCCTCGGCGGCGGCGTCTCGGGCATCAACGCCGCGCAGATGGCGGTCGGCATGCGCGCCGACGTCACCATCTACGACGTCAACATGAGCCGGCTCGCCGAGCTCGACATGTTCTTCTCGAGCCAGATCAAGACCGCCTACGCCTCCCGGGCGGCGATCGCCGCCGCGGTGCGGACCGCGCACCTCGTCATCGGCGCGGTGCTGATCCCGGGGGCGGCCGCGCCCAAGCTGGTGACGCGCGACATGCTCAAGACGATGAAGCGCGGATCGGTGCTGGTCGACATCGCGATCGACCAGGGCGGCTGCTTCGAGACCAGCCATGCGACGACCCATGACGACCCGGTGTTCGAGGTCGACGGCGTGATCCATTATTGCGTCGCCAACATGCCCGGCGCGGTGGCGCGCACCTCGGCGTTCGCGCTCAACAATGCGACGCTGCCGTTCGCGCTGCGGCTCGCCGGGATGGGTGCGGACGCCGCGATGGCGGCGGACCCGCATCTCGCCACAGGGCTCAACGTCTCGGGTGGCAGGATCCGTCACCGCGCGGTCGCCGACGCGCTCGACCTGCCGCTTGATTAGGAACAGAGATGGAACGGGAGCGTTGGTCGCGGCGAAGGAGATCGATATGACGGACGCCAACCCGAAGGACCATCCGACCGGCAATGCGGAGAAGGACCCCGCCGACTGGACGACCGGCGACGAGCCGATGACCGGTGCGCAGGCAAGCTATCTCAAGACGCTGAGCGAGGAAGCGGGCGAAGGCTTCGACGACACGCTCACCAAGGCGGACGCCTCGCGCCGGATCGACGCGCTGCAGCAGGCGACCGGACGCGGGAAATAGGGTCGGATCAGCCTTTCGCTCTGGCGGAGAGGCTTATTGCCCCGTCGCCGCCCCGGTGCCACGCATCTGGCCGAACAGCGCAAGCCGCTGCTCGAGTACCTTGCGCCAGGGCGACGCGGTCGGAAGTTCGGCGTAGAGCCGGCGCCAGCTCTGCTCGGCGCCGGCGGGATCGTTCGCCTCGAAACGGGCGAGTCCGTCGAAATAGAGCGGCGCCGGATCGTTCTGGTCGATCGCCTCGGCGCGGGTGTAGGCAAGCTGCACCGCCGGCGTGAGATGATAGTCGGCGAGCACGAGCAGCGCATGCGCGTAACCCAGCCGCAGCGACACGTCGCGCGGCAATCTGGCGATCGCGCCCTTGAGCGCGGTCACCGCCGCCTGATCTTCGCCCGCGCGGTTGAGCCCGTCGGCGAAGGTCAGCCACTGCCCGGCCTCGCCATACGGGCTGAGCAGCCGCATCCGCTCGGTCGCGAACAGCGTGTCCTGCTTGAGGCCTCGCTGGGTATGGACGCGGTGCGGTGCGCCGGTCAGCCCGGGCGAACCCTGCCACGCATAGCCGGCCGCCGCGACGAACAGGGCGGCGCCGACCAGCATCAGCGCCGGTCGGTCCAGCCGCCCGACGCCCCAGGCGACGAGCAGCGCGACCAGCGCGAGCGTGAGGAACACCAGCCAGCCGGTCACGTCCGTTGCCTCCGGCGCAGCGTGGTGCGCGCGATCCACAGGCCGCTCGCGACGAGCAGGACCGGCGCCGCCCAGAGCGGCCATGTCACCGGCTCGAGCGGCGGGCGATAGCTCACCCATGCGCCGTAGCGCTGGACCAGCCACGCGCGCACCGCCTCGGGCGGCTCGCCCGCCGCGATACGATGGCGCACGAGCGCGCGCATGTCGCCGGCGAGATCGGCGTCCGAGTCCGCGATCGCCTGGCCCTGGCAGACGACGCAGCGGATCGTCCGCATCAGGGCCTCCGCCGCCGACTCCTGCCCTGGATCGGGGAGCTGCGAATAGGCGAGCGGATCGGGCGGCATCGTCGGATCGGCGAGCGCCGGCGCGGCAAGGAGAACGACGGCGATCGCCGCCATCCCGAAGCGGGAGGAGCCGGGGGTGCGTGCGTCTGGCGACCGGCGCTGGTGACGGACGGCCGCCCCCATTCCCGTCCGGGAAGGACCGTGGCGCGCGCCCCTCATCGCGCCGCCTCGACCGCGGCCGCCATCGCGGCGACCTGATCGGCGCGGATGTCGCCGATATGCTGCGCGACGATCACGCCGCGGCCATCGACGACGAAGCTCTCCGGCACGCCCGACGAGCCCAGCGCGACCTGCAGCGCCGCGGCGTCGTCCGCGGCGATCGTCTCGTAGGGATTGCCGTAGCGGCCGAGGAAAGTGCGCAGATCGTCGGGCGTGTCGCGGATCGCGATGCCGACGATCGGCACGCCGGCGGATTTGAGCGCCATCAGCTGCGGCGCCTCGGCGGCACACGGCACGCACCAGCTCGCGAACAGGTTGACGAGGTGCGGCCGCCCGTCGGCGAGCGCGGGATTGGCGAGCGGGGTCGCGCCGTCCAGGCGCGGCAGCTCGAAGCTCGGCATCGGCTTGCCGACCATCTTCGAGACGATCGTGGTGTCGTGCGGCCGGATCAGGCCGCCCGCGACCAGCGCCAGCACCAGCCCGAAGACCGCGAGCGGCAGCCACAGCAGGACGCGGACGGTGCGCAGCGTCATCGCGTCACGTCCACAGGAAGCCCTGCGCGCGGCGCGGCTTGCGGCGCGGCCGGGTGCGGCCGACGAGCGACAGCGCGCCGCCCAGTCCGATCATGCCGCCGCCCGCCCAGATCAGCGTGACGAACGGCTTCCACCACAGGCGCAACTGCCAGCGTCCGCCGCCGACACCCTCGCCCACCACCGTGTAGAGCTGGCCGTCGAGCCGGGTCGCGATCGCGCTCTCGCTGGTCTGGGTGGGCGGCGTGTCGAAGGTCCGCTGCGCCGGTTGCAGCGTCAGCGCGGTCGCTCCGCGGGTCGCCACCAGCGTCGCGCGTACCGCGGTCCAGTTCGGGCCGGCGACCGGATCAATCGCGGCGAAGCGGATCGCCCACGGGCCGACCCGCACGGTCTCGCCGGGGCGCGCCGCGGTCAGCGTCTCCTTCGAGAAGGCGGTCTCGCATGCCATCCCCGCCATGCTGACCGCGATGCCGAGATGCGCCACCACCATGCCATAGGTGAACAGCGGCGTGCGGCGCAGGTTGCGGCGCCACAGCGGCGCGACGCTCGCCATCGCGACGCCGAACGCGAGCGCGAGGCCGAGCAGCGGCAGCACGCCCATGCCACGCGCGAAGACCAGCATCGCGACCAGCGCCAGCACCGCGATCGCCCCCGGCACGGCGACGCGGCGCGCGACGATCGTCAGCTCCTCGCGCCGCCAGCGCATCAGCGGACCCGCCGCCATCACCGCCACCAGGATCAGCGCGAGCGGTCCAGCGGCGGCGTTGAAATAGGGCGGGCCGACCGAGAGCTTCTCTCCGGTCGCGCCCTCGACGGCGAGCGGATAGAGCGTGCCGATGATGACCACGCCGAGGATCGCCGAGAGCAGCAGGTTGTTGACGACCAGCGCGCCCTCGCGGCTCACCGCATCGAAGCGGTTGCCGGCCTGCACCGTCGCGATCCGGGCGCCGAACAGCGCCAGCGCGCCGCCGATGTACAGCGTCAGCAGTACCAGGATGAACGCACCGCGCCGCGGATCGAGCGCGAAGGCGTGGACGCTGGTGAGGATGCCCGAGCGCACCAGGAAGGTGCCGACCATGCTCATCGAGAAGGCGACGACGGCGAGCATGATCGTCCAGGCGCGCAGGCCGTCACGCGTCGCCAGCACGGTGACCGAATGGATCAGCGCGGTCGCCGCCAGCCACGGCATCAGCGAGGCGTTCTCGGTCGGGTCCCAGAACCACCAGCCGCCCCATCCGAGCTCGTAATAGGCCCAGTAGCTGCCCGCGGTGATGCCGATCGTCAGGAAGATCCAGGCACCCAGCACCCAGGGCCGCATCGCGCGCGCGAAGGCGGGGCCGACGTCGCGCGCGCAGAGCGCGCCGACCGCGAACGAGAAGGCGACCGACAGCCCGACATAGCCCACGTAAAGCGTCGGCGGGTGGAAGGCGAGGCCGGGGTCCTGGAGCAGCGGGTTGAAGCCGTTGCCCTCGACCGGCGGCAGCGCGAGGCGCGCGAACGGATTGGAGGAGAACAGCAGGAAGGCGTAGAAACCGAGCGCGATCAGTCCCTGCGCGCCGATCGTCGCCGACAGCGTACGCTCGGGCAGCCGGCGCTCGACCAGCGCGACCGCCGCGCCGGCGAGCGACAGGATCGTCACCCACATCAGCATCGAGCCCTCGTGGTTCCCCCACGCGCCCGCGATCCGGTAGACCAGCGGCAAGGTCGACGCACTGTCGGTCGCGACCAGCAGCACCGAGAGATCGGTGCGCACGAACACCGCGATCAGGCAGGCGAAGGCGAGCGCCGTCATCACCGCCTGCGCGAGCGCGGTGGCACGCACCGTGCGGATGCCGTCGGCGGATGCGCCCGCGCCCAGGCCGGCGAAGCCGAGCACGGTCTGCAGCGCGGCCAGCGCGGCGGCGATCCACAGTGCCGCGAGCCCCCCTTCCGCGATCACTTGAGGCTCTTGCTCTGGTGCATCGCGCCGCTCATCTGCGGCGGCATGTACTTCTCGTCATGCTTGGCGAGGATGGTGTCGGCGACGAACAGGGCCGGCGCGACGAAGCGGCCTTCGGCGACCACGCCCGAGCCCTCGCGGAACAGATCGGGGACGATGCCGGTATATTTGACGGCGGTGAACGCCGCCCCGTCGGTGACCCTGAAATCGATCGACACGCCGTCGCGTTCGCGGATCAGCGAGCCGTTCTGGACCATCCCGCCGAGCCGCACCGCGCGACCGAACGCGACATGATCGCGCAGCGCATCGCTCGGCGAATAGAAGTAGCTCGCCTGCTCCTTCAACGCCGACATCGCGAGGAGCGCCGCGCCGCTGAGCGCCGCCAGCGCGACGAGCGCCAGCGTCAGCCGCTGGTTCTTGGCCCTCATCTGCGGCGCAGCGCATCCGCGGCGCGCTCGGCGCGGCGCATCGCGTGCCAGCTCGCCGCGAGCAGCGCGGCGGTCGCGCCGATGCCGATCAGATAGGCGGCGGCGACGAAGCCCCAGGGGTTCATGCCGTCCCCATCCGCCGCAGCCGCGCCTCGACCCGCGCGCTGGCGAGCGCGGCGCGCATCCGCATCAGCACGACCGCGGCGAAGACCATCGTGAAGCCGGCCAGCGCCAGCGGCAGCGGCCACAGGATCGAGCCGTCGATCGACGAGCCCTGCAGCGTGATGCTCTGCCCCTGATGGAGCGTGCGCCACCACAGCACCGAATAATGGATGATCGGCAGGTTGACCGCGCCGACGAGCCCGTAGACCGCGACGACGCGCGCCGAGCCGCCCTGCTCGTCGGCGGCGCGGGCGAGCGCGATATAGCCCACATAGAGGAACAGCAGCACCAGCATCGAGGTCAGCCGGCCGTCCCACTCCCACCATGTTCCCCAGGTCGGCCGGCCCCAGATCGATCCGGTGGCGAGGCAGACCGCGGTGAACACCGCGCCGGGCAGCGCCACCGCGCGGCCGGCGACCCTGGCGAGCGGATGCCGCCACACCAGTTCGGACAGGCTGGCGAGCGCGATGCCGATCCACCCGCTCATCCCCAGCCACGCCGAGGGCACATGGATGTACATGATGCGGACCGTCTCGCCCTGGAGATAGTCCGGCGGTGTCAGCGCCAGCCCCGACGTCAGGGCGGCGATCGTGACGATCGCACCCGACCAGCCGAGCCAGCCGGTCAGCGGGCGGGCGATCTCGAGAAAGCGCGCGGGGTTGGCGAAGGCATGCACGGTGCCGCTCTTAACCCAGCGGCGCGCGGCGGGAAAGCGTCAAGGGATGACGACGCGCGGCGCGACCGATCGGTTCCATCCCCTCTATACGTGGCCATGGACGATCAGGATGCAGCCCGACACCCAGGCGATACCGGCGCACCAGCCGGCGATCACGTCGGACGGCCAGTGGATACCGAGCGCGATGCGGGTCACGCCGATCGCCAGGCCGATCAGCAGCGCGATGCCGACGGCGGTCAGCATGATGACCGGTGGCGCGCCCCTGGGGATCAGCAGCGCGGCGGACAGGTACACCACCACCGCGAGAAAGGTGTGCCCGCTCGGAAAGCTCGACGTGTAGGTGGCGACGTCGGGCATGCCCGTATCGGGGCGCGGCCGCCGCACGACGCGCTTGAGCGCGAACAGCGCGAGTCGCGCGGCGACGAACATCGCCACCAGCGCGACGCCGGCCGCGGCGCGATGATCCGCGACCAGACCGAACAGGCACGCGACGGCGACCACCAGCCGCACGGCGTCGCCGCCAAGCGCGGTGAGATCCCGCATCGCGGTGACGGTCCGCGTCGGCTTGCCGTCGGCGCGCGACGCCGGACGATGACGCAGCCGCTCGAGGAGCCACGCATCCGCGCCCGCGGTCCAGCCGCGGGCGACCGCCACCATGACCAGCGCAGTCGCGCCGGCCGAGATCACGAACGTCGATGCGATCGGCGCCATCGGCGCCGCGTCAGCGCGCGTCGCCGTCGCCGAGCGTCCCGCTGACGACCCGCGCCACCGCGGCACGCACCGTGCCATAGGGCTCACGCGAATCGAGATCGACGATCCTCGCGCCGCCGAACCGCAGCCCCGGCGTGACGCTCACCTTCTGGCGGAGCAACTCGTAGCCATGATCCGGCTTGCGCGCATACGCCGTGTCCGCATCGACGTTGAGACGGATCACGACGTCGGGACGGAAACTCGCCATCCAGTCGTAGATCCGGCGTTCGCGCCGGGCGAGCGCGGCGACCATCCAGCTTCCCGGGCGCCCCGCGGACAGTCCGGGACCGTCGTAGAAGCCCGGTACGTCGACCTGCGGATAGCGATCCGTGATGACCGTCACGCCCGCCCGGCGGAGCGCCAGCATCCGGCGGAAGCGACGCAGCCGCGCGATCGAGAACAGATAGACGACGATCGCGGTCGGCAGGCCCGGTATCTTGTGGCCGCGCGTGCGCGTCTGCCTGGCCTTGCGCGCAAGCCGCTTCTCGAGCGCCGCACCGATCACCGGGAGTCGCTTGAGCCGGTCCCCGATCGCGCCAGATCCGAGCCCGAGATAACAGAGTTCGGCGCGACGGGCCTGCGCGACATCGGCGAGGATATCGCTCGACAGGGTCGACTTGCCCGATCCGTCGCAGCCGACGAATGCGATGAGTTTGGCCATCGGCTCGGCGTCGGTACGGGCCAACAGCGGCCAACCCAGCGCGACCGTCGCAGCAGCCGTCGCCGCGACCAGTGCCAGCGGTGCCTGCCAGGCGCCGTCCAGGCCATGCGCGAGAAGCACAAGCGAGACGATCGCGAGCATGACCAGCAGGCCGTATTTGCCAACCGCTTCGATCATGTCATCCGACACCGGCGCGAGGCGCCGGGCCAAACCAATCCGCATTGCCCCTGTATCCTTCGCTTCGGCGCCCGTTGTCGTAGCTAGGTAGGATTAGTGCAACGATAATGAAATGGAAACGAAACATGGCGCACCCCGTTGACGCGGCGATGCTCCGGCATGGGACCAGGTGATGTCGCTCGATCCTCTCCGCGCGGCGGCCATCGTGCCCGTGGCGAGCCGCGAGGCGCTGTTCGCCGCCGTGCTCGTCCACGACACGATCGATCCGGGGGCGGTCCTGCCCGATACGGTTGCGCTCGATTTCGGGCCGGAGCATTTCACTCGCTTCTTCGCGGTGGCGCATGCGGTCTGGACGGACGGCGTCGACCGTCGCGCACTCGCGCGCATCGCGACGGCGGCGATGTCGGGCCGCCCGCTCGGCGACGGCGACGCGGCGGCGTTCAAGGATCTCCGCGCGCGCTTCAAGCAGCTTCGCTTCGCTTATGTGATGTTCGCGCAGGCCCACGACTATCCTGCGGCGCTCCACCGGATCACCCGCGTGATGGGGCAATTGCAGGATGCGCTGCGCCACCGACGGCGCGCGCGCGCCGCGGCCCGGGCGTTCCAGCTCCGTCTGCTCGCCATGCCGCTGCCGTTCGCGCGCGTCATGCACGGGATCGATCGGTTCCGGCCGAGCGACCGGGCATCGTTCCGTCGTCATGTCGATCGCGAGCTGGAGACCATCCGCGGGACGCTCGCCAGCGACGAGATCACCGCCAGGCGTTTCCACGAGACGCGCAAGGTGGTCAGCCGTCTCGTCGCGATGTTCGACTGCGTCGATACGCTGGAGCCGTCGGCGGCGCATCGCGCGACGGTGCGCTATCTCGCAACGATCAACGGCCTGATGGGCGGGATGCACGATGGCATGATCGCGCGCCGACTGGACGGCACGCAGGATTACGACGCCGCGACCTTTCCGCTTCCCGAGGCGGTGACCGTACGGTTGCGGCGGCTGGAGCACGCGATCGCCGCCGCGCGACGCTGAGCTACAAGGCGCGGGGCGCTTCGATCGCGGCGCCGTAGCCGAACGCGGCCAGTGTCCGAACCACCGCGCGCTCGGCGTCCGCCAGCACCTCGGCGAGCGGGCGATTGCTGTCGATCTCGACGATCGGCGCTCCGCCGAAACGGAAGTGCGGGGTCGCCTCGATCTTGCGGCGCAGGGCGTCGGGCTTGTGATCGGGCTTGCGCGCGCACGCGGTCTCCAGATCGACGTTGAGGCGCAGCACCAGATCGGGCTTGATCCGCGTCATCCACTCGAACCGCGCCCGCTCGCGCGCCGCCAGCCAGCGCACCAGGCGCCGGCCCGGCGCGCCCGCGATCATCCCCGGACCGTCATAGGCGGTCGGCACGTCGAGTTGCGGGAAGCGATCGGCGACGATGATCGTGCCCGTGCGCCACAGCGCCAGCATCCGCCTGAAGCGCCGCGTCCGCCGGATCAGGAAGGCGTAGATCACCAGCGCCGCGAACGGCTCCGGATTGCGCTGCTTCAGGCCACCGATCTTGAGCGTCTGCTTCTCGATCGTGCGGTCGACCGTCCGGCCGAACAGCGGCAACCGTGCGAGCGTGCGCCCGACATTGCCCGACTGCTTGCCGAGATGGACCGCGCATGCCGGACCGAAGCGCTGCGCGATCGCGAGCACCGCCTCGCTGACGGTGGATTTGCCCGATCCGTCGCAGCCGACGATCGCGATCAGCGGAGCCCGGGCGCTGGGGCGGGCGGCGGCGGGTCGGGTCTGGGCCATCGTCCGCCGATATGGCGGCCGGCGGCGGCCTGGCAAGCACGACGCATTGCCATCGCAAGGAGGAACCAGTGCCGAAGGGGACGGTTTGGCCTGCGAGGCGCCGCATCTTCCCGCAGTCGTCTCGATCCCGACAGACGGAGACGGTCTTGGCCAGCAGCATCGCGTCGCGCCTCAACGAAGGCCTGCCCTTTCCCCGCGGCGCGACATGGGACGGCAAGGGCACCAATTTCGCGCTGTTCTCGGCAAACGCCACCAGGGTCGAGCTGTGCCTGTTCGACAGCGACGGCCGGACCGAGATCGACCGCGTCACACTGCCTGAATACACCGACCAGATCTTCCACGGCTATCTGCCCCATGTCACGCCCGGCACCTTCTACGGCTATCGTGTCCACGGTCCCTACGAACCGGAAGCGGGGCACCGCTTCAATCCCAACAAGCTGCTGCTCGATCCCTATGCGCGCGCGCACGCCGGCACGCTGACCTGGAACCCGGCGGTGTTCGGCTACACGGTGGAGAGCGGCGACGACCTGACCTTCGACGAGCGCGACAGCGCGCCGTTCATGCCGCGCTGCGTCGTCGTCGACCCGAATTTCGACTGGCACGGACAGCCCCGCGGCAAGGCGACCCCGTGGGATCACACCGTGCTGTACGAGACCCACGTCAAGGGCTTCACCAAGCTCAACCCCCGGGTGCCCGAGCATCTGCGCGGCACCTATGCCGGGCTCGGCGAGAAGGCGGTGGTGGATTATGTCCGCTCGCTCGGCGTCACCTCGGTCGAGCTGCTGCCGATCCACACCTTCGTCGACGACGATTATCTGATCGAGAAGGGGCTCCGCAACTATTGGGGCTACAACTCGATCGGCTTCTTCGCGCCCGATCCGCGCTACGCTTGCGACGTCCCCAATTCGCTGCGCGAATTCAAGGAGATGGTCGCGCGCTTCCACGAGGCCGATCTCGAGGTGATCCTCGACGTCGTCTACAACCATACCGCCGAAGGCAACGAGCTCGGGCCGACGCTGTCGTTCAAGGGCATCGACAATGCCAGCTACTACCGGCTGCTGCCCGACCAGAAGCGGTTCTACATCAACGATACCGGCACCGGGAACACGCTCAACCTCAGCCACCCCAAGGTCATCCAGCTGGTCACGGATTCGCTACGCTACTGGGTGGACGAGATGCATGTCGACGGCTTCCGTTTCGATCTCGGCACGATCCTCGCGCGCGAGGCGGACGGATTCAGCGATCAGTCGGGCTTCCTGCGCGCGGTCGGCCAGGACCCGACGCTCGGCACCGTCAAGCTGATCGCCGAACCGTGGGACATCGGACCCGGCGGCTATCAGGTCGGCTCGTTCCCGCCGGGCTGGGCGGAATGGAACGACAAGTTCCGCGACACGGTGCGCGATTTCTGGCGCGGCGAAGCGGCCGTCGCCGCGCTCGTCCAGCGCCTCTGCGCATCGGGCGACCAGTTCGACCATGACGGTCGCCGCGCCTGGTCCTGCGTCAACTTCGTCACCGCGCACGACGGCTTCACGCTCAACGACGTGGTCAGCTACAACGGCAAGCACAACGACGCGAACGGCGAGGACGGCAAGGACGGCTCCGACGACAATCGCTCGTGGAACTGCGGCGCCGAGGGGCCGACCGACGACCCCGAGATCCAGGCGCTGCGCGAGCGCCAGATCCGCAACATGCTCGCGACGCTGCTGCTCAGCCAGGGCACGCCGATGCTGCTCGCCGGCGACGAGTTCGCGCGCACCCAGGGCGGCAACAACAATGCCTATTGCCAGGACAGCGAGATCGGCTGGCTCGACTGGAACATCGCGGAGAAGGGCGACGGCCTGATCCGCTTCACGCGCACGCTCATCGGCCTGCGCGAGCGCTTCCCGGTGCTGCGCCGCACGCGCTTCCTCACCGGCGAGGTCAACGAGGAGCTCGGCGTCAAGGATGTCGCCTGGATCAGCGCCACCGGCCACGAGATGGCGGACCGGGACTGGGCCGATGCCAACACGAAGTGCTTCGGCATGATGATCGACGGCCGTGCGCGCGTCACCGGATTGCGCACGCGGGGCGACGACGAGACGCTGCTGCTGGTCATCAACGGCTGGGAGGATATGGTCGAGTTCAGGCTGCCGGACACTGCGGACGCGCTCGCCTGGGAGCTGCTGCTCGACACCAACGCGCCCGATCTCGTACCCGACAACGACTTCCCGGTGGGCGAATGCTATTGGGCGACCGGCCGCTCGGTGCTGTTGTTCAGGCTCCACACCAAGGGCGATTGAACGGACCCGATGCGCGCCGCGAACGGTTGTGCCGACGCGGGCACGACCCGTCGATAGCCGGAGACCATCCATGAAACGCACCCTCCTCGCGCTCGCGCTCGGCGCAGCGACGCTCGCCGGCGCCGCCCAGGCCGAGCGACCCGTCAACGCCCGCCAGCTCAACCAGGAGCGGCGCATCGACGCGGGCGTGCGATCGGGCAAGCTCTCACCGCGCGAGGCGGCGCGGCTCAAGCGCCAGCAGGCGGCGATCCGGGCGGACGAGGCGCATCGCCGCGCGGCGCATGGCGGCCACCTGACCGCCACCGACAAGCGCCTGATCCATGCCCGGCAGGACAGCGCCAACGCGGTGATCCTCAAGAACAAGAACAATGCGGTGCGCGGCAAGGATCATCTCAAGCTCTGAGCACAGGGTTGGCGCGCGCGCGGGATCGAGGCCTCGACGCAAGTCGGCGGGCGCGCCGCATCCGCTGGCGTGACCCGTCCCGCGCGCGTCGGGCGCCGCGTTCACCGCCCGTTGTCGATGACGGCGCTAGGCCCTGTCCTCGCAGCGCGCTAGGGCACGAACCGGGTGTCAAGCGACGGAGCGTCTCATGTGCGGCATCATCGGCATTCTCGGCAGGCGGGACGTGGCGCCGCGGCTACTCGACGGCCTGCGGCGGCTGGAATATCGCGGCTATGACTCCGCCGGCATCGCCACCGTGCACGACGCCGGCATCGACCGTCGCCGCGCCGCCGGCAAGCTCGACAATCTCGCTCATGTGCTCGAAGACGATCCCCTGCCGGGCGTCATCGGCATCGCCCATACGCGCTGGGCGACGCACGGCGCGCCGACCCAGGACAACGCGCACCCGCATGCCACCGATCATGTCGCCGTCGTCCACAACGGCATCATCGAGAACTTCAAGCCGCTGCGCGACGAGCTGATTTCGAGGGGGCATGCCTTCACCTCGCAGACCGATACCGAGGTCGTCGCGCACCTGATCTCCGCGCAGGTCGAAGCCGGCATCGAGCCGGTCGAGGCGGTGCGCACCTCGCTCAAGCGCCTGCATGGCGCCTTCGCGCTGGCGATCCTCTTCGCCGAGCATCCCGACATGCTGATCGGCGCGCGCCTGGGGTCGCCGCTGGTCGTCGGCTATGGCGAGGACGAGACCTATCTCGGCTCCGACGCGCTCGCATTGGCGCCGCTCACCCAGAAGATCGCCTATCTCGAGGAGGGCGATTGGGTCGTCATCACCCGCGAGGGCACCCAGATCCACGACCGCGACGACGCTCCGGTCGAACGCCCGGTGACGCTCTCGGGCGCGGCCGGGGCGATGATCTCCAAGGGCAATTACCGCCACTTCATGCTCAAGGAGATCTACGAGCAGCCGATCGTCGTCGCGCAGACGCTGCGCTCGTATGTGCGGCGGCTCGACGGCGAACTCGCCATGCCGGCGCAGGATTTCGACCTCGCCGCGATCCGCCGCGTCACCATCGTCGCGTGCGGCACCAGCTTCTATGCCGGCATGGTCGCCAAATACTGGTTCGAGCAATTCGCCCGCGTGCCCGTCGACATCGATGTCGCCTCCGAGTTCCGCTATCGCGAGCCGGTGATGGAAGAAGGCGGGCTCGCGCTCTTCATCAGCCAGTCGGGCGAGACCGCCGACACGCTGGCGGCGCTGCGCCATGCCCGCGCGAGCGGGCAGAAGATCGCGGTGGTGGTCAACGTGCCGACCTCGACGATGGCGCGCGAGGCGGATCTGCTGCTGCCGACCCATGCCGGCCCCGAGATCGGCGTCGCCTCGACCAAGGCGTTCACCTGCCAGCTTGCGGTGCTCGCCGCGCTCGCCGCCAATCTCGCGCGCGCCAAGGGGCGGATCGATCGCGAGGAGGAGCGCCGCATCGTCCGCCATCTGTCCGAGGCGCCCGCCGCGATCAACGGCGCGCTCGCCTATGACGAGGCGATCGAGGCGCTGGCGGCGAAGATCGCGCCGGCCCGCGACGTGCTGTACCTGGGTCGCGGCCCGGATTACCCGCTGGCGCTGGAAGGTGCGCTCAAGCTCAAGGAGATCAGCTACATCCACGCCGAGGGCTATGCCGCCGGCGAGATGAAGCACGGCCCGATCGCGCTGATCGACGATCAGGTGCCGGTGATCGTGATCGCGCCGTCGGGCCCGCTGTTCGACAAGACCGTGTCCAACATGCAGGAGGTCCAGGCGCGCGGCGGCCAGGTCGTGCTGATCTCGGACTATGACGGCATCGAGGCGGCGGGCGAAGGCACGATGGCGACGCTCACCATGCCCAAGGTCCACCCGCTGATCGCGCCGCTGGTCTATGCGGTCCCGGTGCAGCTGCTGGCCTACCATGTCGCGGTCGCCAAGGGCACCGACGTCGACCAGCCGCGCAACCTCGCCAAGAGCGTGACGGTGGAATGACGACCGGCGGCGATGCCGCGTCCGTCGGCGGGATCGGGGCGATGCGCGACGTCGACGCGCCATTTCGGCGCTGCCATAGGCTGCGGAACGCAGTGTAAAGGCGATTCGATGTCCGACGTCTCGGTAATTGGCGGCGACGGCGGCGACGGCGCGAACGGCGCGCCGCCGGGGGGACGCGGCGCTGCGGGCGGGACCGGATCGGCCACCACCGCGACCACCACGACATCGACCGATCCCGACAACGCCGCCGAGGCCTATGGTGGCAATGGCGGCAATGGCGGCAACGGCGGTGCCGGTCAGGACACCCTGATCGGTGCCGGCGGCGACGACATCTATCTCGTCGACGACGTCGCCGACGTGGTGCGGGAAGCCGCGAACGCCGGCACCGGCATGATCCGCGCGACGATCGGCGTCGCGCTCGGCGACACCGTCGAGACGCTGAGCCTGCTCGGCGGCGGTGCGATCAACGGTACCGGGAGCGCGCTCGCCAACGTCATCGTCGCCAACGCCAACGCCAACCTCATCGCCGGGAACGGCGCCGCCGACATGCTGGCCGGCGGCGGTGGCGCGGACACGTTCGTCTATCGCGCCGCCTCCGACTCGACGACGTCGGCGGCCGACGTGATGACCGACTTCCAGAACGGCGCCGACAAGCTCGACCTGTCCGCGTTGCGCACCGGCGGCGACAGCTTCACGATCGCATCGAGCGGGCGCGCGACCATCGTCTCGGTGGATCCGGACGGGAACGGCAGCGTCGACAGCCCGATCAGGCTGACCGGAGCCAGCGCGATCGCGACCGGCGACGCGATCTGGGGCATGACGCCGACCGCGCACGTCGCGACACGTCCACGATCGCGCATGTCGTCGACACGCACCACTTCCTCGACGCCGCCTTGCATCATGCCGGCGCGCACGATCTGTCCCCGTTTGTCTGACCGGCGCCGGGCCATCCCACGCGACGCGCCAATCCGGGGTGGAGCGCCGCGGGCATCCCCGGCCGGATGGTCCGGATCGGCGCGACCTTTGGCTTCCGAGGTCGCCACACGCGCGGGCACGTCGGGATGCTGACGGCGCTCGCGCTGCTGCTCGCCAACACGGCGGGACCCGCCGAGCGCGAGACGATCGCCGCGATCGATCGCGTGCGGCGTCTCGATCCATCGCTTTACGCGGTCATCGCGATCGATCCGACCGCACGCGCACAGGCGCGCGCGATCGATCGGTCACAGATGCCGCAGGGACCGCTGTCGGGCATGCCGATCCTCGTCAAGGACAATATCGAGACGGCGGGTCCGCTCCCGACCACCGCCGGCAGCCTCGCGCTCGCGGCCAACGTCACCGGTCGCGATGCGCCGCTCGTCGCCCGCCTGCGCGCGGCGGGCGCCGTGATCCTGGGAAAGACCAATCTCAGCGAATGGGCCAATATGCGCTCGACGGCATCGGTCTCCGGCTGGAGCGCGGTCGGCGGCCAGACGCGCAACGCCTACGCACCCGATCGCAACCCGTGCGGGTCCTCCTCGGGAAGCGCGGTCGCGGTCGCCGCCGGGATGGTCGCCGCCGCGATCGGTACCGAGACCGACGGCTCGATCACGTGCCCCGCCTCGGTCAACGGGGTCGTCGGGCTCAAGCCGACGGTCGGTCTGGTCAGCCGCACCCACATCGTCCCGATCAGCCACAGCCAAGACACCGCGGGACCGCTCGCCCGCGACGTGCGGACCGCCGCGCTGCTCCTCGGCGCCATGGCGGGCAGCGATCCCGACGACGCCGCGACGCGCGACGCCGACCGGCACATCGTCGCCTATGCCGCGGCGCTTCGCCCCGATGCGTTGCGCGGCGTGCGGATCGGGGTGCTTCGGTTCACCGGACCGTGGTCGGACGCGGTGAACGGGCTGTTCGAGCATGCGCTCGCGATCCTGCGCGCGCAGGGCGCGATGCTTGTCGACATCACCGACTCGAGCGATCGCGCGAGGATCGGCCCGGCCGAGCTCACGGTGCTGCTGACCGAGCTCAAAGTCGACCTGAACGCCTATCTGGCGACGACCCCGGCCGCCGTGCGTACCCGCACGCTCGCCGATCTGATCGCGTTCGACGAGGCCAATGGCGAGCGCGAACTCGCGCTGTTCGGCCAGGACAGCTTCGTCAAGGCGCAGGCGACGGCCGGCCCCGCCGACCCCGGGTATCGCGCCGCGCGCGCGCTGTCGCTCCGCCTGGCGGGCGCAGACGGCATCGACCGGATGCTGGCGTCGCAGCATGTCGCGGCGCTGGTTTCGCCTACCGTGCCGCCGGCTTGGCTCACCGATCCGGTGAACGGCGACCGGATCGGCGCGAGCGGCCCCGCCGGTCTCGCCGCCGTCGCCGGCTATCCGCATCTCAGCGTGCCGATGGGCGTGGTGCGGGGACTGCCGGTGGGCCTGTCGCTCCTCGGTCCGGCCTGGAGCGAGGCACGCCTGCTCGCGTTCGGTTACGCCTTCGAGGCGGCGCGTGGCGCCATCGCGCGACCCGGGATCGACCGCACGCAACGCGCGTCGCGGTGAGGTCACCCGACTGCGATCGTGCCCGGCCGCTTCCCGGCTCAATCCGAGCCGTCCATCGTCATCAGAGATGCGCACCAGCGCCACGCCGCTGACGGTGACGGGCGGCGCCACGCCACGAGCGTACCGATCGAGCCGGGAAAGGCGCTATCTCCGACCGACGACACGGTATTGCCCGAGACGCTCGGCAGCCTGCGGTTTGCGTTGGATCTCGCAGTCCTGGCCGGCGGTGGACAGATGGGAGCGGCGAAGCGCTCCCATGATTGGACGTGCTCTGCGCGGGGCATGCCGACGGCTTGGCCCCAGCCTCTGAAAACGCTTGTCGGTGTCCTGCTCGCCGCCGACAAGCCGATGTTCGTCGGCTTGGGTCCGGACGGTATCCTGCGCTACGACGATGGCTATGCGCGGATATTGGCGGATCGCCATCCGGACGTTCTCGGCCGCCGTTCTGCGACTCTGGCCCGAGGTGCGCGACGCGCTGACGCCCTTGTTCGATGCCGTCTCGCGCGGCGAGCCCGTCCGGATGGCCGACTCGCCACCACCGCGGACGTCGTCGCCGCCCTGGCCCAACGGCATGAACGGCCGCCAGGTCGCGGATGCCGCGCGGTTGCTTCGACTGGCCTGGAAGTCCTGTTCATCACCGGCTACGCGCGGAACGCGGCGGTCGGGAACGGTCATCTCGAACCCGGGATGGAGCTGCTGACCAAGCCCTTCACCATAGCGGCGTCGCGCCCGAAGGTCGCGGATATGCTCAGGCAACCATAGGTCCGTTCCGCAAGACATCTCCTCGATCGCGGGCAGGCGCTGCGCGGCAGTACCGCCGGAAATCCGGAATGTGTGCCCGGCGGGAGCGGCTGGGCGTGACGAAATGCTCTTTCCGGCGGCGTTTTCGCATGACGCGGCTGCAAAACTTTTGCCATAATCGGTGGCGATGAGTAACGCTCCGACCGTGGCCAATTCGCGTACATTCCTTCAGAATGCAGGTGAGCTGGGCGAACGGATCGACGGCTTTGACTGGTCGATGACGGCGATCGGTCCGATCGAGGGTTGGGACGCCGCGATGAAGGGGGTCGTCGCCTTCGTGTTGCGCAGTCCGATCCCGATCGTCACCCTCTGGGGCGCGACCGGCGTCATGATCTACAACGACGCCTATCGCGAGTTCGCCGGCAACCGGCACCCGCAACTGCTGGGATCCGATGTCCTCGAAGGCTGGCATGAGGTCGCCGACTTCAACGCCAACGTGCTTCAGAAGGTCTATCGGGAAGGCGGCACGCTGTCGTACCGAGACCAGGAACTCACGCTCGTCCGGGACGGCACGCCGCGCCAGCTGTGGATGGATCTCGAATATTCCCCGGCGATCGACGAGACGGGCGTGGTCCTCGGCGTGATCGCGATCGTCATCGAGACGACCGAGCGCGTGTCGGCCGAGCGACGGGCCGCGTCCGAGCACGAGCGCGGTCGCGTCAATGCCGAGCGCGTTCAACTGGCGCTTGCCGCCGGCGCGATCATCGGCACCTGGTTCTGGGACCTGCCGACGGACCAGTTCACCGTCGATGCGGCCTTCGCGCGCAGTTTCGGCCTCGACCCCGCGCTCGGCCATGACGGCATTCCGCTCGAGCGGATCATCGCCACGGTCCATCCCGACGATCGCGACGGACTTGTCGCGGCGATCGACGACGTGATCGAGCGCGGCGGTGCCTACGCGCATCAGTATCGCGTCAGACGTGCCGACGGCCGCTACTACTGGATCGAGGCGAATGGGCGGGTCGATCACGCCGGGGACGGCACGCCTTCCAGCTTTCCCGGCGTGCTCATCGACGTCGAGGAGCGACGCGTGGTCGAGGCCGAGCGCGACCGTGCGATCGCCATGCTGCGCACGCTCAACGACGAGCTGGAGCAGCGCGTCTCCGAGCGAACGTCCGAACTCGGCAAGGCGGAGGAGGCACTCCGCCAGTCGCAGAAGATGGAAGCCGTCGGTCAGCTCACCGGCGGCCTGGCGCACGACTTCAACAATCTGCTCGCGGGCATCTCGGGGAGCCTCGAGCTGATCGGGATGCGCCTCGCACAGGGCCGGCACAACGACGTCGAACGCTATATGGCGGCGGCGCAGGGCGCCACCAGGCGTGCCGCCGCGCTCACCCATCGCCTGCTGGCCTTCTCGCGGCGGCAGACGCTCGATCCCAAGGCGACCGATGTCAACCGGCTGGTCGCCGGCATGGAGGAGCTGGTGCGCCGCACCGTCGGTCCGTCGGTCGCGCTCGAGGTGGTCGGCGCCGCGGGCCTCTGGCCCGCGCTGGTCGATCCATCCCAGCTCGAAAACGCGCTTCTGAACCTCTGCATCAATGCGCGCGACGCGATGCCGGATGGCGGCCGCATCACCATCGAGACCGCGAACAAATGGTTCGATCGTCACGGCGCCCAGACCCACGATCTTCCCGAAGGCCAGTATCTGTCGCTGTGCGTGACCGATACCGGCACGGGCATGGCGCCCGAGATCAGGGAAAAGGTCTTCGAACCGTTCTTCACCACCAAGCCGATCGGGCAGGGCACCGGGCTCGGTCTGTCGATGATCTACGGTTTCGCCAAGCAGTCCGGCGGACAGGTCCGGATCTATTCGGAGGTCGGCGAAGGCACGACCGTGTGCGTCTACCTGCCACGCCACCATGCCGATGGGGAACTCGACGATACCCCTGTCGAGGTCCACCCTCCATCCTGTTCGGAGCATGGTGGAACCGTCCTGGTGGTGGACGACGAGCCGACGGTGCGGATGCTGGTCACCGATGTGCTCCAGGAACTCGGCTACAGCGCGATCGAGGCCGCGGACAGCGTCGCCGGTCTCAGGATTCTCCAGTCGGACGTTCGTATCGATCTGCTCATCAGCGACGTCGGCCTGCCCGGTGGCATGAACGGCCGCCAGATGGCGGATGCCGCGCGACAGTCGCGGCCCGGGCTGAAGGTGCTCTTCATCACCGGCTACGCGGAAAACGCCGCGATCGGAAACGGCCTTCTCGATCGAGGGATGTCGGTGATAACCAAGCCGTTTCCCGTCGAGGTCCTGGCAGCCCGTGTCCAGGAGATGGTGTCGTGACCGGCGTCGTTCACGCCAGCCTCACCGGCGAACCATCGCGGTCGGGCCCTCGATCAGCCGATCGACCTCGGCGGCGGTGTTGTAGTGGCACAGCCCGACGCGGACGAGACCTCCGGACCCGTCCAGACCAAGACGCCTGATCGGCTCGACCGCGTAGAAATGCCCCGCCCATGCGTGGATGCCGCAGGCGGCGAGATGCTCCGCCACCGCCGCGGGCGCATGCCCGGCGAGCGTGAAGGCGAAGGTCGGCACGCGTCGCTCGGCCTGCCGCGAACCGTAGAGGCGCAAACCAGCGATGGTCGACAGACCGTCGAGCAGCAGGCGCATCAAGCGGGTCTCGTAATCCGCGCAGGCGGTCATCGCCGCGTGCAGGGCAGCCCTGCGCGCAAGGGAAGCGGCCGCTACGGCGCCGCCGAGCCAGGCGAGATAGTCGATCGTGCCGATCAGCCCCGCCTGCGCCTCGAACGACGGGGTCCCGGTCTCGAAGCGACGCGCCGCAGGATCGTCGGCCGCCGGCCGAACCTTGTAGGCCGCGACGGTCTGCATCTGCGAGGCGCGTCCCCACAGGACCCCCATGTGCGGCCCGAAGAACTTGTAAGGCGAGCAGGCGAGGAAATCGCAGCCGAGCGCCGCGACGTCGGTCGGCACGTGAGGAACCGCCTGCACGGCATCGACGAAGGTCAGCGCGCCGCTGCCGCGCCGGACGATGTCGACGATCGCCGCCGTATCGTTGAGCGTGCCGAGCGCGTTGCTCGCCCCGCCGAATGCGACGAGCCTCGTCTTGCGCGACAACATCCCGGCAAGCTCGTCGGTCCGCAACTCGCCTGTCGCGACATCGATATCGAGCCAGCGGACCGAGACCCCGCGATCGCGCGCGGCGAGCAGCCAGGGCGCGACATTGGCATCGTGATCGAGCCGGGTCAGCACGATCTCGTCTCTTGGCTGCCACGACTGCGCCAGCGCCCGGGACAGCGCGAACGTCAGCGACGTCATGTTCGGGCCGAAAGCGATCTCGTCGGGGTGTCCGCCCAGCAGATCGGCCGCCGCGACATGCGCCTCGCGGCTGAGCGCGGTGCACGCGACCGAGGTCGCGAACGGTCCGCCCTGGTTCGCGGTGCCGGCGCGCAGATGGGCGCCGATCGCATCGATCGCCGCGGCGCACAGCTGCGTCCCGCCGGGCGCATCGAGATAGAGTCGCGGTCGACCGTCATCCGTGACGGCAAGCGCCGGAAACTGCGCGCGAACGGCATCGATCGGGAACGCCATCAAAACCTCCATCGAGCACGCCGCGGGCGACGATGCGGCCTGGACGCTTGCTCGCCGGCAATCGTGCCCGGTTCGGACGCCATCGCCGATGGCAGACGGAAGAGCGCCGGGTGCGGATCTCCGAGCTCGGCTGACGCGACCTCAGTCAGGTGCAGCCGCGTTCGGGCGCCGACCGGCCATCCTCATGCCATCGTCGGGATGACGAAGGCCGAGCCACCGTCACCGCCGCCATCGGGCCAGCGGCCGGTGACGGTCTTGACCCTGGTCCAGAAGCGGACGCCTTCCATGCCGTGCTGGTTGTGGTCGCCGAACGCCGAGCGCTTCCACCCGCCGAAGCTGTGATAGGCGACCGGCACCGGGATGGGCACGTTGATGCCGACCATGCCGACGTTCACGCGCGCGGCGAACTCGCGCGCGACATGACCGTTGCGCGTGAAGATCGCCACGCCGTTGCCGTACTGGTGCTGCGAGGGCAGCGCCACCGCCTCCTCGAAATCGCGCGCGCGCACCACCTGGAGGACGGGGCCGAAAATCTCCTCCTGGTAGGTCGTCATGCCGGTGGTGACGTGATCGAACAGCGTCGGGCCGACGAAGAAGCCGTCCTCATGCCCCTGCAGTCTGAGACCGCGGCCGTCGACGACGAGCTCGGCGCCCTCGTCGACACCCATCTGGATATAGTTCTCGATCTTGGCCTTGTGCGCGGCGCTGACGACGGGGCCGTAATGCGCGTCGCCATCGGTCGAGATGCCGACCTTCAACGCCTCGATCGCGGGGATCAGCTTGGCGCGCAACCGCTCGGCGGTGTCCTCGCCGACCGGCACCACGACGGGAAGCGCCATGCAGCGTTCGCCCGCCGAGCCATAGGCCGCGCCCATGATGTCGGCGACCGCCTGGTCCAGGTCGGCATCCGGCATGACGATGCCGTGGTTCTTGGCGCCGCCCATCGCCTGGACGCGCTTGCCCGCCGCGACGCCGCGCGAATAGACGTACTGCGCGATGTCCGACGAGCCGACGAAGCTCACCGCGCCGATCGCGGGATGATCCAGGATCGCGTCGACCATCTCCTTGTCGCCATGGACGACCGACAGGATCCCGTCCGGCAGACCGGCCTCGGCGAACAGCTCGGCCAGGCGGTTGGGCACCGACGGATCGCGCTCCGAGGGCTTGAGGATGAAGGCGTTGCCGGTGGCGATCGCGACCGCGGACATCCACAGCGGGATCATGCCGGGAAAGTTGAACGGCGTGATGCCCGCGCCGATGCCGATCGGCTGGCGCATCGACCAGACGTCGATGCCCGGCCCCGCGCCGGTGGTGAACTCGCCCTTGAGCAGATGCGGAATACCGCAGCAGAACTCGACGACGTCGAGCCCGCGCTGGATATCGCCCTTCGAATCGGCGACGACCTTGCCATGTTCGGACGACAGCAGCTCGGCGAGCTCCTGCATGTTGGCTTCGACCAGCGCCTTGAAGTTGAACATCACCCGCGCGCGCCGCTGCGGATTGGTCGCCGCCCATCTGGGCTGCGCGGCGAGCGCCGCCTGCACCGCCGTTTCGAGATCCGCCGCGCCGCCGAGCACGACCTGCGCCTGCACCTGGCCGGTGCTCGGGTTGTAGACGTCGCCCAGACGCGCCGATGCCGGAACGGCGGCGGCCGCGCCGGCGATGGTATGGGCAAGCTGGCGTAGCGCGGTCATCGGACACTCTCCTGTCGTCGTCGCATCTCCCTTTGTCCGGTTGCGCCGACGTGGCAAGCCTCATGCGTATCGCCACGTCCGGACCCGGCGGTTTGCCACGGGCAAAGACCGCCCCGGTCTCCCGGAGCGGCCTCTGTTAGGCGGTGGCGTGTTAGCGGGGTCGTGTCGGAACGGGTCAGGCCACCGCGCTGATCGTCGCCTCCTGCGGGTCGCGCAACACATAGCCGCGACCCCAGACGGTCTCGATATAGTTCTCGCCGTCGCAGGCGAGGCTGAGCTTCTTGCGCAGCTTGCAGATGAACACGTCGATGATCTTGAGCTCGGGCTCGTCCATGCCGCCATAGAGATGGTTGAGGAACATCTCCTTGGTCAGAGTCGTGCCCTTGCGCAGCGAGAGCAGCTCGAGCATCCCGTATTCCTTGCCCGTCAGGTGGACGCGCGAGCCGTCGACCTCGACCGTCTTGGCGTCGAGATTGACCGAGAGCTTGCCCGTGCGGATCATCGACTGGCTGTGCCCCTTTGAGCGGCGCACGATCGCATGGATGCGCGCGACGAGCTCCTCGCGGTGGAACGGCTTGGTGACATAATCGTCGGCCCCGAAACCGAGCGCGCGGACCTTGCTCTCCATCTCGCCGATGCCGGAGAGGATCATCACCGGCGTCTGCACCTTGGCGACGCGCAGCTTCTTGAGCACGTCGTAGCCGTGCATGTCGGGCAGGTTGAGATCGAGGCAGATGAGATCGTAATCGTAGAGCTTGCCGAGATCCAGGCCCTCCTCGCCAAGATCGGTCGTATAGACGTTGAAGCCCTCCGCGCCGAGCATCAGCTCGATCGCCTTGGCGGTGGTCGGCTCGTCTTCGATCAGCAGCACACGCATGGTCTTATGCCCCCTGACGGACGGCCCGCGATCCACCGCGGTCCGTCTGTAGCGTTAACCTTTATAGCAATGAAGGATAAAGGTTAACGCGAAGTGAAGCGGCAGAGCGTTCGCCACGGACAATTCCCGTCGCGTGGTGATCGTGGCACAGGGCGGCGATGCTGGTCGATCGCATCCTCTTCCACGACGCCGAGGCGCTGCTGCTCGACAAGCCTGCGGGCCTGCCCGTCGACCGGCCGCGCGATGGCGGGCCGAGTGTCGAGAGTGCGCTCGTCTCCCTGCGTTTCGGTTTCGCGCGGGTGCCGGGCATCGTCCATCGCCTCGATCGCGACACCTCGGGCATCCTGCTGCTGGCGCGCAACCCGCGCGCGCATCGCCGGTTCGCCGCGGCCTTCGACCGGAGGCTGGTATCGAAGGCCTATCTGGCCGTGCTGGGCGGCGTGCCCGTCGAGATGCAGGGTACGATCGACATGCCGCTCGCCAAGGTCTCGACGCGCGAGGATGGGTGGCGGATCGTCCCCGATCCCGACGGCAAGGCCGCGCGGACCTGCTGGCGGATGCTCGGCCAAGCAGACGGCCGCGCGCTGGTGCTGCTCGAGCCCAAGACCGGCCGCACCCACCAGTTGCGCGTCCACATGGCGAGCGGGCTCGGCCTGCCGATCGTGGACGATCCGGTCTATGGCAAACCCGGCGGAGGGATGCTGCTCCACGCATGGCGATTGTCGGTGCCGCGCGAGGGCAAGCCGCCGGTGGCGGGCGAGGCACCGCCGCCGCCGGCGTTCGACCGGTGGCGGAATCTCGCGAGCGCTCTCTAGGTCTGCCGCGATCGGGCGGACATGTTCCCCGGCGAACGCCGGAGTCCAGCCGGCGCGCGGAGCTGGGCTCCGGCGTTCACCGGTGCGAACGGAGAGTGGGGCTCACTCCGTCACCTTCCCCCGCAGGCCCTTGACGGTCGAGCGCTTGCCCTTGCTGTCCATCCGCCGGACCTTGGCGGCCTTGCTCGGGCGCGTCGGCTTGCGCGTCTTGGGGATGATCGTCGCCTCGCGGATCAGCGCGAGCAGGCGTTCGCGCACCTCGCGGCGGTTCATCTCCTGACTGCGCGATCCGTCCGAACGCAGCACCAGCACGCCATCGCGGGTCATCCGCGAGCCGGCGAGATCGGCCAGCCGGCGCTTGACCATGTCGGGCAGGTTGGGCGAGGCGGCGACGTCGAAACGCAGCAGCACCGCCGAATCGGTGGTGTTGACGTGCTGTCCGCCCGGCCCCGACGCGCGCGTGAAGCTCTCGGCGAGTTCCCCGCTGTCGATCGCGATGCTGCGGGTGACGGGGATGAGCGGCATGACGCAGACCTAGCCGTTTACGTCATCCCAGCGAAGGCGGGGATGACGGTGAAGGCGAGTTCGGTTAGCCTGATGCCGTGACCGCGGGCTCCGACACCCTCACGATCGACATCGACGGCTGGGAAGGCCCGCTCGATCTGCTGCTGACGCTCGCGCGCGCGCAGAAGGTCGATCTGCGCGCGCTGTCGATCCTGGCGCTGGTCGAGCAGTATCTCGCCTTCATCGCACGCGCCGGGGCGCTGCGGCTGGAGCTCGCGGCGGACTATCTCGTGATGGCGGCGTGGCTCGCCTATCTCAAGTCCGGCCTGCTGCTGCCGCGCGATCCCGAGATCGAGCCCAGGCCCGAGGATCTCGCGCTGCGTCTGCAATTGCGGCTCCAGCGGCTCGACGCGATGCGTGAGGCGGGCGCGCGGCTGATGGCGCGCGACCGGCTCGGTCGCGACGTGTTCGCGCGCGGCGATCCGCCGGGCCTCGAGCTGGTCCGCAGGCCCGCCTGGCAGGCCGGCCTGGTCGACCTGATCGCCGCCTATGGCGCGGTGCGTGCGCGCAACCGGCCGGTCATGCACATCGTCTCGCGCCGCCCGGTGATGACGCTCGACGAAGCGATCCGCCGGGTCGGCGCGGCGATCGGCGAGACGCTCGACTGGACGACGCTCGAGGCGTTCGTGCCGGTGTCCGCCGACGCCACGCTGGCGCGCTCGGCGCGCGCGTCGAGCTTCCTCGCGGTGCTCGAGCTGGCGCGGCGAGGGCGGATCGAGCTCCGCCAGGCGCACGCCTTCGCGCCGCTCTGGGTGCGCGCGGCGTGACCGAGGGAGACCGGATCGTCGAGGCGGTGCTGTTCGCGGCCGGCGCGCCGCTGACCGTCGCCGAGATCGCCGCCGCGTCGGGCGGGATCGACGTCGCACGGGCGCTCGACGCGCTGGTCCGCGATTATGCGGGCCGCGGCGTCCGCCCGGTGGAGCGCGGCGGGCGCTGGCATTTCGAGACCGCGCCCGATCTCGCGCATATCCTGCGCCGCACCCGCGAGGAGCCGCGCAAGCTCGGCCGCGCCGCGATCGAGACGCTGGCGATCATCGCCTATCACGAGCCGGTCAGCCGCGCCGAGATCGATGCGATCCGTGGCGTGCAGATCGGCAGGGGCACGCTGGATGCGCTGATGGACGCGGGCTGGGTGCGACCCGCCGGGCGACGCGAGGCGCCGGGCCGGCCGCTGCTCTACGCGACGACGCCCGCCTTCCTGGATCACTTCGGGCTCGAGTCCCGGCGCGACCTGCCGGGCATCGACGATCTGCGCGCCGCGGGGCTGCTCGATCCGGTCGATATCGCGGTCGACGGCATGATGTTCGAGGCCGAGGTGGAAAGCCGGCACGAGGACGCCTAGATAGGCTAGAATCTCAGGAGAATTCCAATGGGCCTGTCGCTCCCGCATATCCTGCTCCTCGCCGTGGTGGCGGTGCTGCTGCTCGGCGGCGGCCGGTTCTCCGCGATGATGGGCGACGTCGCCAAGGGCGTGAAGCAGTTCAAGAAGGGCATGGCCGACGATCACGACGACGCGACCGCGACGCCGCGTCCCGCGCCGCGCCTCCAGGCGCAGCCGCCGATCGAGCCCGCCGCCGATCGCGATCTCCAGCCGATGCACGACGACCGGCCGCAGCCCTGATCGATCGCGGCGATCCGAAGTAGAGTCGCGCGATGTTCGATATCGCACCGTCGGAGATGCTGGTCGTGGCGCTGGTCGCGATCATCTTCATCGGCCCCAAGGACCTGCCGCGCGTGATGCGCGTGGTCGGCCAATGGGTCGGCCGCGGTCGCAGGCTCGCGGGCCAGTTCCGTTCGGCGATGGATGAGATGGTCCGCGAGGCCGAACTTTCCGAGATGGAGCAGAAGTGGAAGGCCGAGAACGAACGCATCATGCGCGAGCATGCCGCACTGATCCACGGCGACGCCGCGCCGCCGGTTGCTGAACTTCCCGCTCCGGCGCCTCTGGAAGAGGGCTGCGCACATGCGCAGGACGCCGAGGCCGTGCCACCGGCGGTGATGCGTCCGCTTGCCGGGACCCCGGCCGCGACCGGCGAGCGCGGCTGATCCGATGGCCGAGGGAGCGGAGGATCTCGACGATAGTCGCGCGCCCCTGCTCGATCATCTGATCGAGCTCCGGAGGCGGTTGATCTGGAGCTTCGCGGCGCTCTTCCTCGCCTTTCTGGTGTGCTATTATTTCGCCGAGCATATCTTCGCGTTCCTGGTCCAGCCGCTGCTCCGCGCGGGGCAGGGCAAGCTGATCTACACCGATATCTTCGAGGCGTTCTTCGCCAAGGTGAAGGTGGCGTTCTTCGCCGCGCTGATGGTCAGCTTCCCGATCGTCGCCAACCAGGTGTGGCGGTTCGTCGCGCCCGGTCTCTACATCAAGGAGAAACGCGCGCTGCGGCCGTTCCTGGTCCTCACCCCGGTACTGTTCCTGGCGGGGGCGTCGCTCGCCTATTTCCTGGCGGTACCGCTCGCGCTGCATTTCCTGCTCGGCTTCCAGGGCAATATCGGCGGCGTCCAGCAGGAGGCGCTACCGGCGATCGGCAACTATCTCTCGTTCGTTACCAAGTTCCTGTTCGGCTTCGGGGTCGCCTTCCTGCTGCCGGTGCTGCTGATGCTGCTCGAGCGCGCGGGGATCGTGACGCGCACCCAGCTGGTCAAGGGGCGGCGCTACGCCATCGTCGCGGTGACCGCGATCGCGGCGGTACTGTCGCCGCCCGACATCGTCTCGATGCTGCTGCTGGCGGTGCCGCTGGTGCTGCTCTACGAGTTCGCGCTGCTCGCGATCCTGTTCACCGAGCGCCGCCGCGTCGCCGAGACCGCCTGAAACGACGAGGGGCGCCGCCGGTCGGACCGGCGGCGCCCCCGAAACGCCCGGCTCGCGGGCCGGATCGCCTACTTGGCCTTGTCGGCCGCGTGCGTGGTGGCGTGGCCGACCGACGACACGTCCTTGCCGGCTCCGGCGACGGTGTTGCAGCCGGCCGTGAGGAGGGCACCTGCGATCAGGCCGGTGGTGATGATCTGGCGGACCATGGGTCTGCTCCTTTTCCGATGAGACGTGCGAGACTGCACGTTCGGGTTACGGAAATGCGCCCCACGGACAATGGTTCCAGCCCGTAACGACATCGGCGGACATGCCACCGTGTCGCATACAAATCGGGCCCGGAGCTATCGTCGGGGGGAGACGATGGCACCGGGCCCGTGTGTTCGGGATCGCGAGAGCGGGGGGGCAAAAGGTCGCGATCCGAAGATTGAAACGACCCTTGTCGGAAGCGGTTCCGGCTTAGTCGCAAAAAAACCGACGTCGTCCGTCCTGCCGGCTAAGCTTGCCAGGGCGCGGCGGCCGCATCAGCCGGCGAGATGCTGCGGTGCGAAGGCGCCGCGTTCCTGGATGACGACATCGGCATTGCGGGCGGCATCGCCCTCCCCGGGCATCGGCATCACCAGGATGTCGAGCGCGAAGGTGCCGGTGTCCTCGTCGATGCGCAGTGCCGAGCGCAACTGCCGCGACAGGCCGCCGACGACGCGCGCGCAGCGCTCGTACGCCTCGTCGAGCGGGGCGACGTCGCGGCGCAGCGCGTTCGAGCGGATCGCCAGCGTGGCGCGATCGTCCGCGCCGGCGGCGGAAAGCGTGATGGCGATCGCCGTGCCGGGCTCGCGGAACATCGAGAGCTCGATCAGTTCGGTGACGAGGAAGGCCACGGGCACCGCGACGTCCTGGGTCGCGCTCCGCAACACGACGTCGGTCTGGATGCGCGGTACGGGCATGCCGGCGGGCAGCGAGCCGCGCAGGTTGGCGGCGAGCTCGCCGATCAGCGGGCGCAGCGCCAGCCCGCGATTGACCTCGAGCTCGGCGAAATGGCTGCGGTGGACGAGCGCCAGCGCATCGACGCGGCGCTGGATGGCGCCATAGGCCGCGACCGCCTCGGGGGTGTGCGCGCTGCGCGCGTGGATGTTGAGCAGGCTGGCGACGACCTGGAGGTTGTTCTTGACGCGATGATGGACCTCGCGGGTGAGCTTGGTCTGGCGGGCGAGACCGTCCTCGAGCTCGCGTTCGTGCCGGCTGATCGTCGCGGTCGCGCCGAGCAGCGCGTCGCCGAGCACGCGGATCTCGTGCGCGGGGGTCGTCATCACCGGCAGCACCAGCCGGCCGCCGCCCTCCCGGTAGAGATCGATCGCGCGTTGCAGGTCCTCCAGCGGCCGCAGGATCAGCCGGTCGACGACGAGCCAGCCGATCGCCGCGGCGGCGGCCCACATCAGCAGCGGCAGCATCAGCAGCAGCAGCTCGTTGGCGGAGAGCGGCGCGGCCTCGATGGTCGTCACCAGGCTTAGCTGGCCGCCCGCGACCGGCAGCGTGGTGACGATATCGTGGCCGATCGTCACCGTCCGCATCGCCGCCAGCATCAGCCCGCAACCGGCGGCGTCGCGTAGCCGCAGCTGGTAGCTGCCGTCGAGCGCGTTGGGATGGCTCGCCTGGCTGAGCAGCGCGCGCGGCAGTTCGGCGAGCGCCCATCCGTCGCCGGTCGCGACGATCAGTCGCACCGCCTGGTCGGCTGGGTCGAGCGTCACCAGCGGCGCCTCGCCGACGGGTCCGAGCGGCAGCGTCGCCGCGAAGCGCTCGCTGGCGCAGACCAGCCTGCCCCGCGTATCGAACAACGCGACCCGGCTCGCGCCCTCGCTCGACGCGCCGAATTCCTGGACGGCGCGCGTACACCCGCCCGCGCCGCGGCGATGGGCGGCGCGGAGCACCGCGCCGCCGCGCTCGAGGAACAACGTCAGTCGGTCCGCGCTGTCGCCGGCAAGCAGGTGCGCGGCCAGCGTCCGGTTGGACCGGTTGGTCCGCGCGGTTTCGAGCGAGGCGAGCGACGCGATCAGTCCGAGCGGCAGCAACGCCAGCGTCAGGATGATGAGCATCTTGGTACTGGTCGAGTACCGCGCCAGGCTCAGCGCCGAGGGAGGGGTCGCCGCGGACGACGCCGGAACGGTATCGGTCATCGGTCCGCGGCCGTCACGACGGCGCGCGTTCAGTCGAGCTTGCCGAGGAGATCGAGCAGTTCGGTAGGGATCTCCTCGTTCACGGTGTTGGAATAGACCGATATCAGCGCATGGCCGACGTCGCGCCCGATCTTGCCGGGTGCGCCTGCGGGCGCGCGACCATCGCCTTTTCGCTTGATCTTCTTGTCCTCGCCCAAAGCCAAGATGCCCCGCCCCCTGCCGTTCGCGCCGCGTCGGCCGTCCCATACGGCCATCGTCGAAGAACCGCGACATGTCGCATCGGGGCGCTCGCCGCTCCGGTGTCGCAAGCGCGATAATTTCGCCGAGTGGCCGTGGAAACAAAAAAGTCGCACGATGGTTCCATCCCCCGGCAGCCGGCCCGACCCGGCCGCCGCCGCAGGGGGCAGGCGATGATCCACCGACCGAGCCGGCTCCCGCTCGCGCCAGAACAATCGTCAGGAGTTAGAAGCCCTCATGTCCCTAGGCCAGGACCTCGCGCCGCACCTTCCCTTCCTGCGGCGCTATGCGCGCGCGCTCACCGGCAGCCAGAAGGATGGCGACACCTATGTCCGCGCGGCACTGGAGGCGATCGTCGCCGCGCCCGCCGATTTCCCGCGCGATGTCGATCCTCGGCTCGGCCTGTATCGTACCTTTCAGGCGATCTGGCAGTCGTCCGCGGTCGAGACCGGCGTCGACGGCGGCCAGGACAACGGCCCGACCGAGGCGATCGCCCAGGCCCGCCTGTCGCGGATCACGCCGCGGTCGCGCCAGGCGCTGCTGCTTACTGCGATGGAGGGCTTCACCACCGAGGATGCGGCCTATCTGATCGCGGTCGAGCCGGCCGAGGTCGAGGCGCTGGTCGCGGACGCGCTCGCCGAGATCGAGCGGCAGACCCATGCCGAGGTGCTGATCATTGAGGACGAGCCGATCATCGCGATGGATCTCGAGACGATCGTGCGCGATCTCGGCCACGGCGTGACCGGTGTCGCGGTGACGCGCGACGAAGCGGTGGCGCTCGCGATGTCGCGTCGGCCCGGACTCGTGCTCGCCGACATCCAGCTCGCCGACGACAGTTCGGGCATCGATGCGGTGAAGGATATCCTCGCCCAGTTCGAGGTGCCGGTGATCTTCATCACCGCCTTCCCCGAGCGGCTGCTCACCGGCGAGCGGCCCGAGCCGACCTTCCTCATCACCAAGCCGTTCCAGCGTTCGACCGTCAAGGCGGCGATCAGCCAGGCGTTGTTCTTCGACGGCACGACGGTCCCCGCCTGACGGCGACGCGGCGGGGCATGGCGAAGCGGAACCGCCCGCCATGCCCCTCGTTGGGGTATCGAAACGAACGGGACGAAGACGGATGGTCAACGAGCGCGAACCGAAGGTGACGACGGACGAGATCCGCGGCGGCACGACCGTAGGCACGATGCGCTACGTGCTGCTCGCATCGATCGTGCTCATCGTCGTGGTCTTCGCCATCCTCCTCTTCCTTTATCGCTGAGCGCGGGCATGTGGCCACGCCACTGGCGCAGACGCCCGCGCCGTCCTATCTTCCTGCCGAAGGCGGCAATGTGGGCCGCGCAACGGAGCCCGGGGATCCGATGACGATGAGCGACAGGCCGCAAGCGGAGGACGACTCCGCCGACGGCGAAGAGGTGCCCGTTCCGCACATTCCGCTGTCCGACGCCGACTTCAAGACGCAGCTCGCCCAGGTCATCCCGCATCTGCGTGCCTTCGGCCGATCGCTTTCCGGCAACCGCGATCTCGCCGACGATCTCGTCCAGGAGACGCTGCTCAAGGCCTGGGCGGCGCGCCAGCGCTTCCAGGCGGGCACCAACATGCGCGCCTGGACCTTCATCATCCTGCGCAACCTGTTCCTCAGCCAGATGCGCCGCGCGCGCTTCAAGGGCGAGTGGGACGAGATCACCGCCGCCAAGCTGCTCGCCGCGCCCGCCAGTCAGGATCGCCATGTCGAACTCGGCGACATGCAGCGGGCGCTGCTCCATCTGCCGCAGCCGCAGCGCGAGGCGCTCATCCTGGTAGGCGCGGGCGGTTTCGCCTACGAGGAGGCCGCCGAGATCTGCGGCTGCGCGGTCGGCACGATCAAGAGCCGCGTCGCGCGCGGCCGGGTCGCGCTCGAGGCGCTGCTCACCGACGGCAAGCTGCCGTCGCGACGCGAGCATGTTACCGATCCGAACACGACCGCGCTCCAGACGATCATGGACCAGGTCGACCATCTCAGCCGCGAGCCCTGACGGCCTTACGGCGCGCGTCGCGTCGGGACCGGCACGTTGCACAGGTCGGCGCCGCCCGCCGGCCGGATGAAGAACGCGTCGCGGCGATTGGCGCGCGCGTCCGCATAGTCGGAGAAGCTCGGCATGTCGGTGCGCATCACCTCGAAACGCGGGCGCGATGCGGCGTCCATGTTGCTCGCGATCCAGGCCCGGCGGATCGCGAGGCGTTGCGTGGGATTAGCATAGAAGCCGAGCGCGGCGGTACCGCGCGGCAGCGAGGCGAGCGCGGGCATCCCCTCCAGCACGCGTCCCGCCACCGTGATGTTGCGATCGAGGTGGCGCGGCGCGTGCCCGATCACCGCATACAGCTCGGACCCGTCGCCGGTATCCGGCGGCATGTCGCGCCCGACGCCGACCATGCCATAGCAATGCGGCAGCCAGGCGCGCGCGCCGTCGCTCGCCACCGGCCAGCCGTCGGCGAAGCCGACGCGCACCGCATAGGCGTCGCGGCTGGCGAGCGGGGCGATCGCGAGACCGGCGACGGGGCGCTCATATTCGGCGGGCGCCGGACGGACGATACCGACAGGCGTCGTGCGCGCCGGGTCGGCGCCGCCCCACTGGACGACGTAATCGTCCTGAACGCGTACGATCGCGTCGCCGTCGAACCAGCGACCACGGACCAGCGCGCGGATGTTGGCGACATGTACCGGCGCGAACCGCGGCGCGAGCTCGATCGCGACGCGCGCGCCGTTGGCGAGTTCCATCACCAGCAGATCCTCCGGCGATACCGCGCGCCACGCGTTCGCCGGCGCCGCCGCGACGATCTCGGAAGGCGCCCTGGCGGCGGGCGGTGCGGCGGCCGACATAAGCGCGGCGGCGGCGAGGAGCGGCAAGGAGAGGTTCATGCGCCTCAGGGTGGCATGACGGCGCACGTCCGTCACCTCCCGTGACGCCACGCTCACCCTTCCAGGAAGGGGTTCAGCCTCAGAACCCCTCGGGCAGGCTGACCGGGCCGACCCATTGCTCGTGGCGCGCGATCGCGTAGCGGTCGGTCATCCCGGCGACGAAATCGGCGATGTGGCGGGTGCGGCCCGGTTCGTCCACCGGCAGCGCGTCGCGCCAGTCCGGCGGCAGGCGACGCCCGTCGTCGCGATACGCGGCGAGCAGGCATGCGAGCACGCCGCGCGTCGCGGTCGCCACGGCGCGCTGCGCCGGGCTGTGATAGAGCGTCGCATACATGAAGCGCTTGAGCACGCGCTCGTCCGCCGCCATCGCCGGCGAGAAGCCGACGAGCGGTTCGCCCGCGGCGCGCACTTCGGCGAGGCTTTCGACGCCGGCACCGGCGATCCGGCGCCGGCTCTCGGCGATGACGTCGCTGACCATCTCGCCGATCTGGTCGCGCACCAGTTCGCGCTGGCGCGCGACCGTCCCGCAATCGGCGAAGCGCGTCTCCACCGCCGCCCAGCGCGCCGCGACCAGCGGCACGGCGAGCAACGCGTCGAGATCGAGCAGTCCGGCGCGCAGCCCGTCGTCGATGTCGTGGTTGTCGTAGGCGATATCGTCGGCGATCGCGGCGACCTGCGCCTCGAGGCTCGGCCATGTCGCGAGATCGAGCGGCATCTCGGCATCGACCTCCGCCAGCGCCCAGGAGGGCGCCGCGACCGGGCCGTTGTGCTTGGCCAGCCCCTCCAGCATGTCCCAGCTCAGATTGAGACCGCGCCAGCGCGGATAGGGGGTCTCCAGTCGGGTCAGCACGCGCAGCGTGTGCGCGTTGTGATCGAAGCCGCCGGCATGCGCGGTCGCCGCCTGCAACGCCGCCTCGCCGGCATGACCGAACGGCGGATGACCGATATCGTGCGCGAGGCACAGCGCCTCGGTGAGATCCTCGTTGAGCCCGAGCGCGCGCGCGATCGTGCGGCCGATCTGCGCGACTTCCAGGCTATGGGTCAGGCGCACGCGGAAATGATCGCCGTCGGGGGCGACGAACACCTGCGTCTTGTGGCGCAGGCGCCGGAAGGCGATGGCGTGGACGATGCGATCGCGGTCGCGCTGGAAGGCGTCGCGCGGGCCGCGGCGCTCGTCGCCGGGCTCGCCGTGCAGGCGTCGCGCCGTCGCCGGATCGGCGGCGTAGGGTCCGTTCATCTCGCGCCGTCGACCTTGTCGACCTTCTGCCCCTTGCCGCTCCTGAAGGTGAAGCCGGACAAGCCCCTGCCCGCCATCTTGTTGACGAAGGCCTGTGCCTCGTCCGCGTCCTTGAACGGCCCGACAAGCAGCCGGTTGGTGGCGTGCAGCGGCGTGGTCGACGGCGCCCTGTCCTTCATCAGATCGGGCGCCCTCGCCTTCACCGCCGCCCACGCCTTGTCCATGTCCGCCTTGTTGGCCCCCCCGGCGACCTGGACATAGACCCTTGGCCCGGCGGACGGCTTGTCGGACTTGTCCTTGGCGGACGTCCGCCGAGCAGATCCGTCGTCGCGCGGCGCGGGGCGCGTCCGGTCGTCGCGCCGGTTCCTGCCGCGGGCCGGGGGCGTGTCCTGGTCGCGCGCCGCCGCACCCGTCGCCCTGTCGTCGTCACGCGATGCGGGCCGCGGGGGATGGATGCGGCGGTCGGTGCGATCGATCGATGCGGCCGTATCCCGGCCGCCGCGAGCAATCCTATCCGGGTCGCGATCGCGCCTGGTCCCGCCCATCGCGGTTGCCGAGCCGTCCGCGACCGTGGCATCGCCCCCTCCACCCGGTGCCGCGGGCATGGCGCGGGTATGGCCGACGCGGGCCGGCCGATCCGCGGCGATCGCTTCGATCCCGCCACCGCCGCGCGCGCGACGTGCGGCGAGGACCGTGGGATTGGCGGCGCCGGGCCCGGACGCGGGTGCGTCGGGCGATGGCGGTGCGGGGCGCGCCGGTATCGCGACGGGCGCGCGCGCGGTCGCTTGCGGGGTGCGCGGCACGGGCTGGCGATCGGCGATCTCGTGCGGCACGTCGAAATGCCCTCCCGCCCCGCTCGCCCCGACCGGCATCCCGTTCGCCCCGCCGACGGTCGCCGGTGCCGGCGTCACCGCGGGCAAGGACGACGGCGCTGCGCCGATGGTCGAGGCGACTACGATGGGATCAGCGTTCGCCGGACCGACCGCGACCGGCGGTGACGGCGAGACGCCATCGGCACTCGGGGCGGAGACGGGCGCAGCGGTGCCTGACGCCGCGATCGCCACCGCGCGCGGCGCTATCGTGAACGCCGCCGCGACCCGGGGCGGCGGGGCCGGCTGAACGGCGCTTGCCGTCACGGATACCGCCGCTGCGGTGGCGGCGATCGTCGGCGGCGCCGCCGCCGCGACGCGCGTCTCCGGACGCTGCTCCCGCGGTGCGGGCTCCGGGACATATTCGTAGCGCGGCAGCCCGAGCGTGAACATCTCCTGCGCGGAATGCTCGATACGGCGCATCGGCGCGCCTTCCGCCGATACATAGCGTGGCTGCTGGTTCGACGATGGCGCGTGTGCCGTAAGCGCGGCGAGCGGCGGCGCGGATGGCGGCGACGCGACCGCGACACGCGCGGCCGAAGTCACCGGCGGCGGCGGCCCGGGCGCCGGCGTCGATCGCCGCGCCGGCACGACGGCCACCTCCGCCGCCCGCACCGGCGCGATCGCGGGTATCGGCGCCCGCACCGGCGCCGCCGGACGCGGGGCGGCAGGCGCCGGCGCATAGGTGGCCGGCGTGCCGATCGAGGCGAGCTGGGTGTCGCTATAGCGCCGCCCCGCCGCGGGCATCTCGCCGAAATGGACCGCGCGCGCCTTGTCGCCCGGCGACAGCGATGCCAGCCGCTCGAGGAAGGGCTGGAGCATCGCCTGCTGCTGCGGCAGCATGACGCGGGTGATGTCGTTGGCGCCCCTGGCGTCCCCGGTCATCGCCAGCACGAAGGTCTGGGCGCGCCACGCCGCGATGTCGCGCTTGCGGATCAGCGGATCGAGCGTCGCGATCGCGCCCGCCCGGTCTCCCGAGATCCCCTGCGACAGGGCGAGCCGCCGCCGCGCCGCGTCGTCGTCGGGGTGCGCCGCAAGCACGGTGCGATAGTCCGCCTGCGCGTGGGCGGGATCGCCGACCAGATCATAGGCGAGCCCGCGATCCTCGGCGAGATCGGCGTCCGCCACGCCGACCGCGCTCGCCTCCTGGAAATAGCGCAGCGCCTCGCGCGGCTTCTCGAGCTGGACGAGCGCCGCGCCGAGCCCGGCCTTGACCCGCCCGTCGCGCGGCGAGACCTCGCTCGCCCGGCCGAAGAAACCGACCGCGGCATTGGGATCGCCGAGCGTCAGCGCGTCGCGCCCCGCCTCGATCAGCGCGGACAGCGCGCGCGGCGACACCGCCAGCATGCGCAGCGCGGCGGCGAGCTTTTCCGCCGGATCGCCGGCATTCGGCAGCGGCTGGACGATCGCGCCGCCGGGATACTGGGCGCCGAGAGGAACCGCGGACGCGAGCGCCAGCGCGAACAGCACCCGCCGGAGGGGTCGGCCGGGAAACGGGGGATACGGCATGCCCCGCCGCTGTGGTCGAGATGCGCGGCCGCGACAAGGGCCGCGCGCCGGCAACGCGATGGGGCGTGGTCAACGGACGCTTAACCTTCTGCTGCGAGACTCGGTATCATCTCGAGAGCGGAGCCCCGCCATGCCCGATTGCCGTGCCCCGATCGTCCTCGCCTTCTTCGCGGTCGCCGCGCTGGCCGGGTGCGCCCGCCAGCCGCCGGTCGCCGCGATCGCCGACGCCCCCGCCCCTGTCGCGCCGCCGCGTCCGATGCTGGCGATGGGCAATGGCGCGGTCGTGCCGCCGCCGCTCACGCCCGATGGCCGGTACCGCACGATCAACACCGGCATCGGCCCGCTCCAGACCGCGTGGCACCTGCGTGCGGCCCTCAACGTCGCCGCGATCGGCTGCCGCGGCGCCGCCGACGCCACGCTGGCACCGTCCTACAACACGATGCTGTCGAGCAAGAAGGCGGTGCTCGCCGATGCCGACCATTTCGTCCAGACGCACTATCGCACGGCGTCGGCCAGGACATGGCAGGCCGATCACGACGCGTACATGACGCGGCTGTATAACTTCTTCGCGATGCCCGCCGCCAAGGCGGCATTCTGCGTCGCGGCCGACAGCGTCGCGCCGCAGGCCGCGGCGATCGCGCCCGACGCGTTCGTCGGTTTCGCCGCCACCGCGCTGCCGCAGCTCGAGGCGCCGTTCACCGCGGTGTTCGCCACGGTCGATCGCTACAAGGCCGAGGTCGCCGACTGGGATGCACGCTACGGCGCCGGCGCGACGCGCGTCGCCGCGGCGCCGGCTGCGGCGACGGCCGCCGCCGCCATCGCGGTGCCGACGGCTGCCGCCGGTCCGGCACGCGCCGCCGCGCCGCGACTGGCCTATGCCGATCTCGCCCCGGTGCTCGCCTGGGAGCCGCAGCATAACCAGGCGCTGGCGCTGCGGTGACCGCAACGCGCCGCCATGCCGGCACCCGCGCGACGGTGCTGCCGCACCATCGGCTGATGCGGCTGCGCGCGATCGTCGCGGCCGGCCTCTTCGGTGGTGCGCTGCTCGCCCTGTCGGCGCTCTCGATGCAGGTCGCGGCGGCGCGGGCGCGGGTCGCCGGGCTCGACCGGACGATCGCCGGGACGCGGAGCGATTATGCGACGCTCAGGACCGAGTTCGATATCCGCAGCCGGCCCGACGCGCTGCTCGACTGGGGCGCCGGCGGTCTCGCGCTCGCGCCGCCGCGTGTGCATCAGTATCTTGCCGGGCTCGGCCAGTTGCAGACGCTCGCCCGGCCGGTACCGTCGCCGGACGAGACGGCATCACGCTGACCCCACGACCGTCGTCCCCACCGAAGCTCGGATCTCCCGGCCCGGAGGGTCGTCCGCGAACCACGGGATCTCGGCCGTCGCCGGGATGACGACGGTCCGCGCTACTGGTTGTTCTGACGGTTGAGGAAGCCCGGCAGGTCGAGCGGATCGCGGCGTTCGGCGGTACGCGGCTCGTCGTCGACCTGCGCCTTGGCGGCGCCGCGCGCGATCGAGGACATCCGCTCGAACAGCGTGCCGCCCGCGGGCTGGGCGGCGGCACGGGCCGGGCGCGCCGGGGCTGGCGCGGGCGGCACCGCCGGCGTCGCGTCGGCGGTCTCGCCGCCCAGCCCGAGCCAGCGTCGTCCGCCCTCGTCGCCGGCGTCCGCCGCATTGGCGGCAGCGGTCTGGGGTGGCAGCGGGTTGGAAGCGACCGGCGGGGTCAGCACGGTCTCGTTGTCGAGCAGCAGCTCGTCGCCCTCGGTCGGCGGCGGCGTCTCGGCGACCGGCGCGCTCGGCGCGGGCTCGGGCGCCGCGGTGCGCGCGATCGGCGCGTCGGTGCGCGGCTTGGAGGTCGGGAAGCTGAACACCTTAGCGGGCTCGGCAGGCACCGCCGCCGCCTCGGCCTCGATCCCGGTGGCGACCACGGAGACGCGGATCTTGCCTTCCAGGCTGTCGTTGAACGCCGAACCCCAGATGATGTTGGCGTCGGGATCGACCAGCTCGCGGATATGGTTGGCGGCCTCGTCGACCTCCATCAGCCGCATGTCCTCGCCACCGGTGATCGAGACGATCACGCCCTTGGCGCCCTTCATGCTGACCCCGTCGAGCA
>CAXTNX010000012.1:49982-62994 GCA_964245815.1 uncultured Sphingomonadaceae bacterium | reverse complement strand
AATCACATCGAAACCCGATCGTCTACCATTACACTACCGTTCTGACACGGCCTCTGAGCTTCACGTTCGAGGATTGAGCGGAACCGGTCGGGCGACACCCGCCGGTTCCTCGGCGAAGGCCGGGGGTCCGGCGTCGGTCGATCCGCCCGCGAGACCGGGCCACGGCGTTCGCCGGGGAACGGCGTGCGCGTCGGCCTATTCGTCGCTCTCCGAATCGGGCAGCGGATCGCGGCCTGAAATGCGTCTGGCGAGCGCGCCCGCGGCGTCGTAGCTCGCGAACCCGCCCGACAGCTGGAGGACGTGGTCGCTGCGCAGCGCGTCGACCGGACTCGTGCCGATCGGCTTGCCGTCGAGGATTGCCGCCAGCGGCGCATCGCCCTTCGCGAGCGCGGCGGCGGTCGCGGGATCGAGCGTCACCATCAGCGAGGGCTTGCCTCCCATGTCGGGCAAGGCGCGCGCATCGAGGATGTGCGCGGGCGGAACGAGCGTGCCGGCAACCTCGAACCGCCCGGTCGGGTAGGTCCTGCCCGCGGCCGCCGCAGCAGCGCTGCCGGCGAGCAGCAGCGCGAGCGCCAGCGCGGCGATCGTGCGGCGGCGCAGGGGGCGCCGGTCAGGCATAGCGCGCCGCCGTCTCGCGGATCAGCGCGATCATGTTGGGAATGCCCTGCGTACGGTTGGAGCTGAGCTGGTTGCCGAGATCGAACGGCACCAGGGCGCTCTCGATCGCGGTATCCGCGACCTCGGCGGCGGCCCTGTCCTGCACGGTCAGCAGCACCAGCGCGATGATGCCCTTGGTGATCGCCGCGTTCGAGTCGGCGAGGAAATGCAGCCGCCCGTCCGCCTCGGTTGGATAGACCCACACCGACGCCGAGCAGCCGCGGACCAGCGTGGCATCGGTCTTGAGCGCGGCGGGCATCGGCTCGAGCGTCCGGCCGAGATCGATCAGCAGGCGATAGCGGTCGTCGGCGTCGAGGAACTCGTACTCGTCGCGGACATCGTCGAGGTTGGGCATGGTGGAGCGACTAGCAGGGTCTCGCGTCCTCCCCAAGTCGTACGACAAGGGGCTAACCTCCGTTCGCACCGAGCGAGGTCGACGTGCGGTTCCGGGCGGGGAGGGGCTTCGACTTCGCTCGGCCCGAACGGATATGTCCGATCGCGACGGATCACACGTCGATCCCCGCCGCGATCGCCTCCAGCTTGCGGATGCGCTCGCGCAGGTCGGCGAGCTCGATACGCGCGCCGGCCGGGGACGATCCCGCGCCCTCCTCGCCGCCGAGGCGGTGGCGCTCGAGATCGAGCCAGCCCTGCCAGCCCCTGAGCCCGCCCGCGACCAGCATCGCGATCGCGATCAGGGCAGCAACGGACACGGCGATGATGGAGACGGTGTCGGTCATCGCATTTCTCCTGGGTTTGATGGCGCGGCGGGGCTCAGGGCCGGTCGCGCAGCGCCTCGATCTCGCGGTCGAGCACGCTCGATCCGTCGGTCGCGATTCGCTCGAGCGTCGCGACGCGCTGCTTGAGCGCGCGGATCTCGGCGTGAAGCGCCTGGGTCTCGACGCGCGCGGCGCCGTCGTCGCGGAAACTCCCGCTGCCGGCGTCGTGCCGGTACTTGGCCTTGCAGACGCTCGCGATCATCACGATCGCGACGATCAGCACCGTCGTGGAAAACATCGGTCCGGTCCTTCAGTTGAGCGGCTGATCGCGCAGCCGGTCGATCTCGTCGGCGAGATGCGCCGAGCGATCGGTGAGGATGCGCTCGAGCACGGCGACGCGCTGTTCGAGCCGCTCGGTCTTGGCGGCGTATTGCGCGGCCTTCTCGACCACCTCGTTCGAGGCGATGACGTTCTGCCGCTCCTTCATCGCCAGCCAGCGCTTGGCGATGACCATCGCGAACGCGCCCAGCGGGACGAGGACCCAGATCCAGCTTGCGATATCGTCCATGTTCCTGCTCCTTTTCAGTTGGCGGCGGCGCGCAGGCCCTCGATCTCGCGATCGAGGCGGTACGCGCCGTCGGTGACGATCCGTTCGACCGTGACCAGCCGGTCCTTGATCGCGCCCAGCTCGGCGCGCAGCTGCGCATTCTCCTGCGTCACCAGCCGGAGGCGCTCCTCGACGACCTCGGCCGAGCGCGGATAGATCGCCTCGCCCCAGCGCGTGCCCAGCGGGTAGCCTGCCCTGATCTTCATCCGGGTGACGATCACCCAGGCCGGCGCCAGGAACATCGTCGGGAAGGCGACGAGTGGTACGATGGCTTCTGCGAAACCCGACATGGCATAATCCCCCTGATGGTTCGCCGCGCTCAGCGCAGGCTGTCGATCTCGTCGGCGAGGCGACGGTTGTTGCTGGTATAGTAGACCTCGAGATCGGACAGGCGACGATCGATGTCGCGGAACGACGAGCGGACGTCGCGCACCGAATTGCCGGGACGGGTGCGCACGCCCGCCCAGAACTTGGCGTCCTCGGGCCGGGCATAGTCGAGCTCGGCAGGCTTGTCGTTGGCCGCCCAGGCGGTGACGCAATAGGCAATCAGCGTCCAAGGGAAGCCGCCGATAACGGTCAGCAGCACCATGGCGACACGCACCAGCATGACGTCGATTCCGGTGTAATCGGCAAGCCCCGAGCAGACGCCCAGCCATTTGGCGTTGCGCTTGTCGAGATAGAACTTCGTGCGACGGGCAGCCATTGTCGTTCTCCCAGATCCTGGATGTATCGGTTCACGCGTGCCCTGGCCATTTGGCCTCGGGCGGCGCGGGCCGGACCGCGCGCTCGGTGCCCGGGCGCCAGTTCGGATTGTCGGCGGCGACGATGCGCTCGATCGTGCCGAGCCGGTCGTCGAGGCGCCGCGCGAGATCGTGCAGCTCGTCGAGCAGCCGCTCGTCCTCCACCGACAGCCCGCGCGCGCGCCGCCACTGGGTGACGTAGTGGAGGATCAGCCAGGGCAGCCCGATGAACAGGCAGCTGATCGCGAGGACGCCTTCGATATCCATGGCGTCAGCCCTCCTGCGCGGTGCGGCCCATCCGCGCCTTGAGCGCCTCGAGCTCGGCGTCGATGCGGTCGGACGAGCGCAGCTCGGCGATCTCCTCGTCGAGCGTCTTCTCCGCCGCGCCCATGCCGGCGGCGTCGGCGCGGCCCTCGGCGAAGTCGACGCGGCGCTCCAGCGTCTCAAAGCGCGCGAACGCGTCGTCGATCTTGGGGCCGTTGGTCATCTCGCGCAGGCGGGCACGGTTGTGCGCGCTCTCGAGCCGGGCGACGATCGAGTTCTGGCGGGCGCGCGCCTCGCGCAGCTTGGACTGGAGCTTGCCGATATCCTCCTCGAACGCCTTGAGCGTGTCGTCGAGCAGCGCGATCTCCTCCTTGAGACGATCGGCCATGTCGGCGGCCTTGCCCTTCTCGACCAGGGCCGCCTTGGCGAGGTCCTCGCGTTGCTTGGACAGCGCGAGCTCGGCCTTCTCGGTCCAGTTGGCGCGCAGCCCGTCGAGCTTGGTGATGTGGCGGCGCATCTCCTTCTGATCGGCGATGGTGCGCGCGGCGGACGCGCGGACCTCGATCAGCGTCTCCTCCATCTCCATGATGATCATGCGGATCATCTTGGCGGGATCCTCGGCACGATCGAGCAGATCGGTGACATTGGCGGCGATGATGTCTCGGGTGCGGGAGAAGATTCCCATCGGTGTAACTCCTGTCCAACTTGTCTCGTGGACCGCGCTGCGGCGGTGACCGCACCCCTGTAGCAGGAAGCGTGCCAGCCAATAAAAAGCCGGAAATCCGAGGATACACCGACGTAAGGCCATCAGAAAGCGCAATCCCGCTTGCCAAGGTTTGGGAAAATGTCCCAACCTCCACCTATGGATAGGGACACCAAGTTCGTCGGCGAATCGACCGCGTTCCTCGACGCGGTCGAGCGCGCCAGCCGCGCCGCGTCGCTCAACCGGCCGGTGCTGGTGATCGGCGAACGCGGCACCGGCAAGGAGCTGATCGCCGAGCGCCTCCATCGCCTGTCGGCGCGCTGGTCGGGGCCGTACGTGACGCTCAACTGCGCGGCGCTGCCCGAGACGCTGATCGAGGCCGAGTTGTTCGGCCATGAGGCGGGCGCGTTCACCGGCGCCACCAAGGTGCGGCAGGGCCGGTTCGAGGAGGCGCATGGCGGCACGCTGTTCCTCGACGAGCTGGCGACGCTGTCGTCCGGCGCGCAGGAGCGGCTGCTGCGCGCGGTCGAATATGGCGAGGTGACGCGGATCGGCTCGTCGCGCGCGATGCGCGTCGACGTGCGGATCGTCGCGGCGACCAACGAACATCTGCCGGGGCTGGTCGAGCAGGGCCGCTTCCGCGCCGACCTGCTCGACCGGTTGTCGTTCGAGGTGGTGACGCTGCCGCCGCTGCGGGTGCGCGAGGGCGACGTGCCCGTGCTCGCCGAACATTTCGCGCGGCGCATGGCGTCCGAGCTCGAATGGCCACGCTGGCCGGGGTTCGGCCCGCGCGCGGTCGCGGCGCTCGCGGCCCATGACTGGCCGGGCAACGTCCGCGAGCTGCGCAACGTCGTCGAACGCGCGGTCTATCGCTGGGACGAGCCGGCGCGTGCCGTCGATGCGATCGAGTTCGATCCGTTCGCCTCGCCCTGGCGGCCGTCGGGCGCGGCGGCCAAGCCGGCGATGACCGCCGAGCCCGGCCCCGCCAAGCCGATCGCGGTGGTCGAGGAGCCTGGCTGCGAGGATCTCCGCATCGCGGTCGACGCCTATGAGCGCCGCCTGCTGGAGGCCGCGCTCAACCGCTGCCGCTTCAATCAGCGCGCGACCGCGGCGGCGCTGTCGCTCAGCTATGATCAGCTGCGCCACGCGCTCAAGCGGCACAACCTGCTGGAGCGGCAGGCGGGCTGATCCGGCCTCTTTCTCCTGCGACCATTCACGGGCTAGGGCGTTTCGTTCGTCGTACCCGCAACGACTCGACAGGAGAAGAAGAGATGGCCTTCGCAGTCCCGGCGCTCAGCTACGACTATGCCGCCCTCGCCCCGACGGTGGACGAGCAGACCATGAAGCTCCACCACGACAAGCATCACCAGGCCTATGTCGACAAGCTCAACGGCGCGTTGGGGGACAACGGGCTCGACGGCGCGTCGCTGGAGGACATCCTCGCCAGGATCTCGTCGCTGCCGCCGGTGGTCCGCAACAATGGCGGCGGCCACTGGAACCACAGCTTCTTCTGGGAGATCATGGGTCCCGACAAGGGCGAACCCTCAGGCGCGCTCAAGGCCGCGATCGAGAGCGCCTTTGGCGGCATCGACGCGATGAAGGAGAAGTTCAACACCGCGGGCGCCAACCAGTTCGGTTCGGGCTGGGCGTGGCTGATCGCCAGGCCAGGTGGCGATCTGGAAATCGCATCGACGCCCAACCAGGACAATCCGCTGATGGACGACGCCAAGGTGAAGGGCACCCCGATCCTCGCCAACGACGTGTGGGAACACGCCTATTATCTGACCTACAACAATCGCCGGCCCGATTATCTCAAGGCGTGGTGGGAGGTCGTCAATTGGACCAAGGCGAGCGAATTGTACGAGGGCATGGCGAAGTAGGATTGCGGGCGGGTCGGGGTGATCCGCCCTGTTCCCCCTGAGCGAAGTCCAGGGGCTGGCGCCACGCGGGGGCTTCGACTTCGCTCAGCCCGAACGGACGTCGGGCTCGGGCGGCGTGGCCTCACCCCACCGGTGGTTCGTCCGCGACTGCCGCTGCGGCATCCTCGCCGAGCCCGTGCTTCAGCATCATCGGCACGTTGGCGAGCGCGAACAGCACCGTCGCGGGCAGCGCGCCCCACAATTTGTAGCCGCTCCAGGCGGTGAAGCTCAGGTGCCGCCAGGCGACCTCGTTGGCGACCGCCATGACGACGAAGAACCACGCCCAGTTGCGCGACGCGAGATGCCAGCCGCGTTCCGAGAGGCCGGGATAGGCATGGCCGAGGACGAGCTTGAGCATCGGCTTCCTGCGCCACAGCCCGACGAACAGCGCGCTCGCCACGGTCAGGTAATAGATCGTCGGCTTGACCTTGATGATGTCCTCGTTGTGGAGCGCGAGCGTCAGTCCGCCGAACACGAGCACCATCACGCCCGACAGCCATAGCATCGGCGAGATCATGCCGAGCGCGATCCGCGACACCAGCATCGCCGCGGCGGTCGCCGCCATGAACACGCCCGTCGCCACATAGGCGCGTTCCGCCGCCGGGACCGGCGCGAGCAGGTTCGCCGCGAAGAACAGGAGGATCGGCCCGAAATCGAGCGCGAGCCGGAGCGTGGACGAGGGCTTTCGCGTCATGCCCGTCATACTCCCGCGATCAATCCCGCCACTTCCCCGGGATCGAACGGCCTGAGATCGCCCAGCGTCTCGCCGACGCCGATCGCGTGGATCGGCAGACCGAAGCGCTCCGCCGCCGCGACCAGCACGCCACCGCGCGCGGTGCCGTCGAGCTTGGTCATGACCAGCCCGGTGACGCCGGTCTCGCGGCCGAACACCTCGATCTGCTGGAGCGCGTTCTGGCCGGTGGTGGCGTCGAGCACGAGCAGCACGTCGTGCGGCGCCGCCGGATTGAGCCGCCCCAGCACGCGGCGGATCTTGGCGAGCTCGTCCATCAGCCCGGCCTTGTTCTGGAGCCGGCCGGCGGTGTCGACGATCAGCACGTCGGTGCCGATCGCGGTGCCCTGCTTGACACCTTCCCAGACCAGCGAGGCGGCATCCGCCCCTTCCGCGCCGGTGATGATCGGGACGCCGATCCGCTCGGCCCAGACCTTGAGCTGCCCGATCGCGGCCGCCCGGAACGTATCGCCGGCGACCAGCATCACCTGATAATCCTGCTCCTGGAAGAGGTGCGCGAGCTTGGCGATGGTGGTGGTCTTGCCCGATCCGTTGACGCCGATCACCAGGATCACCTGCGGGCGCGGGAAGGCATCGATCTCGAGCGGCTTGGCGACCGGCGCGAGGATGCGCGCGACCTCGTCCGCGACGACCGCGCGGACGCCGGCCTCGTCGATATCCCTGTCGTAACGCTCCGCCTCGAGCCGGTCGCGGACGCGCGCGGCGGTGACCGGTCCGAGATCGGAGGCGATCAGCGCGTCCTCGATCTCGTCCAGCGTCGCGCGATCGAGCCGCTCCTTGGTGAACAGTCCGCCCAGATTGCCGCCGAGCCGCTCGGAGGTGCGGCGGAAGCCCGCGACGAGCTTGTCGTGCCAGATGACGGTGTGCGGAACGCGCTTGTCGGTCAAACCGGATCTCCGGCGAGGATGTCGCCCTCGACATGCGTGACCCGCATCGCCACGATCGTGCCGCGGGTCGGCGAACCCGCGATGCGCGCGGCGGCGTAGTTGCCGAGATGGCCGCGGCCATCGGCGCGCTCAACCAGGATCGACTGCACGGTCCCGACGAGCGTCTCCAGCCAGCGCGACCGGCGCGCGTCCGCCGCCTCGCGCAGTCGCCGCGCCCGCGCCGCGATCGTCACCCGCTCCAGCTGCGGCATCCGCGCGGCGGGCGTGCCGGCGCGCGGCGAGAAGGGGAAGACATGGCCGAACACGATGTCGCAATCGTCGAGCAGCGCCAGCGTCCGCCGTGCCGCCGCCTCGCTTTCGGTGGGGAAGCCCGCGATCAGATCGGCGCCGATCGCGATGTCGGGCCGCGCCGTCTTGAGCCGCCCGACCAGCGCGATCGCCTCCGCGCGGGTGTGGCGGCGCTTCATGCGCTTGAGGATCAGGTCGTCGCCGTGCTGGAGCGAGAGGTGGAGATGCGGCTGCATCCGCGGCTCCTGGGTGAGCAGCCCGAACAGGCGGTCGTCGATCTCGACCGAGTCGAGCGACGACAGCCGCAGCCGTTCGAGCGCGGGCACCTCGCTCAGGATGCGCTCGACGAGCTGGCCGAGCGTCGGCGCACCGAGAAGATCGCCGCCGTAGCTGGTCGTGTCGACTCCGGTCAGCACGACCTCGCGATAGCCCTGCGCGACTTGCGACGCGACGCACTCGACGACCGTCGCCGGAGGAACCGACCGGCTCGGCCCGCGCGCGGACGGGATGATGCAGAAGGTGCAGCGATGGTCGCAGCCGTTCTGGACCTCGACAAAGGCGCGGACGCGGTTGATGGATGCGGGGGCGTCGGCTCGCCCCGGCGTCATCCGAGCGTTCTCCATCGTCCCGGCCGTTTCCGTCATCCCGGCGAAGGCCGGGGTCTCCTTGATCCGGGCCGTGCGCCCCGACCCGGAAGACCCCAGCCCTCCCTGGGGTGACGGGGTCAAGGCATAGCTCGCCGCCGACAATTTCCGCGCATTGCCGATCACCGCGGCGACCTCGGGCATCGCCGCGAACGCCGCCGGATCGAGCTGCGCCGCGCAGCCGGTGACGACGATGCACGCATCCGGGCGGCGTCGCGCCGCCTGGCGGATCGCCTGGCGGGCCTGCTTCACCGCCGCATTGGTGACCGCGCAGGAGTTGACGATGACGAGATCGTCGCGCCCGGCGGCGAGCGCGCGCATCGCTTCGCTCTCGACCGCATTGAGCCGGCAGCCGAGCGTGACGATCTCGGGTCCGCTCATGCCGCGAACGCCGCGAGATCGATCTCGCCCGAAAAAACGTGCGTGGCGGGGCCGGTCATCGCGATCGTTCCACCGGGCGTCCACGCGATGGTCAGCGCGCCGCCGGGCAGCGTCACCGTGACGCCGCTTTCGGCGAGCCCCGCGCGGATCGCGGCGACCGCGCACGCGCAGGCGCCGGTGCCGCAGGCGAGCGTCGCGCCGGCACCGCGTTCCCACACCTTGAGCCGGATATGGCCGCGATCGACGATCGTCGCGATCCCGACATTGACGCCCGCGGGAAACACCGGATCGGCCGCGATCGCCGGGCCGACATGCGCCAGATCGATCGTGTCGAGATCAGCCACGAACAGGACGACATGCGGATTGCCGACATTGACCGCGATCGGCGCACGAAGCGGATCGACGCCGTCCCAGCCAAGCGGCAGCGCGCTCGTGTCCATCGCATAGGCGAGCGGGATCGCGTTCCACGCGAGGCGCGGCGTGCCCATGTCGATACGCGCGCCCCCGCCGTGCGCGACGCCCGCGACCACGCCGCCCGCGGTCTCGATCGACGACGCGTCACCAAGCAGCGTCGCGACGCAGCGCGCGGCGTTGCCGCAAGCCTCGACCTCGCTGCCGTCGGCGTTGAAGATCCGCATCCGCGCCGTCGCGACGACAGATGGCTCGACGACGATGAGCTGATCGCAGCCGATCCCGCGGTGACGATCGGCGATGGCGCGCGCGACCGCCGGCGTCACCGCGAGCACGTCGGTCCGCGCGTCGAACACGACGAAGTCGTTTCCCAGCCCGTGCATCTTGTGGAACCGCCGCATGGCGCGCGATCTAGGGGCGCGTCGCGCGCAAGTCCACCGCGTCAGGCGCTCCGCCGGGTCGCCTTCTCGTCGCGCTCGACCGCCGGCGGCAGGGCGACCGCCGGCGCCATCGCGACGCGCGCGCTCGGCAGCAGGCCGCGATCGGCGAGCAGGCGGCGGGTCGCGCCGACCGCCATCGGCTTGCCGAAATGCCAGCCCTGGCCCTTGTGACAGCCGATCCCGGCGAGCTGCGCGAGGATGGCGCCGTCCTCGATCCCCTCGGCGGTGACGGGCAGGTTGAGGCTCTCGCCAAGCCGCGAGATCGCGTTGACGATCGCCGCGCTCTCGGGATCGCTGGTCATCGCGGTGACGAAGCTGCGATCGATCTTGATCCGGTCGAACGGCAGCGCGCGCAGATGGGAGAGCGACGAATAGCCGGTGCCGAAATCGTCGAGCGCGAGCCGGATGCCCTGATTCTTGAGGCTGCCGATGATCGACTGGGCAAGCGCGAGATTCTGGAACAGCGCGCTCTCGGTGATCTCGATCTCCAGCCGGTTGGCGGGGAAACCGGTCTCGACGAGCAGCTTGACGACCTTCTGCGCGAGCCACGGATCCTTGAGCTGCATCGGCGAGATGTTGACCGACAGCGTGATCGACGCATCCCAGTTGCGCGCCTCGACAAAGGCGCGCCGCATCACCGCCATCGACAGGTCGCCGATCAGCCCGCATTCCTCGGCGACGAAGATGAAGTCGTCGGGCGCGACGATGCCGCGGGTCGGGTGCTCCCACCGCGCGAGCACCTCGAAACCGATCAGTTCGCCCGTCGCGAGATCGATCTGCTGCTCGTAATAGGGAACGAACTGACCGAGCGGGATCCCCTCGCGCAGCCCCGCCTCGATCGCGTTGCGTTCGATCAGCTCGCGCTCCATCGTCGCGTCGAACCAGATATGGCGGTTGCGCCCGGCGTCCTTGGCGACGTGCATCGCGATCGTCGCGCGGCGAAGCAGCGGCTCGACCGTGCGGCAGTCGCCCTCCGAGCATGCGATGCCGATCGAGGCGCCGATATGCGCGGTGACGCCGCGCGTCTCGATCGGCTGCGCGAGCGCGCCGACGACGTGATCGGCCAGCGCATCGACGGTCCCCGCATGACGCGCGTCGAACGGCAGCAGTATCGCGAACTCGTCGCCATCGAGGCGGCCGGCGATCGCGCCCGGCGGCAGTGCGCGTCGGATGACCCCGGATGCCTCGCGCAGCACGACGTCGCCGGCGAGATGACCGTGGAGGTCGTTGACCGTCTTGAAATGATCGAGATCGACGACCATCACCGCGACCGCGCGATCGCGGCGCAGCGCGCCCTGGATGGCGCCGGCGCCCTCATCGGCGAAGACCCGCCGCGAGAAAAACCCGGTGAGCTCGTCGTGTCGGGCGCGCGCGGCGGCGCGCGCCTCGGCATGATCGCGCGCGTCCATCGCGGCGGCGAGATCGCGATAGCGATGCCAGCCGAACAGCACGAGCGCGAGGTTGAGCAGTACCGCGACCGTCATCGTCGGATCGTCGGCGGTGTGCGCGGCGAGATGGCCGAGCAGCCTGTCGCCGGTGCCCAGCAGCAGCGCGACCGAGGCGACGAGGATCGCGCCCAGCAACAGGTCGCGGCGCGCGCGGACGCGATGCCCGCCGGAACCCGGCGCCGCACTCATGCGGCCTGACATGCTGGTCTCCCCGTCATACCGCACGATCCTGCCGCGCAACTCGTCAAGAAGGCGTAAAGGCGGCGCGACCGGGCATGATCTGCGCCGGTCCGCGTGCGCGCCCCGGAGATGACGCTTCGAACACGCTTCGGCCATCTCGGGTTCACGCGCCATCGTCCATTCGGCACGGTTGCCTGACCGGAAGCTCCCGATCGGAACGGCGACACCAGCGGGCCGCGCCCGTTCCGTGCGAAAGAGGAAACCGGCATGGCGCTGCCCCAGACGATCGAAACACCGGACGCGCCGACCGCCGACATGGCCCGGTCCTCGTCCTTCCCGAGCGCCTTCGCCCGGCTGATGGTGCGCAGCGAGCCGGGCTTCTCGAGCGTCGAGCGCACCGTCATCGAGCTCGCGCGGCGCGATCCGTTCGCGAGCCTCGAACCGCCCGGGCCGATCGAGCGCGCCATCGCCTGGATCTTCGGAAAGCGCATCGGTTCCCGCCGGCTCGCCGATCCCAAGCTCGAGGCGCTGCGCCGGGCGGTGGTCGTCACGCAGCAGCGCCGCCACCTGCCCGATCCCGTCGCCGCCGACCTGCGGGCGTGGGGCTATGGCGAACAGCGCATTCGCATGGTCGAGACGATCACGCTGGGGACCTAGCGCCCGGTCCGGCACCGCGGATCGGGGTCACTCGAAGCGGTAGGGCACCACCTCGCGTCTGTCCGGATCGATGCGGAGTGGCCGGCCGGCGGGCGGAAACGCACGTTGCGCGCAGCGTTCGCGCGGACAGATCCGGCACGACATGCCGATCGGCGTCGCGGTATCCTCGCGCGCCAGATCGAGATGGTCGGCATAGACGAAGTCGCGCGCCTGATCGATCTCGCAGCCGAGGGCGACGGCGTAGCGACGCGGACTCCGCTCGTAACGGCCGCTTTCCTTGACCACCCCGCGCGCGGCGACGGCGTAGCGCATGCCGTCGGGCATTTCGGCGAGTTGGGTGAGGATGCGGTCGGGGATCGCCACCGCCTCGTGCATCACCCAGAGCGGGCAGGCGCCGCCGAAGCGCGCGAACTGGAGCCGCGTCGCCGAGTGGCGTTTGGTGATGTTGCCCGCCATGTCGACCCGGCAGAAGAAGAACGGCACGCCGCGCGCATCGGGACGCTGCAGGGTCGAGAGACGATGGCACGCCTGCTCGAAGCTGACCGCAAAGCTGCGCCGCAGCCGATCGATGTCGTGGCGCACGCGTCGCGCCTCCACCCGGAACGCCTCGTACGGCATCAGCATCGCGCCCGCCGCATAGTTGCCGAGACCGACCTCGAGCAGCCGGGTCGCCTCGGCGGAGCGCAACCCGGCCTGCAGGGCGATCGTCGCGATGGCGTCGCCGAGCGCGAGCCGGGCAAGCTGGTGGGCGAGCTGGAAGCGCCGGCTCTCGACGGGCAGCGCGGGATCGAGCCAGACGACGCCGCGAGCGCCATCGAACTGTCGTAGCGACGCATCGGCGGGGGCGTCGCGCACCGTGACGCCATGATCGCGGCCCAGGCAGCGGACCAGCGCCCGGGGATCGCGATCCAGCCCGGACCCGATCCGTTCGGCCGCGGTATCGAGCGGATCGATATAGTTGTTGGCCTCGTGGAACCAGTCGCGGACCTCGTCCCACGGCAGTCGGCCGCCCCCGGCGCCGCCTGCCTCATAGGCGTCGTCGAGCCGCTGGAGCTGGTCCTCCGCGCGCCGCCAGGCGGCATGGACCGCGACGAACCGGCGCGCGAGCACGGGCTGCTGACTCGTCCCATCGGGGACACCTTGGTATTGATGCCGCCGTACTGCTTCACCGACGAAGAACTGGAACGCGCCGTCCGCGCGCTCGGGCAGGCAATCCAGAAGGTGTTGTCCGCGATCAGTCTTTCTGGACGGTAGGGCGGGCGCTCCGCCTGCCACCTGGTCAATCCCCGGCAGGCGGAGCGCCCGCCCTACCATCCAGA
>CAXTNX010000012.1:2168-49972 GCA_964245815.1 uncultured Sphingomonadaceae bacterium | reverse complement strand
TCGCCCTGGCAAGAAGATCTGCTGCGAGCGGCGGTTCGCCCGCCAGCGGATCGGCGGCGGCTTCGGCGAGATCGGCGAGCAGGCGGGTATCCCCGTCGATATCGCTACCGCGCCAGTCCTGCGGCCAGGCGGCGGCGAGCGCGAGCGCGACCGCGCGGGTGAGTGGCCGGCCGTCGGTCTCGATCTGGGACAGATAGCTCATCGATATGCCAAGCCGCGCCGCCATCTCGCGCTGGGACAGACCGAGCTTGGCGCGCGTGGTCCTGACGCGACTGCCGGCATAGCTCTGGCGCGTGACGTTCGGCACGACGTTACACCTATTTCACAAATGCCGCGTTCGCAACTTCACGAAACCACATTTGCCATGGCGTATGACCCGGTGCAGAGCCGCGCCGCAGCAGGTACGAAGGATCGCGATGCCCACCACCCTCGAAGTCCTCGACAGACGGCGCGCCGCGGCGCGGCTGGGCGGCGGAGAGAAGCGGATCGCGGCGCAGCACGGGAAGGGCAGGCTGACCGCGCGCGAGCGGCTCGAGATCCTGCTCGACGAAGACAGCTTCGACGAGCTCGACATGTTCGTCGAGCACAACTGCACCGAGTTCGGGATGGACGCGCAGCACGTCCCCGGCGATGGCGTGGTCACCGGATCGGGCACGATCAACGGCCGGCTGGTGTTCGTGTTCAGCCAGGACTTCACCGTCTTCGGCGGTAGCTTGAGCGAACGCCACGCGCAGAAGATCTGCAAGATCATGGACATGGCGCTGAAGGTCGGCGCGCCGGTGATCGGGCTGAACGACAGCGGCGGCGCGCGCATCCAGGAGGGCGTCGCGAGCCTCGCCGGCTATGCCGAGGTGTTCCAGCGCAACGTGCTGGCGTCGGGCGTGGTGCCGCAGCTCAGCCTCATCATGGGGCCGTGCGCGGGCGGCGCGGTCTATTCGCCGGCGATGACCGACTTCATCTTCATGGTGAAGGATTCCTCCTATATGTTCGTCACTGGCCCGGACGTCGTCAGGACCGTCACCAACGAGGTCGTCAGCCAGGAGGATCTCGGCGGCGCGTCCGCGCACACCGCCAAATCGGGCGTCGCGGACAACGCGTTCGAGAACGATGTCGAGGCACTGCTCGCGGCGCGCGACTTCATCGACTTCCTGCCCTCCGACAATCGCTCCGGCGTGCCCGAGCGGCCAAGCGACGATCCCTGGGATCGCGCCGAGCCCAGCCTCGACACGCTGATCCCGGCGTCCGCCAACATCCCCTACGACATGCACGAGCTGATCGCCAAGACGCTGGACGAGGGCGATTTCTTCGAGCTCCAGCCGAGCTTCGCGGGCAACATCATCACCGGCTTCGGGCGGATCGAGGGGCGCACGGTGGGGATCGTCGCCAACCAGCCGATGGTGCTGGCGGGCGTGCTCGACATCTCGTCCTCGCGCAAGGCGGCGCGGTTCGTGCGCTTCTGCGACGCGTTCGAGATCCCGATCGTCACCTTCGTCGACGTCCCGGGCTTCCTGCCGGGCACCGCGCAGGAGCATAACGGCATCATCAAGCACGGCGCCAAGCTGCTGTTCGCCTATGCCGAGGCGACCGTGCCCAAGATCACCGTCATCACCCGCAAGGCCTATGGCGGCGCCTATGACGTGATGGCGTCCAAGCATCTGCGCGGCGACCTCAACTATGCCTGGCCGACCGCCGAGATCGCGGTGATGGGCGCCAAGGGCGCGGTCGAGATCATCTTCCGCGGCAAGACGCCGGAGGAGATCGCGACGCGCACCGCCGAGTACGAGGCGCGCTTCGCCAATCCGTTCGTCGCCGCGTCGATGGGCTTCATCGACGAGATCATCATGCCGCACGCGACCCGTCGCCGCATCGCGCTGGGTCTGCGCAAGCTGCGCAACAAGACCCTCGAAAATCCGTGGAAGAAGCACGATAACATACCGCTCTGACCGGTTGTCGTGTTCCCGCGCAGGCGGGAGCCCAGTTCTGGCCGTCGCCGCTGGACCCCCGCCGTCGCGGGGGAGCAAGGAATGCAAGTCATGACCATCACCGACCCCACCGTCATCCTGTCCTTCGCGCGCACCCCGATGGGCAGCTTCCAGGGCAGTCTCGCGGACGCGAGCGCTATCGATCTCGGCGCGACCGCGATCCGCGCGGCGGTCGAGCGTGCCGGTATCGAGCCCGCCAGCGTCGACCGCGCCTATATGGGCTGCGTCCTGCCAGCCGGTCTCGGCCAGGCGCCCGCGCGCCAGGCCGCGATCCATGGCGGCCTGCCGCAGTCGACCGAGGCGGTCACCGTCAACAAGATGTGCGGATCGGGCATGATGGCGGCGATGATGGCGGCGGACGCGATCGCCGCGGGCTCGGCCGACATCGTCGTCGCCGGCGGCATGGAGAGCATGACCAACGCGCCGTTCCTGATGAAGAAGCATCGCGCCGGCGCGCGCATCGGCCATGACACGGTCTATGATTCGATGATGCTCGACGGCCTCGAGGACGCCTATGAGCCCGGCCGCGCGATGGGCACCTTCGCCGAGGACACCGCCACCGAATACCAGCTCACCCGTATCGCGCAGGACGACTTCGCGGTGGCCTCGCTGCGCCGCGCGCAGGATGCGCAGAACTCCGGCGGCTTCGACGCCGAGATCACCCCGGTCACCGTCAGGACCCGCAAGGGCGAGGTGATCGTCGACAAGGACGAGCAGCCGCCCAAGGGCGATATCGCGAAGATCCCGACGCTCAAGGCCGCGTTCGTCAAGGACGGCACGATCACCGCGGCGAACGCGTCCTCGATCTCCGACGGCGCGGCGGCGCTGGTGATGACGAGGCGGTCGGTCGCCGAGGCGCTCGGCAGGATGCCCGTCGCCACGGTGGTCGCGCACGCCGCGCATGCGCGCGCGCCCGCCCAGTTCACCACCGCGCCCGTCGGTGCGATCACCGAGGTGCTGAAGAAGGCCGGCTGGTCGGTCGGCGATGTCGATCTGTTCGAGGTCAACGAGGCGTTCGCGTGTGTCGCGATGGTGGCGATGCACGATCTCGGGATTCCGCACGACAAGATCAACGTCAACGGTGGCGCCACCGCGCTCGGCCATCCGATCGGCGCCAGCGGCGCGCGCATCGTGGCGACGCTGATCGCGGCGATGCAGAAGCGCGGGCTCCGCAAGGGCGTCGCGTCGCTGTGCATCGGCGGCGGCGAGGCGACCGCGATGGCGATCGAGCTCATGGCGTGAAGCTCGGGCGGCTCAATCATGTCGGGGTGGCGACGCCGTCGATCGCCGTGTCGGTGGCCTATTATCGCGACGTGATGGGCGCGACCACGATCGGTGAGCCGTTTGATCTGCCCGCGCAGGGCGTGCGCGTCTGCTTCGTCGACGCGCCCAACGTCCAGGTCGAGCTGATCGAGCCGCTCGGCGACGCGTCGCCGATCCACGGTTTCCTCGCGAGGAACCCGGCGGGCGGGCAGCATCATATGTGCTACGAGGTGCCCGACATCGCCGAGGCGAGGGCGTGGTTCGAGGGCAAAGGCGCCAAGGTACTCGGCGAGCCGCGCATCGGCGCGCACGGCACGCCGGTCTTCTTCGTCCATCCCAGGGACATGAACGGCGTCCTGACCGAGATCATGGAAATGCCGAAGGAGGCGCACTGATGGATGACCGGGTTCGCATAACGATCGACGTCGATCAGGCCGAGCATGACGCGCTTCGCGACATCGCGACGCAGTCCGAGCAGTCGATCGACGCACTCGCTCCCGAAGCATTGCGCGCGCGGATCGATCGCGAACGGGATTGGGAAGAGGCGGGCCGCGAGGGCCTCGCCGACATCGAGGCCGGTCGCACGGTTTCGCACGAGGAGTATCTCCAACACGCCGCCGAGCGGCGGCCTCGCCGGCTCTCCGCACGGCACGCGATTTGAAGCTGCGTTGGTCGAGGCGGGCGGAGCTGGACATGGATCGCATCTGGCATTTCCTGGCCGACCGCGACGTCGATCTCGCCGATCGCGCGGAGGCCGTCATCCGCGCCGGTGCCGACCGCTGACCGCCTTTCGAACCATGGGCCGGCCGCATCCGCATCTCGGCATCCGAGAAGTTTCGCTGACCGACATCCAGTCTCGCATCGGCTACGAAGTCCGGGACGATCTCATCATGGTCACATCGGTCCGCAGCACGAAGGAAGGTGCATGACGATCGAGAAGAATCTCGGTGAGGACACCGGCGCCGCGCCAAAGCCGCGCGATCTGCCCGAGCCTTCGACCAGCCCAACGCTGGAGACGTGGCAGGCCGCTGCCGCCACGGAGGTCAGGGGCAAAGACCTGACCTGGCACACGCCCGAAGGAATCGACGTCAAGCCGCTCTACACGCAGGAGGATATCGACGGCATCGATCCCGGGCTGCCGGGCTTCGCGCCGTTCACCCGTGGCGTGCGCGCGTCGATGTACGCTGGCCGGCCCTGGACGATCCGGCAATATGCCGGCTTCTCGACCGCAGAGGACTCCAACGCCTTCTATCACCGTAACCTCAAGGCCGGACAGAAGGGTCTGTCGGTCGCGTTCGATCTCGCCACGCATCGCGGCTATGACAGCGACCATCCGCGCGTGACCGGCGATGTCGGCAAGGCCGGCGTCGCGATCGATACGATCGACGACATGAAGATCCTGTTCGACGGCATTCCGCTCGACAAGATGTCGGTCAGCATGACGATGAACGGCGCGGTGATCCCGATCCTCGCCTTCTTCATCGTCGCCGGCGAAGAGCAGGGCGTACCGATGGCGCAGCTCGACGGGACGATCCAGAACGACATCCTCAAGGAGTTCATGGTCCGCAACACCTATATCTACCCGCCCGAGCCAAGCATGCGGATCATCTCGGATATTTTCGGATATACTTCGCGCAACATGCCGAAGTTCAACAGTATCTCGATCTCCGGCTATCATATGCAGGAGGCGGGGGCGACGCAGGTGCAGGAGCTCGCCTTCACCATCGCCGACGGCATGGAGTATGTGAAGTACGGTGTCGCTTCGGGGCTCGACATCGACAAGTTCGCGGGGCGTCTGAGCTTCTTCTTCGCGATCGGCATGAACTTCTTCATGGAGATCGCCAAGCTGCGCGCCGCGCGCGTGCTGTGGCACCGGGTAATGACGGAGCTGGGCGCGAAGGACGAGCGCTCCAAGATGCTGCGCACGCACTGCCAGACCAGCGGGGTCAGCCTGACCGAGCAGGACCCGTACAACAACGTCATGCGCACGACGATCGAGGCGATGGCGGCGATGCTGGGGGGTACCCAGTCGCTCCACACCAACGCGCTCGACGAGGCGATCGCGCTGCCCACCGACTTCTCCGCCCGGATCGCGCGCAACACGCAGATCGTGATCCAGGAGGAGACCGGCATGTGCAACGTCGTCGATCCGCTGGGCGGCAGCTACTATGTCGAGAGCCTGACCCAGCAGCTGGTCGACCGCGCCTGGGAGATCATCGAGAAGGTCGAGGCGGACGGCGGCATGGCCAAGGCGGTGGCGACGGGCTGGCCCAAGGCGATGATCGAGGAAGCCGCCGCCGCGACCGCCGCGCGGATCGACCGCAAGGATCAGGTGATCGTCGGCGTCAACAAGTACCGGCTGGCGACCGAGGACAAGATCGACATCCTCGATGTCGACAACGTCGCGGTCCGTGCCGGCCAGATCGTGCGGATCGAGCGCGTTAAGTCGGCGCGCGACGAGGCTGGCTGCCGCGCCGCGCTCGATGCGCTGCGCGACGGCGCGCGGGGCAGGGACAACCTGCTCGGGCTCGCGGTCGAATGCGCGCGCCGGCGCGCGACGCTCGGCGAGATCAGCCAGGCGATGGAGGATGTGTTCGGCCGCTACGGCACCAGCCCGAAGCCGGTGCAGGGCGTCTATGGCGGCGCCTATGGCGAGGATGCCGACTGGGCCGGGCTCAAGCGCGGCGTCGAGGCGGTGGCCGCGCGCAAGGGACGCCGGCCACGGATGTTCGTCGTCAAGATGGGCCAGGACGGGCATGACCGCGGCGCCAATCTGGTGAGCTCGGCGTTCGGCGATCTCGGTTTCGAGGTCGTGGCCGGGCCGTTGTTCCAGACCCCGCGCGAGGCGGTCGACATGGCGATCGCCGAGGATGTCGATATCGTCGGCGCCTCGTCGCTCGCGGCGGGTCACAAGACCCTGATCCCCGAGATGATCGGCCTGCTGCGCGAGGCGGGGCGCGCCGATATCAAGGTGGTGGCGGGTGGCGTCATCCCGGCGCAGGACTATCAGGCGCTCTACGATGCGGGCGTGCAGGCGATCTTCGGACCCGGCACCAACCTGGTCAAGGCCGCCGAGGAGGTGTTGCGCCTGCTCGGCCACAACATGCCCCCGGAAGAGGAAGCGGCGTGATGGATGCGATGACAACATGCTCCCCGGCGAAGGCCGGGGTCCAGAATGGCGAGCGTGACGCTCAAGACTCTGGACCCCGGCCTTCGCCGGGGAACGGCTCGCGACCGCGCTGGACGAAGGACCAGATCGCCGAGCTCTTCGACCTAGCGTTCCTCGATCTCGTCGCGCGCGCGCACGACGTCCATGTCCGCCACCATCCCGCGAACGAGGTCCAGCTCTCGACGCTGCTGTCGATCAAGACCGGCGGCTGCGTCGAGGATTGCGGCTATTGCAGCCAGTCGGTCCACGCCGACAGCGGATTGAAGGCGACCAAGCTGATGGACGCCGACGCGGTCGTCGCGGCGGCGGCCGACGCCAAGGCGGCAGGCTCCGGGCGTTTCTGCATGGGCGCGGCGTGGCGTGAGCCCAAGGAGCGCGACATGCCCGCGCTGCTCGATATGGTGTCGCGGGTCAAGGCACTGGGACTCGAGACCTGCATGACGCTGGGCATGCTCGAGGACAATCAGGCGGCGCGGCTCGCGGGCGCCGGGCTCGACTACTACAACCACAATATCGACACCTCGCCCGAGAAGTACGGCGCGGTCATCACTACGCGCACCTTCCAGGATCGCCTCGACACGCTCGACCGTGTGCGTGCGGCCGGTATGAACGTCTGCTGCGGCGGCATCCTCGGCATGGGCGAGACCCGCGCCGACCGGGTGGGCTTCGTCCACGCGCTCGCCACCCTGCCCGAGCCGCCGGAGAGCGTCCCGATCAACGCGCTGGTGCCGATCGCGGGCACCGTGCTGGGCGACATCCTCAAGGACGTGCCGTCGGCGCGGATCGACGATATCGAGTTCGTCCGCGCCGTCGCGGTGGCGCGGATCACGATGCCCGAGAGCATGGTGCGGCTATCCGCCGGGCGCGAGAGCATGTCGGATTCGACGCAGGCGTTGTGCTTCATGGCGGGCGCTAATTCGATATTCACCGGCGACAAGCTGCTGACGACGGGCAATGCCGGCGACGACAGGGACGCCGCGTTGTTCGCCAGGTTGGGGCTGGTGAGCATGCGCCTGCCTTGAGGAAATCTCGTTCCCCGGCGAAGGCCGGGGTCCAGTTCAGCGGCCGGGATTGGACCCAGGCCTTCGCCGGGGAACGCAAACGTCGATGTTCAAGAAAATCCTGATCGCCAATCGCGGCGAGATCGCGTGCCGCGTTATCCGCACCGCGAAGAAGATGGGCATCAAGACCGTCGCGGTCTATTCGGATGCCGACGCGCTCGCCCCGCACGTCAAGATGGCCGACGAGGCGGTGCGGCTGGGCCCGCCGCCGGCATCCGAGAGCTATCTGCTCGCCGACGCCATCATTGCCGCGTGCAAGGCGACCGGCGCCGAGGCCGTGCATCCCGGCTACGGCTTCCTGTCCGAGCGAGAATCGTTTGCCAGGGCGCTGAAGGACAACGACATCGCCTTTATCGGCCCGCCCCCCAACGCGATCGCAGCGATGGGCGACAAGATCGAATCGAAGAAGCTCGCCAAGGCCGCCGGCGTCAACGTCGTCCCCGGCTTCCTCGGCGAGATCGACAGCACCGATCATGCGGTCGAGATCGCATCGGGCATCGGCTATCCGGTGATGATGAAGGCGTCCGCCGGCGGGGGCGGCAAGGGAATGCGGCTCGCCTGGTCCGAGCAGGACGTGCGCGACGGCTTCGAGGCGACCAAGCGCGAGGGGCTGGCGAGCTTCGGGGACGACCGCGTCTTCATCGAGAAGTTCATCGAGAGCCCGCGCCATATCGAGATCCAGGTGCTCGGCGACCAGCACGGCACCATCCTGTACCTCGGCGAGCGTGAATGCTCGATCCAGCGGCGTCACCAGAAGGTCATCGAGGAGGCGCCGTCACCCTTCGTCACCCCCGAGATGCGCCGCGCGATGGGCGAGCAGGCGGTCGCGCTGGCACGCGCGGTCGGCTATTACAGCGCCGGCACGGTCGAGTTGATCGTCTCGGGCGCCGACAAGACCGGGCAGGGCTTCTACTTCCTCGAGATGAACACCCGGCTCCAGGTCGAGCATCCGGTCACCGAGGAGATCACCGGGCTCGATCTGGTCGAGCAGATGATCCGCGTCGCCGCGGGCGAGCCGCTCGGCTTCACCCAGGACGAGGTCAAGCTCGACGGCTGGGCGATCGAGACGCGCGTCTATGCCGAGGACCCGTATCGCAACTTCCTGCCGTCGACCGGCCGGCTGATCCGCTACCGCCCGCCTGCCAGCCGCCGCGCGCACGATGCCGTGATCCGCGTCGATACCGGTGTCGAGGAGGGCGGCGAGGTGTCGATGTTCTACGATCCGATGATCGCCAAGCTCATCACGCATGCGCCGACGCGGCTGGAGGCGATCGACCTCCAGATCGGCGCGCTCGACCGCTATGCGATCGACGGCGTCGGCACCAACATGGATTTCCTCTCCGCGCTGATGCAGCACGACCGTTTCCGCTCGGGGGAGATCACCACCGGCTTCATCGCCGAGGAATATCCCGACGGATTCCAGGGCGCACCGGAACGCCCGGCGACCGCGCGTGCGGTCGCCGCGATCGCCGCGACCGTGGCGCAGGCGGATGCCAACCGGGCATTGGCGGTCGACGGACAGCTCGGCGCGCCGATCGAGGCATCGGGCCACTGGGTGGTGCGGATCGATGGCACCGAGCACGATGTCGTGCTCGAGACCGACAACGCGACCGTCGACGGCGAGAGCATGGCGCTCGCGGTCGGCTACCGCGCGGGGGCGACGACGATCGAGGCCGAGGTCGGCGGCGAGCCGGTGGCGCTCCGCATCTCCCGCCGGCGCGGCCAGATGCGGGTCACCGTCGGCGGCCGGCAGCGCATCGTCCAGGCGATGCACCCGCGCGTCGCCGCACTGCGCCGCCACATGATCGACAAGGCGCCGCCCGACATGTCGCGCTTCCTCGTCTCGCCGATGCCGGGGCTGCTGACCCGGCTGATGGTGAAGCAGGGCGAGAAGGTCGAGGCCGGCCAGCCGCTCGCCACCGTCGAGGCGATGAAGATGGAGAACATGCTGCGCGCCGAGAAGTCCGCGACGGTCGCGAAGATCGCCGCGGACGTCGGCGCCAGCCTGGCGATCGATCAGGTGATCCTCGAGTTCGAGCAATGATCGTGCTCCCGCGAAGGCGCGAGCCCGGCGGACCGGGAGCGGCGCCCGCGACTTCGGGCTCCCGCCTTCTCTGGAGCGCCGAAGGGGCCGGTTTGGAGTGGCGGTGTCTCGATCCGCGTCTGGGAGACGGTGCATGGTCAAGATCATCCACCTGATCGCCGCGGCGCGCCCCAATTTCATGAAGGTCGCGCCGCTCTGGCATGCCTTGAGCGCCGCGACCGATTTCCTGCCGATGCTGATCCACACCGGTCAGCACTACGATCCCAACATGTCGGACGCGATCTTCGCCGACCTCGGCCTGCCGCAGCCCGATCATCATCTCGGCGTCGGCTCGGGCAGCCATGCCGAGCAGACCGGGCGGGTGATGATCGCCTATGAGGAACTGGCGCAGGCGCATCGCCCGGATGCGCTGATCGTCGTCGGCGACGTCAACTCGACGCTGGCCTGCGCGCTGGTCGGCGCCAAGCTGCGCTTCCCCGTGATCCACCTGGAAGCGGGGCTGCGCTCGCACGATCGCGACATGCCCGAGGAGATCAACCGTCTCGCCACCGATGCGATCGCGGACGTGCTGTGGACGCCGTCGCCCGACGCCGACGTCAATCTCGCCGCGGAGGGCATCCCGTCCGCGCGGATCACCAATGTCGGCAACATCATGCTCGACAGCTTCGAACTCGTCCGCCCGCAGATCGAGGCGGCGGGCGAGGCGGCGGCGCTCGGTCTGCCCGAACGCTACGGCATCGTCACCCTGCATCGCCCGTCCAACGTCGATCATCCGCGCACGCTCGGCGCGCTGGTGGCGGCGCTGGTCGTCGTGCAGGCGCGTCTCCCGCTGGTATTCCCGGTGCATCCGCGCACCGCGCAGCGTCTCGCGGCGGCCGGACTGACCGAGCTGCTGGCCCGTCATGGCGTCGTGCTGACCGAGCCGCTGCCGTATATCCGCTTCATGAGCCTGGTGGCGGGCGCGGCGGCGGCGATCACCGATTCGGGCGGCATCCAGGAGGAGACCACCTATCTCGGCATCCCCTGCCTGACGCTGCGCGAGAACACCGAGCGGCCGATCACGATCGACCAGGGCACCAACCGGCTGGTCGATGCGTCCAGTCTCGGTCAGGCGCTCGATCGAGCGCTGGCGACACCGGCCGCACGACGCCCCCGTCCGCCCTTGTGGGACGGCAGGACCGCCGGACGATGCGTCGAGGACCTGCGGAGGAGGATGGTTTGACCGACCCAGTTTCGACCGGCCCGGTTCCGACCGACGACGTGCTGACCACGATCGACGGCAACGCCGGTCGGCTCCGCCTCAATCGTCCGCGCGCGATCCACGCGCTGACCGAGCCGATGTGCACCGCGATGATCGCGGCGCTTCAGCGATGGCGCGGCGACGACACGATCGAGATCGTGCTGATCGACCACACCGAGGGACGCGGCTTCTGCGCCGGCGGCGATGTCGTCGAGGCGAGCCGCGATGCCGCCGTGGCCCGTGCCTTCTTCCGCGAGGAATATCGGCTCAACCACCTGCTGTTCACCTACGCCAAGCCCGTCGTCGCGTTCATGGACGGCGTGACGATGGGCGGCGGCGTGGGCATCTCGCAGCCCGCGAAATACCGTATCGCCACCGAGAACACGCTCTACGCGATGCCCGAGACCGCAATCGGGCTGTTTCCCGATGTCGGCGGCGGCTGGTACCTGTCGCGGCTGCCGGGTGCGTTCGGCGAATATCTGGCGCTCACCGGCGCGCGGCTCGACGGTGCGGAGTGCGTCGCGCTCGGCCTGGCGACGCATTACGTGCCGACCGCCAGGCTCGCCGAGCTCAAGACGGCGCTGTGCGAGCGGCCGCGCGATCTCGATGCGCTGATCGACGTCGCGGCGATCAGCCCGCCGGATGCCGGCATCCTCGCCCATGCCGGAGAAATCGATCGCCTGTTTGCGCAGACCCGCCTGGAGGATGTCCTCGCCGCGCTTGAGCGCGATGGGTCGGACTGGGCGCAGGCCCAACTGGGCACGCTACGCAAGAAGTCGCCGCAATCGTGCAAGGTCAGTCTGAGGCTGGTGCTCGACGGGCGTGTGCGTGCTGATTTCGCCGACGAGATGCGCGCGGAATACGGCATCGCGGTGCATGTCTGCCAGCGCCCCGACTTCCACGAGGGCGTTCGCGCGCTGCTCGTCGACCGCGACAATCGCCCGGTCTGGGACCCGGCCACGCCCGACGCGGTGACCGACCACATGATCGACACGATCTTCGCGCCGCTGGACGATCGCCAGGAATGGACGCCGCTCGGCCGGTGACGGAAGAACCGGGAGCGACGACGGCGGCGCTCCCGATCCTGACCTCAACGGCAGACGCGGACGCGATGACCGTGGCGCACCGTGGTCCGACAGACCGGATGATGGGGGTGGATACCATGGCGTGGCGGGCGCGCATCCGCGGCGGCGGCGATCGGAAGCGTGGCGACGAGGCCGAGGGCGAGGACGAGGGTACGCATAAACTGTCTCCTGCTTGGTGAGGCGGAAGGGTAACCCCCATCCGCGGCGTTGGCTCCGCGCGACGAGCGGTTTCCTTGCGGCTTCCAAATCGGCTAGAAGCGCCGACGATGCCAAAGTCCATCGGGCTGCCCAGCCGCGACCAGATCCTTCGCTTCATCGAGACCAGCGACCAGCCCGCGGGCAAGCGCGAGATCGCGCGCGCCTTCGCGCTGCATGGCGCGGACAAGATCGCGCTCAAGGCGCTGCTCAAGGACATGGCGGACGAAGGGCTCATCGACGGCGGCCCCGGCCGCGCCTTCCACAAGCAGGGCGGCGTCCCCAAGGTGACCGTGCTCCGCATCGTCGATGTCGAGGGCGACCAGCCGATCGCGGTGCCGGAGCAATGGTTGGCGGACGGCATCCCACCGCCGCGGCTGCGGGTGATCGAACGCGGTCGCCGGCAGAGCGCGCTCGGCGTCGGCGACCGCATCCTGGCTCGGACCGAGGAAGCCGGCGCCGGCTGGCTCGCGCATCCGCTCAAGACGCTGGCGCGCGGCGAGGAGCTGGTGCTCGGCGTGCTCCGGCAGGACGGCGACCGGCTCTGGCTCAAGCCCGTCGACAAGCGCGAGCGCCGCGAGCTGCCGGTCGCCGACGCCGGTGGCGGGGCGCCCGGCGATCTCGTCCTCGCCGAGAAGACCGGGCGTCCGCCGCGCATCGTCGCGCGCGTCACCGAGCGGCTGGGCGATCCTTTCCAGCCGCGCAGCTTCAGCCTCATCGCGATCCACAAATACGGCATCCCCGATGTCTTTCCCGACGCCGCGATCGCCGAGGCCGAGGCGAGCGCGCGCCGCGATCTCGGTCGGGGTCGTGAGGACCTGCGCGCTCTGCCGATCGTGGCGATCGATCCGGTCGATGCCCGCGATCACGACGATGCGATCTGGGCGACGCCCGACGAGGACGCCGCCAATCCGGGCGGATGGCGCGCGATCGTCGCGATCGCCGATGTCTCCTTCTACGTCCGTCCCGGCGGCGTGCTCGACGCTCAGGCGCGCAAGCGCGGCAATTCGGTGTATTTCCCCGACCGGGTCGTGCCGATGCTGCCCGAAATCCTGTCCGCGGACGTCTGCTCGCTGGGCGAGGGGGCGGATCGCGCCGCGCTCGCCTGCCATCTGACGATCGACGCGAAGGGGGCGGTCACGGCTTTCCGCTTCTCCCGCGCGCTGGTCCGGATCGCCGCCGTGATCCCGTATGAGGACGCGCAGGCGACGATCGATGCGGACGCCGCGAGCGAGATCGCGGCGCCGCTGCGTCATCTCTGGTCGTGCTGGCGCGCGCTCGCCGCGGCGCGGGCCGGACGCGAGCCGCTCGAGCTCGATCTGCCCGAGCAGCGCGTCGCCCTCGACGAGACCGGCCGTATCGCCGGCGTCGCCCCGCGCGAGCGGCTCGACGCGCATCGCGTCGTCGAGGATTTCATGATCGCCGCCAACGTGGCTGCGGCGCGCGCGCTGGAGAAGAAGCAGGCGCCGGTCATGTATCGCATCCACGAGACGCCGAGCCGCGAGAAGCTGGTCGCGCTCAAGGATTATCTCGCCACCTTCGGCATCCCGCTCGCGCTCGGCCAGGTCGTGCGGCCCAGGCTGTTCAACCGCATGCTCGACGAGGTGCGCGATCGGCCGGAGAAGCGGGAGATCACCGAGCAGGTGCTCCGCACGCAGATGCAGGCGGTGTATGCGTCCGCCAATATCGGCCATTTCGGGCTGGCGCTGCCGAGCTATGCGCATTTCACCTCGCCGATCCGTCGCTATGCCGATCTGCTCGTCCATCGCGCGCTGGTCGGCGCCGGGCGGCTCGATCCGCAGGCCGAGGAGACGCGGCTGCCGCTTGCCGACGCCGAGCGCTTCGCCGATCTCGGCGAGCGCATCAGCCAGGCCGAGCGCCGCGCGATGGAAGCCGAGCGCGAGACGGTCGATCGCTATGTCGCCGCCTATCTCTCGACCCGGGTCGGCGACCTTGTCGAAGCGCGGATCACCGGCGTGCAGAGGTTCGGCTTCTTCGCGACCATCGAAGGTCTGGGCGGGGACGGGCTGGTGCCGGTCTCGACGCTGGGCGCCGAGCGCTTCGGCTATGACGAGGCGGCGCGCGCGCTGGAGGGCGAGGAGAGCGGCGAGCGCTACAGCATCGGCCGCCGGCTGACGCTCAGGCTGGTCGAGGCCAATGTCGCAAGCGGTGCGTTGCGCTTCGAACTGGCCGAAGCCGCCAACCACGGGCCGGCCGGCGGCGGCGACCGGCGGCGGCCGGCGATGGGGCGTCGCGGGCGGCCCGCCAATATCCGTCACCGAGGGAAGAGATGATCGCGCGCTTCGATTCGACCGAGATATCGCCGCCCGCCCGCCGCCAGGGTATCGCGCGCGTCACCCTGTCGCTCGTGCTGGTCGGGCTCGGGCTGTGGATCATCCACGGCTTCGTCGCCGCGATCATCTGGGCCGGGATCATCGCGATCGCGATCTCACCGCTCTATGCGCGTCTCCTCGCGCGCTGGCCAGGGCTGCGCGGGGGAACGCTGCTGCCCGCGCTCGTGACGGTGTTGATCGGGGCCGTCGTGGTCATACCGATCGCGGTCGGGCTGGTCCAGGCGGCGGCCGAGGCGCAGGACGCGGTGCGCTGGATCGCGACTGCCCGCGATACCGGCATACCCGTCCCGCACTGGCTGTCCTCGCTACCCGTCGGCAGCGGCCCCGCGGTGAACTGGTGGCAGGTCCACCTCGCGACGCCCGAGGCGACCCGCGCCGAGCTCGCGCGGTTCGACCAGGCCTATATGCTGCGTCACTCGCGCCTCGTCGGGAAGGGCCTCGTCCACCGTGCGATCGTGTTCGGCTTCACCTTGCTGGCGCTGTTCTTCGTGCTGCGCGACGCCGACAGCCTGATCCTCCAGTTCCGACGGGCCGGCGCGCTGCTGTTCGGCCCGTCCGCCGAGCGGATCGGCCGGCAGGTCGTCCAGTCGGTGCGCGGCACGATCGACGGTCTGGTGCTGGTCGGGATCGGGGAGGGCGCGGTGATGATCGTCGCCTATCTTCTGCTCGGCGTGCCGCACGCGATCCTGATGGGCGCGGTGACCGCGGTGGCGGCGATGATCCCGTTCGGCGCGGCGCTGATCTTCGCGATCGCGGCGTTCATGCTGCTCGTCCAGGATGCGGTGCCGCAGGCGATCGCGGTGATCGCGATCGGCCTGGCGGTGGTCGGCGTGGCGGATCATTTCATCCGCCCGGTGCTGATCGGCGGTGCGACGCGGCTGCCGTTCCTGTGGGTGCTGATCGGTATCCTCGGCGGCGTCGAGACGCTCGGTCTGCTCGGCCTGTTCGTCGGCCCCGCGACGATGGCCGTCCTGGTGATGCTGTGGCGCGAACTGATCGAACACGAGGCCACGGCAACGGTCGCACCGGCCGCGTCGCCGGCGATGCTAGACCAGCCGTGAGTGCTTGAGCGCGGCGGCGACGAAGCTCGCGAACAGCGGATGCGGATCGAACGGCTTGGACTTGAGCTCGGGGTGGAACTGGACGCCGACGAACCAGGGATGATCGGGCCGCTCGACGATCTCGGGCAGCTCGCCATCGGGCGACATGCCGGAGAACACCAGCCCGCCGCGTTCGAGCGCATCGCGATAATGGACGTTGACCTCGTAGCGGTGGCGGTGGCGTTCCGAGATCGCGATGCCGCCGTAGATCGACGCGACATGGCTGTTGCTCGCCAGCGTCGCGTCATAGGCCCCAAGCCGCATCGTACCGCCGAGATCACCGCCTTCGTGGCGCTTCTGGAGACCCGCCTCGGTCATCCATTCGGTGATGAGCCCGACCACCGGTGCGGTGGTCGGGCCGAACTCGGTGGTCGAGGCCGCGGCGATGCCGGCGGTATTCCGCGCCGCCTCGACACACGCCATCTGCATGCCCAGGCAGATGCCGAAATACGGCACCTGCCGCTCGCGCGCGAACCGCGCGGACGCGATCTTGCCTTCCGACCCGCGCTCGCCGAACCCGCCGGGGACGAGGATGCCGTGCATCGGCTCCAGCGCCGTGGCCAGCGCCGCCTGCGGGCCCTCGAACAGCTCGGCATCCAGCCAGCGGATGTTGACCTTCACCCGGTTGGCGATACCGCCATGGACCAGCGCCTCGTGGAGCGACTTGTAGGCGTCCTTCATGCCGGTGTATTTGCCGACCACCCCGATCGTGACCTCGCCCTCGGGATTGGCGAGGCGATCCTCGATATCGGTCCAGCGCCGCAGGTCGGGGACGGTGGCGTCCGGATCGATGTCGAAGGCGCGCAATACCTCGGCGTCGAGCCCCTCGCTATGATATTGCACGGGCACGCCGTAGATCGACCATGCGTCGAGCGCGGGGATGACCGCCTGCGCGCGGACGTTGCAGAACAGCGCGATCTTGGCGCGCTCGCCCTGCGGCAGCGGCATCTCGCAGCGGCAGACCAGCACGTCGGGCTGGATGCCGAGCGCGGTGAGATCGCGGACGCTGTGCTGGGTCGGCTTGGTCTTGAGCTCGCCCGCGGCCGCGATGTACGGGACCAGCGTGAGATGCACGAAGATCGACTGGCCGCGGCCGAGATCGTTCCTGAGCTGGCGGATCGCCTCCATGAACGGCAGCGATTCGATATCGCCGACGGTGCCGCCGATCTCGCACAGCACGAAGTCGAGATCGTCGGTGTCGGCGCGCGCGAACGCCTTGATCGCATCCGTCACGTGCGGGATCACCTGCACCGTCGCGCCGAGATAATCGCCCTTGCGCTCGCGCGCGATGATCTGGCTGTAGATGCGGCCCGAGGTCACGTTGTCGCTCTGCCGGGACGGGACACCGGTGAAGCGCTCGTAGTGGCCGAGATCGAGATCGGTCTCCGCGCCGTCGTCGGTGACGTAGACCTCGCCGTGCTGATAGGGGCTCATCGTCCCCGGATCGACGTTGAGATAGGGGTCGAACTTGCGGATGCGGACGCGATAGCCGCGCGCCTGGAGAAGCGCGGCGAGCGACGCCGCCATGAGTCCCTTGCCGAGCGATGAGACCACGCCGCCGGTGATGAAAATGAACCGCGCCATGGGAGACGGGCCTTAGCGGGAGGAGCGCGACGGACGCAAGGCGTCGATTGGGGACGCGATCAGTCCGGGATGCGGAGCGCGGCGAGCCGTGCCAGGAAAGCGTCGTCGTCGAGCAGCACGGCGCGCGGCCAGTCGAGCGGCCCTGCCGGCGGCGCGAAGCCGAACGCCTCGGCGGCGCGCGGGCTGGCGCGCCGGAACGCCGCGAAGAACGTATCGAGGGCCAGCGGTGCCCGCTCGATCGCGTCGGCGAATCCGTCGACCAGCGCACGGTCGGCCCCGGCGAGTTGCACCCACACCGCCTCCCGCCGCTCGGGCGACATACGGCCCGCCACCGCGAGCGTCGCGACACGCGCCATGATGCAGGCGGCGGCGTCGCCGAGCGACGGATTGCCGCTGCGATCGGAAGCGGGCGGATCGGTTGGAAGCGCGATTTCGGTGGCCGCGAGCAGGTCCGCGACCAGCGTCTCGCGGCGATAGGGCAGCAGCGTCAGATCGCCCATCGCGCCCCGCCAGCGCGCCGCCATCGCGTCATAGCCATAATAGGGATCGGGATCGTCGCGCAGCCGCCGGGTGTGCGAGGCGACGAACGCCGGCAGATCGCGCGGTGCACCGGTCAGCCGCAGCCGCTCCTTGTAGAAGGAGACGATGTGCGTACACGGATCGCGGACGATCGCGATCGTCCGCGCCTCTCCGTCCAAGGCGGCGCGCATCCTGGCGATCGCATCGACGGGCAGCGGGCAGAAGCCCTCGCACGACAGGATCCGGCGCGCGATGCCGGATGGTGCGATCGCCAGCAGCGCGGTCAGTTCCGGATCCGCCGGGTTCGCCTTGAGGCGGGCATTGAGCGCGTAATGGCGCTTGGCGCCGATGTTGGCGCCGATCACCGGGAAGTCGACACCCTGGCGGGCGAGCGCGTCGGGATGGCGCGCCAGCAGCGCCTGGAAGGCGGTCGATCCCGTCTTGTGCATGCCGATATGGACGACGTAGCGCATCGCCGGCAGCCGGCCCGCGACCTAGTTCTGCGAATTGCCCGCGGCGGAAGGCGGCGGCGAGGCGACCGCGGGAACGACCGCCGGCGCCGGCGCGGACGTCACGGGTCTGGCCGGGGCGGTCCTGGCGGCGTCGGTCGAACCGCCGACACCCCGGATGCCGATGCTGTCGCTCGGTGTCGTCTTGCCGGTGTCGATCGTCTTGAGCTCCGCGGCGGTCGGCGCATGCGCGGTTCGCGCGGACCTGATCTCGGCCGGCGACGCCGGACGCGCCGGGGGGCCACCGGCGGCGGGGGCGAGCGCCTGCGCGGTCAACGGATCGGGTGCCGCCGGGGTCGGCGCGCCCATCATCGGGATGGTGCCGGCCGCGACACCCTTGACCGGCGCGGTGATCGCACCGATCGGCGCCTGGTTGGCGAGGCTGGTGTCGATCGCACCGCCGCCGTTGCGCGTCGCCGCGATCGTCGCGAGCACGAGCGCCATCAGCACGAACAGCGTCGCCAGCACGCCGGTCGCCCGAGTGAGGAAATCGGCGGCGCCGCGCGCCGTCATCAACCCAGCAGGCCCGCTGCCCATGCCGAGCCCACCGCCTTCTGAGCGCTGCATCAGGATCACGGTGACGAGCGCCGCCGCGATCAGCGCGTGGACGACCAGCAGGAAAGTGAACATGGGCCTGGCAACGATCTCTCTCGGAACGGATATCGCGCGCCTTAGCCCGCACGACCCGAAAGGGCAATCGCGCCGCCTAGCTGTGAGCTTTCAGTAGGGTGTTCATCCGGTCCTGACCGAGGATGCTGGGGTTGCGAAGCTTCAGGTCCAAGGAGGTGCGGATGAACGTCCACAAGAATGCTCGTTTGACGCCGCGTAGTCGGGCCGAACTGGTGCGGCGGGTGTTGGTCGAGCGGCAGGCGCCGATGTCGGTCGCAACCGACATGGGCGTGTCGGTGCGCACGGTGGCCAAGTGGGTGGTGCGCTACCGGGCCGAGGGCGAGGCTGGCCTGGCCGACCGCTCGTCGCGCCCGCACACCCTGCACCGCGCCACGCCGCCGGCGGTGGTCGAGCGGATCAAGGCGCTGCGCCGCCAGCGCCTGCCCGGCAAGCAGATCGCGATCGAGGCCGGCGTCTCGCCCGCCACGGTCAGCCGGGTGCTGCGGCGGCTGGGGATCAGCCGGATACGCGACCTGGAGCCCGCCCAGCCGATCCGCCGCTACCAGCGCGAGCATCCCGGCGAGCTCATCCACATCGACATCAGGAAGCTCGCCCGGTTCGAGCGCGTCGGCCACCGCATCACCGGCGACCGCACCGGCCAGTCCAACAGCCGCGGCATCGGCTGGGAGTTCGTCCATGTCTGCATCGACGACGCCTCGCGCATCGCCTTCAGCCGGATCATGGCCGACGAGAAAAAGGAAAGCGCCACAGCCTTCCTCCGAGAGCGTCGCCTGTTATGCCGGCCTCGGCATCACCGTCACCCGCGTCATGACCGACAATGGATCATGCTACCGCTCCAGAGACTTCCGCGACGCCTGCAAGGCGCTCGGCGTCAGACACATCCGCACCAGGCCGTATACAGCCAAGACCAACGGCAAAGCCGAACGCTTCATCCAGACCAGCCCGCGCGAATGGGCCTATGCGCGCGCCTATCCAACCTCCGAACAGCGAAGGGCCAAGCTGCCCAGATGGCTCCACCAGTATAACTGGCATCGCCCGCATGGCGGCCTACAATACCAAACACCCATCAGCCGCCTCAGCCAGACCGAGAACAACCTGTCGAGACTCCACATCTAGAGCGCGGCGGCGATGATGACGGCGGCGCTCTGCGCGGTGGTCGGGAAAGGCGTGCCCGCCGCGAGCGTCATCGGCGGACCGATGGTCGCGGGCAGGTCGTCGAACCGGCGGACGACGCGGACCTCGGATCCGATCCGCGTCACCTTGAACAGCGATCGCGCAAACGCGGGGGGCAGGTGGATGCAGCCATGCGACTGGCGATAGCCCGGCACGCCGCCCGAATGCAGCGCAACCCCGCCCCAGGTCAGCCGCTGCATGTACGGCATCGGCGCACCGCTGTAGATCGTCGAGCGGTGCCACACCGCCTTTTCGAGGATCGGGAAGGCGCCGCTCGGCGTCTCGTGATGGCGTCGTCCGGTCGAGACCGTCGACACGCCGATCAACGTCCCCGCGCGATAGACATAGGCCATCTGCCGGCCGAGATCGATGACGATGCCGACCGGTCCGCCGCCCGCGCCATCCGGGCGCCAGACGAAGCGGCCGGGGCGCAGCCAGGTGTTCGCCGCCGATCCGAAGCCCCGGTCGCGGCCGATCGCGGAGACGGGCGGAGGCGGAGGCGCCTCGGGCGGCGGCGCCTCGATGTCCGGTCCCGCCGCGACCGGCTGCGGGTCGGAAGGGGGACGCGCGTTGTCGAAAATCGCGGACTGGGCGGGCGGGTCCGGCCGATAGACCACCGCCGCGCCGCATGCGGCAAGCACCGACAGCGCCCCGACGACGATCACAGGACGCGTCGCGACGCGCATCGTGCCGGTTTCTCCCTTGGCGATGGGTGCGACCGGAGCGGACCGCACGCCCGACTATAGCCGGCGCACGGATGCCGAGTCATCGGTTCGGTCTTGTCTGTCTCGTATCGGGACATGAGCCGAATGCCGGGCTGGCAACGTCGCAAACGCCGCATCCGGTCGGGTGCTCAGAGAAAGCTGTAGGGATCGACGTCGACCGCGACGCGAACGCCGCGAGGCCATTCGAGCGCGCCGAGCCATCCCCGGATGACGTCCTGGACATCGAGAGCGCGGCGCGCATGGACCAGCAGCCGCTGGCGATACCGTCCGCGCAGCATCGCCAGCGGCGCGGGCGCCGGGCCGAACACCACCATCCCGTTCGCCTCCGGCGCCGCGAACCCGATCGCGGTGGCGACCGCGAGCGCCTCGGCCTGATCTTCCGACGAGACGATGATCGCGGCGTAGCGGCCGAACGGCGGCGCCATCGCCTCGCGCCGGCTCTCGGTCTCGGCGCGGTAGAAGCTCTCGGCATCGCCGCTCGCCAGCGCCTGGATGACCGGCGACAGCGGCTCGCGGGTCTGGACGAGCACGCGTCCCGGCTTCTCGCCGCGCCCGGCGCGCCCGCCGACCTGCGCGATCTGCTGGAAGCTGCGCTCGGCGGCGCGCAGGTCGCCACCCTGGAGCCCAAGGTCGGCATCGACGACGCCGACCAGCGTCAGGTTGGGGAAGTGATAGCCCTTGGTGACGAGCTGGGTGCCGATCACGATATCGATCTCGCTGCCGTCCATCCGCCCGACGAACTCGGCCGCCCTGGCGGGCGACCAGATCGTGTCCGAGGTGACGATGGCGGTGCGGGCGTCGGGGAGCAGCGCCGCGACCTCGTCGGCGATCCGTTCGACGCCGGGGCCGCAGGCGACGAGGCTGTCCTCCTCGTGGCATTCCGGGCATGCGGCGGGCGGCGGCATGACATGGCCGCAATGATGGCAGGCGAGCCGCGCGGTGAGGCGATGCTCGACCATCCATGCCGTGCAATTGGGGCAGCGGAAGCGGTGGCCGCAGGTGCGGCACAGCGTCAGCGGGGCATAGCCGCGGCGGTTGAGGAACAGCAGCGACTGTTCGCCGCGCGCCAGCGTCTCGGACAGCGCGGCCACCACCGATGGCGCCAGCCAGCGCCCGCGTGGCGGCGGATCGCGGGTCAGGTCGACGGTGACGATCGCGGGCATCCGTGCCGCGCCGTAGCGGCTCTCGAGCCTGAGCTCGCGATACCGCCCGATCTCGACCATCTGGCGCGTCTCGATCGCGGGCGTCGCGCTCGCCAGCACGACCGGCACGCCCTCGAAGCGCGCGCGCATCACGGCGACGTCGCGGGCATGATACGGGACGCCGTCCTCCTGCTTGAAGCTGGTCTCGTGCGCCTCGTCGACGACGATCAGCCCGAGCCGCGCATAGGGCAGGAACAGCGCGGAACGCGCGCCGACGACGACGCGTGCGTCGCCGCTGGCGATGCCGCGCCACGCGCGGCGCCGCTCGGTCGAGCGCAACCCCGAATGCCACGCCACCGGCAGATGACCGAACCGCGCCTCGAACCGCTTGAGGAACGGCTCGGTGAGCGCGATCTCGGGCAGCAGCACGAGCACCTGCCCGCCGGCCCGCAGCGCCGCGGCGATGCCTTCGAAATAGACCTCGGTCTTGCCCGATCCGGTGACGCCGTCGAGCAAATAGGGCTGGAACGTCCCGCTCTCGACCGCGCCGACGATCTCGGCCGCCGCCGTGCGCTGCGCCGCGTTGAGCAGCGGCGGGGCGAAGTCCGGGTCGGGCGGAACGAACGGATCGTCGATCGAAACGGTGACCGCCTCGATCGCGCCGGCCTTGACCAGACCGCGGATCACCGCGTCCGACACCTCGGCGACGGTCGCGAGTTCGCGCACGATCCCCTGGCGCGTGCCGATCCGCTCCAGCGCCTGCGCGCGTTGAGGGGTGAGCCGATCGGGCGGCCGGGCGGTCGCGCGATACGCGATCGCGGTGCGCCCGCCGGCGAGCGCGCTGGCCGAGGCCAGCGCCATGCGCAGCACCGCCGCGGGGGGGCTCAGATAATAGTCCGCGGTCCATTCGACCAGCCGGCGCAGCGGCGCCGCGAGCGGCGGCAGGTCGTAGACCGCGGCGAGATTGCGCAGCCGATTGTCGCCGACCTCGGCGTCCGACGGCATCCGCTCGGGCTCCCACACGACGCCGGCGAGTTGACGCGGGCCGAGCGGTGCGAGCACGATCGAACCCGGTTCGACGGTCATCTCGCGCGGCACGCGGTAGTCGAGCGGGCCGAGCGCGGCGTTCAGCAAGAGGACGCGCGCGCGGCTCATGCGGACCGATCGGACGGGGGAGGAGTGGACATGGCGTTCGAGACGGCGCGGCTCATCGTCAGGCTGATCGGCGCGGCGGATGCCGGCTTCATGCTGGCGTTGCTCAACGATCCGGGGTTCGTGAGCAACATAGGCGATCGCGGCGTGCGCACAATCGAGCAGGCGCGGGACTATATCCACGATCGCGTGCTGGCCGCCTATCCGCATGGCGTCGGGATGCTCCTGGTCACGCGCCGCGAGGATGGCGTCGCGATCGGCACAGTCGGCTTCGTGCGCCGCGAGGGGCTCGATCATCCCGATCTCGGCTTCGCCTATCTCGCCGAGCATTGCGGGCAGGGCTATGGCAGCGAGGCGGCGCGCGGGTTGCTGGATCATGCGCCCGGGATGCGTCCCGTGCTGGCGATCACGCGGCCCGACAACGTCGTGTCGGGCGCGGTGCTGCGCAAGCTCGGCTTCGTCGCGGAGGGGATGCTGAAATTGCCCGGCCACGACGATCCGAGCCGGCTCTACCGGCTGGTCTGAGCGATGCTCGCCGTGCTCCTCCTGCTGCTCGCCGGCGATCCGACGATCGCCGAAGCACTGCGGATCACAACCGATCCCTGCCGGCGGCGCGGCGACGACACGATCGTCGTCTGCAAGCGCAACCCGAGTGCGCCCGACCGCTATCGCCTGCCGCGGATCGATAATGGCTGGGACCCGAGTGGCGCCGCGCGCAGCGTCTCGGGCGAGCGGCACGACCTGATCGATAGCGGCGGCGCGGGCGATCTGACCGGGGGCTCGTGCAGCGCGGTCGGCGCGAGCGGCTTCACCGGCTGCCAGATCCGCGCCTGGCGCCGGAACGACCAGCAGAAAGGATGGTAGCGACGTCGCGATGGCGCGCTATGGAGCGGGCTATCCGCTGCGGAGCGTGCGTCATGCCAGGCCGATGATCCCGGGACCGATCTCCTCCACGGTCGAAACCGCGTGCGTTCACGCCGGATCCCCGGCGGCCCTGCGGATCCGCGACTATGACGACAGCCTCGCGGGCGATTTCCACGACATCAACGAGCAATGGATCTCGAGGATGTTCACGATGGAGGACAATGACCGCCGCATCCTCGGGGACCCGCGCGGCACGATCGTCGATCGCGGCGGCGTGGTCTGGTTCGTCGAGGCCGCGGGGCTCGGCATCGTCGGCACCTGCGCGCTGATCCGCATCGCCGACGGCGTGTTCGAGCTGACCAAGATGGGCGTGCTGGAAAGCGCGCGCGGTCGCAAGGCGGGCGAGTTCCTGTTGCGCAACGTCATCGCGCGTGCCGAGGCGATGGGGGTGGGCACGCTCTACCTGCTCACCAACCGCAGATGCGCGGCGGCGATCCATCTCTACGAGAAGGCGGGCTTCGTCCACGATGCCGCGATCATGCGCGATCACGGCGCACGCTACGAGCGCTGCGACGTGGCGATGCGGTATCCGATGCGATAGCGGTTCCTGCTCGTTCCCCGGCGAAGGCCGGGGTCCGTAGTATGAGCGCGACGCCTGGATCTGGGGACCGCGCGCCTCGCCGGGGAACGGCATGTCCGCGCTGGCCATTTCCTTTTAACCATGTCCGGCTAAGCTGGACGGATGGGACAGGTGATCGACTTCCAGGATCGTGCGGTGGCGACGCTTCGCGCGCGCGTCGCCGAGGTCGAGGAAGCTAACCAGGATCTGATCGCCTTCGCGCGCGGCCATTCCGGCGCGGTCGCCGCGATCCAGGCGGCGGTGCTGGCGGCGATCCAGGCGGAGGGGCTCGATCACCTCGTCCATACCGTCACGCAGGACTGGCCCGATCTGCTCGGCGTCGATGCGGTCGCGCTGGCGCTGCATGTCGGCGAGACCGGGCTTCGCGCGGATGCCAACGGCCTGCAATATGTCGATCGCCCGGTGATCGCGCGGATCGCGCGCGGGATCGACGGCGTCGTGCTGCGCGGGGTCGAGCGCGGCCATCCGCTGTTCGGGCCCGCGGCGCCGCTGATCCGCGCCGAGGCGCTGGTGCGGCTCGACAATCGCGCGCCGCTGCCGTGCGGGATGCTGGCGCTCGGCCAACGCGCGGCGACGCGGTTCGAGACCCGGCATGGCTCCGAGCTGCTCGCCTTCCTCGGCGGGGTACTCGCGCACATGGTCGCGCGGTGCCTGCCGGCCTGACCGTCGACGATCACCCCGCACGCCTGATCGCGGCGGCGTGGGGAGAGCATCTGCGGCGCGACCGGCTGCGCTCGGTGCACACGGTGCGCGCCTATGTCGCCGCCGCGCATCGCTTCGTTCGGTTCCTGGGCGAACACCGCGGCGCGGCGACCGACGGCGCGGCGCTGGCGACGACCGGCATCGACGATCTCCGCGCCTATCTGGCGCGACGCCGCGGCGACGCCGCTCTCGCCAACAGCTCGGCGGCGCGCGAACTGTCGGCGCTGCGCGGCTTCCTCGCCTTTGCCGGGGCGCCGGTTCCGGTGCTGCGCGGCCCGCGCGTGCGGCGCGGCGTGCCGCGCCCGGTGTCGCCGGCCGACGCCATCGCGCTTGCCGACGATGCCGCCGCCGCCGCCGTGGCGCCATGGCTCGCCGCGCGCGACCTCGCGGTGCTCCTGCTGCTCTACGGCGCGGGCCTGCGCGTCGGCGAGGCGATGGCGCTCGATGCCGCGGTCCTGCCCCTCGGCGAGACGATCCGGGTGACGGGCAAGGGCGGCAAGACGCGCGTGGTCCCGATCCTGTCCGCCGTGAGCGCGGCGATCGCGGCCTATGTCGCGCTGTGTCCCTATCCGCTCGACCGCGGCACACCCTTGTTTCGCGGCGCCAGGGCCGGCGCGCTCTCGGCCGATGTCGTCCGCCGCGCGGTGCGCGGCGCGCGCATCCGGCTCGGGCTGCCCGAGCGCACCACGCCGCACGCGCTGCGGCACAGCTTCGCGACGCATCTGCTCGGGCGCGGCGCCGATCTGCGTCAGCTCCAGGAGCTGCTCGGCCATGCCAGCCTGTCCTCGACCCAGGTCTACACCGCGGTCGACATGGCGGGGCTGCTCGATGTCTATCGCGCCGCCCATCCACGCGCCTGAAAATAATCGCACGTCCGCCTAAAGCGGGGCGCGTCGCGGTCGTAACCACGATCGGGGAAGCGCGACACTCGAAGGCTAAAGCTATGGATGGGATCGACACGAGTGTGGGCGCGGGCGTGGGACAGGTACGTCCGGCCACGACGACCGCGGCTGCGGTCAAGACCGTCACCGTCACCGCTGCCACGCAGACCAGCGTCGGCGCCGCCAACGCCAATCTGATCTCGCTGCTCGCCGATGCGTCGCCGCCGATCGATTCGAAAAAGGTCGAGGCGATCCGCTCGCTGATCGCGCAGGGCCGCTATCCGATCGACGCGCACGCCATCGCCGCCAAGATCATCGCGCTGGATGCACCCGCGCCGGCCTCCGTGTAGGGGCCGACAGATTTTGACACTCATTCGCAGATAATACTTGACCACTACTGCGATCAAATCGCATTAGCATCGCATCAACCGATGTGATGCAGGGGGTCGATCAGTGTCAGCTTCAAGACGGGCGGCATCGCCGCGCGAGGCCGCTCCGGCGTTCCTCGCTCTCGGGTGCGTCGGGCTTGCCTTCGCGACGCCCGCTTTCGCCGCCGATTCCGCGCCTTCCGGCGATGGTGGCGACGGCGACGATCCCGGCCAGCACGATCGCGCCCGCCGCGACGAGATCCTCGTGCACGGCCAGCGACCAAGCGACAAGGGCTATGGCACCGATCACGCCTCGTCGGTGAAGTTCACCGCGCCGTTGCTCGATACGCCGCGCAGCGTCACCGTCATCCCGCACGAGCTCATCCGCGATACCGCGTCCGCCTCTCTGACCGAGGCGCTGCGCACCGTGCCCGGCATCACGCTCGGCGCGGGCGAGGGCGGCAATCCGCTCGGCGACCGACCGTTCATCCGCGGCTATGACAGCCAGGCCAGCACCTATCTCGATGGTGTCCGAGACATCGCCGCGCAGAGCCGCGAGACGTTCGACATCGATTCGATCGAGGTCATCAAGGGATCGGATGGCGCGTTCGGCGGTCGCGGCAGCCCGGGCGGCTCGATCAACCTCGTGTCCAAGCTGCCCGGCGACAAGGACTTCGCCGAGGTGACCGGGGTCGGCGGCACCGCCGATTATCGGCGTGTCACCGGCGACCTGAACTATCACATCTCCGATATCGTCGCGGTGCGCCTGGCGGCGGTCTATCACGACCAGGGGATCGCCGGGCGCGATGCGGTGCGCCAGAAGCGCTGGGGGATCGCGCCGGCGGTCACCATCGGGCTCGGCACGCCGACCCGGCTGACGCTCCAATATTATCACCTGGAGAGCCACGAGCTGCCAGACAGCGGCATCCCGTACCTCTACACCACCGCCAACCTGCCGGCGGGCATCCATCAGACCCGGCCGATCCAGGGCGATTTCACGACGATCGCCGGCGAGGTCGTCCACCGCCCGCGCGACGCCTATTACGGCCTCACGGATCGCGACTTCCGCCACACCCAGGTCGACGAGGCGACGATGCGCGTCGAGCACGACGTCGACGGGAGCATCAAGCTCAGCAACACCGCACGCTATGCGCACACCATACAGAATTATCGCTGGACGCTGCCCGACGATTCGAACGGCGACGTCTACGGCAACACCGCGAGCGGAACGAACCCGTACAATCGGGGCGGTTATATCTGGCGGCGCTCGAACAATCGCTACGGCTCCGCCGACGGCCTGCTCGACCAGACCGACCTCTCGGGTACGATCACGACAGTGGGGATCAAGCACAGCTTCGCGATCGGCAGCGAGTTCAGCTGGGAGGATTCGCAGTACGGCAACTATGTCCTGTCGACCGGCTCGACGATCAGCCCGCGCTGCAATCCGACGACCGTTTCGCGCTTCTACTGCACGAGCGCGTCGGATCCGAACCCCAAGGATCCTTGGGTCAACTACACCTCCGACACCTCGACGGTGCGGACGCCGATCCTGCGTCCGGCGGACAGCGCGCTGACGCTTGCGACGACGCGGACGCTTGCCGGATATGCGTTCGACACGATCACGCTGACCAAGTGGCTGCTCCTCAACGGCGGGGTGCGCTACGACGATTACAATACCCGGGTACGCCAGCCGGTCGTCGCGGGGGCGCGGCCGACGTTCGGCCGGCACGACGGCATCTGGACCGGGCAGGGCAGCGCGATCGCCAAGCCGACGCACGATACCAGCGTCTATTTCACCTACGCGACCGCGGCGGTGCCGCCGGGCACGTTCCTCGGCCAGGGTTCGGAGACCAATGCGCTCGTCCCGGGCAGGACCGAGCGGCTCACGCCGAGCGATCTCAAGGTCGAGTCCACGGAATCGTACGAGGTCGGAGCCAAGGCGGACCTGTTCCACGAGCGCCTGTCGCTGACCGCCGCCGCGTTCGAGCTCAAGACGCGGAACGCGCGCGTGACCAGCGATACCGGGACGGTGCAGAATGTCGGCAGCCGCCGCATCCGCGGGTTCGAGATCGGCTATAACGGCGCGATCACGCCAAGCTGGAAGATCTTCGGCGGCTACACGTATCTGGACGCCAAGATCACCGATGGCGGATCGACCGCGACCACCGGGACCGTCAACGGCAGGACGATCACGATCCTCGCGCCGTCGGTCAACACCGGCAAGCGCTTCCCCAACACGGCCAAGCACAGCTTCACGGCCTTCACCAGCTATCAGGCGACCAAGCGGCTCTCGGTCGGCGGCGGCACGATCTACATGGGCAAGGTGTATGGCGGCTACGGTGATCTGCGCTCGATCAACGGCGCAGGGCAGCTCGTCATCACCAACGCGCTGGCCCGTTACGTCCCGCATTACTGGCGGTTCGACGCCAACGCCGCCTATACGATCAACCGCTATGCCTCGGTGCAGGTCAACGTGCTCAATCTGACCAACAAGCTGTACTACGATCAGGCCTATGCCTCGCATTACGCCAATCAGGCGGCGGGACGGACCGCGCTGGTCACGCTCGCACTGAAATACTGATGGGACCGGACGACGGGCGAACGGCGTTCCGTGCGTTCGTCGACGCCGCGCAGGCGGGCGATGGGGCGGCGATGAACATGGTCGGCCGCTGCTACGAGCAGGCCCGGGGCGTGCCGCGCGATGCCGCGCGCGCGGTCGCCTGGTTCGAGGCTTCGGCGGCGCGTGGACATGACTGGGGTCTCTACAACCTGGCGACGCAGCTCGCGCTCGGCGACGGCGCGGCGCAGGACCGGCCGCGCGCCCTGGCGCTGTTCCGTCAGGCGGCAGCCATCGGGCATGCCAAGTCGATGACGATGGTCGGCGGCTTCCACGAGGATGGCTGGGTGGTGCCGCGCGATCCGGCGCTGGCGATGCGCTGGTACGAACGGGGCGCGGACGCAGGCGATTTCCGCGGCCAGTTCAACCATGCGCGGATGCTCGCCGAGGCGGGCCGCGCCGCCGCGGCGGCGCGCCGCCTCGCCCAGATGCGCGCCGGCGCGACCCCGGCCTTCGCCGCGAAGGCGCACGCCTGGTTCGCTGCGCATCCGATCGAGGACGTGCGCCGCCTGGCGCCCGGCGTCTAGCTGTCCGGTCCCTGGCAGGCGCGCAGGTCGCCTGCCTCGCAGGCATCGGCGCGCGCCCGCCAGCGGGCGATGCGGGCGGCATAGGCACGGGTCCGCGGGCTCTGCACGCCCGGACCCCGGTCAGGACCGCCGCGGCCCTGCCAGCCGCTTGCCGGATCGCCCCGATCGGGTCGCGCGTCGGCGGTGCCGTAGCTGTCCTGCGCGCCCCAGCGCCCGTCGTCCCGATACGCCGTTCCGCCGGGCGGGGGCGGGGCGTTGCCATAGCCCTGCTGATCCGGATCGCCATAGCCGTCGCCCTGCTCGTAGCCGGGCGGCGGATAGCCCTGCTGCCCGTATCCGCCGGCCGGCGGCGCGGTGCCGTAGCCCGCATAGGGGTCGGTCGATTGCGCGGACGCGGCGGTGCCGGCGAGCGCGGCGGCGAGGATCAGCGGTAGGGCGATCGGACGCATGGCAAGTCTCCTGATCCGCTCCGGCTATCCCGTCGCGGCTGACCGCGCGCTGAACGCATGCGCGGCGATGCGCGATCCCGCTAGCCGACGCGATTGGCGACGAGATCGTCGACCACCGCCGGATCGGCGAGCGTCGAGGTGTCGCCGAGCGCGGCGGTGTCGCCTTCCGCGATCTTGCGCAGGATCCGGCGCATGATCTTGCCGCTGCGCGTCTTGGGCAGGCCGGGCGCGAACTGGATCGCGTCGGGCGTCGCGATCGGACCGATCTCGCGGCGGACATGGTCGCGAAGAGTCGTGCGCAGCGTCTCGTCGGGCTCGATCCCGGCGTTGAGCGTCACATACGCGTAGATGCCCTGGCCCTTGACCTCGTGCGGCATGCCGACGACCGCGGCCTCGGCGACGGTCTCGTGCAGGACCAGCGCGCTCTCCACCTCGGCGGTGCCCATGCGATGGCCGGAGACGTTGATGACGTCGTCGACCCGGCCGGTGATCCACCAATAGCCGTCGGCATCGCGGCGCGCGCCGTCGCCGGTCGTGTAGACGCCGGGGAAGGTCCTGAAATAGGTTTCGAAAAAGCGCTTCCCGTCACCCCAGACGCCACGCATCTGGCCGGGCCAGGACCGCGCGATCACCAGATTGCCCTCGGCGGCGCCATCGAGCAGCGCCCCCTCGCCATCGAGCAATCGCGGCTCGATCCCGAAGAACGGCAGCGTCGCCGAGCCCGGCTTGAGCGCCACCGCCCCCGGGATGGGCGTGATCATGTGGCCGCCGGTCTCGGTCTGCCACCAGGTGTCGACGATCGGGCACCGGCCCCCGCCGACGATCTCGTGGTACCAGCGCCACGCCTCGGGATTGATCGGCTCGCCGACCGTACCGAGCAGGCGCAGGCTCCTGCGCGAGGTCGCGGTGACGAAGTCGTCGCCCTCCTTCATCAGCGCGCGCAACGCGGTCGGCGCGGTGTAGAGCGTCGCGACCGCGTGACGATCCACCACCTCCCAGATCCGCGACGGCGTCGGCCAGTTAGGCACGCCTTCGTACATCAGCGTCGTCGCGCCGTTGGCGAGCGGGCCGTAGACGATGTAGCTGTGCCCGGTGACCCAGCCGATATCGGCGGCGCACCAGTAGATCTCGGGCGCGCGATAGTCGAACACGGTCTGGTGGGTGAGCGCCGCCCACAGCAGATAGCCGCCGCAGGTGTGCATCACGCCCTTGGGCTTGCCGGTGGATCCGCTGGTGTAGAGGATGAAGAGCGGGTCCTCCGCGGCCATCGGCGCGGGCGCGCAGTCCGTATCGACGCCGGATGCGGCCTCGTGATACCAGTGATCGCGGCCGTCGCGCATCGTCACCTCCGCGCCGGTCGCGCGCACCACCAGAACCGTGTCGAGCCCCGGCGCAATCGTCGCCGCCTGATCGACGGTGGCCTTGAGCGGGATCGTGCGACCGCCGCGCCGGCCCTCGTCGGCGGTGATGACGATGCGGCTGCCGCAATCCTCGATCCGGCTCGCCAGCGCGTCCGCCGAGAAACCGCCGAACACGACCGAATGCACCGCGCCGATCCGCGCGCAGGCGAGCAGCGCGAACGCGGCCTCCGGGATCATCGGCATGTAGACGGTGACGCGATCGCCCTTCGCGACGCCAAGCGCCTTGAGCACGTTGGCGAAGCGGCCGACCTCGGCGAGCACGTGGGCATAGGTGAAGGCGCGCGGCGCGGCCGCCGGATCGTCGGGCTCCCACAGGATCGCGGTCCGGTCGCCGCACGTCGCGACATGGCGGTCGAGACAATTGGCCGAGACGTTGAGGACACCGTCCTCGAACCAGCGGACATGGAAGTCGCTTTCCGAAAACGACCAGTCCCCCGCGCGGGTCGGCGGCGCGATCCAGTCCAGCCGTTGCGCCTGCTCCAGCCAGAAGCCGTCGGGATCGTCGAGCGATCGGGCATAGAGCGCCGCGCGCGTGTCCGCATCGATCGCACCGCCGAAATCGGCGGGCACCGAATAGATCGTGTTCTCCATCGTCATCCTCTTGGCCGCGTCTTTCGTATCTCAGTGGAACGCCCGGATGACGGGCGCAAGCACGCTCACCGCGCCGCGTTCGTCGCACCGCGCGGCGGCTTGGTCATGTCGAGGCTTCCGCGAAGGGGTGGGTCGTGATGATGTCCGGGCATGCGTATGTTCGACAGGCTTACCGACACCCGAACGATCGCCGCGCTCGGGCCGCGGCCGGGCGAGCACGATGCCCGCTGGCGCGACGCGATCGCGATCACGGTGGCGCTGTGGGTGTTCGTGCTGATCGTCTATCTGCCGGTCATCATCCAGCTCCACCGCGGCGAAGGGATCGGCAGCGTCGCGCTCGATGCCTCGACGATCCTCGTCTCCGTGCTGCTCGCGATGCCGCTGTTCGCGCTGTTCCGGGCGACCGCATCCTGGTTGGCGGGAAGCCGGCTGGTGGCGATGACGCTGGCGGTGCTCGGCACAGCGATCGTGCAGGCCGCGTTCGACCTGATGTTCACCGGCTGGGTCGCCGCGCATGTCGAGCGATCCTGGCATTCGTTGCCGACCGATCTGCGCCGGGGTTATGGCGCGGCGCTGCGCTACGCCAACGTCTATGCGGTCAACGCGGTGCTGTTCCAGCTGGTCGCGTCGCGGCGCCGGGCGATTCGCCAGGAGCGCAGGCTGGCGGACGTGGTCGCGACCCGGCAGCGTGCCGAGCTCGACTGGCTGCGGCTCAAGCTCAATCCGCATTTCCTGTTCAACACGCTCAATTCGATCTCGGGTCTGGTGGTCACGCGCCGCAACGAGGAGGCGGAGCTCGGCATCGGGCATCTCTCCGCCTTCCTGCGCGCCTCGCTGGCGGGCGATCCGGCGATGCCGGTCCCGGTCGAGGAGGAGATCGCACTCGTCGAGCATTATGTCCGGATCGAGGAGATGCGCTTCGGAGAGCGGCTGGCGGTCGCGGTCGATTGCTCGGATGCCGCGGCCATGCTGACGCTGCCGGCGCTGACCATCCAGGCGCTGGTCGAGCTCGCGGTCCGCGACGGCCTCGGTCCATCGACCCGGCCGGTGCATGTCGCCGTGTCGGCGACGACCGAAGATGCCGGCCTGCTGGTCACCATCGCCGACGACGCGCGGCGCGCGGATCCCGATGCGCTCGCGATGCTGGTCGACGATATGCGCCGCCGTCTCGCCGCGCTCTATGGACCGGCCGCGCGGCTCGAGACGGCGAGCGGTGCCACCGGAACCACGACAACGATCAGGCTGCCCGGCACTGCGATGGCCTGAGCAGCGGGAGGAGGACCTATGCGCGTACTGCTGGTTGACGACGAGGAACTGGCGCTCGACCGGCTGCGCGCCCTGTTCGGCGACATCGAGGATATCGAGGTGGTCGGCCAGGCGCAGGACGGCGATGCCGCGTTGCGCCAGATCGAGGCCCTGCGTCCCGATCTGGTGGTGCTCGACGTCCAGATGCCGGGCCGCACCGGTCTGCGCACCGCGGCCGACATCGCGGTCGAGCCGCGCCCCGAGATCGTCTTCGTCACCGCGCACGAGCATTACGCGCCCGACGCGTTCGATCTCGAGGCGGCCGACTATATCCTGAAGCCGGTGCGCGTCGACCGGCTGCGTCTCGCCACCGAGCGCGCGCGCCGCCGCCGCCGCCTGCGCGACGATGCCGCCCGCGCGGGCGCGCTCTCCGCCGAGATGGCGGCACTGCGCGCCAGGCGTCCGTCCCCGGCGCCGGGCGCATCGCCGGGCGATCCCGAGATCTGGGTGCCCGAGCGCAACGGGCAGCGGCGCGTGCCGATCGAGACGATCGACTGGATCGAGGCGGCGCGCGACTATGTGCTGCTCCACACCGAGATGCGCAGCCACATGCTGCGGATCACGATGTCCGCGCTGGAGGCGAAGCTGGAGGGCACCGCGCTGATCCGCGTCCATCGCTCCGCGTTCGTCCGCCCGTCGCGCGTCGCCGAGGTCCGCCGCCAGCAGCGCGCCACCACGCTCGTCCTCGCCGACGGCACCGGCGTACAGGTCGGCCCGAGCTATCTCGATGCCGTCGAGCAGGCGCTCGGGATCGCTTCGTAGTGCGCTCCGTACTCAAGGCCGAGCGGCGTCGGAAACGCCTCTTCCGCCGGCTCAGGCAAGTGCGAGATTGGTCGCCTGATGGAGCGCGGCCTGGCTGAAGTCCGCCGCGAGCAGCCGCGCCGCGAGATCGTCGAGACGCCGGTCGCCGCGCCGCATCATGCAGGCGAACAGGCGCAGCGCTTCCAACCTGGCGTCGGCGAACGGCGTCACGCGCTGGATGCCGGTCAGGGCGGCGAGCCACGATGCGACGCGCCGCAAGCCCGACGGCGGCGGCGCCGCGCTCCAGCCATAGCGGAACGCATCCGCGCGTCCGACCGCGATCGCATGGACCTCGCGATCGTCGAGCCAGCGGTGCTCGCGCTGCGGGACGATCGAGAGGATCGCCGGCGCGGTGTCGTTGGCGACCGGGGGCTCGGCGACGGAACGACGCTGTGACTGCATGGTCCTTCATCCCATCGACGTGCGATGGACACCGGATAGGAAAGGCCGTGGCAGGATGCCCGCGTCTCGCGGCGAAGCTGCATGCTGGTGCGACGAGACAGGGTGGTCACCCGGCGCGATCGGTTTGTCGTATCAGGCGGTCGCGTCGATCGCCTCGGCGCCGGCGCCGGCCGGCATCCGGACGATCGCGGTGAAGCCGTCGGGGCCACGCTCGATCGACAGTGAGCCGCGCCCGGCATAGCGGCTCGCCAGCCGCTCGCGGATATTGTCGAGGCCGATGCCGAAACTCGGGAGCTGCGGCACGGTATCCTCGGCCGCGGCGATCCCGCTGTCGCTGACGCACAGCTTGAGCCCGTCGCCTTCGCGCGCCGCGATGACGCGAACGGCGACCGGCCCGGGCGACTGGGCGACGCCGTATTTGACCGCATTCTCGACCAGCGGCTGGAGGATGAAGCCCGGCACCGCCTCGCCCGCGATATCGGCGGGGCAGCACAGCTCGACGCTCATGCGCTTGCCGAACCGCACCGCCTCGATCTCGAGATAGGTCTCGATCGTCGCGAACTCCTCCTCGAGCGGGACCAGCGCATGCGGATCGGCATTGAGCGAGAGGCGCAGGAACTCGCACAGCCGGCCGAGCATCTCCTCGGCGTCGACGCTGCGTCCGGTGACCACCAGGCTCGAGATCGAGTTGAGCGTGTTGAACAGGAAATGCGGATTGAGCTGGAGGCGGAGCGCCGCGGTCCGCGCGCGCGCGGCGATCGCCTCGGTGCGGGCGAGACGGATGCGCTGCTCGGCGCTGCGCTGCGCCTCGACGACGAACACCAGCAGCGCCGCGTTGGCGAAGCTGACATAGACGTGGCTGAGGAAATTGCGGCCGTAATGTGCGCGGATCAGATCGAAATGCCGCATGTCCAGGCTCGGGATGACGCCGAGCATCCGGTTCTCGATCGTGTTGACGAAGGATTGCAGGAACGCGATCCCCACTGTGGCGACGATCAGGATCAGCCAGCGCGACACCGGGCTCATCCCCGCGGTGCGGGTCACGACCGGATAGAGGCATTGCGCGATCAACGCGACGATCAGCACCGCGGGCAGATCGAGCGGCAGGTCGGCGACGAAAGCGGTGCTTCCCGCGATGACGCTCGACACGACATAGCTGCCGTACACGAACACGATCCAGATCGTCAGCGTGAGCGTGAGCGCCTGTCGGAATCGCTTGTCGCGAGCAAGGCCCCCCAACCCCATTGTGCCGCGATACCACCGTTGATCGCGGCGGGTCGAGTGGATGGCGCGCGCGTCGTATCGGTTCAGGTGACAATCCTGCCGGTCAGGCTAGAACCGGAACGACCGACGCTGCTGGAGAGCCGACCCGTGCCCGATACGATCGCCTCCGCCGCCGAGCGCGCGCCCGTGCTGCCCGCCGCTCCCCGCGAGGCGGTGCTCGCCGCGGCGATCCTCGATGCGCTCGTCCATCGCGTCGGCAAGGACGAGCGTGCCGCCCGCCCGCACGACTGGCTGGCCGCGACGATCCTGACGATCCGCGACCAGGTGATCGACCGCTGGATGGATTCGACCCGCGCGGCACACCGCGCCGGCGCCAAGCGGGTCTATTATCTCAGCCTCGAGTTCCTGATCGGACGGCTGTTGCGCGATACCCTGTCCAATCTCGGTGCCGATGACGAGGTCGCCGCGGCGTTGCGCTCGCTCGGCGTCGATCTCGCCGAGATCGAGGAGATCGAGCCCGACGCCGCGCTCGGCAATGGCGGCCTCGGGCGGCTGGCGGCCTGCTTCATGGAGAGCCTCGCCAGCCTCGGCCTGCCCGCCTATGGCTACGGCATCCGCTACGTCAACGGCATGTTCCGCCAGCGCATCCATGACGGCTGGCAGATCGAGCTGCCCGAGGATTGGCTCGCCTTCGGCAATCCGTGGGAGTTCGAACGCCGCGAGAGCAGCTATCATGTCCGCTTCGGCGGCGAGGTCGTCGCGGACGAGCACGGCGCGCCCGTCTGGCGCCAGGCCGAGCGCGTGATCGCGATGTCGGTCGACACTCCCGTCGTCGGCTGGCGCGGCAAGCGCGTCAACACGCTCAGGCTGTGGGAGGCGCGCGCGGTCGATCCGATCCGGCTCGATGCGTTCAACGCCGGCGATCATGTCGGCGCCCTGAGCAACCAGACCCGCGCCGAGATGCTGACCCGCATCCTCTATCCCGCCGACTCGACGGTGGCCGGGCAGGAACTGCGGCTGCGGCAGGAATATTTCTTCTCGTCCGCCTCGCTGCAGGACATCGTGCGGCGCCACCTCCAGTATTTCGGGGATATCCGCACGCTGCCCGACAAGGCGGCGGTCCAGCTCAACGACACCCACCCGGCGGTCGCCGTCGCCGAGCTGATGCGCCTGCTTCTCGACGAGCATCGTCTCGAGTTCGACGAGGCGTGGGACGTGACGCGCCGGACCTTCGGCTACACCAACCACACGCTGCTGCCCGAGGCGCTGGAGAGCTGGCCGCTGCCGTTGTTCGAGCGGCTGCTGCCGCGCCACATGCAGCTCGTCTACCAGATCAACGCGGTCCTGCTGCGCGAGGCGCGCGAGCGCGGCTTCGACGATGCCGGGCTCGCCGCGGTGTCGCTGATCGACGAGGGCGGCGAGCGGCGCGTGCGGATGGCGAACCTCGCCTTTGTCGGCTCGCACAGCATCAACGGCGTCGCCGCGCTCCACACCCGGCTGATGAAGGAGACCGTCTTCCGCGATCTCCATCGGCTCTATCCGACCCGCATCAACAACAAGACCAACGGCATCACGCCGCGGCGCTGGCTGGTACAGTGCAATCCGAAGCTGACGGCGCTGCTTCGCGAGACGATCGGCGATGCGTTCCTCGACGACGCCGAGGCGCTTTCCGCGCTGCTGCCCCACGCCGGGGACAAGGCCTTCCAGGAGCGCTTCGCGGCGGTGAAGCGCGCCAACAAGGTCGCACTCGCCGCGCACATCAAGCTGACGCAGAACATCGATCTCGATCCCGACGCATTGTTCGACGTCCAGGTCAAGCGCATCCACGAATACAAGCGCCAGCTGCTCAACCTGATCGAAACGGTGGCGCTCTACGACCAGATCCGCAGCCATCCCGAGCGCGACTGGGTGCCGCGGGTCAAGATCTTCGCGGGCAAGGCGGCCTCCAGCTACCACACGGCCAAGCTCATCATAAAGCTCGCCAACGACATCGCGCGGCGGGTCAATTCGGACCCTGCGGTGGGCGGATTGCTCAAGGTCGTGTTCGCGCCCAACTACAATGTCTCGCTTGCCGAGAAGATCATGCCCGCGGCCGATCTCAGCGAGCAGATCTCGACCGCGGGGCTGGAGGCGTCGGGGACCGGCAACATGAAGCTCGCGCTCAACGGCGCGCTGACGATCGGGACGCTCGATGGCGCGAACGTCGAGCTGCGCGATCATGTCGGCGCCGAGAACATCTTCATCTTCGGCCTGACCGCCGAGGAGGTCGCCGCGACCAAGGCCACCGGCTATGCGCCGCGCGGGTTCATCGAGCGCTCGAGCGAACTCGCCCAGGCGCTCAGCGCGATCGCGTCGGGCGTGTTCTCGCCCGACGATCGCGGCCGCTACGGCGGGCTGGTCGGCGGTCTGTACGATGCCGATCCGTTCATGATCGCCGCCGATTTCGATGCCTATGCCGCCGCGCAACGCCAGGTCGACGCGCTCTGGCGCGATCCGGCGCGATGGCACGCCACCGCGATCCGCAACACCGCGCAGGTCGGCTGGTTCTCGTCCGACCGTACCATCGGCGAATATGCCCGCGACATCTGGGGGCTCGGTGAGGACGCTGGGCGCGGTGAAGCCCAGCTTTGGCGGGGGGAAGAAAAAGGCTAATTACACAGTCGGCGGGTAGGCTATTATCCCGAGCCAAGGGAGAATGCCATGAACCGTCGTATCGTCCTGCTCGGGGTTGCCGCCGTCACGCTCGTCGCCGGAGGCACGCCGGGCGTCGCCGCGCCCGCGCCCGTCTCGATCCTCAACGTCTCCTACGATCCGACGCGCGAGCTCTACCGCGACATCGACGCCGCGTTCGCCAGCGACTGGCTCAAGAAGACCGGACAGACCGTGACGATCAACCAGAGCCATGGCGGATCGGGCGCGCAGGCGCGGGCGGTGATCGACGGGCTGCCCGCCGATGTCGTGACGCTGGCGCTCGCCTACGACATCGATTCGATCGCGGATAAGGCCAAGCTGCTGCCGGCGAACTGGCAGGGTCGCCTGCCGCACGCCTCGACGCCCTATTACTCGACGATCGTGTTCCTCGTCCGCAAGGGCAATCCGAAGAAGATCAAGGACTGGGACGATCTCATCAAGCCCGGAGTCGCGGTCATCACGCCCAATCCCAAGACCTCGGGCGGGGCACGCTGGAACTATCTCGCCGCCTGGGCCTATGCACGCAAGACGACGGGCAGCGATGCCGGCGCCCGCGATTACCTGACCAAGCTGCTGCGCAACGTGCCGGTGCTCGACAGCGGCGCGCGCGGCGCGACGACGACGTTCGTCCAGCGCGGGCAGGGCGATGTGCTGCTCGCGTGGGAGAACGAGGCGTCCCTCGCGCTTTCCGAAGCCGGCGGCGCGGACAAGTTCGACGTGGTCGTGCCGTCGGTATCGATCCGCGCCGAGCCTCCGGTCGCCGTGGTCGACGCCAATGTCGACAAGAAGGGCACGCGCGCCGTCGCCACGGCCTATCTGAGATATCTGTACACCAGGCCCGCCCAGCAGATCATCGCCAGGGACGGCTATCGCCCGATCGATCCGGTCGTGGCCAAGGCGACGGCCTCGCGCTTCCCCAAGATCCAGCTCTTCACCATCGCCAACTTCGGCGGGTGGACCAAGGCGCAGGCGGCGCACTTCGCCGATGGCGGCTCGTTCGACCAGCTTTTCGCGGCGGCCAAGCGCTGATAGTCCGGGTCCGGCCGTAGAAGCGGCCGGACAATCATCACGCGCCGACCGGCATAGCCGGCGGCCGAAGGGGGAACATAGATGCGACTCATGCTTCTCGGTGGGGTTTCGCTCGCCGTGCTTTCGGCGACACCGGCGCTCGCCAGGGCGCCTGCGGTATCCAGCCAGGCGATTCTCGCCCGGCTCAGCGCGCTCGAGGCGCGCGTCGGTACGCTCGAGACCCGGAACGGCGAGCTGCAGGCGCAGAACGCCGAGCTCAAGCAGCAGATCGCCACGCAATCGGCATCGGCGTCGGCATCCGCATCCGCCGCGCGTCCTGTGACCGCCGATCAGAGCGGCTCCGGCCCGTTTCCCGCGGCGGCGTCGGGAGGACGCGGCACCGTGCAGACCGCGGCGGCAGGCTCGCCGACGACGATCTGGACGATCGTGCCGCAGTTCAATTCGCCCGACGGCAACTTCACCTTCAAGCCGCGCGGCCTCCTCGACGTCGACGTCGCCAGCTTCAACGAACGCAAGGGCGGCTACGACTACAACAACGGCACCCAGATCCGCCGTGGCCGGTTCGGCTTCGACGGGACGCTGTTCAAGCAGCTCGCTTATCGCATCGAGGCCGAATATGTCGGCGGCACGGTCAGCCTGCTCGACGCGTACGTCGCCTATACCGGCAAGAAGAACTTCACCCTGACGCTCGGTCAGGTCAAGGTGCCGGCGGGACTCGAGGCGAACAGCTCGGACTCGTTCAACGAGTTTCTCGAGCGCGGCATGGCCAACACCGCGTTCGGCAATGTCGGCGGCGAGCGTCGCGTCGGCGTCACGCTCGCCTACGCCAACCCGCTCCTCACCGCGACCGGCGGCGTCTATGGATCGAACGAATCGATCAGCCGCAACGCCGCCAGCCCCGACGAGGTGTGGGGCGTCAACGGCCGCGTGACCGTGGAGCCGATCAACAAGCCGGGGCGGCTTATCCATTTCGGCGCCTCGGGTTATCACGTCTTCGATCTCGCGGGTAAGGATCTCACGATCGGCGACCGGCCCAATGTGCGCGTCGACAACGGCCTGCTCGAGTCGGTCGCGTTCAGCGCATCCAGGAACGTCACCGATCCGGCGCTCGGCAACACCGCCAAGGATGCCACCTTCTACGGCCTGGAGGCCGCCGCGGTGGCCGGGCCGTTCTCGCTCCAGGGCGAATACAGCCATATGCATATCGATCGCACCGGCGGCCTGCCCGACGCGGACTTCGACGGGTTCTACGGCTTCGGCAGCGTCTTCCTCACCGGCGAATCGCGGACCTTCAAGGGTGGTGTGATCGATCGGTTGAAGCCGTTGCGCCCGTTCGACCCGACCAAGGGCAACTGGGGCGCCTTCGAACTCGCCGCACGCTACGACCAGATCAACCTCACCGAGCGCGACATCTACGCCAACCGCCGCCGCAAGGGCTACGCCATCACCGGTGCGGTCAACTGGTATCTCACCGGCAACGTGAAGGTCCTGCTCAACTACATCCGCTTCACCGGCACCAACTCGCCGCTGGTGGCGACAAGCGTGGTCGGCACGACGACGACGTTCCCCGACGGCCGAAAGGCGGCGGGCGACGCATTCGCTGCGCGGCTGCACCTCGACTTCTGACACCCGCTCGCACCGATCCCGACCGTTCTTGTCGGGCGAAGTCGAGAGAGCTGCGCCTTACGGCGTGACAGGTCCCTCGGCTTCGTTCGGTGCGAACGCGGTGGGTTCGGTACGGACGGAGGCTCGGGACGAGCGGATCGCGTCGGTATCACTCCAGGAACGCTGCTCAGCTGCGGAGCCGCTCGATCGCCTGGGCGAGCGCGACGTAGAGCTTGCCCATCTCCGACGACAGCAGGATCACCGCCAGCGTCGAGCCGTCACGCGTCGCCAGCACCGGGCGCAGCAGCGCCTCGAAGTCGTGGACGTAGCGGTTCACCTGTGCGCGGAACTCGGGCTCGTCCGCGTAATGCCGCGCGATCTCGCGCGCCTCGCCCTTGTCGAGCAGCCGCACCGCGCGCCTGGTGAACGCGCCGCGGTCGCCGCGCAGATAGGCTTCCCACTCGGCATCGCTGGCCTCGTTCGAGAGTAGCTTGGCGACATCGATCGCGGTGGAGTTGAGGGAGTCGACCAGCAGCGCGGTCCGCCGCGCGAAATTGTCGCGGTCGCTGGCCTCGACCTCGGCCTTGCCGGCGGCGACATGGTCCTCGACCGACGCGCTGGTCTCGGCGACGCGCGCGAGCTGGGTCTCGAGACGCAGCGCGGCGGTTCGCGCCGCCTCCACGGCGGCCTCGGACAGCGCGGCGACGCGAGCGATCTGCGCCTCGACCGTGTCGCCGACCGCCGCGAGCAGCGCCTTGCGTCCCGCCTCGCCGAGCGCGGTGGCGCTCTGCGGCACGATCGCGCCGAGCGCCTCGCGCGCGCGCTCGGCCGCCTGGCCGGCGGTCTCGCGGACGCGGATCAGCGCTTCAACGAGCTTGGGGCTGGTGCTGTCGGCAAGCTTGTCGGCCTTGGCGCCCGCCGTGTCGATCGTGTCGCCGAGCGACTCGGCGTCGGCGCGCACCGCGGCGATCCGCGTCGCGATGAGATCCCCGATCGCCTCGATCGCATCGCGTCGCGCATCGATCTCGCCGCGCGCGCCGTCGAGCGCGCGTGCCGCGTCCGCCGCGATGCCGCCGAGCCGCTCGACCTCGGGCGTACTCCGCGCGATCGCGTCGTGGCTGCGCTGCGCCGCGTTTTCGAGCCCCGCCAGCGCGCCGGGCAGGGTCTGGTCGAGCTCGACCAGGCACGCGCCGATCGCCTGGCGCAGCGTCTCGGTGCGATTGATGAGCGTGGTCGCCGCGGTGCCGCCGTCGGTGAGCGAGGCCATCGTCCGCTCGGCATGCGCCAGCAACAGGCCGAGCGCCTCGCCCAGCCGCTCGGTCCGCGCGCGCCCGCTCTCGTCGAGTTCGGCGAAGCGCGCCTCCAGTGCCGCGAGCCCGCGTTGCAATCGCTCGATCACCAGAGCGCCGACATCGTCCTGGCGCGCGAGCAGCGCGGCGAGCGAGTCGGCCGTGGCGGAGATCGCCGCGACCCGGTTCTCGAGCGTCACCGCGACATCGGACGAGGCGGCGTCGGCCGCCGCGCGGGCACGCTCCGCCATCGCGGCGATCGCGTCGCCCTGCGCGACGATGCCCTGATGGGTGCGCTCCACCGCATCGCCGGCGCGGCCGAGCGCGTCGTCGATCGCCGCGCCCATCCGGTCGGCCGCCGCATCGATGTCGCGGGCCGCGATCTCGCTGGCGCCCGCGATCCGCGAGACCTGCGCCTGCATCCGGTTGGCGGCGCCGCCGGCATTGTCCTCCGCCTCGCGGGCCCGGGCGGCGAGCGCGGCGAGCAGCGTCTGCAGAGCGGCGGCCTGTTCATGCGCGCCGAGACCGGCGCCGCGCAGGTCCTCGGCCAGCGCCCGGACCTGGCGCTCGGCGATCGGCAGATCGGCGAGCAGCACGCCCATGTCGACGCGCGCGGTGCCCGCCGCCTCGTCAAGCTCGCGGCTGCGCCGGCCGAGCTCGGCGACCTCGCGCCCGAGCGCCGCGGTGGCGGTGGCCAGTCTCGCCGATGTCTCGTCGGCGAGCGCGAGCAGCTGATCGGCCTGCGTCGCGACCGCTGCGCGATCCTCACCGAGCCGTTGCGCCACAAGTCCGAGCACCGCATCCAGCGCCAGTGTCTCCAGGCGGACGCCGCGGGCGACATCGGCATAGCGCGCCGCCTCGCGACGGCCGCTGCGCTGCCACAGGATCAGCACCGTCGCGATCAGCGCGAGCGGACCGCTGGCGATGCTGACGCCGCGCATCAGATCGACGATGCCGAGACCGCCATTGCCGATCGTCGACAGCGCGACCCCGCCGAGCACCGCGATCCAGCACAGCGCGGCGGTGGCGAATAGCCAGAGCGCGACTCGTTCGCGGGTCGTCATGGCGGCGACCGGCGGTTGCGAGTCGTCGGCATCGGCCGGCATGGCGATCACGTTCATCGCGGGCGATTCGGTGGCGACGTCCCCGTCGCGGTCGGCGGAATGGCGCGGCGATCCCGCCCGATAGGCCCCCCTGGTCATCCGTCGGTTGTAACATCGTTCCGGGCACACGCGCCAGACGGGATCCGGCCGCGGCCCGGCACCGCTTGGCAGCGGGGGCATTGGGGCGCTATCGCGGACGCGTGACAGTGTGTTCGATGAAGGGCGGGGCGGCGTGCTGGCGGCATTGATCGCGGCGGTGCGCGACACCGAGGACGGCGGCGGACTGATCGCGACGCTGCCGGTCGCCGGCAGCACGCTGGTCGAGCGCCAGGTGCGGCTCGCGGTCGCGGCGGGGGCGGCGCATGTCGTCGTGCTGATCGAGCGTTTGCCCGCGGCGTTTACCGCCGCGATCGACCGGCTGCGCCGCGACGGCATCGCGGTCGAGGTCGCGCGCAGCGCGGCGGACGGCGCCGACCGTTTCCATCCCGACGAGCGCGTGCTGGTGTTCGCCGACGGCGCGCTCGCTTCGGCACCGACGATCGGCCGGCTCGCGCACCTGCCGGCGCCCGCGCTGCTGACGATCGGGGAGAGCGGCCCGGTCGGTGCGTTCGAGCGGATCGACGCGGCGACGCGCTGGTCGGGGGTGGCGCTGGTGAGCGGCGAGATGTTGCGCCGGACGGTGGCGATGCTGGGCGACTGGGACCTGCATTCGACCTTGCTGCGGCGCGCGGTCGGCGCCTCGGCGCGCCGGCTCGATATCGCCGATGGCGCCGATCTCGCCGACGCGCAACCGGTCGTGCTGGTCCGCAGCCGCGCCGGCGTGCGCGCCGCTACCGAAGCCAGCCTGGTGCGCGACCGCCGGCAGGAGGCGTGGCCGGCGCGTTTCGTCTACGGCCCGGCGGGTCGGCTGGCGACCGCCGCCCTGCTCGACCGGCCGATCGATGCGCGCTGGCTGCGCTGGAGCGGCGTCGCCTGCGCCGCGGCCGCGATCCCGGCGGCGTGGCGCGGCTGGCTGCTCGTCGCGCTGATCCTGCTGTGTCTCGCGGCGTTTCTCGATGCGACCGGGCGGACCCTCGGCGCGGTACGGCTCGCCACAGCTGCGCCGATCGACCGGCCAGGGACGGCGCGCGGCGGCGCAGGGGCGCTCGCCCTGCTGGCGTTCGCCGCGCATCGCCTGCACACCGGCTGGCTCGTCGCCGGCTGGACGCCGCTGGTGCTCGCGCTTGCCGCGATCGCGGCGCTGGCCGCCGGGCTCCGGGAGCGTCGACTGCTTGAACGCCTCGCCCCCGGGCAATCGCCGGGCTGGATCGCCGATGGCGACGCCCTGGTGCTGATATTCGCGCTCGGCGCTGCCGCCGGTCAACCGCTCTGCGCGATCGCGGGGCTGGCCTTCTACGCCGCGGCCTCGTTCGCGGCCATCCAGCAACGTCTTGCCCGCGCACTCGCCCAACGCGTTTAGCGCGGCGTTAATCACGGACAGGCTAAAGGGACTTCATGCCCGTGTCGTCCGTCCATCTCGAGCGAGACCAAGGCCCTGGCGGCGCGTTGCTGGCCGCGGCGGATGCGTGCGGCCACGTGCTACAGGCGCGGCTGGCCGGTGCCGGCGCGGCGATCGCGCGGCCGCCGGAACTCGCCATCGACGACGAGACGCGGGCGCGTGCACGGTGCATCGTCGATGGCGTGCTGGCCACGATCGAAGCGGCGTTGCGCAGCGGCGAGGCGATCCTCGACGCCGCGCCGCCGTTCGATCTGCCCGCGCGCTTCCTGGCGGCCGGCCTGTTCGACCGGTCCGTGCTCGCCGCCGCCGCGCTGCAACGCGCCGAGGAGCATCGCCTGACCGACGCGCTGGTCCGGATCGCGGGCGAGATCGAGGATCTCGCGCGGCTCGATCCGATCGACGGCGTACTGGTCGGCGAGCGCTTCGCCTTGCGTGCGGCCGAGGCGGCGCGGTCCGACCGCACCGGCGAGCCGCTGCTGCCGCTCCACGACATTCCGGCGGAGGATCGTCATGCGATCGTCTGCCACGTCGCCGCCTGTCTGGCCGATGCGGCGCTCGCGCCGCAGGGCGAAGCGGGGGTCGGCAACGCAGACGTCACGCACCGCGCCGCGGCGAGCGCGGTCGCGCGCTGCCTCGCCGCCGTCGATGATGGCGACGGCATCGGCGCCGCCGCGATGCGGCTTGCGCATGCGCTCGACGAAGACGGTACGCTCGACGACGCGCTGATCGCCGCGACGCTTGCCGCCGGACGGATCGCCGGGCTCGCCGCGATGCTGGCGGTGCGCGCCGGGATCGGTTTCGACGAGGCGCGCGCGATGCTCGCTGCGCCGTCGCGCGCCGCGGTGCTGTTGCGCGCCGGCGACGTCGATCGCGACGTCGTTGCCGCCATGCTCGTCGCGCTCGCGCTCGCGCTCGATCGCGGCTTCGGCCCCGATCCGCTCGATGCGGTCGGCGATCTGGTCGCCGCGTTCGACGAATTGCCCGTCGCGCGCGCGCGCGCCGAGGTGCGCCGTACCCGTCTCGACCCCCCTTATCGCGCCGCGCTCGATGCGCTGGCGGGGATATGATGCGCCCGGCGACAGCGCCCGTGCATGGCCGGGTCGATGCCGAGGGCCGGCTGCTCGCCGCCGACGCGCCGCTCGCCGCGCTCCAGGCGCGCGCCGGGGGAGAGCCCGACGGTCCGCTCGCGATTCCCCAGATCGCCGCGCTCGCCCGGCTTGCCCGGCGGCTCGGCACGCCGGTGGCGCGTGCGGTATTCGCCGCGGACGGCGACGAGGACCTTGATCTCTGGGTGCGCGCGCGGCCCGAGCAGGGCGAAGTGGCGGTCACCATCGCCGGCTGGACGCGCCGCCCGCCTGCGCCGCGGTTCGATACGTCCGTCGCATCGGCGATCTTCGATCGACTGCGCGCCGAGGCCCTGTGGACCTGGGAATGCGATGCGGCGCTGCGGCTGACCGCGGTGTCGCGCGAGGGGCTCGCCGCCCTCGGCCTCGGCGCGGGCGCGCCGGCGGCGGGCGACGCGCTGACCCGGCTGGTCACGCTGGAGGAGGACGGCGCCGCACCGCCGCCGCTGCTCGCCGCGCTGGCGGGGGGGCATGGGTTCGACGACCAGCGTATCACGGTCCGATCCGGCGGCGCCCGGTTCAGGCTGGCGGGCGAGCCGCTCGTCGATCCGCTCGGCCGGGTCCGCGGCTTCCGCGGCGGCGCCTATCGGGTGGCGGAGGCTGTCGATCCGTCGGCGACCGGCACCAGCGGCGGCGCGTTCGCGGTCCGGCTGGACGCTGCGTTGCGCGCACCCCTGCAACGCATCGTCGCGACCGCCGAGGCGATCCGCGAACAGGGCGACGGTCCGCTTCGCTCGGACTACGGCGCCTATGCAGGCGATATCGCGTCGGCCGGCCGGCATCTGCTCGGGCTGGTCGACGACCTGGTCGATCTCGAGGCGGTCGAGCACGACGATCTCGCGGTCGAGCGCGAGCCGGTCGACCTCGCCGATCTCGCCCGCCGCGCCGCCGGCCTGCTGTCGGTCCGTGCCGACGACAAGGGCATCCGCATCCAGCGTCCCGACGAGGACGATCGCCTGCCCGCGACCGGCGATTTCCGCCGCGTGTTGCAGGTGCTGGTCAACCTGGTCGGCAACGCGGTACGCTTCGGGCCGGAAGGTTCGTCCGTCGTCGTCACCGTCGCCGCGCGCGCGGACGGCGCGACCGCGGCGATCGTCGTCGACGAGGGCCGCGGCATCGCGCCCGAGGACCGCGAGCGCGTCTTCGAGAAGTTCGAGCGATTGGGCGCGCGCGAGCCGGGCTCGGGTCTCGGGCTCTATATCTCGCGACGCCTGGCGCGCGCGATGGGCGGCGACGTGACGATCGAGAGTGCGGCGGGCGAGGGTGCGAGGGTCGTGTTCACGCTGCCGGGGGTTTAATCTCCGATCCGCTCGCGCTGGCGGCCGGCCCAGGTCTTGCCCGCTTCCCCGCCCCAGAGCAGCCAGGCGATATAACCGGCCGAAGGATCGTTCTCGTCGCCCCAGTCATGCGCCTTGCCGTTCTTGTCGACGCCGTGGCGCGCGAAATAGCTGTACATCGCTTTGACGTCGCGATCGGACATCAGACCACCGTCGATGATCTGCCTGGCGCGCTTCACGCCGACCGCGGTGCCCCCCCGGTTGAACCGCTCTCGCAACTCGAGGCCCTTCTTCGCGTTCGCCGCCATGTTCTTGGTCGGCGTATGTTCGCCCGCCATCACGCGCTCCTGTTCGGATGCGAAGGACGAACCCGTTGCGGCGAAAGCGGTTCCTCGGCGATCGCGGCGTCGCGCTATTCTTTCCGCTCGAGCCGGGAGGGGGTGCGCACCGCTCAGCGTGCGCCGATCTC
>CAXTNX010000012.1:0-2158 GCA_964245815.1 uncultured Sphingomonadaceae bacterium | reverse complement strand
GGTATAGTCCCGCATCGTCGGGCCGGTGTAGAGCTGGCGCGGGCGCCCGATCTTCTGGGCCGGATCGGTGATCATCTCGTTCCACTGCGCGACCCAGCCGACGGTGCGGGCGAGCGCGAACAGGACGGTGAACATCGTCGTCGGGAAGCCGATCGCGGACAGGATCACGCCGGAGTAGAAATCGACGTTGGGATAGAGCTTCTTCTCGATGAAGTAATCGTCCCTGAGCGCGATCTGCTCGAGCTCGCGCGCGGTGTCGAGCACCGGATCGCTGATGCCGAGCTTGTCGAGCACCTCGGCCGCGGTCCTGGACAGCACCTTGGCGCGTGGATCGAAGTTCTTGTAGACGCGATGGCCAAAGCCCATCAGCCGGAACGGATCGTCCTTGTTCTTGGCGCGCGCGATATATTCGGGGATGCGATCGGGCGTGCCGATCTCGCGCAGCATGTTGAGCGCCGCCTCGTTGGCGCCGCCATGCGCGGGCCCCCACAGGCAGGCGATGCCCGCCGCGATGCACGCGAACGGATTGGCGCCCGACGAGCCGGCGAGGCGCACCGTCGACGTCGAGGCGTTCTGCTCGTGGTCGGCGTGGAGGATGAAGATCTTGTCCATCGCCTCCTCGATCACCGGATCGACCTCGTAGTCCTCGGCCGGGACCGAATAGGTCATGCGCAGGAAGTTGCCGGTGTAGCTGAGGTCGTTCTTGGGATAGACGAAGGGCTGGCCGAGCGAATATTTGAACGCCATCGCGGCCAGCGTCGGCATCTTAGCGATCAGCCGGTGGCTGGCGATCTCGCGCTGCTGCGGATCGTTGATGTCGGTCGAATCGTGGTAGAACGCACTGAGCGCGCCGACCACGCCGCACATGATCGCCATCGGATGCGCGTCGCGGCGGAAACCCCGGAAGAAGGTCGAGAGCTGCTCGTGCACCATGGTGTGGTGCGTGATCGTGTGCGTGAAGTCGGAGAACTCCGCGGTGGACGGCAGCTCGCCCTTGAGCAGCAGATAGGCGACCTCCATGAAGCTCGACTTCTCGGCGAGCTGCTCGATCGGATAGCCGCGGTGCAGCAGGACGCCGGCATCGCCATCGATATAGGTCAGCGCCGACTGGCATGCCGCGGTCGACGTGAAGCCCGGATCATAGGTGAACAGATCGGTATCGGCATAGAGCTTGCGGATGTCGATCACGCTCGGCCCGACCGTGCCGTCCATGATCCTGTAGTCGAACTCCTTGCCCGGGATGCCAAGCTTCGCGCTGCCGTCGGCCATAGTCCATGTCCTCCATCGTCTTGTTCGTGGCGTCCCGCGACCGGCCGGCCGCGGGTCGGAAAGGTCCGTCAGCCCGCCACCCCTGCATGGTCGGCGAGACGTGCCAGGCTCTCCTCGCGGCCCAGCAGAAGCAGCACGTCGAAGATGCCGGGGCTGGTCGTCCGGCCGGTCAGCGCCGCGCGAAGCGGTTGCGCCACCTTGCCCAGCCCGACCCCGGCCGCTTCAGACACGCCGCGCACCGCCGCATCGAGCGCCTCGGCGGTCCAGCCCGCGATCGAGAGCGCGCCGGCCGCGGCGGCCAGCAGGACCGCGCCGTCACCCTCCAACAGGGCCTGGGCGCGCGCGTCGAGCAATAGCGGGCGCCTGCGAAAAAGGAAGGTGGCACCATCCGCGATATCGTCCAGATTCCGGGCACGTGGCTTCAATTCGGCCATGGCGCGCTGCAACATCGCGCGCTCGTCGGCATCGAGGGAGCGGCCGACGAGTCGCGCGATCCGCGGGGCGACGAGATCGACCAGCCGCGCGTCGTCTGCCTCGCGGATGTAATGACCGTTGAGGCTCTCGAGCTTCTTCAGGTCGAAACGCGCGGGCGATCGGCCGATGTCCGCGAGGTCGAAGATCGCCGTCGCGCGGGCGCGATCGACGATCTCTTCGTCGCCATGCCCCCAGCCCAGCCGCAGCAGATAGTTGTCGAGCGCCTCGGGCAGGATGCCCATCTCGTCGCGATAGGCATCGACGCCGAGCGCGCCGTGACGCTTGGAGAGCTTGGCGCCGTCGCTGCCGTGGATCAGCGGGATATGTGCGTAGACCGGCTGCGCCCAGCCCATCCCACGAATGATGCCGAGCTGGCGGAAGGCGTTGTTGAGATGATCGTCGCCGCGCACGACAT
>CAXTNX010000011.1:0-63588 GCA_964245815.1 uncultured Sphingomonadaceae bacterium | reverse complement strand
TTCATGACCGACGCGCTCGGCATGGGGCTCGCCGACCGCGCGCAGGACATCATCGCCTTCTGCTGCGCGAGGCGGGACAGCGACCATCATGTCGTCGCGTTCGCCAAGTCGCCCGGCGTCGGCTTCCATCACGGCAGCTTCATGGTCGGCGATCCCGACGCGGTCGGCCGGGGCGGCCGCGCGCTGCTCGCCAAGGCGGGCCGGGGGGACTGGGGGTTTGGCCGCCACACGATCGGATCGAACTTCTTCCACTATATCCAGGACCCGTGGGGCAGCTGGTTCGAATATTATTCCGACATGGACCATATCGACGACTATGCGCTGTGGACGCCGACCAACTACGCGATGGCAGACAGCCTGGCGAACTGGGGGCCGGAGGTGCCGCACGATTTCGTCCACAATTACGAGACCGACGCCGCGGCCTTCCGCGCCGGATGCCGGGAGCCGGTCACCGGCTGATGGAGCCTGCCGGGGCCATCCGACCGCGATGCCGCGGACACGGAGGCCTCGTGCTGAGATCGCGCGGGACCAGGGTACCGGCAAGCCCACGCCCGGCGCGATCAGCGCATTCGCGATGCTTGCCGTGAGCGATGTGTTGGTCAACAAGACGCAGGCGCACCCGCCTCCGGTGCAACACGCCGATACGTAGGAGCATCATGTCGAGCCTGGATCATGTCCATGTCACGCGCTGGGGCCATTCGGGACCCGACGTGGTTCTGATCCATGGCAGCGCGCAGGGCAGCCGGATTGGCGGCGAGCGCCATTTCGCGGCCCAGTACGAGCTCGCCGAGCAGGGCTGGCAGCTGATCGTCCCCGATCGTCCCGGCCACGGATCAAGCCCCGCTCCCGGCCGTCCCGACGATGCCGAGGCCGATGGCGCGTGGGTCGCCGAGCTGCTCGGCGGTGGAGCGCACCTGGTCGGCCACTCGTTCGGCGGCTGCGTCGCGCTCGCCGCCGCCGCGCGCCGTCCGGATGCCGTACGTTCGCTGACACTGATCGAACCGGGCATGCAGAAACTTGCGATCGACGATCCGCATGTGCGCCGCTTCGTGCTGCGGCTGGTCGCGACGATGATCTTCTCCTTCTCGCCCGAGCGCCGCGCGGTCCGCTTCGCGAAGCTGGTCGGCATCCCGGGGGACATCCGGGGCGGATCGGCCCGCGATGAGTTGAAGGCGATGGGCCGCGGCATCGCCAGGCTCAAGGTGCCGTCGGCGGACACGCTTCGGCGCGAGCTGGGCGTGGTCAGGGACGCCGGGATCCCGCTCCTCGTGGTGACGGGGGGATGGAGTCCGTCGTTCGACGCGGTCGGCGCGCGGGCCGCTGCGGTCGGCGGCGGCCGGCACGAGATCGTCGCCTCGCCCAACCACTTCCCCAACCTGATGCCGGGCTTCAACCCCCTGCTGACCGCGTTCCTGTCCGAGGCGGAGTCGCGTCGTGGTTGACGACACCTCGCCCGCCGCCGATCCATCCGGAGGCGATGGCCTGTTGCGCGCGCTGATCGCGATCAACGACGAGATCGATGCGAGCGCGCAGGAGATGCAGCGTCTTGTCGACCTTGCCGTGCTGCCGGACGGCGGCATGCTGTCGGCCGCCCGGCTGCGCTTCTCACGCGCGCTTCGTCGCCATCTTCAGCATGTCGACGGTCCGATCCTGTCACACCTGCGCACGACCGCTGATCCAGGGGCGAGGCCGGCGGTCGATGCGTTCCGGCTCATGCTGCAGGAATATCACGAGGCGGCGGCGTATCATGTCGCACGCTGGCCTTCGACAAGCGTGACCGCGGACTGGGACGGCTATCGCCGGTCGGTCAACGACATGCTGGCCAGGTTGCGGAACCGGATCGCGGTCGAGCGGCGCGACGTTCATCCCATGCTCGCCGATTCGCGGCACCGATAAGCCACTCGGCGCCGCTTCGGCCATCGGGGCGACCCCGATCGGCTCGGCTCGCCTCGCGCCCGATCACCTTTCGGAAGCGATCGGCATCGTCATGACGATATCGCGCGTTCTCTCGCAGCCGTGGCCGTCCCCGCGTCTCAGTCCCAGCGGATCGGCAGCGAGTCCATCGCCAGGACGTGGCCGCCATGGTAGCGAACCGGCGCGTCCGGATCGAGGCGGAAGGTCGGCAGTTTCGCCAGGACCTGCTCGTACACGACCTGGAGCTCGACCCTCGCGAGATGCGATCCGAGACAGCGGTGCGGTCCGACGCCGAACGCGACATGAACATTGTTCTCGCGTTTCAGATCGACCGTCTCCGGGGACGGAAACTCGCGGTCGTCGAGGTCCGCGCCCGGCAGGTACAGCATCAACCGCTCATTCTCGCGCATCGGCACGCCGGCGAATTCGACGTCCTTGGCGACCCGCCGGGTCGGAATGGCGAAGCTGTAGCGCCTCAGCAGCTCTTCCGCCGCCATCACGATCTGCTTGGGGTCGGCGCGAAGCCTCTCCTGAAGATCGATGTCCAGCGCCAGGTGGCGGATGCCATGGCCGATGCCGTTGATCACCGTATCCAGGCCGGCGGTGAACAGCAGGATGCCGAAATCCTCCATCAGCTCGTAGGTCATCGGCTTGCCGTCGATCTCTGTCGCCCAGAGCAGGCTGATCAGGTCGTCTTCGGGTTTTTCGCGGCGTGCCTTGAAGACGTCCGCCATGGCATCCACGACCATCCGCACCCTGCGGATGCTCTCCATGAAGTCGTTCCCCAGGCCCGGCGCCATGAACGCGTGCACGAGCTCGCGATATTCGCCGGACCGCTCGATCGGCATGCCCATCAGCTTCAGGAACACCTGCACCGGCAGCGGCTCCGCCACCGCCGACATGAAGTCGCAACGGCCCTGCCCGATGACCTGGTCGATAAGCGTATTGGCGAGCGCGCGGATCTCCTCCTTGCGCGCCAGCATCGCCTTGGCCGAAAAAACCGGGTTGAGCGCGGCGCGGTAGCGCGTGTGGTCCGGCGGATCGAGGCCGATCGGGGTCGGCTGGGGGACATAGGGCATGTCCGGCGGCAGCCGCGACAGGAACGCCTGGACATGCGCGCGCGGCGTCATCTCGCTGGAGAAGGTCGCGGTATCGCGCATCGCCGCGGCATTCTCCGGATGGCCGATCACCATCCAGTGGCCGCCGTTGCGACCGGTCCAGAACACCGGCGGAGCGTCTCGCAGCAACTCGCGGACCCGCTCGTGCGGATCCGTCGCCAGCACGGGATCGAGGAACATGTCGAAGTCATAGACCAGGCCGTCCGGCACATGGCTCGGCTGCTCGATCGTCGCGCTCGGCCCGCTCATGATGATCTCTTCCTCTTGGGGCTTTGGGGAAGCCAAAGCCGGTTCGCGAGTCTTCGTAGACCGCGCCATGCGGCCGGTGCAAGCGTGCTGGCTGCCGTGGAGGCCGTGGGTCGCGATGCATCCGTCGATGCATCAAGACCCGACAGACGGGCGGTGCGGTTGTCTCGCCGGCGACCGCGACCGGGCGACCCGGTAGACGCACCGCTGATGTGGCGCTAGGCTCACCGCGCCCAAGGATATTGTTCAGGAGAGAATTTGATGTCGGCCGAGGCAGTGGACGGAGTCAAGGCAATGGACGGCGTTGCGGTTGCGGCGCGCGTGGTCCCCTTCCCCCGATCGATCAGTCCACAGGCGCGGGCCTTTCTGGCGAGGCTCGTTGGTCCGGACGGTCTCCCCCTCATGCTTCATCAGACCACCCCGGCAGCGGACGATGCCGCGGGCTGGGCTCAATCCAAGGTGGCTACGGCCGGGATGATCGCGCAGATGCTGGCGCCGACCGCCGCCGCCTGCCAGGCCGAGGTGGAGACCATCGATCTGGCGGGCACCGTGACGTACCTGGCGACTCCCGTCGGCGCTGGCGCCGACGATCGCGCCTATCTCGACATTCATGGCGGCGGCCTGGTGCATGGCGGAGGCGAGCCTTGCAGACTGGGCGCGCTCATCCAGGCCGACAAGCTCGGGGTCCGTTGCTACGCGGTCGATTATCGCATGCCGCCGGAGCAGCCATACCCCGCTCCGCTGGACGACTGCCTTGCCGCCTACCGCGGTCTCCTTGAACGCTATGCGCCGGAAAACATCGTGGTCGGCGGTGGATCGGCGGGCGGCAATCTTGCCGCGGCGCTGGTGCTCCGCGCGCGCGACGAGGGTTTGCCGCTCCCGGCAGCACTGGTGCTGATCACACCGGAACTCGATCTGACCGAATCCGGCGACAGCTTCGAGACGAACCGCATGGTCGACCTGGTGCTGCCGCTTCCGCTGATGAGCACCAATCTCATCTATGCGGCAGGGCAGGATCTCGCACACCCCTATCTGTCGCCGCTCTTCGGGGATTTCTCGCAGGGCTTCCCCCGCACTTTCCTCCAGGCCGGCACCCGCGACCTCTTTCTGTCCAACACCGTGCGCATGCATCGCGCCCTCAGGAAAGCCGGCATTCCCGTGGAACTGCATGTCTTCGAGGGCATGCCGCATGGCGGCTTCCTGGGCGCTCCGGAGGACACCGAACTGGCCGGCGAGGTTCGCCGGTTCGTCAGCGAGTGCTGGGGTCAAGGCGTCTGAACGGCCGTCGAGCGACCGGTTCCAGGCCGCGATACGCGGGCGCGGCCGACCCTGGTTCGGTTCGGCGCCGCGAGTGATCCACCCTCGGCGGAGGGATCATGTGCGGAGCGTATCCGAGCGATCCTGGGGATCGCTGGGACGCGCGTCTGACGGGGTTCATCTGCGGCGGCGCTCGTGCCGGGGTGCGGGTGACCGGTCGGAACCGGCCCGGCGGGCGCCAGCGCGTCACGATCACGCCCTTCGCGCCGAGCTGCGGATCCAGCAGGCGCAGGGCACCTGGCGGGGTGCCGTCGCCAGACAGGCGCTTGCGATCAACCCTGCGGCGAGGAGCGGAGGATAGAGCGTCGACGATCGCGGGATCAGGAGGTCGGGGTCGCCTCTCTCCTTCAGCGCCAGGACGGCGGCGGTCCGATCGAGGCGGCGGCTGTTGGCCCCGTCGAACGGCTGGCTGCCATGCGTCAGGACATACCTTGTCCGCCACGGTCAGTGCCCGGTCCATGCCGGCCCTATCGCCCTCCGGCGATTCGGCGCGGTCGTATTCGACTCCGGGCGCCTACTTCCGCGTCGCCTTCAGCGGGAAGCGACCGAAGGCGCCGGTATCGACGGTGCCCTCGATGCGGTCGTCACCGACCAGCCGGGATTCGCAATCGAGCGACATCGGAAACGGCATCGTGATCGCCATCTTGAAGGTCATCGTGTCGCCGAGCATCCGGCCGTCGGCGATATCGAGCGCGCCGAGCGCCCCGCGTGCGGTGCCGGTGAAGTCGCCACCCGGCCGCATCGCCAGCGTCAGGTCCATCTTCTGCGTTCCCATCGGCGAGTTGACCTCGCACAACCATTCGCCGTCGATCGTCGCCATGTACCGCCTCCTGATGAACGTGCGCGCACCGCCTACCGCGCGGGAGGCGCGTTGGCCACCTCGACCGGCAGGCCCAGCCCGTCGAGCTGCGGGCGGACCGTCGCCGCATCGCCGACCACGACCCAGACCAGATCGCCCGGCCGGATGCTGGCGCGCAACACCTGGTTGAGCTCGGTCGTGGTCAGTGCGCGATAGCGGTCCGCAAGATGCGCGTAGAAATCGTCGGGGCGCTTGAGCCGATCGTTCTTCTGCATCGCGCCGAGCAGGTCGCCCGGCGTGGCGAGATTGCCCGGCAGCTCGCGGATCGAGCGCTGAACGGTCTCGTCGCGCTCCTTGTCGGTGATCGGCTGCGCCGCGAGCAGCGCCTCCATATCGGCGATCGCCGCCTGTATCGCGGGTCCGGTCCGGTCGCTCTGTACCGGCGCGATCAGCTTGAACGGTATCCGCTCGACATAGGGCGAGACACCGCTGCTGACGCCATAGGACCAGTTTCGCGTCTCGCGCAGGTCCACGCTGAGCCGCGACGTGAGCGTGCCGCCGAGCACGTCGTTGGCGGCCGTGAGCGCGACCAGACCCTGCGTACCCGTCTGCGCCAGGACGGTGCCGGCATAGATCACCGATTGCGGCGATCCCGGCCGGTCGAGCAGCACGATCCGCGCGCGCGGCTTCGGTATCGGCGCCGCGAAATCCTTGACGCCGCCCGCGCCGATCCCCGCCCACGCCCCGAACCGCGCCTCGAGCTGAGGCTGGATCTCGGCGAGCGGCCTGTCGCTGACGATGAAGATCGTCGCGTCCGACGGCCGCACCCACCTGGCCTTGAACGCGGCGAGGTCGGCCGCGCCGAGCCGCCCGACCACCACCGGATCGCCCGATCCGCTGCCCGGCACGCCATAGGGGTAGCCGCCATAGATCAGCCCCGGGAGCGTGCGCCCGGCGAGCCCGGTCGGATCGGCGATCTCGGACTGGATGCCGGTCAGTTCCTGGACGCGCACGCGCTCGAGCTCGGCGAAGCTCGGGTCGAGCGTGACGTCGGCGAGCAGATCGAGCGCGGGCGCGAGATTGGCGGAAAGTCCGGCGAGCGAGATCGCCGAGCGGTCCATCGAGGCGGTGGTGGCGAGCGAGACGCCAAGCCGCTCCTGATCGGCGGCGATCTCCCCCGAGGTGCGCGTCCTGGTGCCCTGATCGAGCATGTCGAGCATGAAATTGTCGGTACCGAGCGCACCGCGCGGATCGGCGGCGTGGCCCGCATCGAAGCTCAGCACGATGCGGGTGAGCGGCAATGGACCGCGATGCGCATATACGATCGGGATGCCGTTCGAGAGCCTGGCGCGCACGACCGGCGGGAACTGGAGCGCGGCGATGTCGCCGACCGGCGGCGTGACGCGCGGCGTCGTGGCGGCGGGCGCACCGCTCGTCGCGGGCGGCGGCGCGACCGCGGGCGCGGCGGCATCGACCGCGACCGCCCTGGCCTGCTCGGTGACGGGCCGCTCGCCGGGCTCCACGGTCAGCGTGAAGGCCGGGCGTCCGAGCCATCTGCGCGCCGCCGCCTGCACCGTCGCGGGCGTCGCGGCGGCATAGCCGGCGAGCTGCCTCTCGAAGAACCCGGGATCGTTGGCATACAGTGCGCCGGTCGCCAGCGTCGCGGCGCGCCCGCCATTGCCGCCGAGCTGCTCGAGCCCGAACAGGCGCTGCGCGACCTCCTGCGTGACCGCGCGCTGAAGCTCGTCCGCGCTCGGCCCGTGCGCGATCAGATCGGAGACGATCGCATCGACACGTTTTTCGACCCGTGCGGGATCGATGCCGGGCTTCACGTCGATCTGGATCTCGAAGATGCCGACGCGCTCGAGCGGCTGGATGCTGGCGCTCGCCGACACCGCGAGCTTCTCGCCACGCACCAGCACGTCGTCGAACCGCGACGACGCCAGCCCGCCGAGCACGCTGGCGAACAGATCGAGCGGCACGGTGTCGACGTCGGTGAGACCCGGCACCGCCCATTCGCGCTGGATCCTCACCGTGGCGACCCGATCGTGGAGCACCGCGCGAAGCGGCGCGGCGAGCGTCGGCACCGCCGCGGGAGTGAGCGTCGGCTGCGGCCCACGCGGGATGTCGCCGAAATAGGTCTCGGCGAGCGCGCGTGCCCGATCGGCGTCGATATCGCCCGCCATCACCAGCACCGCGTTGTTGGGGCCGTAATGCCCGCGGAACCAGGCGCGGACATCCTCCAGCCTCGCCGCGTCCAGGTCCGTCATCGAGCCGATCGGGGTATGGCGATAGGGATGGCCGTCGGGGAACAACCCCTCCAGCTCGGCATATTGCGTCAGGCCATAAGGTTCGTTGTCGTTCTGGCGCTTCTCGTTCTGGACGACGCCACGCTGGCGATCGAGCGTCTGCTGGCCGACCGCGCCGAGCAAATGCCCCATCCGGTCGCTTTCCAGGAACAGCGCGAAGGGCAGCGCCGGGGTCGGCACCGTCTCGAAATAATTGGTGCGATCGAAGAAGGTCGAGCCGTTGATATCGGTCGCGCCCGCGCTCTCCAGCGGCTTGAACATGCCGCCCGCGACGTTCTCCGAGCCGTAGAACATCAGGTGCTCGAACAGATGCGCGAAGCCGGTCCTGGTGGCGGGCTCGTCCTTCGAGCCGACATGATACCAGACCTGGACCGCGACCAGCGGTGCCGAATGATCGGTCGAGACGACGACGCGCAGCCCGTTGGCGAGCGTGAACTGGGTGTAAGGCAGCGTCACCTGCGCCGCGATCGCGGCGATCGGCGCAGGCGCGGCCATGGGCGCGGCGGCGTACGCCGGCGCGGTGGCGGCAAGCAGGAGGGCGGCAAGCGTCGGACGCATAAACGGAACCTCGGGTCACCGGCGGCGAAGGAGATGCCGCCGGCAGGCGCGCAGGCTTGGCCGACGACGGGCGGGCTGGCAAGCGGATCGCGCTTGCCAGCCCTGTGCGCGGCGAGAGCCGGGGACGGCGATCCGCCTCGCCGTCTTGGAGCCCGTCCTTTTTCAGCCGCGCCGCGCCGCGCCGCCGTCTCCGCTCTTGTGTGACATTATAGACACACCATATCCGTCCCGCACCGATGAACGGGGAGTTCAATGAACCTCGACCTCTATACCGATCGCGCCAAGGGCTTCCTCCAGTCCGCCCAGACCGTCGCGATCCGCAACGACAACCAGCGCATCGCGCCCGAGCATCTCCTGAAGGCGCTGCTCGAGGATCCCGAAGGCATGGCGGCGGGATTGATCGCGCGCGCCGGCGGGCAGGCCGACGTCGCGGTCCGTGCGGTGGATGCCGCCATCGCCCGGCTGCCCAAGGTCTCGGGATCGGGCGCCAACACGCCGCCGGGCATCGACAACGACACCGCGCGCGTGCTCGACCAGGCCGAGCAGGTCGCCAGGAAGGCGGGCGACAGCTTCGTCACCGTCGAACGGATGCTGCTCGCCTGCGTGCTCGCGTCGACCACCACCGCCGGCAAGGCGCTCGCCGAGGCGGGCGTCCGTGCGGACGCGCTCAACACCGCGATCGAGGCGCTGCGCGGCGGCCGCACCGCGGATACCGCCTCGGCCGAGGATCGCTACGACGCGCTCAGGAAGTTCGCGCGCGATCTCACCCAAGCGGCGCGCGACGGCAAGCTCGATCCCGTGATCGGCCGCGACGAGGAGATCCGCCGCACCATCCAGATCCTCGCGCGCCGCACCAAGAACAATCCGGTGCTGATCGGCGATCCCGGCGTCGGCAAGACCGCGATCGCGGAAGGCCTGGCGCTGCGCATCGCCCATGGCGACGTGCCCGATACGCTCAAGGACCGCCAGTTGATGGCGCTCGACATGGGCGCGCTGATCGCCGGCGCGAAGTATCGCGGCGAGTTCGAGGAGCGCCTCAAGGGCGTGCTCGACGAGGTGAAGGGCGCGGACGGCCACATCATCCTGTTCATCGACGAGATGCACACGCTGATCGGGGCGGGCAAGGCCGAAGGCGCGATGGACGCGGGCAATCTGCTCAAGCCCGCGTTGGCGCGCGGCGAGCTCCACTGCATCGGTGCGACCACGCTCGACGAGTATCGCAGATATGTCGAGAAGGACGCGGCGCTCCAGCGCCGGTTTCAGCCCGTCATCGTCGGCGAGCCGACGGTCGAGGACACGATCTCGATCCTGCGGGGGCTGAAGGAGAAGTACGAGCTGCATCACGGGGTGCGGATCACCGACGGCGCGATCGTCGCCGCCGCCACGCTCTCCAACCGCTACATCACGGACCGCTTCCTGCCCGACAAGGCGATCGACCTGATGGACGAGGCGGCCAGCCGCCTGCGCATGGAGGTGGAGAGCAAGCCCGAGGAGATCGAGGCGCTCGACCGCCGCATCATCCAGCTCAAGATCGAACGCGAGGCGCTCAGGCGCGAGACCGATCGCGCCTCCCGGGATCGCCTCCTCACGCTCGAGCAGGATCTCGTCCGGCTGGAGGCGGAATCGGCCGCGCTGACGACGCGGTGGCAGGGCGAGAAGGACAAGATCGCGGGCGAGGCCAAGCTCAAGGCGCAGCTCGACGAGGCGCGGGTCGCGCTCGACCAGGCGCAGCGCAGCGGTGATCTCGGCCGCGCCGGCGAGCTCAGCTATGGCGTCATCCCGGGGATCGAGCGCCAGCTCGCCGAGACGCAGACGGCGACCGAGGGGGCGATGCTGCGCGAGGAGGTGACGGGCGACGACATCGCATCGATCGTCAGCCGCTGGACCGGCATCCCCGTCGATCGCATGCTCGCCGGAGAGCGCGAGAAGCTGCTCCGCATGGAGGAGGCGATCGGCCGCCGCGTGATCGGTCAGGCGGACGCGGTCGCCGCCGTCGCGCGCGCGGTGCGGCGCTCGCGGGCGGGCCTGCAGGACCCCAACCGGCCGCTCGGCTCGTTCCTGTTCCTGGGGCCGACCGGCGTCGGCAAGACCGAGCTCGCGCGTGCGCTCGCCGGCTTCCTGTTCGACGACGACACCGCGATGGTGCGGATCGACATGAGCGAGTTCATGGAGAAGCATTCGGTCGCCCGCCTGATCGGCGCGCCGCCGGGCTATGTCGGCTATGAGGAGGGCGGCGTGCTCACCGAGGCGGTGCGCCGCCGGCCCTACCAGGTGATCCTGTTCGACGAGGTCGAGAAGGCGCATGGCGATGTCTTCAACATCCTGTTGCAGGTGCTCGACGACGGCCGGCTGACCGATGGCCAGGGCCGCACGGTGGACTTCACCAACGCGATCATCATCCTCACCTCGAACCTCGGCTCGCAGTTTCTGTCGACCGTCGCCGACGATCGGCCGGTGTCGACCGTCGAGCCGCAGGTCATGGAGGTGGTGCGCGCGCATTTCCGGCCGGAGTTCCTCAACCGGCTCGACGACATCATCCTGTTCCACCGGCTGGCGGCGGCGCATATGGGGCCGATCGTCGACATCCAGGTCGAGCGCATCCGGAAGCTGCTTCATGACCGCAAGGTGACGCTCAACCTGACCGATGCGGCGCGCGCCTGGCTCGGGCGGGTCGGCTATGATCCGGTCTATGGCGCGCGGCCGCTGAAGCGCGCGGTGCAGCGCTACGTCCAGGACCCGCTCGCCGACCGCATCCTGAGGGGCGAGGTGATGGACGGCGCGACGATCGACGTCGACGAGGGCGATGGCGGGCTGGCGTTTGGCGTGGCGTGAACGCAACCCCTTGACCAGCTTCACCGAAGCCGGCCACGGTGACGCCGCTTAACAAGGAGAGTATCATGAAGTGTCTCGCTGCGACCGCGATACCGATCTTGGTCGTGCTGACGGGTCCGGCCTTCGGGCAGTCGTCGCCGACGGCGGCGACGCAGAAGGCGGCGAAGGATCCCGACAAGGTGGTCTGTCGTACCGAAGAGGTCACCGGCAGCCTGCTCGCTACGAAGCGCGAGTGCCATACCAACGCCGAATGGCAGGACATGGAACGCCAGCAACGCGCGGACCTGAGCCAGGCGCAACGTAACGGTCGCTGACCGCCGGCCCTAGCTGTTTGGTCCCGGCATTTGATGGTGCGCGTTTAGCGTGAAGCGCTCTGGTTCGGTTGTCCAGCATTTGCAGATGAACTCGTAGGACGTGAGGCTGCGCAGGGTCTTCAGTCGGCGGCCGTAATTGTAGGCGTTGATGAAGTCGTGAAGGTGTGCGGTCAGCTGGGCGTGGCCGTCGTAATGGTATCGCTTGACCGTCGCTTCCTTGATCGTCCGGTTCATCCGCTCGACCTGGCCGTTGGTCCAGGGATGCTTGATCTTGGTCAGCCGGTGCTCGATTTCATGCTCGTCGCAGACCCTGTCGAAGATGTGGTGGAAGGCGTATTTGTGGTGCGCCATGTTGGTGAACTGGATGCCATTGTCGGTCAGCACGGCGTGGATGGCATAAGGCACGGCAGCGATCGGATTGCGCAGGAACTGGGCGACGATCATCTTGCCGGCCTCCCGGTGCAGTTCGACGAAGGCGAACTTGCTGGTCCAGTCGATCGCCACGAAGAGGCGCAGCTTGCCCTCGGCGGTCTGCACCTCGGCAATGTCGATGTGGAAGTAGCCGATCGCGTAGGTCTTGAACCTGCGCTTCGGCTCCTTGTCGCCGGTCACCTCGTGCAAGCGGCTGATGCCGTGTCACTGAAGGCAGCGATGCAGGGATGAGCGCGTCAGGTGCGGGATCGTGGCCTGTAGAGCATAGAGGCAGTCGTCCAGCGGGAGCAGCGTATGCTTGCGGAAGGCGATAATGATCGCCTCATCCTCGATGCTCAACACAGTCGAATGGGCATCCTTGGGGCTGGTCGGCAGATCCTTGACCGCCGTGCGCTTCTTTCACTTGGCGACAATCTTCTGGTTGATCCCGTAATGCTTGGACAGAGCCTCAGGCTCTCTTGACTATGTTGTATCGCTCGACGGACTGCCTCAGTCGTGCGGGCGCTCCGTGTAAAATCTGGCCCATAGTGCATCCTTCCATTCCTGCGTGGATAATGCACCATCAAAACCCGGGACCAAACATCTAGATCTCGTAGCCCATCCTCTGCGCCCACGGCGCGAGGAGGGGCAATACCGGCTCGAGCTGGCGGCGGTAACGTTGCCAGCGACCGGCGGCACGGCGGTAAATCGGCTCGGTGACCTGCGAATAGCTCGCCGTCGTGATGAAGTTGCGCCTGGCCGCCGCCTGCTGATTGTCGAGCACCGCGGCATCCCAGGGCAACTCCAGGAAGTCGAGCAGGCTGCGCATCTCGGTCTCGAGGTCGTCGACTATCCGCTCGTAGCGGATCGCGTGCCAGCGGACCGGAAGCGCATCGACCGTCCGCGTCCAGACTTCGAACGCCGCATCGTAGAGGCGCGCGGCACCTTCGAGGGTGACGCACTGCCGCATCGCGTGGTTGAGCGTGAAATTGGCCATGAAGCAGCTCAACACCACGTCGCAGGGGTGCCGCTCGACCAGCACGACCCGTGCGTCCGGAAACAGGCGGTGGATGAGCGGGACGCGCGCCAGATGCAGCGGGTTCTTGTCGACGACGATTCGATCCGGCCGTTGTGCCGGCGCAGTGTCGTCGAGCAGGTCGTAATAACGTGCACGCAGCGCCGCGACCCGATCCGCGGATAAACCGCCGAGCGTGGCAATGCCGCCGGCCTCCCCCTCGATCTGCTGGACGATTGGAAGTTCCTCGAGCACATGTAGCGCCGGCATGTTCATCAGCAGCGTATCGAGCAGCGTCGTGCCCGAGCGCGGAAAACCGGCGATGAAGATCGGCGATGGCGGCGCGGAAGCCACGCCGATCCGGGTCCAGCCGCGGACCCGCTCGGGCGTGACCAGCGCGGCGTCCGCGCGCACCTCGTCCAGATAGCTGCTCGGTTCGGGCCGCAGTTCCGACAATGCCACCGCCGCCGCGTTCATCTCGGTGAAGGCTGCGAAGGCGCGATCCGGATCGCCGAGCCGATCGGCGAGTTCGGCGACCAGCTGAGCGCGCCGCATCGGAGCGATCGACCCCGGCACGCGCTCGGCGAAGCGCATAGCGTCCGCGATGTGCCCCTGGCGCCGCAGCAGCCAGGCTCGTAGGAAGTCGAGTTCGGGCTCGACCACCCCATCGCGATCGAGGTCGGCGACCAGCGCGGCGAGATCGTCGATGCGGTTGAGATTCTCCAGCAGCAGGCCGAGCTCGATATAGGCGAGCGTCGCGCCGGGGGCGATCCGCAACGCCGCGCGATAGGCGCGCTCGCCGTCGGCGAAATTGCGCATCGCGGTCTCGGCGAGACCGAGCTCGGTCTGCAGATCGGCATCGTCGGGCGCCGCGGCCGCCCGTGCGCGCAACAGCGCCTGCCGATCGGCCCGGGCGCCGAGCCGGTCGAGCTGCTTGGACAGGTTGATGGTGATCGCGGTAAGATCGGGACGCAGTTCCGCGGCGCGCCGATAGGCCGCGATCGAGCCTGCGACATCGTCGCGCGCCGCGCGCACGCTGCCGAGATTGTTCCAGCTCTCGAAATCCTGCGGCACACCCGTCACCACCGCGTCGTAACCGGCCTCCGCTTCCGCCAAGCGCCCGCGCGTTTGATCGACAAACGCCGAGAGGCGGCGCAGCCGGAGATTGTCGGACGGCCCCGCCGCGCACAGTTGCTCGACCGCGTCGAGATCGCCGAGCTCGGCGCTGGCGGTGGCGAGATTGACGCGCGTCCCGACATCGTCCGGCGAGTGATCGAGCGCGCGCCGGAGATACGGTCGGGCGGCGGCGGGTTCGCCGCCGCGGCAGAGCAGCATGCCAAGCAGCGCGAGCGCGGGCGGATCCTCCGGCGCCGCGGCGAGCGCCTGTTCGACGGCGGCGCGCGCGGCGGCGACATCACCGGTGCGCAGCTTGTCGAGGGCAAGGTGCAAGGCGGGCGATAGCGTCGTCATGGCGCGGGTCTATAGGGAAACTGCACGTCGAACGCGACGGTCATGCGCTCGCCCGTCTGGAACGGCAGCGTCCCGTGCCACATGGTCGAGGGGAACAGCACCAGCCGTCCGGGCCGGGGCTCAATCGTCCGGGACGGCGCGATCGCCAGGCCAAGCTCCACAGGCGGCACGCCCAGCGTCAGCCAGCCAGCCGGGCCGGCGCCGGGATCGGCTTCAGGCACGGTCAGGTAGAAGGCGGAACTCAGCCATCCGGCGGGATGGACATGATTGGCGTGGAAGCCGCCGCCTCGCAGCCGTACCGACCAGGAGCCACTGAGCCGGGGCCGCCGATCGCGCCGCGCGCGCAACGTCGGATGCGCGGGGTCGACCGGCGGCAGGGCGGCGATATGCGCGGCGACCGCGTCGCCGATCGCGGCGCGCAACACGCGGAGCTCGGGCTCGATGCGGGCGAGCAGGATGCCGTCGGTCTGCACGCCGCCGCGCACCGACTGATCGAGCTGCTCGCCTGTCGCGCGGTGCAGACCGCCGATCACCGCGCGCAGCCGGTCGAGCGGCGGCAGGCGATCGGCGATATCGAAGATGCCGACCAGCCCTGGGGCGCCCTCCAGCCAGGCCAGCCGGGGATCGCCGGACAGCCGCCAGGCCGCGGCGGCGTAGCACCACATCTGCGTCATCTCCGGCGTGCCGATCCAGGTCTCGATCTCGGCCAGCGCCGTTTCCAGCCGCCCGGCGCGCAACGCATGGCGCACGGAACGCACCGAGAGCGTGATCTCGCGCAGCGTCGCAGTTCGCGCGAACGCCGCGTCCGCGGCGGCGATGTCGCCGGTCTCGGAATGCACGACCGCTTCGTTGGCATCCAGGAACATCTCATCGCCGATGACACCGCGTGCGCGGGCGATCGCATCGAGCGCGGCAACGTATCGCTCGGCCTGGATCAACGCGATGACCAGCGCGTGCCAGAGCGCGCGATCGCGCGGAGTCGCCCGCAGCGCCTCATCATACGAATCGGCGAAACGCTCGTGCGCACCCTTCGTCCAGCGTATCTGGGAGAGGTCGCGATGGCCGGGGAGCCAGCCCGGATTGGCGCGCACCAGCGCGGCGAGCTGCGCCTCGGCGGCCGCCGCATCGCCGTCCGCCAGCCGCGCGGCGGCGAGCCCGAGCAGGATGTCGCCGTCGCCCGGCGCCGCGCGCGATGCCGCCTCGAACCGCGCGACCGCAGGCAACCCGCACTCGAACGCCAGCCGGGCGCGACCGTGGAGGATCGACCTGTCCGCGGGCGCGAGCGCCGCGGCGCGATCGAACGCCGGCAGCGCCGCCACCCGATCGTCGAGCGCGCGATGGAGCAGCCCGGTCCATTGCCACAGCCGGGCATTGTCGCCGACCGCCCGGGCCGCGCGCGCGACCAGCGGCAGCGCCTCCTCCTCGCGCTGCGTGTCCAGCGCCCGATCGGCGAGTGCGACCGCGCCCGCGTCATCGCGCGGCGCGGCGCGGACCCGCGCCAGCAGAGTCTCGAACGTCAAAGCGGCAATGCTCCTCCACCGAGATCGGCGGCGATCAGCCTGCCCACCGCGTCGCGTTCGGCGGCGCTCAGCTCCGGATGCCATACATCGAAGATGAGCACGACGCGCAGCTCGGCGCTCGGGTTGGCGGCCTCGTGCTCGATCGTGTCGTCGAACACGAAGGCCTCGCCGCGTCGCCAGGGGCGGGTCTGCGCGCCGACGCGGAACCAGCAACCCTCGGGGACGACGATCGGCAGATGGCAGACCAGCCGGGTGTTGGCGACGCCGGTATGCGGCGGGATCGTCGTGCCGGGCGCGAGCAGCGAGAACATCGCGTTGGGCGAGCAGCCGGGAACCGACGGCTGGCCAATCCTGGCAAGCAACGCCACGGTGCGCGGGCAATGCCGGGCATTGGCCGCGACGGCGCGACCGTTCTTTATCAGGTGGATGGCCGACCAGGCGCTCGAGTGGTTGAGCTGGCGCCACTGGCGCACCGGCTCGTGCGCGGCATATTGAATATAAGGCACCAGCTCCTTTCGCTCGGCCGCCGCAACCACGGCGAACTCCGCGGCGATCGCGTCGGTCGCGGCGTCCAGTCGATCCAGGAAGGGGAACGCCGCGCGGTCATGGAACTCGCGCTCGCGCAGGCCCGGATAGTGGAAGTGGCTCGGCTCCGAATGATAGGGACGGGTGCGGCGTAGCGCGTTGCTGCGCAGGCGGGCGAGGCGCGCCGCCTCGTCCGGGTCGAGCGCGACGCACGCGGTCGCCGCTTCCAGCCGCGCCTCGCGCGCGGCGAGATGCGCGTCGCGGCGGCGCTCGGCATGCGCGATCGTCGCCGCCATCGCGGCGGGCGGATCGGTGTCCGGCCGCTGCGCGAGAGCGCGTGCATACGCCTCGCCGGCGTCCGCGTCGCCAAGCCGCTCGAGCAGACTCGCGCGGAGCAACAGCGCGGTGAAGTCCAGCGGAGCGATGGCGAGCGCGCCTTCCACCGCGCCGAGTGCGGCCTGCGGGTCGCCGGTCGCGCGGCACATCGCGGCGAGCTTGAGCCAGGCTTCTGGCACGGCGGCATCCATCGCGACGGCACGCGCGAGCAGCGTGCGCGCGCGCGGCGCGTCACCGGCGGCGGCGGCGGCATCGGCCTCGTGGACCAGCGATGCAGCGGTGGCGGCCATGGGATTCGATCTAAAGCGCAATCGCGCGGGGCGAAAGCCGGCGGATCCGCACAAAGAAAGGGCCGGCGGAATGATCCGCCGGCCCCAGTCGAGCGATCAGATCGGAACCGATCAGAGATCCAGCGTGATGCCGGCGAAGATGTACCGGCCGAGCCCGTCGTACACGTTCGGGTAGGTGTTGCCGTTGCCGAACACCGGGCTCAGATCCGACTGGCTGATGAGCGGCGGTTGCTTGTCGAGGATGTTCTGCACGCCGAGACGGAGCGAATAGTGATCCCCGATCCGCGCGGTGGCGGTGAGATCGAAGTAGCTCTGCGACGGGATGCGCGCATCGACCAGCGGGAAGCTGCCCGACAGGGTAGCGTTGCTGCTGGAGTGATCGACCCGGACCTTTCCGAAATAGCGCCACTGCGCCGAAAGGCCGATGCCGTTGGGCAGCGTGTAGGTCAGGCGGGCACGATGGCGCCACTTGGGTGCCGGCGTACCGCACTGGGTGCCGTAATAGCCGGCGCAATTGTACGGATCCGACACCTCGTTGTTGGTCGTGAACTTGTCGAGATAGGTGCCGGTGAACTCCGCGCCGATCGACCCGATCGCCCCGAGCTGGTGCGAGTAGCTGCCCCCCACGTCGATCCCGCGGGTCTTGACCGAGCCGACGTTGAGCGTCGTGTCCTGCACGTACCCGGCCGGGGTACGCCACAGCGAACCGAACTGGTCGCGATGGATGAGGCCGCAGAACAGCGGGTTGGCCGTGCTGGTGCAGGTGCTGAGGATGGTGTCCTCGCCGATCCCCTGGATGACGTTCTTCACCTTGATCGAGAAGGCGTCGACCGTGATCGCGAGCCCCGGCACGAAGCGCGGCTGGAGAACCAGTCCGACGGTGTAGGTGTCGGCGGTTTCCGGCTTCAGGTTGGGATTGCCACCGATCAGACCATTATACTGCGACGCCGGGTTGGCGGCGACGGTCTGGCCGACGGCAAGCCCCTGCGCCAGGCATCCCGTATCCGCGGCCGTGATCTGGAAGCCGGCACACGGATCGGTCGAACCATCAAGCGCGACCGACTGCGGCGAGAACAGCTCCTGGATGTTGGGCGAGCGCACCGCGCGGTTGTACGAGCCGCGGATCGTGATGTCCTTCACCGGAGAGAAGTCCACCTCGCCCTTGTAGGTGCTGGTGCTGGTCGTGTTCCCTCCGATGCCATAGCTGGAGTAGCGGTAGCCGCCGTCGATCGTCAGGTCGTAGATGAAGTTGTCATGCACCAGCGGCGCACGGACTTCCGCGAACACCTCCTTGACGTCGAAGGCGCCCGAGACTGGCAGCGTCGCGCCGCCTTGACCGGCGAGATCGCCGGTCGAGAACTCGAGGTCGGTCTGCAGATTTAGGCTCTCGCGGCGATACTCGACACCTGCGTTCAGCGCGACGCCATCATCCGCCAGCGGCGACTTGAGACCGTACTCTCCGAGCTGGAAAGTCATGTCGCCGTGAGCCACCTGCTCGCTGACCTGCGCACGCTGGAAGCCCGGCGCTTGGATGTAGTTCAGCGCACCCTGGGTGACCGCGCCGGGCGCGAAGATGTCGTAGGGCACGCAATTGGCATCGGTACCGTTCTGGACCGAACGGCACTGGTTGACCCCGTTGACGTTGACGACATCGAGCGCCTTGGTCAGCCGCGAGACCGAGACGTCGTTGAGATAGGTCTCGGCGAAGTTGGTACGGCCATACTGATAATAGGCATCGTAGCTGATGCCCTTGGCGATATCGCCCTTGGCGCCGACGACGAGCCGGTAGGAAGTGTGCTGGAAGTCGGCGACGCGCGGGCCGCCCTCGGTGTTGCGCTTGAGGACCTGGAGGAAGCCCTGATTGTAGGTCTTGCCCGTGGTCGGATCGACAAACGTCGCCGCCGCCGCGCCGCTGGTGCCGACGAAGCCACCGTCTACCGAGATCAGGTTGGACGGCGAGCAGACCACGCCCAGTTCCTGCGCGGAGAGCAGCGGGTTGTCGCAGTTGATCGTCGTGGTGTTGCCGAAATCACCCGACGCCGCGATCTGCGCGGACGTGCGATCGTCCATGAACATGCCCTCGATGTAAGGCTTGAACGCGTCGCTCACGTCATAATGCGCGAAGAAGCCCGTCGTGTAGCGCTCGTCGGGGCGCTGATAATAGTTGGTCGGGCCGAAATTGTAGACGTTCGAGCCGGGAACGAGCGTGCGGCCCTGGCCGAGCTGATAGAAGGTCGAGGTCCCCAGCGCGGGGTCATACAGGATGAAATTGTTCGAGGTCGCCGAACCGCTGCACTTCGCGATACCCGCGACCTTGGTCGAGCCGGTGAACCCGCACGAGCTGTAGTCGCGCGACCCCTGGAGTACCGCGTTCGCGCGGCGATAGCCGGCATAGGCGACGACATGGCCGCGATTGTCGTCGAAGCCGCCGCCGATCGTCACGGTGGTGTCGATGGTGCCACCGTTCGCGGAATTGCCGTCCGGGAAGCCGAAGCCGGCGTTGTTCAGCGCATCGCGGATGCCCGACTTGTTGGTGTTGTTGTCATGCTGATACAGGCTGTACTGGCCGTCGATGCGGAAGCCGGAGAAATTGTCGTCCATGATGAAGTTGACGACGCCGCCGACCGCGTCCGCGCCGTAGGTCGCCGATGCGCCGCCGGTCAGCACGTCGACGCGCTTGACCAGCGAGGCCGGGATGAAGTTGAGATCGGCCGCGGACGAGGTCGGGTCACCCGGGACGAGACGGCGGCCGTTGATCAGCACCAGCGTGCGCTGCGAGCCGAGATTGCGCAGGTTGACGGTCGAGGTACCGGTCGAGCCGTTCGAGATGTTGCCGCCCTGGTCGCCGAACGCTTGCGGGAGCTGGTTGATCAGATCCTCGATGCGGGTCGTGCCGGTGAGCTTGATGTCCTGGCTGTTGATCACGGTCACCGGGCTGGCCGAGGTCAGGTTCGGCTGCGGGATGCGCGAGCCGGTGACGACGATGTCGCCGCCGCTGCTGGCGTCGGTCGCGGATACGGCCGCGACGGATGGCGTCTGACCCTCGATCGGGCCGGAGTTCGCCGGCGCGTTGCCGGGAGCTGCCACCTGCGCGAAGGCCGGCGTGCAGACGAGCGTGGCGCCGACGAGCAGGCTGGTCGCGAGGAGCCGATTACGGAAGTCACTGGTCATCTGGTGTCCCCTTGGATCGCGAGCCCATTATGGACTTCGCAGACCATGGCGTCGGGCGGCGTCTACCAGCCCTTCGCTCTGACGACGTGCTATTCGGATTTCGGGTGGTCCAGCAATCCGTTGCGGGCGGTTTTCCGGGGCCTTCACATGCTTTGCAACCAGTTGTAGCAATTGAGCAACACAACGCCTTGTGCGGCAATGCCCGCACGCTAGTGTCGGGGCCGACGCCAGCAGGGCGCCATAGAGGGGACGCGCGTGAGACGGATTGCCACGATGATTGCCAGCCTGGCGCTCGCCGGTGGGGGCGGTGCGGCAACCGCTGCGGGTTCGGTCCCCGCCGCGGCGTTCGACGCGCTGCTGGCATGCCGGTCGATCGCCGACGGGCCGCAGCGTCTCGCCTGCTTCGACGGCAAGACCGCCGCGTTGCAGGACGCGCAGGCCAGGCACGATATCGTGGTGGTCGACCGCGAGCAGATGCACAAGGCGCGCAAGTCGCTGTTCGGCTTCAGCCTGCCGACGCTCGATCTGTTCGGCGAACATGGCGGCAAGGCGCCGAAGGGCGAGGAAGACGAGATCAAGGAGGTCACCGAGGCGGTTAAGTTGGCCCGTCAGGACGGCATGGGCGACTGGATCGTGGTGCTCGAGAGCGGCGCGGTCTGGCAGCAGACCGAGGGCACGCTCGCGCTCGCCCCGAGACCGGGGACGAGCGTGACGATTCGGCGCGGCGCGCTGGGCAGCTACTTCATGCGGGTCGGTGCGCAGCCGGGCGTCAAGGTCCGACGCGCGAGCTGAGCCGCCGACGGCGGCGGGTCAGCCGCCCGGCATCGGCGGCGCGACGCGCTTCGGATCGATGCGTTCGCCCCGCCAGGTGAGCGCCCAGTGCAGGTGCGGGCCGGTGGCGCGGCCGGTCATCCCGGATTCGCCGATCACCTGGCCCTGGCGGACGATGTCGCCGACCTTCACGTCGATATGGCTGAGGTGGAGGAAGGCGCTGTCCAGCCCCATGCCGTGCGCGACCATCAGCAAATGGCCCTCCAGCGTGAACGGCGTGTCGCCCGCCGCGAGGATCACCACACCGTCGGCCGGCGCGCGCACCGGCGTGCCGGTCGGCACCGCGATGTCCTCGCCGGTGTGGTAGCTGCCCTTCTCGCCATTGTAGACGCGCTGCGCGCCGAACGCCCCGGAAACGCGGCCGACGACCGGCCAGACGAACGCCTGCCGCCAGCCGTCGCTCCGCGCCGTCGCGGCGAGCGCGCGCGCGGCCTTGATCTGGTCGAGCTCGCCCGCGCGGATCTTGAGGAACTCGGCCTCGGGCTGCTGATATCTGGGGATCGGCAGCGCTTCGATTCGATAGGTCCCGGGCGCGATGGTGAGGTGGTCCTCGACGGACGTCTCGTCGGCGAGCGTCGCGACGAGAGTCGCGCCGGGGCCATGATCGCGGCCGAACGCAATCAGGAAGGCACCGTCCGGCGCGAGCGGGACGGCCGCACCGTCGAGCGTCATCGTGCGGGTGCCGGAAGGCGCGGTGCCGATCACCATACCCCCTTGCTGCATCGCGCCTACCAGCGTGAAGCCATTCGACGTCGCGAGGTTGGGTGCCGACGGAGCCGGCGCGCGTGGCATCGGGCAACAGTCGCCGATAACGGGCGCAATGACCGGCGGCGGTGGCGCGGCGTGGAGGCATGGGCTTGCCAGCATCGCCGCCGCCAGCCCCGCCGGCCGGCTTCGCCTCACCGGCCCAGCTCGGCCCTGGTCGACGCCTCGGCCGAGGCGTACGCCTCCTGCCGCGCGACGCTCCAGTAGCGCAGCCGGTCGAGCGGGATCGGCGCGCCGGTCACCGCGCAGATGACGTGATCGCCCGGCACCAGCACGCGGAAACTGTTGGCGAGGTAACGCAGCCGCGCCTCGCGCCCGGATTGCGACATCAGCATCGCCATTCCTTTACAGCAGCCGCGGCTGTTTGGAAGCCTCGGGCGGCCGGCCGCGCGCGCGCGGCGGCGCATCGGCGGTGGTCACCGCCACCGCACCGTCACCGAACACCAGCCGCATCGCCCCTGCCGCGCGCGCGCGCGCCGCCGAGGCGACGACATGACCGTCCGCCTCGACGCGCGCATATCCACGCCCCAGGATGCGGTCGGGATCGAGGCTGTCCAGGACCCGACACAATGCCGCATGGCGTTCGGCGGCGTGCGCCAGGCGATCCCGCACCAGCCCCGGACGCAGCGCGACGCGATCGAGCCGGCGCGCCGCTTCCGAGACGGGCACCGTCGCGACCCGCGCGAGATCGCGGCCGATGCGGTCGAGATGCAGCCGCTCGCGTTCGATCCGCGCGCCGAGCAGCCGCGGCCGCAGCGCGCCCGCCGCCCCGGCGAGATCGCCGCGCGCGACCGCGAGCCGCCGCGACAGCGCACGCGGCAGCCGCTCGGCGGACTCGTCGACCCGCTGGCGCTGCGCGGCGAGCAGCATGTCGGGGGCGGGCAGCCGCCGCGCCACCGCGCCGAACCGCTCCTGCGCGCGCTCGCGCCCGCGCCGCGTGCAGGCGATGGCGCGCGCGCCGAGCCCGGCGAGCGCCGCGAGCAGGTCGCCGCGCACCGGCACCGCCATCTCGGCGGCCGCGGTGGGGGTCGGCGCGCGGCGATCGGCGGCGAAGTCGCACAGCGTCGTGTCGGTCTCGTGGCCGACCGCCGAGATGACGGGCACGCGGCACTCCGCGACCGCGCGCACCACCGCCTCCTCGTTGAACGCCCACAGATCCTCGATCGACCCGCCGCCGCGCGCGACGATCAGCAGGTCGGGCCGCGGCACCGGTCCACCGGCGCGCAGGGCATCGAAGCCGCGGATCGCGGCGGCGACCTTGTCCGCCGCGCCCTCGCCCTGCACCGGCACCGGCCAGACCAGGACATGGCTCGGCATCCGGTCGGCGAGACGATGGAGGATGTCGCGGATCACCGCCCCGGTCGGCGACGTCACGACGCCGATCACGCCCGGCAGGAACGGCAATGCGCGCTTGCGGTTCTCGTCGAACACCCCCTCGTCGGCGAGCGCGCGGCGCCGCCGATCGAGCAGCGCCATCAGCGCGCCCGCCCCGGCGAGCTCCATCCGCTCGATGACGATCTGGTATTTGGATCGGCCCGGATAGGTGGTGAGGCGGCCGGTCGCGATCACCTCGGCGCCGTCCTCCGGGCGGAAGCGCATCGCCGCCGCCTGCCCCTTCCACACCACCGCGTCGATACACGCCTTGTCGTCCTTGAGCGTCAGGTAGCAGTGTCCCGAGACATGCCGCTTGAACCCCGAGATCTCGCCGCGCACCCGGACATGGCCGAACTGCGCCTCGACGGTGCGCTTGAGCGCGCCCGACAGATCGGACACGCTCACCGCCGGCGAATTGTCGCCCGGCCGCGCCTCGGCTAGGAGCGCGGCGGAGCCGTCGTCCGTCTCGTAGGGAGTGGCCATGAACGTCCTGTTGCTGGGCTCGGGAGGCCGCGAACATGCGCTCGCCTGGAAGCTCGCGCAATCGCCGCACCTGACGAGGCTCTACGCCGCCCCCGGCAATCCGGGCATCGGCCAGCACGCCGAGATGGTGGCGATGGATCTTGCCGACAAGCCCGCGGTCGTCGCGTTCGCGCGCCGGACCGCGATCGATCTCGTCGTGATCGGTCCCGAGCAGCCGCTGGTCGACGGTCTCTCCGACGATCTGCGCGCGGCGGGCGTCGCGGTGTTCGGGCCGTCGGCGGCGGCGGCGCGGCTCGAAGGATCGAAGGCGTTCACCAAGGCGCTGTGCGATCGCGCGCACGTGCCGACGGCACGCTACGAGCGGTTCGACGATCCCGGCATGGCGAAGGCCGCGCTCGCCGAGTTCGGCCTGCCCGTCGTCGTCAAGGCGGACGGGCTGGCGGCCGGCAAAGGCGTCGTCATCGCGCTCAGCGCGTCCGATGCGGCGGACGCGATCGACGCGATGATGGGGGGGCAGTTCGGCGCGGCGGGCGCGGTGATCGTGATCGAGGAGTTTCTCGACGGCGAGGAGGTCTCCTTCTTCGCGCTCTCGGACGGCGAGACGGTGGTGCCGTTCGGCAGCGCGCAGGATCACAAGCGCGTCGGCGATGGCGATACCGGACCCAATACGGGCGGCATGGGCGCCTACGCACCCGCGACCGTGCTGACGCCGGCGCTCGAGACCCGGGTGATGCGCGAGATCGTCCGCCCCTCGGTGGCGGCGATGGCGGCGGCGGGGACGCCGTTCTGCGGGGTATTGTTCGCCGGCCTCATGCTGACGTCGGCCGGTCCCAGGCTGATCGAGTACAATGTCCGCTTCGGCGATCCCGAATGCCAGGTGCTGATGATGCGGCTCGCCGACGATCTGCTGCCGCTGCTCCGCGACGCCGCGACGGGCATGCTCGCCGACCGGCCGGTGGCCTGGCGCGACGAGGCCGCGCTTGCGGTCGTGATGGCGGCGAACGGCTATCCCGGCGCACCCGAGACCGGCGGCGCGATCGCCGGCATCGATGCGGCACAGGCCGATGGCGCGCGGATTTTCCACGCCGGTACGCGCGCGGCCGCCGACGGGCTGGTCGCCGCCGGCGGCCGCGTGCTCGCGGTCACCGCGACCGGCGCGAATGTCGCCGCGGCGCGCGACGCCGCCTATCGCGCGGTCGCGCGGATCGAGTTCCCGACCGGCTTCTGGCGCCACGACATCGGCTGGCGCGAGATCGCGCGGAAGGGCTGAACGAGATGCAACAGTTTGCGCACCGCCTCTTGCGCGCTTTCTCGAACCCTCCCTAAAGCGGTGCCACCCACTCCGGAGCCCGACGCATGACCGATAGCACCCTCATCATCATCGGCGCCGCGGTGCTGCTGCTGGCCGTGGTGCTGCTGATCCTCGCGCGCACCGGACGCAAGCCGATCGAAGGCCCGATCGACGTCGCGCCGCTCAGCCCGCCCGAGCCGCTGCCGGAGCCGGCCGCGGCGGGCCTCACCACCGCACCGCCCCCGATCCCGGTCGCGCCGCAGGGACCTCCCGACGCGCTCACCCGCATGAAGGGGCTGGGTCCGAGGGCGGCGGCATTGCTTGGCGGGATGGGCGTGACGCGGTACGACCAGATCGCAGGTTGGGACGCCGCCGATATCGAGCGGATCGACGCGCAGATGGGCGCCTTCCAGGGGCGGATCGAACGCGATCGCTGGGTCGAGCAGGCCGGTTTCCTCGCCGCGGGCGACATCGCGGGTTTCGAGGAGCGTTTCGGCAAGCTCGGCTGAGACGCCGCTAGGCGGCGCGCGCGACGAGCAGCTTGTCGACGCGGCGCCCGTCCATGTCGACGACCTCGATCCGCCAGCCATGGAACTCAAAGTGCTCGCCGGTCTCGGGGATGCGGCGCAGCTCGGCGAGCACCAGCCCCGCCGCGGTCGCATAATCGCGATCCTCGGGAAGCTGGATGTCGAGCCGCTCGGCCAGAGCGTCCGCCGGCAATCCGCCGGACACCAGGAGGCTGCCGTCCTCGCGCTCGACCACCGCCGGATCGTGCCCGGCATGCTGGTCCGAGACGAACGCGCCCGCGATCGCGGCGAGCAGGTCGGCGGGCGTCACCAGCCCGTCGAAATGGCCATACTCGTCGAGCACCAGCGCGACCGGGACCTCGGCGTCGCGCAGGATGCCGAGCGCGTCCATCGCATCCATCCGGTCGGGCACCGCCTGCACCGGCCGCGTCATCGCGCGCAGATCGACCGGCCGCCGCTCGAGCATCGCGGCCAGGATATCGCGCACCGAGATGACGCCGATGATCGAGTCGATCGATCCTTCCGCCACCGCCAGCCGACTATGGGGGCTCCGCAGGATACTGTCGTGGACCTCGTCGAGCGTCGCGTCGGCGTCGATCCAGTCGACTTCGGGACGCGGCGTCATCACCTCGCGCACCGGTCGATCGGCGAGCCGCACCACGCCCGCGATGATCGCGCGCTCGCTCTCCTCGATCACGCCCTGCGACGAAGCCTCGGCGACGATCAGCTGCAGTTCCTCGGCGGTGACGTGATGCTCGCCCTCGCGCTCCATCCGCAGCAGGCGGAAGATGCCCGCGCTGGTCCGATCGAGCAGCCACACCAGCGGCGCGGTGACTCGCGCCAGGACCGTCATCGGCCCGGCCGCGATCGTCGCGATCGGCTCGGGCGAGCGCAGCGCGAGCTGCTTGGGAACGAGCTCGCCCGCGATCAGCGAGACATAGGTGGTGACCGCGATCACCAGGATGAAGCCGAGCTGGTCGGCGGCATGGTGCGACAGGCCGAGACGAAGCAGCCGATCCGCCACCGGACCGCCCAGCGCCTCGCCCGAGTACGCGCCCGACAGGATCGCGATCAGCGTGATGCCGATCTGCACGGTCGACAGGAACTTGCCCGGATCCTGGCGCAGCCGGATCGTGGCCGCGGCACCCCGCCGCCCGGCGCGCGCCATCGCCGACAGCCGCGCGCTCCGCGACGAGACGATCGCCAGCTCGCACATCGCGAACAGGCCGTTGAGCAGCACCAGCGCGAGGATGATGACGACGTCGATCCACGGAAAGGGTGCGAGCGGTTGATCCATCGGCGTGCCCATCCCATTGCCGATTTGCGCGCGGTGGACAATGGGCGTGGGACGTCTCTTGTCGCTTCCCCGAAGAGGAGGCGAAGCGCATCTATCCCCGCCGCGCCGCGAAGAAGTCACGGAGCAGCGCCGTCGCCTCGCGCTCGCCGATCCCGCCATAGACGTCCGGCCGGTGATGACAGGTCGGCTGGGAGAAGAAGCGCGGGCCGTGCGCGACCGCGCCGCCCTTCGCATCCGGCGCGCCGTAATAGAGCGTGTCGATCCGCGCATGCGCGATCGCGCCCGCGCACATCGCGCACGGTTCGAGCGTCACCCACAGCGCGCAGCCGTCGAGCCGGCCGGTGCCGAGCGTTGCCGCGGCGAGCCGGATCGCGGTCATCTCGGCATGCGCGGTGGGATCGCCGCCCCCATGCATCGCGTTGGCGGCGACCGCGATCACCGCCGGTCCTCTCGTCACCACAGCACCGACCGGCACCTCGCCCCCGCGCGCCGCCGCCGCGGCGGCATCCAGCGCGACGCGCATCGGGGCGGGCAGCGGGAAGGTCATCGCCGGGGTCGCCACCACGGGCGCGCCGCCGCGCCGGCGTACGTCAGATGCGGCGGCTCGGCATGAAGCCGGGCGAGCAGACCGCGATCAGCGAGAAGACCACGCCCGGAACATAGCCGAGTACGGTCAGCAGCAGCGACACCCAGAAGGCTGGCCCGAGCCCGCGCGCCAGCCAAACGCCCACCGGCGGAATCAGGACCGCCAGGACGATCGCGAGGATCGATGGCTGTCCGCTCATCTCGGCTTTTCCACGTTGAGGTGGGGGACCTTGACCGTCTCGGTGGTGTTGGTCACCGAGACGTTGGCGGTCTGGACGTCGAACGCCGGCGCATGACCGCCCGTCACCGCGATGCGGGGCAGCGAACCGGTCCGCGTCTGGCTGACGTTGAGATAGCCTGTCCAAATGCCGACGATCGCAATCAGCACGACCACGACCAGCAAGGTTAGAATGAAGCGCATCGGGCGGATCCTCTCGGAGGCGTTACGAACTCTCCTGTCCCAACGCGCCGCCGGCGCGCCGGTTTCAGCCGACGTCGGGGAAGACCTGCCGCCACGCGCTGACCCCCACGTCGCCGAACACGCCCGCCTGCGCATAGGGATCGGCCGCCGCGAAGCGCTGCGCGGCGGCAAGGTCGTCGAACCGCGCGATCACCAGCGATCCGATCGGCGTGCCGCTCTCGTCGAGCAGCGGGCCGGCCGCGACGACGCGATCCTCGATCGTGCGAAGATGATCGAGATGGCGGGGGAGTGTCTCGGCACGCAGCAGGGCCTTGCCCGCCGCATCGTGCGCGATGATCGCGAAATCGGGCAAAGGTCGTCCCCCTGAGACGGGCGCGGACGCGGCCGGGTTGACCGCACGCCCCCCTTCCACTAGGCACGCGCACTTTCCAGGCCAACATATTCTTTCGGGATTTGAGATCATGTCGCGCATCTGCGAGCTGACGGGCAAGGGTCGCCAGGTCGGCCACAACGTCTCCCACGCCAACAACAAGACCAAGCGCACGTTCCTGCCCAACCTGCAGAACGTGACGCTGATCTCGGACGCGCTCGGCCAGTCGGTCAAGCTGCGCGTATCGACGCACGGGCTGCGGTCGGTCGAGCATGTCGGCGGTCTCGACAATTGGCTCGCCAAGAGCGCCGAGAGCGATCTCAGCCTGAAGGCGCGCCGCCTCAAGCGCGAGATCGCCAGGAAGCAGGCCGCCGCCTGATCGCGCCGCCGGGCGCGCGCGCCGACGGTCGGCGATGTCGAAGCCCGCCGGTTCGCGCCGTGCCCGATACGGCGGCCGCTACTCGCGCAGGGCGAAGCTCAGGAGCAGCGTCCGCTGCGCCCCGAAGAAATTGTCGTCGGACGCGATCCACAGCACGGTGCGTGGACCGCGCCGCTCGATCGCCAGCGCCTCCATGTTGTCGACGGTCAGCGGCGGCGCGAGCGACGCCAGGGTCTCGGCGCGGATCGTCGCGCCGGCGCGCACCGCACGCGGATCGAACATCGCCAGCGCCGCCGAGAAGCCCGGCGTCAGCGACAGGATGCCCGCCGCCGCCGAGAAGCGACGCATCAGCACCACCACCCGGCCATCCGGCAGCTCGGCGGCGTCGGTGACCGAATAGCCGTCCGGCCCGCTCAGCCCGAACGCGACCGGCGCGGCGCCGTCGACCGGATCGCCCGGGAACACGAGCGCGAGATGGCTGCGGTCGGCACGCTCCTTGTCCTCCGCAAAGACCAGGAAACGGCCGTCGCGCAGCCGGACCATCGCCTCGGCACCCTTGTTGGGCGGCCAATCGGCCATCGCCGGCGGCGCCACATGGCCGGTCGCGGCGGCGAAGCCGGGCGTGTAGCGCCAGATCTCGTTGCTGGTCTCGAACGCGGCCCAGAGCCGCCCGGTCGCGGGATCGAGCGTCGAGGATTCGCTGTCGCGATTGACCTTGCGGTAGCCGCTGCCGCCCGGACCGTCGGGAAGCGGATGCAGGCCATAGGCGGTGACGTCGCCGTTCCGGTCGAAGCCGAAATGCGAGACGATGCCGGTATCGCTCAGCATCGTGAAGACGCCGCGATCCAGCGTCATCGAGGAGATGCCGCCGAAGCGCCGGTCGCGGCCGCGCAACTGCCAGCCGCCGAGATAATCGAGCCGGCCGACGCTGCGCCGTGCCGGATCACCCGGATCGAGCGGCACCGCCGTCGTGTCCACGCCCGGCGCCGATGCGACCAGTGCCAGCGAAGACGGCGCAAGCGCGACGAGCAGGGCGAGGACGACGAGGCGACGCGGCATCGCTCCCCTGTAGCGACCCCGGACACGCATGGAAGCGTGAACCCGTGCGTCCCCCTATTCAGCCGCGGTCCACGCGACTCGCGCTATCGCGGTCATCCGGCACGGAGCGCTTTCGCGCCGACAGGAGTATCCGACGATGCGGAGGTCGCCAGGCAAGGCCATTGCCGCCACCATCGCGGCCGCGGCGCTGATGTTCGCGTCGGCCGGCGCGCTTGCCCAGGATCGTCGCGATGGTCGCTGGGGCCGCGGCGACGGTCCCGGCTACCACGATGGCGGCGGACAGCGCTCCCGCGGCGACGACCAGGGCTATCGCGGCGGGGAGACGGGATACCGTGGCGGTGGCGGTGGCCGGAGCTATCGCGGCGAGCGGCCAGGATATCGTGGCGGCCCCCCCGGCTATCCCGGCGGGGGGCCCGGCTATCGTGGCGGCGGTCCCCGCTATCGGGGCGGCGGCGGATATGCTTATGGCGGCGGCTATGGCGGCGGTCCGCGCGGCGGACGCAATCGCCATTACCGATGCCGCAACAACGGCGCGGGCGGCACGATCATCGGCGCCATCGCGGGCGGACTGCTCGGCAATTCGATCGCCGGGTACGGCGATCGCGCGGCGGGAACGATCCTCGGCGCGGGCGGCGGCGCACTTGCCGGTCGCGCGCTGGGCCGGGACTGCTGACGTTCATCTTCGCACGCGTAGGGCGCCCTCACGCCCGCGTTGCGTATCGGGGTGGCCTCGGGTTGCTCAGCGAGGCTGGGGCCGGATCCGCGCGATCCGGCCCCGACGCGTCGTGCGCGGGCGCTAGGCGGCCTCGTCGAACAGGTCGGCGAGCTGGCCGACCATCGTCCCGCCCAATTGCTCGGCATCCATGATCGTCACCGCGCGCGCGTAATAGCGAGTCACGTCGTGGCCGATGCCGATCGCGACGAGCTGTACGGGCGAGCGCGTCTCGATCCACTGGATGACCTGGCGGAGATGCCGCTCGAGATACGAGCCGCTGTTCACCGACAGCGTCGAATCGTCGACCGGCGCGCCGTCCGAGATCACCATCAGGATGCGCCGCTCCTCGGGCCGCGCGATCAGCCGGGCATGCGCCCACAACAGCGCCTCGCCGTCGATATTCTCCTTGAGCAGCCCCTCGCGCATCATCAGGCCGAGATTGCGGCGCGCGCGGCGCCACGGCTCGTCGGCCTCCTTGTAAACGATGTGCCGCAGGTCGTTGAGCCGGCCGGGCATCGCCGGCCGCCCCGCCTGCAGCCACGCCTCGCGGCTCTGCCCGCCCTTCCAGGCGCGCGTCGTGAAGCCGAGGATCTCGGTCTTGACCCCGCAGCGTTCGAGCGTGCGCGCCATGATATCCGCCGAGATCGCCGCGATCGAGATCGGCCGGCCGCGCATCGAACCCGAATTGTCGATCAGCAGCGTCACCACCGTGTCGCGGAACTCGATGTCGCGCTCGATCTTGTAGGACAGCGACAGCGTCGGGTTGACGATCACCCGCGCCAGCCGCGCCGAATCGAGCAGGCCCTCGTCCTGATCGAACTCCCACGAGCGCGACTGCTGCGCCATCAGGCGGCGTTGCAGCCGGTTGGCGAGCTTGGTCACCGCGCCCTGGAGGTGGACGAGCTGCTGGTCGAGATAGGCGCGCAGCCGGTTGAGCTCCTCCTCGTCGCACAGCGCGGATGCCGCTGCGACCTCGTCGAAGCGGGTGCTGTAGGCCCGATAGTCGAACTGCGCGGAGGGATCGGCGAACGGGCGGTTGGGCGGCCGCGCTGGGGCCGTGCCCTCTTCGCCCTCATCGCCGAGACCGCCTTCCTCGTCGGCGGTCGAGTCGCGATCGGTATCGCCTTGCTGCTCCTGGTCGTCCTCGCCCTGCTGCGCCTCGGCGCGCATCTCGATCTCATCCTGCGCGCCACCGCCATCGCCGTCGCGCTGATCGTCGGTGTCGCCGTCCTGCTCGTCCGCGCCGTCGCCATCGTCGTCGCCGTCATCGGGGTCCGCCTCGGGCGGCAGCTCGGCGGCGACGAGTTCGAGCCCCTCGAGCAGACGGGTGGCCAGCGAGGCGAAGGCGCTCTGGTCGTCGACCGCCAGCGCCAGCGCGTCGAGCTGCGCGCCCGCCTTGTCCTCGATCCAGTCGCGCACCATCGCGAGACCCGCCTGCGCGCGGTCGGGCGGCGCCGCGCCGGTCAGCCGCTCGCGCGCCACCAAAGCGACCGCGGTCGAGAGCGGCACCTCCGCGCGGCTGCGCGCCCGCGCGATCGGATCGGAGCGCATCCGCGCGGCGAGCCCGCTCGCCAGATTGGCCGAAATCCCGTCCATGCCGCGGCTGCCCAGCGCCTCGATGCGGACCTGCTCGACCGCATCGAACACCGCGCGCGCGATCGTGTCGGCAGGCGCCGCGCGGGCATGGGCCCCGGCATCGTGATGACGCAGCCTGAGCGCGAACGCATCTGCCGCGCCGCGCGCCTCGGCGACCTGCTCGGCGGGCAGCGTGCGGCCCGGCATCGGCACCTTGACGGTCTTGCCCGACTGGATCGTCGCATCGGCCGAATAGCCGAGCTCGAGCCCGGGCTCGCGCGCGATCGCGCGCGACGCGCCGCCGAGCGCCAGACGGAAGGCTTCGAGCGGATTGTCGGACTCGGGCATCGTCGGGCTACGCTCTACGCCTGCAGGGCACGATCCCGGCCCGCGGCGTTCCTGCCCGGGTCACGATGTACGCCCGATCGGAATGAGTTCGCGTGGAAGGACCGTTGGACGCCGACGCGATCCAACCTGCTCGATGACAAATGGCCGCATCGCCGAGGCCCTTTCGTTTGCCCGGCGACGTCCTGGAGTTGGAGAGCCGGTCCACGTCATTGCGAGGAGCGAAGCACGACGCAACCCGATGTCTCGTCCACGACCTGCATCGCTTCGATCCGCTTGCAATGACGATGCCCTTCTCGCGCGTTTCACGCCTGCGCCCAACCGGGTCGAAACGACAGCTCAACCCTTCACCACGCTCTCCGGCAGGTCCTTGCCGAACACGCGCTGGTAGTATTCGGCGACCAGCGAGCGTTCGGCCTCGTCGCACTTGTTGAGGAAGCTCATCCGGAAGGCGGTGCCGACATCGCCGAAGATCAGCGCGTTCTGCGCCCAGGAGATCACGGTGCGCGGGCTCATCACCGTCGAGATGTCGCCCGCGACGAAGCCCGAGCGCGTGAGATCGGCGACCTTGACCATCCGATCGACGACCTGCTTGCCGTCGGGCTTGTCATACTCGCCCGACTTGGCGAGCACGATCCGCGCCTCGATCGCGGCCGGCAGATAGTTGAGCGTGACGACGATGTTCCAGCGGTCCATCTGGCCCTGGTTGATCTGCTGGGTGCCGTGGTACAGACCGGTGGTGTCGCCGAGCCCGACCGTATTGGCGGTGGCGAACAGGCGGAACCACGGATTGGCGCGGATCACGCGGTTCTGATCCAGCAAGGTCAGCTTGCCCTCGGCCTCGAGCACGCGCTGGATGACGAACATCACGTCCGGGCGGCCGGCATCGTATTCGTCGAAGACCAGCGCGGTCGGCGTCTGCAGCGCCCAGGGCAGCAGCCCCTCGCGGAACTCGGTGACCTGCTTGCCGTCGCGCAGCACGATCGCGTCGCGCCCGATCAGGTCGATGCGGCTGACATGCGCGTCCAGGTTGATGCGGATGCACGGCCAGTTGAGCCTGGCCGCGACCTGCTCGATATGGCTCGACTTGCCCGTGCCGTGATAGCCCTGCACCATCACCCGCCGGTTGTGCGCGAAGCCGGCGACGATCGCGATCGTGGTCTCGTGATCGAACACATAGGCGGGATCGAGATCGGGCACGCGCTCGTCGGCTTCGGAGAAGGCCGGCACCTCCATGTCCGAATCGAGCCCGAACACGTCGCGCACCTTCACCATCCGGTCGGGCGCGGCCAATAGCGTCTCGTTGCGCGCATCGGGCTGGATGTTGGGGATGTCGGCCATGCGCTCTTTCCTGATGGTCGGCGACACGCTGTTCGTGACAGGCGCCGTCGGGTCGCAACACGCACTTAGGCGGACGTTCGCCCCCGGCAAGCGCAAAAAGCGAGAAAGGCGTGCCGGTTACGCAAACGCCGCCGCGCGCTTGAGCTGGGTGTAGGCGGCGATCACGTCCTGCAGGGCCTGCTCGTGGCTGCGGTCGCCGCCGTTGCGATCGGGATGATAGCGGCGCACGAGTTCGGCGTAGCGCGCGCGGAGCATCCGGCGATCGGCGTCGGTGTCCAGGCCCAGCGTGCGCAGCGCGCGGCGATCCTCGCCGGACAGCGCCCGGCCGTCGGCACGCGGCCGTGCGTTGCGCCGCGCCTCCTCGATCCGCTCCCTGAACCGCGCACCGATCGCATCCAGGGGATCGGTGAAGTCGGCCCAGCGCGGCGCGCGGTCCGCGCCGACATGGCTGAACGCGCGCGTCTCGCGCTCCCACCCCGCGGTGGGGCGCTGCGCCGCGGCGATCTCGTCCTGATCCATGCCGCGGAAGAAGTTGTAGCCGGCATTGAAGGAACGGACATGATCGAGACACAGCCATTGCCACGCGGGCGGCTGGTCGCGCGGCCGGTCCCGCATCGTCGGCGCGCGGAACTCGCCCGCCGCCGCGCATCCGGGGTGCGCGCACGGCCGGTCGCCCGCGACCCGTCCGTGGAACCGCGGCCGAGCCCGTCTGCCGTCGTCCGGCCGCCTGTCGTCTCCGTCCGCCAACATCCCTCCCCGAACCCGCAAAGCGTTGTATATAGAGCCGATGGACACCCTCGCCACCGGGCCGATCGCGGCCGAGATCGAACGCCGGCTCGCCTCGGCGCTGGTCCCCGCACGGCTCGTCGTGAGCGACGACAGCGAGCGCCATCGCGGCCATGCCGGCCACGACGGATCGGGCGAGAGCCACTTCACCGTGACGATCGAGAGTGCCGCGTTCGCCGGTCTCGACCGGGTCGCGCGCCAGCGCCTGGTCAACCGCGCGCTCGCCGATCTGCTCGCCGGGCGCGTCCACGCGCTCTCGATCCGCGCGACCGCGCCGGGCGAATGAGCGCGCGCACGCCGCGACCGGCGGCGCGGATCCTGCTCGTCGACGAGGGCAGCCGGGTGCTGCTGTTCCGCTTCGTCGTGGCGGGCCGCGATCCGTTCTGGGTGACGCCGGGCGGCGCGCTCGATCCTGGCGAGAGCTACGAGCAGGCGGCGCGGCGCGAGCTGTTCGAGGAGACCGGACTGGTGCGCGACTGCGGCCCGCAGGTGGCGCGCCGGCTGGTCGAGTTCATCGCGGTCGAGGGCCATCCGGTCACCGCCGACGAGCGCTATTTCCGTGTCGACTGCCCCGCCTTCTCGGTCGATCCCGCCGGTCATACCGCGCTCGAGCGCCGCGTCATGCAGGACTGGCGCTGGTTCGCGCAGGACGAGATCGCGGCGTGGCCGGAGGCGATCTATCCGGAGGACCTCGTCGACATGCTCGGCATAACCGCTCGCTCAGGAGCCCGCGCATGACCTGGATACACCCAAACGTGCCGGCCGCTGCGCTTGCCTCTCGACCTGGCTCGGGACGAACGGAACGGAGAGCCATCGTCCGCGCGTGAACCCGCTACGCCTCCAGCTGGCGGAGCAGCAGCCGGACATCGGCGTCGAGCTCGGCATCCGCCTTGCGCAGCTTCTCGATCTGCTTGACCGCATGGATGACGGTGGTGTGGTCGCGGCCGCCGAACCGCCGGCCGATCTCGGGCAACGAGCGCGGGGTGAGCTGCTTGGCGAGATACATCGCGATCTGCCGCGGCCGGGCCACCTCGCGTGCGCGCCGGGCGGACATCATCTCGGCATGGCGGATGCGGTAATGATCGGACACCTTGCGCTGGATCTCGTCGATCGTGATGCGGCGCTGGTTGGCGCGCAGCACATCGGTCAGCGTCTCCTCGACAAAGGCGATGTCGATCGCGCGGTCGGTCAGCGTCGCGTACGCGATCACGCGATTGAGCGCGCCCTCCAGCTCGCGGACGTTGGAGGCGATCCGCCTGGCGAGGAACAGCACCACGTCCTGGGGGACATGGACGTGCGGAGAGGCTTCCAGCTTCTTCGCGACGATGTTGAGCCGCAACTCGAAATCGGCCGGGTTGACGTCGGCGACCAGCCCCCAGGACAGGCGCGACAGGATCCGGCTCTCGATCCCCTCGAGGTCCTGCGGAGAACGGTCGGCGGTGATGACCAGTCGCTTCCCGGCGGAGATGATCTCGTTCATCGTGTGGAAGAACTCCTCCTGCGTGGAATCCTTGCCGGCGATGAACTGGACGTCGTCGATCATCAGCAGGTCGGCTGAGCGCAGCCGCTGCTTGAAGCTGTAGGTGTCCTTCGCGCGCATCGCGGCGACGAACTCGAACATGAACTTCTCGGCGGACATGTAGACCACCGTGCCGCCGTTGCGGGCGCGATAATCCTGCCCGATCGCATGCATCAGGTGGGTCTTGCCGAGCCCGGTCGGACCGTGGAGGAACAGCGGGTTGAACGCGACCGAGCCGCCGTCCGCGACGGTCCGCGCGGCATTGTAGGCGACCTCGTTGGCCTTGCCGACGACGAAGCTGTCGAAGGTGTAGCGCGGATCGAGCGCGACCGGCGCGCGCTCCTCGCCGGCGGAGGTCGCCTCCGTCGCGACGATCCGGGCGGTCTCGGCCTCGGGCTCGGCGTCGAACTGCGCCAGCGTCGCGCCGTGCGGCGCCGCGATCGCGGCGACACGGCGGATCGCGGGCAGATGCACGCGCCACGCCTGATGCAGCCGCTCGCCATAATGGCTTTCGACCCAGCTCGCCATGAACGCGGTCGGCAGCGCCAGCGTGAGCGTGCCCGATTCGTCGTCGAAGCCCGCCAGCATCGCCGCCTTGAGCCAGTTGTCGAACGCGCGCACCCCGATGTCGCGGCGCAGGCCGGCGCGGATCGTGCTCCAGGCGATCGTCATCGGATCGACGCGGGGCGTCGCGGCGACCCCCAGTCCTACGCAACCGTCGTTCACGCAGCTCTCCCCCGCCGCGAACCATGGTCCGCGGCCTCCATGACAACGATCTCCTGCGCCGACGACGCCCCTGCGAGGCCGGCCTGCGAGCGTTTCGCTTTTAAAATGTGTCCCGTTCGGGCGGATCGGACGATTCGCCGTTCCCGATCGATAAGTCTTAAGAACTCCGGAGGGGCACGATCAAGGCTACAAAGGTCATGCAAATGAAATAATGCGGCTTGACACCGAAACTTCCCGGTTTCGCGTGCCCCGGCTCAAGTGATTGTTTCCAGACATTATTTCGTGGCGACGATCCGAGCCGACGCCGCGAATCGCGGGACGAGGCCGGATTGTTGAGCGTGACGTCGCGATGACACAAAAAAACCCGCCGGCGCTCGGGCCGGCGGGCTGGCGATCCCGCAGGGCGCGGTGTCAGCCGAGCGCGGACACGCGCCTGGTCAGCCGCGAGTATTTCCGCGCGACCGTGTTCTTGTGCAGCACGCCCTTGGACACGCCGCGCGACATCTCCGGCTGCGCCGCGGCGAGCGCCGCCTCGGCCGCGGTCTTGTCGCCGCTCGCGATCGCCGCCTCGACCTTCTTGACGAAGGTGCGGATACGGCTGACCCGCGCGCCGTTGATCTCGTTGCGGCGATCGTTGCGGCGGATGCGCTTCTTGGCTTGCGGCGTGTTCGCCATGGGTGTTCCTCGAATCGGTTCGGTCAAAGGGCTGTGCGGCGCGGGCATGCCCGAACCGGAAAGCCGGTCGCCATAACGGGCACCCCCCGGCGCGTCAACATTTCAGCGCTGGCAGGCGCGGCAATGGAAGGTCGAGCGGCCCGAGTCGACACGACGCTCGACGATGGCGCCGCAGGGGCATGCCGCGCCGGCGCGGCCATAGACGCGGAACTGCTTCGAGAAATAGCCGAGCTCGCCATCGGGGCGGGCATAGTCGCGCAACGTCGATCCCCCCGCCAGGATCGCGGCGAGCAGCGTCTCGCGGACCGCATCGGCCAGCCGTGCCAGCCGCGCCGCGCCGATGCGGCCCGCCGCGCGCGTCGGCGCGATGCCCGCGATGTTGAGCGCCTCGCAGACGTAGATGTTGCCCAGCCCCGCGACGATCCGCTGGTCGAGCAGCATCGCCTTGATCGGGGCGTGGCGCCCCGCCAGCGCCGCCCTGAGCCCGGCGGCGGTGAAATCGGCGCCGAGCGGCTCGGGCCCGAGCGCGCGGAACGCCGGCCATTCGCCCAGCGCCGCGGTCGGCACGAGGTCGAGCGAGCCGAAGCGGCGCGGATCGTTGAGCGCCAGCCGCCGCCCGTCGTCGGTCTCGATCAGCAGGTGATCGTGCGCGCCGATCCCGGCCGGATCGATCCGCCAGCGCCCCGACATGCCGAGATGAAAGACCAGGGTCTCGCCGCGATCGGTGTGGATCAGCCCGTATTTGGCGCGCCGCCCCAGTCCGGTCACGATCGCCCCGGTAAGACGCTGCCGCAGATCGGGCGGGATCGCGCGGCGCAGGTCCGCGCGGCGCGGCTCGACCGCGGTCAGGCGCCGTCCGTCGAGCACCGCGGCCAGCCCGCGCACGGTCGTCTCGACTTCGGGAAGCTCGGGCATTTCGCAGATGCAGCTAAGTGGCGATTGCCCGTGCGGCAAGGGCTGGCTAAACGCCGCGCATGACCGACCAGCCCTCGTCCGCCACCGTCTCCTTCGGCTACAGCGAGGTCGATCCGGGCGAAAAGACCGCGATGGTCGGCGACGTGTTCCGCCGCGTCGCTGGGCGCTACGACGTGATGAACGATGCGATGTCGGGAGGCATGCACCGGTTGTGGAAGGACATGTTCGTGCGCCGCGTCAAACCGCGCGCCGGCGAGGCGATCCTCGACATGGCCGGCGGCACCGGCGACATCGCGTTCCGGCTCGCGCGTGGCGGCGCCGCGGTGACGGTCGCCGACATCAACCCCGCGATGCTCGAGGTCGGCATCGCGCGTGCCGCCGCCAAGGGCATCGAGGGATTGCTGTGGAGCGAGGAGAATGCCGAGGCCTTGACCTTCGCCGACCGGCGCTTCGATGCCTATGCGATCGCGTTCGGCATCCGCAACGTGACCGACGTCCCTGCGGCGCTGCGTGAGGCGCATCGCGTGCTGAGGCGCGGCGGGCGGTTCTTCTGCCTCGAATTCTCGACCACGCAATGGCCGGGATTCCGCGAGCTCTACGATGCCTATTCGCACCATGTCGTGCCGCGCATCGGCAAGGCGGTGGCGCAGGACGAGGACAGCTATCGCTACCTGGTCGAATCGATCCGCCGCTTCCCCGACATGCCCGCGTTCGAGGGAATGATCGCAGGCGCCGGCTTCGCGCGCACCCGGGTCGAGCCGATCCTCGGCGGGATGGTCGCGATCCACAGCGGCTGGAAGATATGACGGGACGGATCCTCCCCGGGGCGGGGAGGAGATGACCGCCTCCGCCGTCCATCTCTGGCGCATCCTGCGCTGGGGGCGCATCCTCGCCCGGCACGGCGCCCTGACCGGCATCGAGAACGATCCGCTCGCCCCGCCCCCGCTGCGGAGGCTGGCGCGCATCGCCCGGTTCGGCACCCGCGTTCCCGATGCGCCGCGCTATGCCGACGCGCTGGAGGCGATCGGACCGGCGGCGATCAAGTTCGGCCAGGCGCTGGCGACGCGTCCCGATCTGGTCGGCGAGGATGCCGCGGTCGATCTCTACCGGTTGCAGGACGCGCTGCCGCCCGTCCCGTTCGCCGCCATCCGCGAGACGATCGAGCAGGGGCTCGGCCGTCCGCTCGCGACGATGTTCGCAAGCGTCGAGGAGACGCCGGTCGGTGCCGCATCGATCGCGCAGGTCCATCGCGCGGTCACCACCGACGGGCGCACGGTCGCGATCAAGGTGCTGCGTCCCGGCGTCGAGGACGAGTTCGCGCGCGCGATCGACACCTATGAATGGGCGGCGGCACAGGCCGAGGCGATGGGCGGCGAGCTCGCGCGGCTGCGTCCCCGCCTCGTCGTCGCGACCTTCCGGCAATGGACCGCGCGCGAGCTCGACCTGCGGCGGGAGGCGGCGTCGGCCAGCGAGCTCGCCGAGGGCATGACCGCCGAGCCCGACTTCCACGTCCCCGCGATCGACTGGGAGCGCACCTCGCGGCGCGTGCTGACGCTCGAATGGGTGGACGGGATCAAGCTGTCCAGCCGGGCAGGGCTGATCGCGGCGGGCCACGACCTGCGCCAGCTCGCCGAGACGCTGGTGCGCACCTTCCTGCGCCAGGCGATCGCCGACGGCTTCTTCCATGGCGATCTCCACCAGGGCAATCTGTTCGCGCTGCCCGACGGGCGCGTCGCGGCGATCGACTTCGGCATCATGGGACGGATCGACCGGCAGGCGCGGCTATGGCTGGCCGAGATCATCCATGGCCTCATCACGGGCAACTACCGCCGCGTCGCCGAGATCCATTTCGAGGCGGGCTATGTCCCCGCGCATCACAATATCGCGGAGTTCGCCACCGCGCTCCGCGCCGTCGGCGAGCCGATCCGCGGCAAGGCGGTGAAGGACATCTCGGTCGGCCAGATGCTCGACGGACTGTTCGGCATCACGCGCGATTTCGACATGCAGACCCAGCCCCATCTGCTGCTGCTCCAGAAAACGATGGTCATGGTCGAGGGCGTCGCCACCGGGCTGTGGCCCGATATCAACATGTGGGAGGTCGCCGCCCCCTTCGTGCGCGGCTGGCTGCGCGACGAGCTCGGGCCGGAGGCGGCGATCGCCGAGCGGCTGCGCCGGCTCGGCCGATTGCTCCATCGCCTCCCCGACATCGTCGAGCGGATCGAGCGGGCCTATCCGCTGCCCGGCGCCGCCCCCCCGCCCCCGCCGCTGCGCGACGTCGAGGTCCTGCGGTTCGGCGGCGGCTGGCGCACCGGCGCGCTGGCGATGGTCGCGGGGGGCGTGGTCGGCGCGCTGGCGGCGCACTTCCTGTAGGCGCGGCCCGCCGCCCCGTCAGGCGGCGAGCCGCGGCCTGAGTGCCGTCTCGAAGAAGCGGATGAACGCCTCCTGGTCCGGCCCGGGGCAGGTCAGCACGACATGATCGTAGCCCGCATCGGCATATTTGCCGATCGTGGCGAGATGGGTGTCGACGTCGGGACCGGCCGCGACCAGATCGGCCATGTCGTCGGGCGTGATGAACTTGGACGCCGCCTCGAACCCCTCGACCGTCGGCAATTCGCTGTTCACCGCCCAGCCCAGCGCGGAGAAGCGGAACTGGCGGCGCGCGATCTCCAGTCCTTCGGCCTCGCTCGGCGCATAGGCGAGCACCGCCTCGGCATAGCAGGGGCCGTCGCCCTTGCCCTTATGGAACCCGTCGACGAGCTCGGCCGCAGGCTCGGTCGCCATGATCCCGTCCGCGCGCTCGACCGCGAGCGCGACCGATGCCGGACCGCTGACCCCGACGACGATCGGCGGCGGCGCGTCGGGCAGCTCGAAGAGCTGGGCGTGATCGACCACGAAATGCACGCCGCGCCAGCTGTGATAGCCGCCCGACCAGAGCAGGCGGAAGATCTGGATCGCCTCGTCGAGCATCGCGTGGCGCTCGGGGATCGACGGCCACCGTGCGCCGCCGACATGCTCGTTGAGCCGCTCGCCCGCTCCCACCGCGAAGGTGAAGCGTCCCTCGCTCATCACCTGGAGCGTCGCCGCCGCCTGCGCCATCACGACGGGATGATAGCGGATGATCGGGCAGGTCAGCCCGGTGGCGATGCCGATCGTCGAGGTCGCGTGTGCGATCGCGCCCAGCACGCTCCACGCGAACGGGGCATGACCCTGCGATTGCAGCCAGGGATGGAAATGATCCGAGATCGACACGAAGTCGAAACCCGCCGCCTCGGCGCGCACCGCATTTTCGATCAGCGCTTTGGGACCGTGTTCCTCGGTCATCAGCTTGTATCCGAATCGCATGTCTCTCTCCTGCCGGGTCGGACGGTAAAAGCGGCAGGCGGCGGATCGATCCCTGGGATGCCCGGCGCGGCCTCAGCGTCGCGGACGACGGCTGCGTCCGCGGGTCATCGGATCGGGTCTGGCGGGAGCCTTCCACCCCGGCGGCGGGGTGACACGCTGCCGGCTCGATCCGAGGCCCATCGCGCCGGGCTGCTGCCGGACGAGCCCGGTCGTGTCCGCGGCCGCCGCGTCGTCCGCCTGCGCGCCGCTCCTCATCAGACTGATCCGGTCGCGCAGACGCCGCGCTTCCTCGAAATCGAGCGTCGCGGCCGCCGCCGCCATCCGCACGCGAAGCTCTTCGATCGTTTCCGACATGCCCGGCACAACGCTCCCGGCGCGCCCGGGGTTCAGCGCGATCGGTCTCGCATCCGCCAGATTTCGACCGGTCCCGCGGGCCCGTCGATCGACGCCACCCGCCGATATCCCGCCCGGCCGGCCATCCGAACGACCCGATCGACCCGCGCGGACAATTCGCAGATCATGCGGCGGCCCGGCGGGGCGAACACCAGCGCGGCCGGGCGGCTCGCCACGATGCGCCGCAGTTCATCCTCCGGCGACACCGGCAGCGCCGGGAAATCGCACATCAGATGCTGGGGGAAGGCGAAGCGCGTCGGTGCCGGTGCGCCGCCGAGTTGATAGACCACCGGATCATAGTCGACGACATAGACCGGCCGGCCGGGCAGATACCGTCGCAGATAGGCCGCGACGCGCGGCGGCTGGGGATCGATATCGGGGTCCGGCAGCAGCAGCCCGAGAAGGATCGGGCAGAGCAGGGCGAGCGCCAGCAGCGCTCCGCCGACGCGCCGCCACAGCCGGTCCCGTGCCCGCGCCAGCGCCGCGAGCGTCCGCGCCGAGGCGAGGCTGAGCGGGGCGAGCAGCGGCAGCGCATAGGCGGGATAGCTGGCGCGCATCGCCAGTTCCCCCAGCGCGGCCACGGCCAGCCACCCCCAGATCAGCACCGGCCCGGTCTCGCGCCCCATCCAGCGGATGCGCCGCCGCTCCGCCCACCCCGCCCCGGCGAGGACCAGGAGCGGCATCACGGGCACCAGGAGCGCGAGCATCCGCGCCGGCGCCGCCGCCAGCGTCGCGCCGTCGCCATGGAGCCGGGTCAACGCGCCCACCAGAACCGCGCCGACAAAGGCGCCGAACGCGCCGTTGGCGGCGAAATACGCTGCGAAGCCGACGGGTACGAGCACCAGCCCGGCGATGAATGCGGCGCAAACCCGCAGGTCCCGTCGCGTCGTGACGAGGAGGACGAGCGCGAACAGGATCTCGAAGCCCGCGGTCTGCTTCAGCATGGTCGCGGCGCCCATCAGCGCGCCGGCGAGAAGCAGACGCACGATCGATCGCTCGGCGCCGGCCGCGATCAGGATGCCCCAGACCAGGAACGGCGCCGCGAACAGCTCCGGCTTGTTGGCGAGCCCGTCGAGCAGCAGGGTGTACGCCGGGAAGAGCAGCGCGGCGTAGGCCCCGGCGCGTCGATCGCGCAGCATGCGCTCGCCGATCCGGTAGAGCCCGGCGGCGCCGATTCCGATCGCGATCGCGGCGAGGATGCGGCCGCCGAACGGATCGGCACCGAACAGCATGTCCGCGCCCGCGAAGATCAGGAAGATGCCGGGCGGCTTGACGTCCCAGAGCGCGACATAGGGCAGCTGGCCCAGTCGCCAGCCATGGCCGATCAGCCAGAACAGCGCGGCATCGGCATCCGAGCGCGGCGCGAGCCCGAACGGCAGCCGGACGAGCGCCGCCCAGCCGATCAGTGCGGCCGCGACGAGCCAGAATGGCGCGCGAAACGCGGTTCGCGCCGCCACCGGGTCGTTGGACCGCGTCACGGCAGCTATCGGACGTGTACCGTTCGGCGGATCGGTCGGTCGTTGGGCGCGCTGCCGACGCGCGGTACGAAGCCGACGCGTCGCCGCGGAACCGCCAGGTGCATCGTCTGCAAGGCGTTCGTCACGATCCTGCCCTCAGCCCTTCTCCACCTGGCTGACATCGCGCACCGCGCCGCGCGCGGCGTTGGTCGTCATCGCGGCATAGGCGCGCAGCGCGGGCGAGACGACGCGCTTGCGGCCGAGCGGCTTCCACGCCGCCGATCCCTTCGCCACCATCGCGGCGTGGCGCCCGGCGAGCAGGGCGTCGTCGAGATCGAGGCGGATGACGCGGTTGGGGATATCGATCAGGATCGGGTCGCCGGTCTCGACCAGCGCGACCAGCCCGCCTTCCGCGGCTTCGGGCGAGACATGCCCGATCGACAGGCCCGACGTGCCGCCCGAGAAGCGTCCGTCGGTGATGAGCGCGCACGCCTTGCCGAGCCCCTTCGACTTCAGGTAGCTGGTCGGGTACAGCATCTCCTGCATCCCCGGCCCGCCCTTGGGCCCCTCGTAGCGGATCACCACGACGTCGCCTGCGACCACCTGGTTGCCGAGGATGCCCGCCACCGCGGCGTCCTGGCTCTCATAGACGCGCGCCACCCCGCGGAAGGTCAGGATGCTTTCGTCGACGCCCGCGGTCTTGACGATGCAGCCCTCGGGCGCGAGGTTGCCGAACAGGACCGCGAGCCCGCCATCCTCCGAGAAGGGGTGCTCTGTCGAGCGGATCACGCCATCGGTGCGATCGATGTCGAGATCGTCCCAGCGCGCCGACTGGCTGAACGCGGTCTGCGTCGGCACGCCGCCGGGCGCCGCGCGGAAGAAGGTGCGGACATCCTCGCTGCTGGTTCGGCCGATGTCCCAGCGCGCGAGCGCATCCGCCAGCGTCGCCGCGTGCACCGTCGGCTGGGTCGCGTCGACCAGCCCGCCGCGCTCGAGCTCGCCGAGGATCGCCATGATCCCCCCGGCGCGGTGGACGTCCTCCATATGCACGTCGGCCTTGGCGGGCGCGACCTTGCACAGGCACGGCACGCGGCGGCTCAGCCGATCGATATCGGCCATGGTGAAGTCGACCCCGCCCTCCTGCGCGGCGGCGAGCAGGTGGAGCACGGTGTTGGTCGATCCGCCCATCGCGATATCGAGGCTCATCGCGTTCTCGAACGCGGCGAAGGTGGCGATGCCGCGCGGCGTCGCGGTGACGTCGTCCTGCTCGTACCAGCGCTTCGCCAGATCGACGATCACGTGCCCCGCCTCGCGGAACAGCGTCTCGCGGTCGGCGTGCGTGGCGAGCGTCGAGCCGTTGCCGGGCAGCGACAGCCCCAGCGCCTCGGTCAGGCAGTTCATCGAATTGGCGGTGAACATCCCCGAGCACGAGCCGCAGGTCGGGCACGCCGAACGCTCGACCGCCGCCACCTCCTCGTCGGAATAGCTCTCGTCCGCCGCCACCACCATCGCGTCGACGAGGTCGAGCGCGCGGGCCACGCCCTTCATCACGATCTTGCCGGCTTCCATCGGCCCGCCCGACACGAACACCGCGGGGATGTCGAGCCGCATCGCCGCCATCAGCATGCCCGGCGTGATCTTGTCGCAGTTGGAGATGCACACCATCGCATCGGCGCAGTGCGCGTTGACCATGTATTCGACGCTGTCGGCGATCAGCTCGCGGCTGGGCAGCGAATACAGCATCCCGCCATGCCCCATCGCGATGCCGTCATCGACCGCGATGGTGTTGAACTCCTTGGCGACGCCCCCCGCCGCCTCGATCTCGCGCGCGACCAGCTGGCCGAGGTCCTTGAGATGGACATGCCCCGGCACGAACTGGGTGAAGCTGTTGGCGACCGCGATGATCGGCTTGCCGAAATCGGCGTCGGTCATCCCCGTCGCCCGCCACAGCCCGCGCGCGCCCGCCATGTTGCGGCCGTGGGTGGTGGTGCGGGATCGATAGACGGGCATCGGAACGGACCTCTCGGACGAGGCGCCGACATAGCGATACGTCGGTAAAAGGAACAGCGCCGATCGAGGCGCGCGGTTGAAACAAAAATGCGTGGGCGCTAGAGCGCAGGCATCATGACCGGCCGTCCCCGCACCCTCTACCAGAAGATCTGGGACGCGCATGTCGTGCAGGCGCGCGACGACGGCACCAGCCTGATCTATATCGACCGCCATCTCGTCCACGAGGTGACGAGCCCGCAGGCGTTCGACGGGCTGCGCGCCGCCGGCCGCCGCGTCCGCCGCCCCGACCTGACGCTCGCGGTGCCCGACCACAACCTGCCGACGACCGCTCGCGCCGACGCGCACGGGCGCCGCCTGCCGATCCTCGATCCGGCGTCCGCCGAGCAGCTCGCCAGCCTGGAGCGCAACACCGCCGCGTTCGGCGTCGAATATATCGACGACCTCGCCGCCGCGCAGGGCATCGTCCATGTCGTCGGCCCCGAGCAGGGTTTCACGCTGCCCGGCACGACGCTGGTCTGCGGCGACAGCCATACCGCCAGCCACGGCGCGCTGGGCGCATTGGGCTTCGGCATCGGCACCTCCGAGGTCGAGCATGTGCTCGCCACCCAGACGCTGCTGCTCAAGCAGTCGAAATCCCTGGAGGTCCGCGTCGAGGGCGAACTCGGCCCCGGCGTGACGCCCAAGGATGTCGCGCTGGCGATCGTCGGCACGCTCGGCGCGGGCGGTGGTGCCGGCCATGTCGCCGAATATACCGGCGCGGTGTTCCGCGCGATGTCGGTCGAGGGCCGGCTGACGGTGTGCAACATGTCGATCGAGGCGGGCGCGCGCGCCGGGCTGGTCGCCCCCGACGAGCGGGTGTTCGCGTATCTCAAGGACAAGCCGCGCGCCCCCAGGGGCGCCGACTGGGAGCGCGCGGTCGCCTGGTGGCGCACGCTCGCGACCGATCCGGGCGCGACCTACGACAAGGTGGTCCTGATCGACGCCGCGACGATCGCGCCCCTGGTGACCTGGGGGACCTCGCCCGACGATTCGGTGCCGATCACCGGCAGCGTGCCCGATCCGGCGAACTTCGCCGATCCCGATCGCCGCGCCGCCGCCGCGAAGTCGCTCGCCTATATGGGGCTCGCGCCCGGCACGCGGATGCAGGATGTCGGGGTCGACCGGGTGTTCATCGGCAGTTGCACCAACAGCCGCATCGAGGACCTGCGCGCCGCCGCCGCGATCGCGCGCGGGCGCCATGTCGCGGCGCGCGTGAAAGAGGCGCTGGTCGTGCCCGGCTCGGGGCTGGTCAAGCGCCAGGCCGAGGCCGAGGGGCTCGACCGCATCTTCACCGACGCCGGATTCGAATGGCGCGAGCCCGGCTGCTCGATGTGCCTGGCGATGAACCCCGACAAGGTGCCGCCGGGCGAGCGCTGCGCGTCGACCAGCAACCGCAACTTCGTCGGCCGCCAGGGGCCGGGCGCGCGCACCCACCTGCTCTCCCCCGCCATGGCCGCGGCCGCGGCGGTGACCGGCCGCCTCACCGACGTCCGCGATCTCGCCGTGCTGGAGCCCACCTGATGGAGCCGTTCACCCGCGTCGAAGGCCGCGCCTATCCGCTCGGCCGCGCCAATGTCGACACCGACATCATCATCCCGGCGCATCACCTCAAGACCACCAAGCGCACCGGCCTCGGCCGGTTCGCGTTCGAGACGATCCGCGCCGAGCCCGGCAACCCGTTCGACGACCCCGCTTACGCCGGTGCACCGATCCTGATCGCCGGCGCTAACTACGGCTGCGGCTCGTCGCGCGAGCATGCCGCCTGGGCGATGGCGGACATGGGCATCCGCACCGTGATCGCGCCGAGCTTCGCCGACATCCACGCCGGCAACGCGCTCAAGAACGGCATCCTCACTGTGGTGCTGCCGCAGGCGGAGGTCGATCGCCTGCTCGAGATCGCGCGCGCGGGGCTGGCGATCGCCGTCGATCTCGAGAGCCAGACGGTGACGACGCCGTACCAGGACCGCTTCGCGTTCACGGTCGATCCGTTCCGCAAGGCCTGTCTGCTCAAGGGCCTGGACGAGATCGGCATCACGCTGGAGCTCGGCGACGCGATCGCTGCGCACGAGGCGCGCCAGCAGGCCGAGACGCCGTGGGTGGCGGGGGCGGCGAAGGCGGCCTGACGCGGCCCTGCTCTGCCCGGCCGGTGCCGGTCATCGCCGCGCTCGGCCGAGCAGGCGGGCGTACGCGTCGGTGGTGCGCAGCAACCGGTCGAGGATGCCCGGCTCGCTGAACGCATGGCCGGCGTCCGCGATCAGGTGGAACGCCGCCTCCGGCCAGGCGCGATGCAGGTCCCAGGCCGACCGCACCGGCGTCGCGATGTCGTAACGCCCCTGCACGATGGTGCCGGGGATCGCGGCGAGGCGGCCGGCATCGCGCAGCAGCTGACTCTCCGCCATCCAGCCCTTGTGGACGAAATAATGGTTCTCGATCCTGGCGAAGGCAAGCGCGAAACGATCCTCGGCAAAGCCGTCCGCGGTCGCCGGATCGGGCAGCAGCGTGATCGTGCTCCCCTCCCATGTGCTCCACGCCCGCGCGGCCGCGATGCGCGCGGCGGGATCGTCGCCGGTCAGCCGGCGGTGGAACGCGCGCATCAGGTCGGCGCGCTCGGCCGCCGGGATCGGCGCCATGAACGCCTCCCATCTGTCGGGGAACAGCCAGCCCGCGCCACCTTGGTAATACCAGTCGAGCTCGGCCTGGCGGAGCAGGAAGATGCCGCGCAGCACCAGCGCGGTGGCGCGGTCGGGATGGGTCTGCGCATAGGCCAGCGCGAGCGTCGATCCCCAGCTGCCGCCGAACACCAGCCAGGCCTCGTGCCCGCACAGCGTCCGCAGCCGCTCGATATCGGCGACGAGGTGCCAGGTGGTGTTGGCATCCAGCGCGGCATGCGGCACGGACCGGCCGCAGCCGCGCTGATCGAACAACAGCACGTCGTAGCGCGCCGGATCGAACAGGCGGCGGTGATCGGGGCCGCAGCCGCCGCCCGGCCCGCCATGGAGGAACACCGCGGGCACCCCACCGCGTCGCCCGCAGCGCTCCCAATAGACGCTGTGGCCCTCGCCGACGTCGAGCATCCCGCGCGCATAGGGTTCGATCGGGGGATAAGGCGTGCGCAACGGATCGGTCATCGCCGCAGTGTCGCAGGCCGCCGGGTTCGCGCCAAGCGGGTTGCGTCGGAGCCACGGGCGGCACAGTGTCGCGATCGGGAGGACAAGGGAATGGACGAACCGCTGCGCCGGCAGGCGATCGCGCTCCATGACGACTTCACGCACCGTCATGGCGATCGGCGCGCCTTCATGGCCGCGGTGACGCGGCTCGCCGGCAGCGCCGCCGCCGCCGACCTGCTGCTCGCCGGGATCGCCGCCGATCCCGCCGCCGCCGCGCTGGTCGAGGAGGGCGATCCGCGCGTCGCCGCCGCGATGGTCGAGTGGCAGGTCGCGCCGGGCCGCCGCCTGCGCGGCTATACCGCGACACCGGCGATGCCGGGCAACCGCCCCGCGGTGCTGGTGATCCACGAGAACCGGGGGCTGCAACCCTATACGCGCGACGTCGCGCGCCGCCTCGCCGTCGCCGGCTTCAACGCGCTCGCGCCCGATCTGCTCAGCGCCGGCGGGGGCACCCCGGCGAGCGAGGATCGCGCGCGCGACATGATCGCCAAGCTCGATCTGGCGCGCACCCTCAAGGACGCGCTGGCGACGATCCGCTGGCTCGGCGGGGGCATGCGCTCGGACGGCAAGGTCGCCGTCGTCGGCTTCTGCTGGGGCGGCGCGCTCGCCGATCGCATCGCGGTGGCGGGAGGCCGGCCGCTCGCCGCGGTCGTCTCCTTCTACGGCCCCGCCCCCGACGCGGCCGACGCCGCCAGGGTGCAAGTGCCGCTCCTGCTCCATTATGCCGGGCGCGACACGCGGGTGGAGGGCGGCGCGAAACCGTGGGTCGACGCGCTCAAGGCGGCCGGCAAGCCGGCGCAGGCGTTCACCTACCCGGATGTCGATCACGGCTTCCACAACGACACCGCCGCCGCGCGCTACGACGAGGCGGCCGCGACGCTCGCCTGGGACCGCACGATCCACTTCCTGAGACGGGTGATGACATGAGCGACGAACTGGTCTTCTACACCAATCCGATGTCGCGGGCGCGTATCGTCCGCTGGATGCTCGAGGAGATCGGGCGGCCCTACCGCGCCGAGACGATCGACTATGGCCCGACGATGAAGTCGGCCGATTATCTGGCGATCAATCCGATGGGCAAGGTGCCCGCGATCACCCATCGCGGCGAAATCGTGACGGAAGGATCGGCGATCTGCGCCTACCTCGCCGACGCCTTTCCCGACGCCGGGCTCGCACCGCCGCCCGGCGCGCGTGCGCGCTACTACCGCTGGCTGTTCTTCGCCGCCGGGCCGCTGGACGCCGCGATCACGGACAAGGCGCTGGGACGCGAGATCCCCAGGGAACGCGCCGGCATGGTCGGCTATTCGGGCTATGCCCCGGTGATGGATGCGATCGAGGCCGCGATCGAGGGACGCGATTATATCGCCGCGGATCATTTCACCGCGGCGGATCTGTTCGTCGGGTCCAATCTCGCCTTCTTCATGGGGTTCGGCATCGTCGAGGCGCGACCCGCCTTCCGCGCCTATGTCGACCGGCTGGAGGCGCGCCCGGCCTTCCTGCGTGTCGCCGAGATCGACGGCGCGATGCCGTCGCCAAAGGCGGCGTGATACGAAAACGGCCCTGCGGATCGCTCCGCCGGGCCGTCCGCATCGAACCGGTATCGGCGATCAGTTCCGGCCGTTGCCCATGAAACGGAGCAGGAACAGGAACATGTTGACGAAATCGAGATAGAGCTGGAGCGCGCCCATGATCGCCGACTTGGCGACCATCGCCGTACCGCGCACCTGGAAATACCCGCTCTTGATGCGCTGCGTGTCATAGGCGGTGAGCCCCGCGAACAGCAGCACGCCGACGAACGAGATGATCATGTCCATCGCCGAGGAGCGCACGAACATGTTGATCAGCATCGCCACCAGCAGCCCGACCACCCCGACGACGAGGAAGCTGCCCATCGCGGTGAGATCGCGCTTGGTGGTGTAGCCGTAGAGGCTGAGCGCGGCGAAGCCCGCCGCGGTGGCGAAGAACGCCTGTGCGACCGATCCGCCCGTGTAGATCAGCAGGATCGACGAGAGCGACAGCCCCATCAACACCGCATAGCCCCAGAACAACGCCTTCGCGCCGGTATCCGACAGGCTGCGGATGCCGAAGCTCAGCCACATCACCGCCGCGAACGGCGCGAACATGACGACGTACTTGAGCAGGCCGCCGTGGAGGAAGAGCTGCGCGGCAGGCGAAGCGGCACCGCCGCTCGCGAACGCCATCGCGACGATGCCCGTGAGCAGCACGCCGGACGCCATGTAATTGTAGACTGACAACATGTAGCCGCGAAGACCCGCATCGAACGCCGCTTCGCGCGCGCCCGTTGCGGCCCGCGGCACCGCGGTCGTCCGAGGATCAGACCAGTTTGCCATCGAAATACGATCTCCAAGATGTCGACGGACGTCGCCGACGCGTGCAATATCGGCGTTTCTCTCTCCGCTTTCAAGCGAGAAGCGATATCCCGGTCTGGTGCGGAAAGGGACGCGGATGCCGGATCACCGCCTGTTCGTGGCGCTGCCCGTGCCGGTCGCCGCGCGCCGGCATCTGGTCGCCGCGATGGGCGGCGTCGGGGGCGCGCGCTGGCAGGACGACGCGCAGCTCCACTGCACGATCCGCTTTCTCGGCGAGTTGGACGGACATGCCGCGGAGGATGTCGGCCAGGCCCTTGGCAGCCTGCGCAGTCCGGCCATCGATGCGGCGCTGGATGGCCTCGGGACGTTCGACAGGCAAGGCCGGATCGACACGCTGTGGATTGGACTCACGCCGGTTTCCGCGCTCCGCACGCTTCATGACAGGGTCGATCGACGGCTCGCCACGGTCGGGATCGCGCCCGATCCGCGCGCCTATCGCCCTCATGTCACGATCGCACGGTTCGCGCGCACCGCGATGCCGCCGCTCGATCTCGCGCACCGGCTGCCGGCGCCCGCGCGCTGGCCACTGCGCTTCGAGGAAGTGCGTCTGTACGAAAGCCTGCTCACCCGCGACGGCGCGCGCTACGAGACGATCGCGCGGTATCCGCTGGAATGAACGGGCGCCCGAGCGGATCGTGGGCATCCCTCCGCGCCACCGGCGCGCGCATGAGATCGGCGCGACGACACAGACGACAAGGAAAAAGGGGAGCCGGCTCGCGCCGACTCCCCTCCGAAGGACCGTCCCGAAGGACGGCATTCGCACTCCTTACTGACCCGAGCCCGGGCCGAAGGTGATCTCCACGCGACGGTTCTGCGGTTCGCGCACGCCGTCCGCGGTCTGCACCAGGAGGTGCGTCTCGCCGAAGGCCTGGGTGGTCATGGCCGTATCCGGCACGCCCTTGCCCGCGAGGTACGACTTCACCGCATCGGCACGGCGCTGCGACAGGCCCAGATTGTACTTGGGCGAGCCCGACGTGTCGGTGTAGCCGGCGAGCATGACCGATGCCGACCCCGTCTGCGCGTAGGACGCAGCGGCGTTGTCCAGGATCGAGGCGGCCTCGGGCGTGATGTCCGACTTGTTCCAGTCGAAGAACACGATGAACGGCCCGGGGTTCTGCATCGGCGGCGGCGGCGGCGGCGGCGGGGGCGGGGGGGGAGGCGGCGGGGGCGGCGGCGGCGGCGGCGGTGCGGCCGGCTCGCCGAAGTTGTAGATCAGGCTCGCCAAGATGCTGTGCGACCGATACCGGCCACGAAGCTCGTCACCCGCGAACTCGACCGCATCGGTGTTGAAGCGGAGCTTGGTCGCGTTGAAGAAGCGGTACTTCGCGCCGATGTCGACATGCGAGGTGAGCGGAAACCGCACGCCCGCGATCGCCTGATAGGCGAACTTCGTGCTGGTGTCGTCGGCGATGGTATTGCCACCGTCGATGCGCCAGATGTTGGCCGAGACGCGCGCCACGCCGGCGCCGCCGCCGATATAGCCGCTGAGCCCGTCGTCGCTGCCGAAATCGAGCAGGACATTGCCCATGAAGCTCAGCACATCGGTGCTGCCGCTCCGCTTCGACCCGTAGGTGCCGGCGGCGATGCCGGTCAGCTGGGTGCCGGTCGATAGCGTGTCGAGTTCCGAACGCTTGTAGCCGACCTCGCCTTCGATCCGCAGCAGACCGAAATCATAGCCGACGATGCCGTCGACATCGAAGCCGGTCTTGTTGCTGGTCTTGAGCGCGTTCGGTACGCCCGGCAGGCTGTAGCGCGTGTCCTCAACCAACATGCCGCCGCCTTCGACGCCGACATACAAAGCCTTGTCCTTCGCAAAGGCCGGTCCGGCCAAGGCGGTGGACGTCAGCGCCACCAGAATGGCGAGCTTCCGCATGTTAATCCCCTTTCGATCAATTCCCTCACGGGAATCCTGAATGCCTATCCAAAGCGGAATATCCGCGCAAGCGCGCATATTCCCATACTGTTGCCGGAACGCCACAACCTCTGTTAGTCTCGGTATCCGGACAAGCGGCTGCACAACACGCAAGGGGGTCAAGGGTTTCACGGTCCGCGAAAAAAACTTCAGCCGGCGATCAGACCATGCGCGATCAGCGCGGAAATAACCCCGGAAAGCGTGGTCCGCGCCTCGCTGTCGACCATCGTGCCACCGCCTGGCGGCGCGATCGCCGGCTGCCGCGGGCCGACGACCTGGACGCCCCCCACGACGATGCCCGCGGCACGCAGGATGCCGGTCGTCCAGGCGGTCCCGACATAGATCATCGGCAGACTGTCGCTCGCATGCCACACCGTCATGCCCGCCACCGGTGCCACGAAGCGCCAGCCGCCCCCGGTCCATGCCGCGAGTGCGTGCGCCTGGCCTTCCCACGCCCCGGTCGGCCCGCTGCCGACGATCCAGCATTGGCCGGCGACCGGCGTATCGGGGGGCGTGTCGAGCCCGGCGGCGACCACGCTCGCCTGAAGCGCGGTATCGACGCGGACGAGCGCCTCGTTGTGGAACAGCTCCTTCTGCGCCTGACCCGGCGCGATGAAGGGCAGCGCGAATCGCGCGGTCTGGTCGGACATGGGTCAGCCTCCGGGTGTGAACGATGTCGTGGCGGGCGGCGAGGTCGCGGCGGTGCCGATCTGCACGACCGCGATCGCGATCGGGCCCGCGCCCAGCGTGGCGAGCGTCGTCGCGTCGATCGTGGCTGTCGGCACGGTCGTTTCGATCGCGATGCCGTGCGCCGCACCCGTCAACGTGACGCGATAGCGCTCGCGCTCCTCGGCGAGCGGAACGTCGCCGCCATCGGTCCATGCCCAGCCCCCGCGGCTCCGCCGCGTCCATGTCAGGCTCACGCCATCCGCCGCGCGAGCGGCGGCGAGCGCCGCGGGTGTCGGCGGCGCCAGCGCGCGTCCCGTGAAGAGGATGTCGGCGGTCGCCGGCGTGACATCGCCGCGCCCCGTCGCCGCGACCCGCAGCGTCGCACCCGGCGCGTTGGCAGGCAGCGTCCACGCCACCAGCATATCCGCATCGACGAGCACCGCACGCTCGCCGGGACGATGCGCCGCCATCGCCCATTCGGTGCCGCGCCGGCCACGCAGCAGCCGGCTCAACCGGTAACGCGCCGGCCCGACCGCGTCCGCGACGCCGAACTGGACGAGCTCGTCGCCGATCAGCATCAGGTTCGCGCTCGCCGACCAGCCGAGCCGATCGTCGCCGGCGAGCGTCATGCCGTCATGACGCAGCGCGACCTCGATGCTCGTGCGCGTGTCGATCAGCATCGCATCGCCGGGCGGCAGCGCCGCGACGGCGGCCCCGATCACCGCGGGCGCGGCGGTCCGGCCGATCGTCTGCCAGGTCGCGCCGCCGTCGATGCTGCCGATCACCGTCGCCTGTCGCCAGCCCGGATCGTCGCCCGCCGCCGCCAGCAGCAGCGTCGGCATGTCCGAGGGCGGATCGGCGAGCGTCGGCAGATCGAGCAGCGCGAGCCGGGTCGGCCCCTCGACCAGATCGGGCTGCGCGGTCGCCCGCCCGGCGCTCGCGGGGGCGGCAAGGCCGCCGCCGCCGGGCAGGCGGACCGCGGCGAGCGTCACCGCCCCGCCCTCGAACCCGCGCCGCGTCACCCGCCAGCGCCCGTCGAGCCCTGGCAGGGTCACGATCGAGCCCGCGGTGCAGCCCAGCCAGCGCGGCGGCAGCGTGACGCTCGCCTGGTCGCGCCCGGCCCAGTCGCGCGCCAGCCGCGCCTCGGCGAGCGCACGCGCGTCCGCCGCCGCGCACGCCGCGGGCAGCTCGACGGTCAGCAGCCGCCGCCCCGCGCCGCCGCGGCGTGCGCGCTGCGCGCCGAGCTGGAAATCGCGCGCCGGATCGTAGTAATCGATCGCCACCGTCTCGGGGATCGTGCCCGCCGCCTGCCGATCGATCGTCAGCCGCGCAGCGCGCGCGTCGTCGCGCCGCGCACCGAGATCGTCCGCCGCGATCGGCAGCGACCCGGCACCCTCGTCGACCAGATGCAGCCCGTCGCCGTCGATGGCGAACGACACCGGCAGCGCCGCCGCCAGTCCCTCGATCGCGCCGCGCACGCCGTCGCCACCCGCCGCATAGCCGATCAGCGCCGGACCGCCCGCCCCGCTCACGGCGCCCGCGGAGAGCTCGGCGGCGATCGCTGCGATCGTCACCGGCGCCGCGTCCGCCACCACCTCGAAGCTCAGCGACGGGATGCGGTTGCCGAAATCGGCGAGCTGCAATCCCTCGAACACCGCATAGGCCAGCCCGCGATAGGCCGGCGTGGCGTCCATCCCCTCCGCCGATGCGATCAGCGGATCGATCGCCTGCGCCTCGTCGCCGGGATAGAGGCGGAACGCGGCGAGATCGCTCTTCCAGTCGCCCTCGGCGCCGCGCAGCAGATTGCCGTCCGCCCAGATCCGGCCGACCCGCACCACCGCACGCGACGACAGCGTCACCGCGAACGACGCCGAATAGCTGTAGGTCGTCGCCTTGGGGCGGCCCTTGCCCGCGCTTGACTTGTGGCGGTCCTCGATCAGGTCGGTCGCCCAGATCACGCTGCCCGCGACCCGCATCGTGCCGAACAGCCGCGGCAGCTCGGTGCCGTAGGTCGAGCTCTGCACCGCCAGGCTGCCGAGCCGCGCGCCGCGCACGCCCTTGGGCGCCAGCAGACGCTGGTCGATCTGGCTGCCGAGCGCCGCGCCGATCGCGCCGCCGAGCGGACCGCCGAGCGCGCTGCCGACGACGGTGAGCACCACTGTCGCCATGCCGTCAGTCTCCTTTCCGCCAGCGCCCGATCACCGGCCAGCGCGGCGCGCCCGGCGTCTCGACGACGCGCCGCAGCCCGGCATCGGCATGGACGAAGCCACGCTCGGTGGTGACGGCGAGGTGATGCTGGAACGGCCCCGCGGCAAGCAGCAGCAGGGCGCCGGGGTGCGCCACCGGGGTGCCGCGAAAGCCCTGCGCCACGATCGCCGCGACGATCCTGTCGGGATCGCCGCCGCGCAGCGCATAGCCGGCGGGCGGCGCGACCAAGCGATAGGCGCGTGCGACGACGCCGACGCAATCGAGCCCGCCCGCGATGCTGCGGCCATGCAGGCGGAAGCGCGCGCCGACGCATCCGCGCGCGGCGGCGACGATCTCGTCCCCGGTCATGGCGTCAATCCGTACCGTAGCGGGTGAGCAGGTCGTTGCCCGGCAGATGCGGCTCGCCACGGAAGTTGGCGGCATTGGCGAAACGCGCGCAGCATGTCTCGAAGCGGCGGTCGCAGCCTTCCGTCAGTTCGACCAGCGCGCCGGCGGCGGGCGCCGCGAACGGCGGATCGCGCAGCGTCACCGTCGCCCCGGCCGACGCCGCGATCGCCTGGACGAGCCCGGCATTGCCGCCCTCGAACCAGCGCAGCCGACCGAACGCATAGCCGTTCGCGGAGGGTTCCGCGGCATCGAGCGTAAGGATCGCGTCGCTCGCCCCCACGACGCGGGCGAACCGCGTCCGCGACCCGAGATCGATCCGGCAGCGCCGGTCGCCGAGATCGGCGCGGCAGTCGGGCGTCGTACTCTCGACCACCGGCCGCTCGAGCAGGGCGGTCGGGCCGCGCAGCTCGACGGTGAAGGCGCCGTCCCTGATCGTCACGTCGCCCAGCTCGCCGCGGGCGAGGACCAGCGGCGTCGCGGCGGGATCGCTCCAGTCGGCCGCCGTCAGGGTGAGCGCCGCACCGTCCCAGCGCCCGGCGAGGAGATCGGCCGCGGTGATCGCGTCGTCGGTCAGCGCACCCGCGAGATCGAGCGTGTCGACGTCGAACCCGTCCGATTGGCTGATCGCGGACGGCACCATCCCCGGCCGCGCGGCATGGACGATGCCGCCGACCCCGACATCGCGATCGTGCGCGGTGAAGCCCAGCGTCACGCCGTCGCGCCGGTCGAGCCGCCAGCACAGCGCGAGCGTCGTCACCGGGGCGGCGAGCCAGTCGGGGGCGCTCATCCCTCGCGCACCTCGATCAGCGGCACGCTCGGCGCGGTGCCGGCGAGGAAGGTCGCGCGGCCGACCTCGAGCGTGTCCTCGGCGAAACGGACGGGCACGTCGAAGCGGAAACCGGCGCGCACCGCCGCGCCGACGACCGGCGGGACCGCGAAGGTGATCGTGGCGCCGCCGAGCGTCCAGCCGGTCGGCACCTCGGCGCCGTCGATGCTGACCCGCACGCTCCCCGCCACCGGCCGCGTGATCGCGCGGACCTGCGGATCGGCGTCGCCATAGCGCTTGACGAGCGCGAAGCCGGTGGTCGTGCCGTCGCCGGTGCCGAGCCATTGATCGATCGGCGTCGGTGCGGCGACGCCGTCCGCCGCCGAGCTCGCGTCGAACGGATCGCGCAGGCGGAACGCGCGCGCCGCGCCGCGCCGGGCGCGGAAGAAGGCGAGCAAGGTCGCGATGTCGGCTTCCGATCGCACCCCCGGCCCGGCATCGAAGCGCAACCGCGCATCCGCCCAATCGGCATTGCGCTGTTCGGCGCCCGCGGTGGTGGTGACGATCGCGGTCGAGAAGGCCGGCGTCACGCTCGCCTCGGCGCCCAGCGCGATCGGGAAATCCACATCGTCGAACGCCTGCATCGTCCCCTCCCCGATCGCAAACCGCGTGAAGCCGTCGCGCGCCACCTCGGGCAGCGCCCAGACGAAGCGGTCGCGCACGCCGCGCGCCTGCGCGACCGCCAGCGCCGCCTCGATCCGCGGCCAGTCGACCGCCGCCGCCGGCGCCGCCGGCACATAGCCGCCGAGATAATCCTGCTCGCCCGGCGGATAGCCGAGCCGCGCCTGGGCCCGCGCGACGCCGCGCGCGGACGCGCCGGTATCGCCCGCCGTCACCCAGTCGTAATCCTCGAGCTGGAGCCGGTCGAACGCCGGCCTCGCCCAGCCGAGCGGGAGGTTGGCGCGGATCGCGTCGGGCGTGGCGGACGCGAGCACGGTCGGCAGGTAGACGAGCAGCAGCGTCTCGGCGGTCGGCGCGACGCCGCGCACCGCCCCGCACAGCGCCGCGGTCGAGGCCGCGAGCAGCGCGCCGGCGGCGTCGAGCACCGCCTGCACCGCCGGCGCCTGCGGCCCGTGGATCGCGCCCACCGCGTCCGCCGCCGATCCCAGCGCGGCGCGCGCCGCGTCGTCGTGCAGGCAGATCGTCCCGTCCTCCCGCACCCACCACCATGGCTCGCCGACCTGGAAGCGCACCGCCACCCCGGCCGCGAGCGCGAGACCGGCGAACGCCGTGGCGATCGCCGCCAGATAGGCCATCGCCGGTGCGCTCGCCGGCGACAGCAGGGTCGAGGGCGGATCGTAGCCGGTGTGCGCGGGCGTGCCGTCCGCGGCGCGCTGCTTCCAGTCTTCCCAGCAATGCGGGTCGAACAGCTCGTACGACAGCGAGAGGATCGGCGCGAAGCCCAGTGCCTTCGCCCACGCGAGGAAATCGCGATGCCAGGCCGCGCACGCGACGTTCAGCGTGCCCCCCGCCAGGCTGACGAGGAACCTGGCCGCGCCCGCATTCCATTCGAGCCTGAAGAAGTGGCTCATCCCGACATAGTGATCGAGCGACCCGCGATAGCCGAGCGCCAGCGCGGCGCCGAGCAGCCGCGCCGGCGTCTGGTTGTAGCCGTCGTCATAGCCGGTGGCGATGCAGGCGCCGTGCGGCGGCACCAGCGCCGCTCCGATCGCGAGGACCGAGGCGGGCCCGTCGCAGCGGACGTCGCTCAACTCGACCCAGGCCTCGGCCGGGCTCGCGAGCACGCCGTCGGCGCCGGTATAGCCCGGCGGCACCAGCGAGACGAACATCCGGTCGACATCGCCCGCCCACACCGGGTCGGCCTCGCCCGGCAACAGGAAGCCGCCGTCGACGCTCGCGAAATCGAGCGCGACTTGAGCGTCTTGCGGCGTGCCGCTCGCATAGTTCCACAGCCGGACATACCAGGATCGAGTGGTTCCCGTGGCGTCGCGCCCCTCGATCGTCAGCGTCGGGCCGTTGATCGCATCGAGCGGCATCAGGCCGGCCGCGCGCCAGCGGAAGCCGAGCGTGCAGCCCCGGAAATCGCGCGCGGTCTCGTAGCGCAGCAGCGGATGGTCGAGCGTATCCGCCGCCGCCCAGATCAGCCCGGCGAGATCGTCGGTCCGGTAGAACACCGCGTCGACCCGCACCGTGGCGGGCGCGGGCGTGGTCGCCGCCGCCATCATCGGGCGCGGGAAATCGACCGTCCAGTAGCGCGGATCGAACCGCTTGAGCCACCTGCCCGTGCGCTGCATCCGGAGCGCATCGGCGTCGTCCGCCAGCCAGAAGGTCATGCGCCCGTCTCCTGTGTGTTCCCGGCATCGCCGCTCCGCCCGTCCCAGCACGCGCACCCGCCGGCCGGAAGCCGATCCGCCAAGGACGCCGCAACCGTACCCCGGCGAAGGCCGGGCCTCGTCCGACGCGGCGAGCCGGGCCCCGGCCTTCGCGAGACCTCTGCAAAAGTCGATTAGGGGCTTCATCTTACCGTCATGCCGGACGTGTTCCGGCATCCACCGCCACGCCGGATCGATGGCTTGGGAGAGCGGACGACGGTGATCCCGCCCAAGCCCGGGATGACGGCGTCGTTTTGCAAAGCGCTCGCCCGCGCCGGGGCCCGCGCCGGGGACCGCGTCGTTCGACAGCGATCGACGTCACCGCTCCGCCTGGCCAAGCGCCGCCGCCACCGCACGTGCCACCTGCCGGCTCGATCGCGCGAGCGCGGTCGGCTCGCTCCCCTGCGGCGCATGCACGGTGATCGAGACGTTGACCGCGCGCGCCGCGGCGACGGCCGGGGGCGCGGCGATACTGCCCGCGGCCGTCGGCACGAACAGCTCCGGCCCGCGCTCGCCGACCAGATAGCCGCGCCCCGGCGAGACCGGCCCGCCGGTCGCGCGTCCCGGCAGCCCGAGCACGGCGCCGAGCAACTGGCCGCCGAGCGACGCCAGCCCGCCGCTCCCGCCGGTCGCCGCCGCCACGCCGTCACCGACGGCATGCGCGGCGATCTCCGACAGCGCGGCGAGCGCGGTGCTCTTGAGGTCGTCGAAACCGAGCTTGCCGCTGCGGATCGCGCTCGCCAGGCTGCGCTCGATCAGCGCGCCCGCGTGATCCGCGCCGCTGCCCAGCGACGTCTCCAGCGACGTGCGCAGGCTCGCCGCGTCGCGCGCGAAGCCCTCGGTGTCGGCGCGCACACCGACCATCAGCGTCTCGATTGTCTCATCCATCGGCGTTCCATCCATCGGGAAAGCGCTCCCTGAGCGTGGCGATCGTCGCGGGCGACGGCGGCGCGACGGCATCGCCGTCGCCGGCCAGCGCGACCAGCACCGCCTCCAGCTCGGCGGGCGTCGCGCGCCAGAAGATGTCGGGCGCCCAGCCGGCGAGCGCACCGGCGATCCCGGCCAGCCGGACGGCGCGCTCGGCAAAGGCCGCGGTCATCGCCCTTTGAGGATCTGGTTGAGCAGCGTGCGGACCAGCGGCGTCAGCGCCGCGAGCCCCGCCCCGACCACGGCCTCGCCGAGCGCGTCGCGGTCGAGCGCGGCGGGCCGGTCCGGCGAGACAGTGCCAGACCAGCGCCACCGTCTCGGCGAGCGTCAGTCGGCCCGCCGCGGCGCGCTCGACCAGCGCGAACAGCGGCCCGAGTTCCTGCTCGGCGGCGACGAGCGCGGCGAAGCTCGGCCGCACCGTCAGCACCGCGCCCGCGACGGTGAGCGCGGCCTCGCCGCGCGCCGGGTTGGCGGCGCTCACAGGCTTTGTACCATGCCCGAGGATTCGAGCACAACCGTATAGGAACGCTCGCCATTGAAGTCGCCGGCATAATCGAGCCGGGTGAGCAGGAAGCGGCCCTGCATCCGCTCGCCGCCCTCGAAGCTCAGCTCGTAATCGTCGATCGTCCCGGCCAGCGCATGGGCCTTGAGCCGCGCTTCCGCGGCCGATCCGGTGAACACGCCCGCCCCCGAGACCGAGACGCTGCGCGTCCCCGCGCCGGTCAGCAATTCGCGCCAGCCGCCCGAGTCCTTGCTGGTAATCGTCACCATCTCGCCCGCGATGGTAAGCTGCGTGGTGCGCAACCCCGCCACGGTGGCGTAGCCGGGCGGCGCCGCCCCGTCGCCGATCTTGAGCAGAAAGGCCGCCCCGCTTTCGACTGCCATCGCACTATTCTCCGCTAGGTCGTTGATGTTTCGAGCGTCCGCACACGATAATCGAGCCGCGCCGCCCATGGCGCATCGGCCGCGCGGACGATCAGGCTGCGCAGCAGCATCAGGCTGGCGATGCGATGGCCGGGCAGATCGCGCGGCATCGCCTCGATCGCGTCCTCGGCGGCGGATGCGAGCGCATGCAGCCGCGCCGGCGTCCCCCCGTCGTCGTAGATCGCGATGCTGAGCCGCAGCTCGCGGCCGCGCGCATCCTTGGTGCTCCAGTCGGTCGCGCCGCCGTCGCCGATCGCGACGAACGGCGTCGCCGCGTCGGGCGGCGGCCCGTCGAACACCGCGATGCCGAGCGTACCGAGCGCCGCGACCAGCGCGCGCTGCACCGCGACGCCCGCGCTCATCGCACCAGCGCCGCGACGTCGCGCAGCCGCGCATCGGTCAGCGCGCGACGGCCGAGCGCGCGCCCGATCAGCGCGACGCCGTCGTCGGTCGCGACCACCGCGACGTCGGCCGGCACCTCCCCGGCGAGCCGCGCACGCACCCGGTCGCGCACCGTCGCCAGCGCATGGGCGACGCGGGCGTCGAAATCCTGGCCGGCGATCATCGCGTCTCCTCCGTCCTCAGCACGATGCGATCGGGCAGCGCGGGATCGCGCTCGACCCACCGCACCGCGAGCATGCGCCCGAGCCAGCGCAGCCGCCTGGGCACGGCCACGCCGCTGCGCATGGTCACCGCCCAGCGCAGCCGCACCCCGGCCCCGTCGAGCGGCGCCGCTCCGTCCGGCCGGACCGCGGCCCAGACGATCACGTCATCCGCCCAGGCGCCGGTCAGGCCGCCGAGATCGTCGCGCGTCGTGACGCGCACGAGAAAGGTCACGCGCTCGCGGAGCGCGCCCGCGAACCCGCTCATGCCAGCCGCATCCGGCGGAACGGCCGCCACAGCGCGGTCACCGCGGCGGGCGGCCCGGCGGCGTCGGTCTCGTCGCGATGCGCGTGGAGATGCCCGGCCAGCCGCACCACGCCCTGGCGCAGCGGCGCGGGTACCCGGCACGCCTCGATCAGCGCGCGCGGCCACAGCGCGTCGGCGACATCCTCGATCAGCTCGCCGTCGAGTTCCTGCCGGCCGAAGCGCGTCCCGGCATGATCGGCGAGCATCGCATCGAGGAACCCGGGCGCGAGATTGGCGCTGTTGTCGATCGTGCGGCCCCGCGTCACGACGACGCCGTCCGCCGCCGCCAGCCGGCGCACCAGCGCCACCGGCCGCGGCGTCGTCGTCGCCAGCACCTGCGGCCGGTCGCCGAGCCTCAGGCCCAGCATCAGATTGTCCCACGCCGCCTTGCCATACGCCCATTTGGCGATCTCGTCCGCCCAGGCATGGCTGTGCTGCGGCCCGCGCAGGGCTTCGGGCTCGGCGGCGCCGTACAGCGTCGCGATCGCGCCCGAGCGCCACACCAGCCGCCTGAGCGACGGCTCGTAGCGCGGCCGGTCCCCGTCGGGCGCGATCGCCAGCAGTCCGCTTTCTCCTTCGACCATCACGCTGCGTGCCTCGCCGAGCGTCGCCGCGACCAACGCGATCCGGGCGCCACCATCGGCTTCCGCGATCGACCGCATCCACTCGGCACCGGCGCGGGTCTTGCCGAAGCCGCGGCCCGCCATCATCAGCCACACCCGCCAGCCGCCCGCCGGCGGCAGCTGCCCGTCGCGCGCCCACCGCGACCAGTCGACGAGCAACGCGTCCGCCTCACCGTCGTTGAGCCGCGCGATCGCGCGCGCCCGCACCGCGGCGGGCAGCCCCGCCAGCCACTCAGCCGTCATTGCCGAGCCGCTTCGCCATCGCCGCCAGCTTTCTCTCCAGCGTCGCCTTGGCGGTCTCGCGATCGTAGCGGGCCGAGATCGCCGCGACCGACACGCGGTGCGCGGCGAGCAGGCTCATCGCGAGGCGCTCGGAGAAGGCGAGCTTCTCCGTGGTCGCGCCATCCTTGTCGGTGGTCCGCTCGACGACGACGCCGTTGATCGCGCGTTCGAGCACGGACATTTCGAGCCGGTCGTACCCGGTCTTGAGCGCCACTTCCCAGGCGCGGCGAAACGCTTCGCTGCGATTGCGGAACCGATAGGCCGCACCCGCAGGCACGTCCGCGACGCGCTCGGACGCGGCGACGTTCGAGCTGATCGCGAGATGTTCGAGGAACGCGATCTGCTTGTGCCTCGGCCAGTTGTTCGTGGTCACCGGTGTCCCCCCGGACATGATCCAGACGCGACAAGGGCCGGAAACGGTGTCGCCACCGCCCGGCCCTCTCGACGCTAGATAGGATGTTAGAGATTGGCGGTGGCACTAGAGATTGGCGGGGCAGAGGCCGGGATTATCTGGGATCACGTGGGATTAACCGTTTGGCGTGCGGGATCATGTTGCATGCCGATCCCCTTCTCAACAGGCCTTAATGTCCGCATAAGAGTCCGCCAGGAGGCTCTTAGAGGCCGTGTCAGAACGGTAGTGTAATGGTAGACGATCGGGTTTCGATG
>CAXTNX010000010.1:0-65540 GCA_964245815.1 uncultured Sphingomonadaceae bacterium | reverse complement strand
TGCCATGAGCCCATTGCAAAGCCCTCAACAATCAACCTGCCAAAGTAGTGCTAGGTTAAGGCGATCCCATTCCTCCGGCTCGTTCGTCCCCTCACTCATGCCGACGCGACCAGCCGGACGACATTATCCGCACCGCCGACAAAGCTCGCCCACGCCGCCATCAGGTCGCGCCGCTTCTCGAGGTAGCGGGTGCGGTGATACGCGCGCTCGGTCGGGTTCTTGATGACGTGCGCTAGCGCCGCCTCGGCAACCTCGCCGGGGAACGAGGTCTGCTCGCCGACCCAATCGCGGAACGAAGAGCGGAAGCCATGGACGGTGAAGGGCTGCTTGGCGTCGCGCAGGACCTTCGTCAGCGTCATGTCGGACAGCGGTCGCTTGCCGGTGCCGGGGAAGACCAAATCGCAGACGCGGACATCGTAGAGGCGCTGGAGGATCGCGAGGGCCGGACCGGACAGCGGCACCTGATGCGCGACCTTGGCCTTCATGCGCACAGCCGGGATCGTCCACACAGCAGCGTCGAGATCGATCTCCGCCCACGTCGCGCCGCGAACCTCGCCCGAGCGGGCTGCGGTTAGGATCGTGAACTCGACGGCGGTCCTGCCCATCGTCTCGTCGCTGTCGCGCATCTCGGCGACGAAGGCCGGGACCTCGGGATAAGGCATTGCCGCGAAGTGCGTCTTTGGCGCGAGCTGGCGCGGCAGACCTTTGGTGACGCTGCGCAGCGGCGCCTCGGTCAAGCGATAGCCCTTGGAATGCGACCAGTCCAACACGGCGCCAATGCGCTGGCGGACACGGCGGGCAGTCTCGGGCACCTCAAGCCAGATCGGCAGCAGCGTGTCGCGGATCAGCGGCCCATCGATCGTGTCGACGGTGATCTTGCCGATCTTTGGGAAGGCGTGTCGCTCCAGCGACGAAAGCCAGTCGTCGCGATGCTTTCCTTCGCGCCAAGACGGCTTCAACTCGGCATGCAGCGCGATCGCCGCGGCCTTGAAGGTCGGGATGGCGGGTGCGTGCCGCTTGCGCTTCTCGGCGACGGGATCGAGACCCGCCTCATATTCCCTTCGAATCGCCGCGGCCTTCTCGCGCGCCTCTTTTAGGGTGACGTGCTCGGCCGAGCCGCAGCCGAAGTCCCGCCGGCGCCCGGCGACTTGGATACGCAGGATCCATGATCGCGTGCCGCCCGGCTTCACGATGAGGGCAAGACCGCCCCCATCATTGTATCGCCCGGGAGCCGTCGCGGCCTTCACGCCCACGGTAGTCAGCTTGGCGCCCATCGCCGCTCATCCCAACATCCAGACCCACATATTTCCATGATTGTGGATGAACGTCAATGAGCAGGAGTGAACTTTCAGAGCCTACAAACGGCAGAAAACCTAGGCAAATGTGATCGTCGTTGCGCATCGGTGAGGACGTGTTAGGGAGAAGCCCCCTCCACCAGCGGTATCGTGAAGGTTCGTGGTCGCCGGTGCCGACCCCTCCCGCTCAGGCGGCGAGCGCGAAGCGGCGGCAGTGATCGAGATAGCCGGCCTCGTGCGCGCCGGCGAGCGACACCACGCTCTCCCACAACCAGGTCGGTGCGTCGATCTCGCCGCGGCGATCGGTGTCGAGCCGCGCCGACCAGGCTCGCCGCGTCGCGTCGTCCATCTGTCGCGCGTGCGCCCTGCCGACGACGAAGGCGAGATAGCGCGCCGCCTTCACCGCCTCGCGACGGTCGAACTGATCGATCTCGAGCTTGAGGTCCTGGGGCGCCAGCTCGCGGATGAAGAGAGACTTGTCGAGCATCCGCACCGGTATGATCCGATCGCCGAGATGCGGCGAGAGCGCGCGCGCCGCCGCAACGACGCGTTGCGCATCGTCCTTCGGCATCGCCACGCCACGCGCCGCCGGGGCGATCGGCGCGGTCGCCTCCTTCAGATCGACCAGCGCATAATCCGAGCGACCCTTGGCGTTCGTCAATCTGAGGATCGCCGCGAAGCGCAGCAGGCCGAGGGAGCTGCACCCCTTCATCCAGTAGGCGGCATCGACGAGACGGACCGATCGGTCCGCATCCTTGCCGTCGAGCGACAGGATCGCACGAACCACCTCCGGACTGTCGAACACCGCGGTCAGCGCCGCGCGCTCGTCATCGGCGAGCGGCCAGAACCTGCGCCCCATCGGAATCCGGGGTTCGACCGCCTCGAGGCGCTCTCTCGCAAGGTGCCGCCAGCGCCGGACCAGCGCGCGCTTGCGCACCCGGGTGACGACATCGGGCTCCGGGCCGACATCGCCGGAGGTGGGATCGAGCATGGCACAGGCGTATCCGTCGACCATCGCCTCCATCATGCGGGCGGTGGTGACGCCCGGCAGGTCCGAGCCGCGGGCGGCGGTGGCGAGCGACAGACCCAGGCGGATCAGGTCGTGCGCCGGGTTGCCGATCACCGCCTGGTCGAGATCGCGGATCTGGACCTCGACGCGTCCGTCACCCGCCGCGATCGGTCCGAGATTGCCAAGGTGGCAGTCGCCGCAAATCCAGATCGCGGGTCCCCCCGGCACGCGCTGCGCGGCGGACGAGGCGGCCAGCCACTCGTAGAATTTCGCCGTGTTGCCGCGGACATAGGCGTGCGCCGACCGCGCCATCTTCAGCGTGCGGTTGGCCTTGAGCGTCGCGTCGCGCTCGGTTATGCTCGGGATCGGCTTCTTCATGGTCTGGCGGTCCGTTCTGATGATCGCTGCGGTGAGCCGAAGTCCCGCCGCCTGGTGCTGTCGACGTGACGCTCGCTGGCTCGAAGATGCGGCGGTAGTGCGATCGAACGTCGCTAACTCATTGCGGTTCCGGGACAATGCCGGGAAACCCGCGACCGCGACGACGGGAGTACGGTATTGGCGACCGCGCTTCGGCGCGGATCGAGGCGATCAGATATGCCGGCGAGTGCCCCGCCAATCAGCCGGCTCTGTTATGGGGCACGCGGCATTTTTCGCCTCGAGGTGACCGTCGAGCGTGATATGTCGATGTCACGGTCATCACCCTCGCCGTCAACGCGCCGGCGGCAGGCGACACGACGTCGCGACAGGCGCACGGGGCAAGGCGACCGTCATCCCGTACCAAGCCCTTCTGAGCGTCCACCTCGTCGCCGTCGCGGTCTTCCTCGCGGGACTGTTCACGAGCAGCGCGGTGTTGCCGGGACTGACGCGATCGCATCCGCGCACCGCGGCGCAAGATGGCGAATTGGCGCGATCGATGGGGATGAACCGGTTCTTCACCACGCCCGCGCTCGCGTTCGTCTGGATCTTCGGCGTCGCCATGGCCGTGAAGCGCGGATGGTTCGCCTCCGGCTGGCTCGGCGCGAAGATCGCGATCGTCCTGCTGTTGTCGGGATGGCACGGCCGACACATGCGCACGTCGCGCCTGCTGGCGGCCGGTCATGCAGTGCGTCGATCGTCTCGCCGGTCGTTTGCAATCCTCGCCATCGCGACCGTCGTGATAATCGTCCTCGTCATCGAGAAGCGATCCTGGTCTAATGGTGACGTCATCTCCAAGACGACGTCGATATGATCCGAGTATCACGGGCGACAGCGCGACCCACACGGAATCAAGCGTCCCAGAGACCGCTCGGCTGATAGGCGACATCGCTTTCTTCCTCGATACGCCACGCCTCGTCCGCATAACGCTCGGCCTGCATGGTGTGGTCGTCCCGTGCGGCTTCGCTTTCCGACGACGAGGCGGCAGCACGTTCCTGCTGTTCCAGTTCACGATAGCTGGCGAGTTCGGTTTCGATCGAGTCCATGTGATTTACCTCCTGTTAGGCGGCTAAACTCGGCACGCGTCGTCTTGTGCCAAAGCGTTTTTTACTCGTATTGATCAAGATCAAGCGGGGAATGGAAGCCCGAGACGGTCGCCATGTCGCCGCAGCCGGGACGGCATCTCGCCAGGAGGAGCCGTGCCTTGTCGGCTCGACGTCCGGCGCTCGCGGCCGGAGGCGTTCACGCGATCTCCACGGGCCGATGGCAGGACGACCGAACGCGCCCCGCGGCGGGCGGCGGCGACCGCGGTCCGACACCGTGCCGATTTCGAAGGGACGAGACGGTGGCGGACCATCTCCGGTCGATCAGCAAAGATCTTCGGCATCGCGTTCGGGCTGCTGGTGGTCGCGTGGCGGTCGGCGAGCGCGATCTACGGGGTCAGCCGTCAGCTCCGCACGCTGGGCCAGTCGCTCGTCCCCCTGGCGCTCGAGGTGCGGCGCATCAGGGCTTGGACGCCCGCCCGCCGGACCGGGGTGTGGCGGATCGCATCCAAACAGGCGGTCGTCGTCCGGCCGTCCGCAATCGATCTCTCGACGATCGCGGCGCCCGCCGCTACCAGCCCCGCGCGGCACGAGCGCTTGGGGCATCGATGGGTACGGAACACGTCGTCATCGTCGGAGGCGGCTTCTCGGGCACGCTGCTCGCGATCAACCTGCTGCGCAACGACGGACCGGTCGCGACCCTGATCGAGCGGCGCGCCCGCGCCGCGCAGGGCGCCGCCTATTCGACGCTGCATCCCGAGCATCTGCTCAACGTCCGCGCCGGCGGGATGAGCGCGCTGCCCGACGAGCCCGCGCATTTCCAGAACTGGCTGGAGCGGCGCGGTCTTCCGGCCGGGTCGGCGTTCGTGCCCCGGCGGCTCTACGGCACGTATCTGGCCGATCTGCTCGCTCAGGCGATGGCGGCGGCGCCCGACCGCCTGACGATCGTCCAGGGCGAGGCGATCGATGTCGTGCGCGGCCCGGCGCGCACCATCGTCCTGCTCGCCGACGGACGGACGGTCGAGGGCGACGTCGTGGCGCTGGCGCTGGGCAACCTGCCGCCGCTGGTGCCCCCCGGTCTCGATCCCGCGACGCTGCCGCCCGGCTGCTATGTCGAGGATCCGTGGAGCGCGCCGATCGCGGACGGTCTCCGCGCGACCGATACGGTGGTGGTGCTCGGCACCGGCCTGACCATGATCGACGTCGCGCTGCTGCTCGATGCGGACGGTTTCGCGGGCCGCATCGTGGCGCTGTCGCGTCGCGGCCTGCTGCCGCGCCCGCATGGCGAGGTCGGCCCGGTGGCGTCGCTGGTCGAGCGGCCGGGTATCGGCGCGCGCGCGCTGCTGTCGTCGGTGCGGGCGCGGGCGCGCGGGCGCCCGTGGCGCTCTGCGATCGACGAGCTCCGCCCGCACACCCAGCGTATCTGGGGGGCGATGCCGGTGGCCGAGCGCGCGCGCTTCCTGCGTCACCTGCGGCCGTGGTGGGACGTGCACCGTCACCGGATCGCGCCCGAGGTCGCGGGTCGGCTCGATGCGATGCGACGCGACGGGCGGCTCGAGGTGACGGCGGGGACCATCCTCGATGCCGAAGCGGTCGCCGGTGGCGTCCGGGTTCATTACCGGCCGCGCGGATCGGAGCGGCGGCTGGCGGTCGACGGCGCGCGGATCGTGAACGCGACGGGGCCGCAGGGCGATCTCGTCCGTAGTCCGGAGCCGCTGCTGCGCGCGCTCCATGCGAAAGGCGACATACGTCCCGATCCGCTGCGCATCGGAGTCGACGTCGATCAGCAGTCACGTGCGCTCGCCACAGACGGCAGCGCGTCGGACCGGCTGGTCGTGATCGGGCCGATGACGCGCGGCGCGTTCTGGGAGATCGTCGCCGTCCCCGATATCCGCCGCCAGGTCTGGTCGATCGCGCGGCGGCTGTCGCGCGCCGAATGGGTGGGCGGCGAGGGGCTGTGAGGAAGGCGGTACGGCGGCCGCCCGACCTTGCGGCGGAACGAACCCACCGCCCGGCCGCCGCGGTGGGTCGCGCGTGACGATCCTCGTTCCCGTGCTGTGCGATCAGCTCAGCCTCGATCTCGCATCGCTGCGCGACGTCGATCGCGGCGACGCGGTCGTGCTGATCGTCGAGGCGGACGCGGAGTTCCGCATCGTCAAGCATCACAAGAAGAAGATCGCGCTGATCCTGTCGGCGATGCGGCACTTCGCCGATGCGCTGCGGACCGATGGCTGGACGGTCGATCATGTCGCGCTCGACGCGCCGGGCAACACCGGCAGTCTCACGGGCGAGATCGCGCGCGCCGCCACGCGCCATCGCGCCCGCGCGATCCGCGTCGTCGAGCCGGGCGAATGGCGCGTGCTCGAGGCGATGCGAGGCTGGCGGGCCGCGACCGGCGTGCCGGTCGACATCCTGGCCGACGACCGCTTCGTCTGCGGCATCCTCGCGTTCCAGACCTGGGCGCAGGGGCGGCGCGATCTGCGCATGGAGTTCTTCTACCGCGAGATGCGCCGCAAGACCGGACTGCTCATGGACGGCGACGATCCGGTCGGCGGACGGTGGAATTACGACCATGACAATCGCGCCGGCCCGAGGCGCGGGGTGCGCTATCCCGGACCGGCGCGCTTTGCGCCCGACGCCTGCACGGACGCCGTGCTGGTGCTGGTCGGACAGCGCTTCCCCGATCATTTCGGGACGCTCGACGGCTTCTCGTTCCCGGTCACCCGCGCCGAGGCGCTACGCGCGCTGGCCCGCTTCGTCGCGGTCGCGCTGCCCGGGTTCGGCACCTACCAGGACGCGATGGTGCGCGACGAGCGCTTCCTGTTCCACGCGGTGCTGTCGCCTGCGATCAATTGCGGGCTGCTCTCGCCGGTCGAGGTGTGCGAGGCCGCGGTGGCGGCGTACCGGCGCGGCGAGGCGCCGCTCAACGCGGTCGAGGGTTTCGTCCGGCAGATCATCGGCTGGCGCGAATATGTCCGCGGCATGTACTGGCTCGAGATGCCCGGCCTCGCCACCGCCAACGCGCTCGGTGCCGAGCGGCCGCTCCCCGAGTTCTACTGGACGGCCGAGACCGACATGCTGTGCCTCGCGCAGGCCGTCGTCTCGACCCGCGACGAGGCCTATGCCCATCATATCGAGCGGCTGATGGTGCTCGGCAATTTCGCGATGCTCGCCGGCGTCGATCCGCGCGCGATCTCGGACTGGTTCCTGGTGGTCTATGCCGACGCCTACGAATGGGTCGAGATGCCCAACGTCATCGCGATGAGCCAGTTCGCCGACGGCGGCCGGCTCGGCTCCAAGCCCTATGCCGCGGGCGGCGCCTATATCAACCGCATGTCGGACTATTGCGGAGCCTGCCGCTACGACGTGAAACGGAAAACCGGCGAGGACGCCTGTCCGTTCAACGCGCTCTACTGGGATTTCCTGGCGCGCAACGAACGCATGCTGCGCGGGAACCACCGGCTGGGGCCGGTCTACCGCAACTGGGAGCGCATGGCGGACGCGCAGCGGCGCGCCTACCGGGCGTCCGCGACGGCGTTCCTGGCCACCCTGCTGCCCGCGGCCGAGGGTTGGGCCCGCGAAGCCTGATCGTTCGCGCCGCCGGCCGCGCGTTGGATAGGACGAGCCGTTCGTCACGGCGCATCATCGCGGCGTGCCGCGATTGCCATTCGCGCCGGCCTCAGGCACGGTGGAGGGCATGCGAGGACCATTCGAACGCCACCGGCCCGTGATGGTCCCGATCGCCTGTCTCGCGCTGGCCTGCTGGCCGGCGGCGACGGTGGCGCAGGGGCCGTCGCGGCCCCCCAGCACGCTCCGCCTCAGCGATGCCGAGCGTGCCGAACAACTCGATCACGACAGCGAGCAGGGGGTGGACGCCGCGCGTGCCGGGCTTGCTCCGGGGACGCCGTCGCGCCGGATCCATGGCGAGTTCGGTGCGATGATCGGATCGCGCGGCACGCGAAGCACCTATGGCGTCGCGGCCATCCCGCTTGGCGACAATGCCGGTGCCACGGTCTCGTTCGCGAGCAGCCGTTACGGCGCAAGGCGCTGACGCGCCACGCGGCATCGGTCGTGACCGAGGCGTCACCAGCGGCGCGCGACGATGGACCGGACGGTCCGGAACCTGCGACACGGCAGGGCGTAATCGAACATACCCCTGTGAAGGGGCTGGCCGGCCGTGGGATGTTCGATCATTGCACTGGAACCGATTTGGCGAAGGACGTGGGGGACCCCCGGATGCGAATGGCTGATCCGACCGCCGGGGTCCGCGCATGACCGCCGTGCGACACGGCGGCGCTGCCGGGCTGCGCAAGTCCCCGACCGGGATCGCGGGCCTCGACGACATCACGGGGGGCGGCCTGCCGAGCGGCCGTCCCTCGCTGCTGTGTGGCGGCGCGGGGTGCGGCAAGACGCTGTTCGCGATGACGTTCCTGGTCAAGGGCGCCATCGATTACGGCGAGACCGGCGTGTTCATGACGTTCGAGGAGCGGCCGCAGGATCTGGCGGCGAACGTCGCGTCGCTGGCCTACGACGTCGACGGCCTGATCGCCGACGGCAAGCTGGTCATCGACCATGTCCGCGTCGAGAAGGCCGAGATCGAGGAAAGCGGCGATTACGATCTCGAGGCGCTGTTCGTGCGCCTCGGCTACGCGATCGACCGGATCGGCGCCAGGCGCGTCGTCCTCGATACGATCGAGGCGCTGTTCGCGGGCTTCACCGACGAAGCGGTGCTGCGCGGCGAGCTGCGCCGCCTGTTCGCGTGGCTCAAGGACAAGGGCGTCACCGCGATCATCACCGGCGAGCGCGGTGAGGGCCAGCTCACCCGCTACGGCATCGAGGAATATGTCTCCGACTGCGTGATCCTGCTCGACAATCGCGTGCTCGACCAGATCACGACCCGTCGCGTCCGCATCGTCAAATATCGCGGCTCGGCGCATGGTACCAACGAATATCCCTTCCTGATCGACGATAGCGGCATCAGCGTCATGCCGATCACCTCGGCCAGCCTCGAGCACGAGACCTCTTCCGACATCGTGCCGACGGGCATCGCGGACCTCAACCGGATGTTCGCGACCGGCGGCTTCTTCCGGGGCTCCAGCGTGCTGATCTCGGGTCTTGCCGGCACCGGCAAATCGACGTTCAGCGCCAGCTTCGCCCATTCCGTCTGCGCCCGCGGCGAACGATGCCTGTATTTCGCCTTCGAGGAATCGTCCGCGCAGATCGTCCGCAACATGCGCTCGGCCGGCATCGACCTGAAGCGGCATGTCGAGAGCGGCCTGCTCAGGTTCGAGGCGGCGCGGCCCAGCCTGTCCGGTCTGGAGATGCATCTGGCACGGATGAACCGCGATATCGAGGCGTTCGCGCCGAGCGCCGTGATCGTCGATCCGATCTCCGCGTTCCGCGGCGTGCAGAGCGAGATCCACGCTACCCTGCTGCGCCTCGCCGACATCTGCAAGTCGCGCGCGATCACCGGTATCTTCACCAGCCTGTCGCTCGCGGCGGATCATGTCACCGAGAGCGATCGCGGCGTCTCCTCGCTGATGGACAGCTGGATCTCGCTGACCGATATCGAGAGCAGCGGCGAACGCAATCGCGTGCTCTCCGTGCTCAAGTCGCGCGGGATGAAGCATTCGAACCAGATGCGCGAATATGTCCTGTCGGACAGCGGCATCCATCTGATCGAGCCCTATGTGGGATCGGACGGCGTGCTCACCGGCGCGGCGCGCAAGGCGCAGGAGGCGCGCGAGCGCGACGCGATCCTGCTGCGCGAACAGACCAACGATCGCCGCCGCCGGGACCTCGAGCGCCGACGCATCAGCGTCGAGCGCCGGATCGCGGAACTGCGCGCCGCGCTCGAAGCCGACGAGAGCGAAGCCGACATGCTGCTCGATCAGGAGGAGACGCGCGAGCGTACCTTCAGCGACGATCGCGCCGCGATGGGGGTCATCCGCGGTGTCCGTCCGTGAGCGGGGCCGAGATCGGCGAGGATCCGGCACGGCCCGGTCACTACAACCTGCGGCTCTATGTCGCCGGGCAGACCCCCAAGTCGCTGACCGCGATCGCCAATCTCAAGACCATCTGCGAGGATCATCTCGCCGGTCGCTACACGATCGAGGTCGTCGATCTGCTCGTCAATCCGCAGCTTGCCGCGGGCGACCAGATCCTGGCCGTCCCGACGCTGGTCCGCCGGTTGCCGCCGCCGATCAAGCGCGTGATCGGCAACCTGTCGGATACCGAGCGTGTGCTGGTCGGGCTCGATATCGTGCGGCTCGCAGGCACCAGGATGTGAGCTGGCCCGAGACGCCCCGGCTGCCGGATGTCACGCTGCGGCTGTTCGTGACCGGCACCACCAGCCGGTCCCGGCGCGCGATCGCCGCGATCAGGACGATCTGCGAGGAAGAGCTTGCCGGGCGGTGCGACCTGAAGGTGATCGACGTCTATCAGGACCCGGAGGCGACCCGCGATCTCCAGATCGTCGCCACGCCGACCCTGGTCAAGGTCGCTCCCGCGCCGCTGCGCCGGATCGTCGGCGACCTGTCCGATCGTGGCAGGGTCCTCGCCGGCCTGAACATCGCCGCCGCCGTCCGGGAGACGGAGCCGAAACCTTGACCGCGAATGCCCAAGACGATGCGGAGAGGCTGGCGCAGCGCCTGGCCGCGGTGCAGCTCCAGCTCGACGAGGCCAACGAGACGCTGGATGCGATCCGCAACGGCGAGGTCGACGCCGTGGTCGTCGGCGGTCCGTCCGGCCAGATCGTCTACACCCTCGAGAACGCCGATCGTCCGTACCGGGTCCTCGTCGAGCAGATGAAGGAGGGCGCGGTGACGCTCACCGACGATGGCTCGATCCTGTATTGCAACCAGAGCTTCGCGGTACTCATCGGGCAGCGGTTCGAGCAGATCGTCGGATCCAACCTGCTCGACCATGTCGAGGATCGCGCGCGTCTCGGCACGATGCTCGCGGCGCGGCGCGGCGGGCAGTCGACCGAGCTCGGCCTGCGCGCGGCCGGCGGGTCGATGGTTCCGGTCAACCTCTCGATCGTCGAACTCCAGGTCGAGGACGGCGCTCCCCGGATGTTCTGCGGGATCGTGACCGATCTCGGCGAGAACTATGCCCGTGCCGCGGAGGTGGCGCGATCGAACGAACGGCTCCAGGCCGAGATCGGCGAGCGTCGCCGCGCCGAGCGCAGCCTGGCGATCGCGCTCGACGCCGCCGACATGGGAAGCTGGGAGGTTTCGCTCGACGACGGCGTCGTGATCCGCTCGTCGCGCCACGACGCCATCTTCGGTTTCGACGCGACATCGTCGGCATGGGGGCTGGGGACGGTGCTCGCCCACATCGTCGCCGAGGATCGGCCCGACGTCCTCGCCGCGCTGGAGACCGCGCGATCGACCGGGGCGCTGGAGTTCGAGAAGCGCATCGTGCGGTCCGGCGACGGCGCCGCGCGATGGGTCCATATCAAGGGGCGCGCCGCCGACGACGAGCGCCCGGCCAAGCGCTTCGCCGGCATCGTGCTCGACGTCACCGACCGCCGCCTGATCGACGAGCAGCTCCGCCAAGCCCAGAAGATGGAGGCGATCGGCCAGTTGACCGGCGGGATCGCCCACGATTTCAACAACCTGCTGATGATCATCGGCGGCAGCCTGGAAACCCTGTCGCGGCGCATGACGCTCGACGATCGCGGCCAGCGCATGATGGAGGCGGCCCGGATCGGCGTGGCCCGGGGCGCCAAGCTCAATCAGCAGCTTCTCGCCTTCGCGCGCCGCCAGGACATGAAGGTCGAGGCGATCTGCATCAACGCCCTGCTGCCCAATTTCGAGACCCTGCTCGACCGCGCGCTGGGCGAGGCGATCCGGCTGGAGGTCTCGCGCGACCCGGCGCTGTGGCATTGCAGCACCGATCCGCACCAGCTTGAAACCGCGATCCTCAATCTCGCGATCAACAGCCGGGACGCGATGCCCGATGGTGGATCGCTGACCCTCGTCACCGCGAACGAGTCCGTGACGGCGGCGATCGCCGCGCGGTGGGAGGCTCAGCCCGGCGACTATGTGGTCACGCGTGTCGCCGATACGGGATCGGGCATGCCGCCCGAACTCGCCGCGCGTGTCTTCGAGCCGTTCTTCACGACCAAGGGGGTGGGTCGCGGCACCGGGCTCGGGCTCAGCCAGGTCTATGGCTTCGCCAAGCAGTCGGGTGGTTTCGTCTCGCTCGAGAGCGAGCAGGGGCGTGGCACGACGGTCAGCATCTATCTCCCGCGCATCGAGCCGCCCGCCATGGTCGCGGCCACGGCGGCCGGCGCCGACCACGCGACGGCGGACGGCGATGGCCGCATCCTGATCGTGGAGGACGACGCCGAAGTCCTGGTGGCGACGCGCGCGATGATCGAGGAGCTCGGCTACGAGGTGGCGGTCGCGACCGGATCGGCGGCGGCGCTCGCGTTGCTCGCCCGAGAGCGGTTCGACATCGTGTTCAGCGACGTCATCATGGCGACCGGGATGACCGGTCTCGAGCTCGCCCAGGAGATCGAGCGGCTGTGCCCCGACCTGCCGGTGCTGCTGACATCGGGCTATACCGCCCACCACCTGCTGCCGGCGGCGGCGACGCAGGTGCGTCCGCTGCTCCACAAGCCCTATGATCTGACCGAGCTCGCCGCGGCGTTGCGCGGCGCGCGCGAGACCTGGCCCGGCGCGTCGCGCGGTCGATCGGCGCAGGGCTAGCCCGCCGCGGTCGTGGCGACCGGTCCGGTCGCGCCGCTCGTCGATATGGCGCTGTCCGGGTCGCTCCGGTAGGTGATCGCGATGACCCTTTTCGAGATCATCCTGCTCGTCTTCGTCGCGACGACGCTGCTCCTGTCCATCCTGCTGCTCGTCCGAACGGGGGGAGGCGGCGACACCGAGCTGCGCGGTCAGGTCGATCGGCTCGGCGCGCGCCTGGCCGAGCTGCAGGGCGCGGTGACCGCGGGGATCGGCGGGATCCGCGACGAGGCGAGCGCGACCGGGCGCTCGACGCGCGAGGATCTCGCGATCCGTCTTGACGGCATGGGCAAGGCGCTTGGCGAGACGCTGGCGACGCTCGGCCTGGCGCAGGGCGAGCGGCTCGAGCTGGTCACCAGGGGCGTCAGCACCGGCCGCATCGAGAGCGAGGCGCAGGCCAAGGGTCTGCGCGAGGAGCTGACCCGCAGTTTCGACAAGCTCGGCACCGGCATGGCCGGGCGGATGGGCGAGCAGACCGTCGAGCAGACGCGCCGGCTCGACGGCTTCGCGAGCCAGTTGACCGAGCATCGCAGGAGCGCCGGCGAGGACGCGCTGGCGTTGCGCGCGGAGGTGAGCGGCACGCTGACCAGGCTCGCGGCGCAGCTTGTCGACAATCTGGAGCTCGCCGCGCGCAGGCAGGGCGAGGGGCTCGCCACCCTCACCGCCGCGACCAGGGAACTGACCGAAGCCAATGCCAGGGCGCAGGAGGCGCTGCGCAGCGCGCTGCAGGCCTCGTTCAAGGACCTGTCGGACACCGGCGAGCGGCGGCAGGAGGAATTGCGCAGGACGGTCGAAGGCCGGCTCGACGCGCTGCGCACCGAGAACGCCGCCAAGCTGGAGGAGATGCGCGTCACCGTCGACGAGAAGTTGCAGGGGACGCTCGAGGCGCGGCTCGGCGCCTCCTTCACCACGGTCAACGAGAATCTCGAGCGGGTGTTCAAGTCGGTCGGCGAGATGCAGACGATCGCCACGGGGGTCGGCGATCTCAAGCGCGTGCTGACCAACGTCAAACTGCGCGGCAGCTATGGCGAGACGACGCTCGGCATGCTGCTCGAGCAGGTGATGACCGCCGAGCAGTATGCGCAGAACGTCGAGATCAAGCCGGGCTCGGGCTGCCGCGTCGAGTATGCGATCAAGCTGCCCGGCGACGGCGATGCGCCGCTGTGGCTGCCGATCGACGTCAAGCTGCCCAAGGAGGACTATGAGCGGCTGATGGAGGCGTCCGAGAGGGGCGATCCCGCCGCGGTCGAGGAGGCGACGCGCGGGCTGGAACGCACGATCCGCAAATGCGCCGCGGACATCTCGACCAAATACGTCGATCCGCCGCACTCGACCGATTTCGGCATCATGTTCCTGCCGACCGAAGGGCTGTTCGCCGAAGTGACCCGCCGCCCCGGGCTGATCGATGCGCTCCAGCGCGAATGCCGGGTGATCGTCGCGGGGCCGACGACGCTGATGGCGACGCTCGTCTCGCTGCGCATGGGCTTCCGCAGCCTCGCCATCCAGAAACGGTCGGGCGAGGTGTGGCAGGTGCTGGGCGCGGTCAAGACCGAGTTCGGCAAGTTCGGCGACGTGCTCGACAAGGTCGGCAGGAAGCTCGAGGAGGCGCAGAAGGCGGTCGAAAGCGCCGGCCCGCGGCGCCGCGCGATGGATCGCAAGCTGCGATCGGTCGAGGCGCTGCCCGAGGTCGCCGCACAGGACGTGCTGGCGATCGCGACCGAGGACCTTGTCGAGGATCCCGAGGACGACACCGGCGCGGCGATCGGACGTTTGCCCGGCCCCCGGATCTGAAGGGCCGTATGCGCGCGACATCAGGATGCGGCGCCGGGTGACGGGTTCGCTGCCGGACGGCCTCGCCGCGATCGGCTGACGAAGCGCGCGGGTGCGAGCAACCGCCACGGGTGGCGCGCGTTTGGCGTCGTATCGTTTTCGAGGAGTCGCGTGGGTGTCGGATGCCAACCAGCCGGATGCGGATCGGCGCAACGTCCTGATCGGCGCCGGCGCACTCACCGCGCTCGGCGCGGCCGGCCCGGCGCGCGGGCAGGTGCCGGCCGCTCCCCGATCGGCGGGACCGATCGCCGCCGGGCGCGACACCAGGCTCGCCGGCAAGGTCGCCTTCGTCACCGGCGCGGCGCGCGGCATCGGGCGCGCCATCGCCGTCGAGCTTGCCGCCAACGGCGCCGACGTCGCGATCTTCGACATCGCCGGACCGGTCAGCCCGGCATCCGACGCGGCGCCGGCGACATCCGAAGAACTCGCCGAGACCTGCCGACTCATCCGCGCCCAGGGCCGGCGATGTCTCCCGATCCGCGGCGATATCCGCAGGATCGGGCAGCTTCGCGCCGCGCATGACCGGGTGCTGGGCGCGCTTGGCCGCATCGATATCGTCGTCGCCAATGCCGCCATCCAGCGCTGGAAGGACATCGCCGAGATGGCGGACGGCGACTGGTACGACGTGATCGACAACAATGTGAACGGCACCGCCAACACCGTCCGCGCCTTCTGCACGACGATGCTGGCGCAGGGCAGCGGCCGGTTCATCCTGATCTCGTCGATGCAGGGCAAGCACGGCACCGGCGGCGCGGCGTCCTATTCCGCCTCCAAGCATGCGATCATCGGTCTGATGAAGTCGGCGGCGGAAGAGTTCGGCAAGAAGGGCGTGACCGTCAACTGCATCCTGCCCGGGCTCGTCGATACCGCGCTCACGCGGTACCCGAAACGCTGGAGCCATGTCATCGGCGAAACCCGCGACGACCCGCCCACGAACCCCAGCGAAGCGGAGACCTGGAACAACCGCGCGCCGCGGGTCCCGCTCCGCGTCGGGTGGCTCCAGCCCGAGGACATCTCGCCGATGGCGGTGTTCCTCGCCTCGGATGCCGCGGCGATGTGCACGGGTGCGAACTACGAAGTGACCGCGGGCGACAGCGCGCAGGACGTCTGAGGGCGGAATATCTCTTTGGCCAGCCCCCAGGTCCGGGGGAACGTCGGTCGCGGGGCTGCGTTCCAAGCCATTGATAAAACGGAGTTCCCTTCATGCCCTATACCAACCCCGCGCCGGCCTTGGCGGCCGTCACGATCAATCGCCCCGCGGCGGAGGTCTATGCCGCATTCCGCGATTTCCCGGGACTGCCGCGGTTCATGGACAATCTTGTCCGCGTCGATGCGATCGACGCGACCCGCTCGCACTGGGTCGCCAAGGCGCCCGCCGGGCGGACGGTGGAATGGGACGCGCGCGTGACCGAGGAGCGGGAGGGCGCACTGATCGCGTGGGAGAGCGAACCGGGCGCCGATGTCGCCAATTCGGGGCATGTCACTTTCAAGGACGCCGGTCCACGCGGGACCGTCGTCACCGCCCATATCGCCTACGATCCGCCCGGCGGCGCACTCGGGAAGGTCGTCGCCAAGCTCTTCCAGCGCGAGCCTGCCATCCAGGCGCGTCGCGACATGCGCCGCTTCAAGCAGTTCCTGGAGACCGGCGAGGTCGCGACGTCCGCGCGCACCCATGCGATGCTCGCGGGGGACGCCTGATGCGCGCGCTGGTCTGGCACGGCAAACACGACGTCCGGGTCGACACCGTCGACGATCCCGAGATCCTCAATCCGCGCGACTGCATCATCAAGGTGACGTCGACCGCGATCTGCGGCTCGGACCTCCACCTCTACGACGGCGTCATCCCGACGATGCAGTCGGGTGACATCCTCGGTCACGAGTTCATGGGCGAGGTCGTCGAAGTCGGCGCTAGGTCGACGCTCAAGAAGGGGCAGCGTGTCGTCGTGCCGTTCACGATCGCGTGCGGGTCCTGCTACCATTGCGGCAAGCATCAATATTCGGCGTGCGACAACGGCCTGCCCGCCGACAATCAGGACATCGCGCAGCAGCTCTACGGCCAGCCGATGTCGGGGCTGTTCGGCTACAGCCACATGACGGGTGGCTACGCCGGCGGCCAGGCGGATTATGTCCGCGTGCCTTTCTCCGACGTCGGTCCGATCGTCATCCCCGACGGGATCGAGGACGACAAGGTGCTGTTCCTGTCCGACATCCTGCCGACCGGCTGGCAGGCGGCCGAGTTCGCGCAGATCGAGCCCGGCGACACGGTCGCGGTCTGGGGCTGCGGCCCGGTCGGGTTGTTCGCGGTGCAGTCCGCCTTCCTGATGAACGCCGAGCGCGTGATCGCGATCGACCATCACCCGCACCGGCTCGAGCTCGCGGCGAAGTTCGGAGCGGAGACGCTCAATTTCGAGACCGACGACATCTACAACCGGTTGATGGAACTGACCGGCGGGATCGGCCCCGATGCGGTGATCGATTCGGTCGGTCTCGAGGCGCACGGCTTCTTCGTCGACAACGTGCTCGATCGGGTGAAGCAGGCGACCTTCCTCGGCACCGATCGCGCGCACGCCAACCGTCAGGCGGTGCTCGCCTGCCGCAAGGGTGGACGCGTCTCCATGCCGGCGGTCTACGGCGGCTTCGTCGACAAGTGGCCGCTCGGCGCATTCATGGAGAAGGGGCTGACGCTCAAGACCGGTCAGACCCATGTCCAGCATTACCTGCCGGGTCTGCTCCAGGCGATCCTGGAAGAGAAGATCGACACCACCTTCCTGATCTCGCACCGGATGCCGCTCGAACAGGCGCCGCACGGCTACAAGATCTTCCACGATGACCAGAACGAGGTGACCAAGGTCGTGCTCAAGCCCGGCATGGTCGCCTGAACTCGAAAGGACAAACGACATGGCCGACAGATATGCGATCGTCACGGGCGCCTCGACCGGCATCGGGTTCGAGCTTGCCCATCTTGCCGCCGACAACGGCTACGACCTGCTCATCGTCGCCGACGAGCCGCTGATCGAGAGCGCCGCCGCCGACATTCGCGGCAAGGGTGTCGCGGTCCGTTCGATCGAGGCGGATCTCTCGACGATCGATGGCGTCGATCGTCTGCTCGCCGCGACCGACGGTCGGACGATCGACCTGCTCTGCGCCAATGCCGGGCGCGGGCTGGGCCACGCGTTCCTCGACCAGTCCGTCGCCGACTGGCGGCGGGTCGTCGATACCAACGTCACCGGGACGCTCTACCTGCTCCAGAAGGTCGTGGCGCAGATGGTGGCGCGCAACGACGGCAAGGTGCTGGTCACCGGCTCGATCGCGGGCTTCATGCCGGGCGCCTTCAACGCGGTCTACAACGGTACCAAGGCGTTCGTCGACAGCTTCACCGATGCGCTGCGCAACGAGATCAAGGACAGCGACGGCGTCACCGTCACCACGCTGATGCCGGGGCCGGTCGAGACCGAGTTCTTCGAGACCGCCGGTATGGGCGACACCAAGGTCGGGCAGTCCGAGAAGGACGATCCCGCCAAGGTCGCCCGCGACGGCTGGGACGCGCTGATGGCGGGCCGTCAGAGCGTCGTGTCGGGCTGGAAGAACAAGCTCCAGGCCGCCGCCGCGCATGTCCTGCCGGCCGGCGTCACCGCAGCCATGCATCGCGACATGGCGGAGCCCGGATCGGGCAAGGCGTAGCCCGCCGCGTCCCGACCGTTCCACCGTGCCCCATTCGCTTCCTAAGGACCCCGCCATGGCCGATCACGAACCCGCCCAGCGCCTCACCGGCAACGGCGGCGAGACCCATCAGGTCGCGGACGCCGACCATCCCGTACTGACCACCAATCACGGCATCCCGATCTCGGACAATCAGAACCAGCTCAAGGCGGGCGAGCGCGGCCCGGTGCTGATCGAGGACGAGGTCTATCGCGAGAAGATCAACCATTTCGACCATGAGCGCATTCCCGAGCGCATCGTCCATGCGCGCGGCTCGGCGGCGCACGGCTATTTCGAGCTGACCGAGTCGCTGGCAGACGTGACCGTCGCCGACCTGTTCCAGAAAACCGGGGTACGCACGCCGGTGTTCGCGCGCTTTTCGACCGTCGCGGGCGGCGCCGGCTCGGTCGACACGCCGCGCGACGTGCGCGGCTTCGCGGTCAAGTTCTATACCAAGGAGGGCAACTGGGATCTCGTCGGCAACAACATCCCGGTGTTCTTCATCCAGGATGCGATCAAGTTTCCCGACCTGATCCACGCCGCCAAGATGGAGGCCGATCGCGGTTATCCGCAGGCCGCGACCGCGCACGACACGTTCTGGGACTTCATCAGCCTGATGCCCGAATCCACCCATATGATCATGTGGGCGATGTCGGACCGCACGCTGCCGCGCACCTTCGCCAACATGGAGGGGTTCGGCATCCACACCTTCCGGTTCATCGACAAGGCGGGCGATACGACGTTCGTCAAGTTCCACTGGAAGCCCAAGGCGGGCCTCGCCTCGACGATCTGGGACGAGACGGTCAAGATCGCGGGCGCCGATCCGGATTTCCAGCGGCGCGACCTGTTCGAACGGATCGGCCGTGGCGATTTCCCCGAGTGGGAACTCGGCGTCCAGCTGTTCGACGAGGATTTCGCCAATGCGCAGCCCTACGACGTGCTCGACGCCACCAAGATCATCCCCGAGGAGGTGCTGCCGGTGAAGATCGTCGGGCGCATGGTGCTCGATCGCTATCCGGACAATTTCTTCGCCGAGACCGAGCAGGTCGCCTTCGTGCCGAGCCATGTCGTGCCGGGCATCGGTTTCTCCAACGACCCGCTGCTCCAGGGCCGCCTGTTCAGCTATACCGACACGCAATTGTCGCGGCTGGGATCCGTCAACTTCCACCAGTTGCCGATCAACCAGGCCAAGGGCACGGCGAGCGGCTGCCCGTTCATCAACCAGCAGCGCGACGGACACATGCAGATGCAGGTGCCCAAGGGCCGCGCCAATTACGAGCCCAACAGCCTCGCCATGGCGGGCGAGCCGGGCGGCGCGCGCGAGGACCCCAGGAACGGATACAAGACCTTCCCGTCGGAGGAGGACGGGCAGAAGCTGCGTGTCCGTCCCGAGAGTTTCGCCGATCATTACAGCCAGGCGCGGCTGTTCTTCCGGTCGATGGACAAGGCCGAGGCCGCGCACATCGCCAGTGCGCTGGTGTTCGAGCTGTCGAAGGTCTCGCTCGAGCATATCCGGCTCGCGGTGCTCGCCAACCTGCGCAACGTCGACGAGGATCTGGCCCGGCGGGTCGCCGACGGGCTGGCGATGGACCTGCCGCCGGCGTCCAGGACCGCGGCGCCGGTGATCGACATGGATCCCTCGCCCGCGCTGCGCATCATCCGCGGTCCGCTCGAGAAGCATACGCTGCAAGGACGCACCGTCGGCATCCTGATCGCGGAGGGATCGGACGCTGCGGCGCTGGGCACGCTGACGACGGCGATCGCCAAGGCGGGTGGCGTCGCGAAGCTGATCGCGCCCAAGGTCGGCAAGGTGCCGCTGTCCGACGGGTCCATGATCGCCGCCGACGCGCAGCTCTTCGGTCAGCCCTCGGTCACCGTCGATGCGGCGGCGGTCGTGCTGTCGGCCGACGCGGCGAAGAGACTGTCGAAGGAGGGTGCCGCCGTCCAGTGGGTGATGGACGCGTTCGGCCATCTGAAGGCGGTCGGTTTCAATGCCGAGGCCAAGCCGCTGATCGACAAGGCCGGGGTCGAACCGGACGAAGGGGTTACCGATCTCGCCGGCTTCGTCGCCGCGGCGACGCGGCGGTACTGGGATCGCGAGCCCAACGTCCGCACGCTCGCATAAGGTCGCGCGCCGGTCCGGACTTCGCATCCGGGCCGGCGTCCGATGGCGGGCAGCCGATCCGCACGCCCACCCGCCAATCGCCAGCGTCGGCGGCCGTCGTGGCCGGGATCGGGTCCCCGCGACGATGAGCCCGAGCCCGGAGCGGGGCGTCGCGGTCCGGTATGGACCCGAGCGCGGTGCCGTGGATCGCGACGACCACCGGCTCGACGCTCGCCTCGATCACATCGACGACCTCGGGCAGCCAGGGCGAGACCGGCGGCGTGCCAAACCCGGTGATGTCGGCGCCGGCCGAGAACCGTGTGCCGGCGCGGATGTGGATGGTGATCTCGATCATCGCATGCCTCGTCTTCAGGCGTGGCGTCGCCACGCCCGGCGGCCGGCGCGGCGCGTGCTCACAACCCGCCCCGGATCGTGGTGCCGCCGTCGATCACGATCGACTGGCCGGTCATGTAGGCGCCGGCGCGCGACGCGAGGAACACCGCGGCGCCCGCGATCTCGTGCGCCTCGCCGATGCGACCGAGCGGGGTCACGCGGTTCAGCGCCGCCTCGGCCTTGGGATCCTCCCATAACGCGCGCGCGAAATCGGTACGGATGACGCCCGGCGCGATCGCGTTGATGCGCACGTTGTGCGGCCCGAACTCCAGGGCGAGATTGCGTACGAGCTGGAAGTCCGCCGCCTTGGAGACGTTGTAGGCGCCGATGACGTCCGATCCGATCATCCCGCCGATCGACGAGACGATGACGATCGCGCCATCGCGCCGCGCCACCATCTCGGGCGCGACCATATGGATGAGCCAGTGGTTGGCGAGCACGTTGTTGTCGAAGATCTTGCGGAACTGCGCGTCGCTGATCCCCGCCATCGGACCGTAATGGGGGTTCGACGCGGCGTTGCAGACCAGCACGTCGATCCGACCGAGCCGCGCGCGGGTGTCGGCGACCAGCACCTCCAGCGCCGCCCTGTCCGACAGGCTGGCGGCGATCGCGATCGCGCGCCCCTCGCCGTGCTTCCGGTTGATCGCGGCGGCGACCGCGTCGCAGGCGGGCTGCTTGCGGCTCGAGATCGCCACCCCGGCCCCGGCGTCCGCATACGCCTCGGCGATCGCGCGGCCGATCCCGCGCGAGGAGCCGGTGACGATCGCGACCCGGCCGGTCAGATCGAACAAGTCCATCGCGTCCCTCCTCCACCGCCCGCGCCGCCGTGCGACACCTCGCCGGTCGGATCGGACGCGCTGCCCTGAACGCCCGCGCCCGCTCTTCGATCGTCGCGCGATCCGATCCGACCGGCGACGACACCCCGGATCCGATCCTGGAAGCCGTGCCTGCGCTCGGTCGGCGTGAAGTCCACCCCGCGCTCCTCGTCGCCGGCACGGCATCCGCCTGTGACCGAGCGACGTATTCCCGTTTCGAAACGAGGTGAAGCCACACCGGCTCGTTTTTTCGATCCATGGACCGGACGAGGATCTTGCGCCGGAACGGCCACCGCATCCGTCGATCCAGGTGCATGATGATGGTTGTCCAGTTCGGCGGCCTGCGACATCCGCGCCTGGGCGGGGCGCCAGCCGCGCGAGCTGGCGATCCTGATCTATGCGTCCGCGCTGGCCACGGGTATCTTCGACGCGGACTGACGGATAAGGGCGACGACGAGGAGAGCGACGGTGGCGACGGCGATCAGGCATACAGGCGAGGTCACCGCCGGGGAATCGGCGGTGCGTGTCGATCCGGCGACGGCCCATCGGCTGGTCGCGCTCCATGGCCGGGTCAGGCATCCGTCGCGACCGGAGGCGACGGCGATGCCGGCTACACCTCTCGCCTGGCCCGCGCTGCTCCGCCCGCTGGACCGGGTCGACCCGGGGTTCCGGGTCTGAGCACGGCGGCGGACGACGCCGGGACGAACGGGCCGGCACGCAACGGCATGTTCCGCTCGCTGCGCAGCCGCAACTACCGGTTGTGGGCGGCGGGCGCGCTGCTCTCCAATGTCGGCACCTGGATGCAGCGCGTCGGACAGGACTGGCTGGTGCTCGCCGAGCTCACGCACCGCAACGCGGCGACGGTGGGCATCGTGATGGGCTGCCAGTTCGGGCCGCAGCTCGTGCTGCTGCCGTTCACCGGGCACGCCGCCGACCGGCTCGACAAGCGCCGGCTGCTGCTTGCGACGCAGGCGACGATGGGATTGCTCGCGCTCGGGCTCGGCGTGCTGACGCTGACCGGACTGGTGCGGACCTGGCACGTCTATGGCTTCGCGCTGGCGCTCGGCAGCGCGAGCGCGTTCGATGCGCCGGCGCGCCAGTCCTTCGTGTCCGAACTGGTCGGCGAGGACATGCTCGCCAACGCGGTCGCGCTCAACTCCACCTCGTTCAACGCCGCGCGGATGATCGGCCCGGCGATCGCGGGTGTGCTGATCGCCCGGGTCGGCACCGGCTGGGTGTTCCTGCTCAACGCCGCCTCGTTCGTGCCGGTGCTCGCCTCGCTGCTCGCCTTGCGCGTCGCCGACCTGCATCGCGACGCCCGGCGCGTTGCCGCGCCCGGCGCGATGACCGAGGGTTTCCGCTACATCGCGGGGCGACCCGATCTCAAGGCGGCGCTGGCCGTGCTGCTGCTGATCGGCACGCTCGGCGCCAATTTCCCGATCTTCATCTCGACGATGGCGGTCACCGTGTTCCGGGCGGGTGCCGGCGGCTACGGCCTGCTGAGCTCGGCGATGGCGGTGGGCGCGGTGACCGGCGCGCTGCTCGCCGCGCGGCGCGAGCGGCCGACCATGGCGCTGGTCGGCGTCGCCGCCGCCGCGTTCGGCACCGGTTGCGCGATCGCCGCGGTGATGCCGAGCTATCTGCTGTTCGGACTGGTGCTGGTGCCGGTCGGCGTCGCCGCGCAGACGCTGACCACCTCGGCGCTCAGCCTCGTCCAGCTCGGCACCGATCGCCGGATGCGCGGCCGGGTGATGGCGATCACGATGGCGGTCACGCTCGGCGGCACGCCGGCCGGCGCGCCGCTGGTCGGATGGATCGCCGACCGCTTCGGTCCGCGCTACGCGCTCGGCGTCGGCGCATGCGCGGGTCTTGCCGCCGCGATCGTCACGGTCGTCGCGCTGCGCTGGGCACGGTTGCGCGCCGACGACGCTCCGCTCGTGCCCGTCGACGAGCAGGCGGACCTCGCCGGGCTCTGACCATCCATGCGCCTTCCGTCACCCCGGCCCTCTTCGCCGGGATCATGATACGGGGTCAGAACGCCGGAATGCCGGTGATCGCGCGGCCGAGGATCAGCGCATGGACGTCGTGCGCGCCCTCGTAGGTGTTGACGGTCTCGAGGTTCATCAGGTGGCGCATGATCTGATACTCGCCCGAGATGCCGTTGCCGCCATGCATGTCGCGCGCGGTCCGCGCGATGTCGAGCGCCTTGCCGACATTGTTGCGCTTGACGATCGAGATCATCTCGGGCGCGAACCGCCCCTCGTCCATCAGCCGCCCGACGCGCAGCGACGCCTGGAGCCCGAGCGCGATGTCCGCCATCATGTCGGCGAGCTTCTTCTGGTAGAGCTGGGTGGCGGCGAGCGGACGCCCGAACTGGTGACGGTCGAGGCCGTATCGGCGCGCGGCGGCATAGCAGAACTCGGCGGCGCCCAGCGCCCCCCAGCTGATCCCGTAGCGGGCGCGGTTGAGGCAGCCGAACGGGCCCTTGAGACCCTCGACGTCGGGCAGCAACGCCTCCTCGCCGACCGCGACCTCGTCCATGACGATCATCCCGGTGATCGAGGCGCGGAGCGAGAGCTTGCCTTCGATCTTGGGCGCGGTGAGCCCCGCCATGCCCTTTTCGAGCACGAAGCCCCTGATCTTGCCGCCATGCGCGTCCGACTTCGCCCAGATCACGAAGATATCGGCGACCGGTGCGTTGGAGATCCACGTCTTGCTGCCCGAGATCCGGTAGCCGGTCGCGGTCCTGACCGCGCGGGTCGTCATCGCGCCGGGGTCGGAGCCGGCATCGGGCTCGGTCAGCCCGAAACAGCCGATCGCCTCGCCGCTCGCCAGCCGGGGCAGCAGGCGGCGCTTCTGCTCCTCGGATCCGTAGGCGTAGATCGGATACATCACGAGGCTCGACTGCACGCTCATCATCGAGCGGTAGCCGCTGTCGATCCGCTCGACCTCGCGCGCGACCAGGCCATAGGCGACATAGCTCGCGCCGACGCCGCCATACGCTTCGGGAACGGTCGGTCCGAGCAGACCGAGCGACCCCATCTCGCGGAAGATGGCGAGATCGGTGTGTTCGTGCGCGAACGCGTCGACGATGCGCGGCGCGAGCTTGTCCTGCGCATAGGCGCGCGCGGTGTCGCGGATCATCCGCTCGTCGTCGGCGAGCTGGTCGTCGAGCAGGAAGGGATCGGCCCAGTCGAAGGATGTCATTGGTCTCTCACTGATTTGATATCGGCCGTTCGCTCAGCCCGAACGGTACGGGATTCGGAAGCGGGAAGGCCGCCCCTAGCTGATATGCACCGCCTTGGTCACCAGATGCGCGGCGATGCCCTCCGGACCGTCCTCCGAGCCATAGCCGCTGTCCTTCATCCCGCCGAACGGCGCATCGGGCCAGCTCAGCCGCACGCCGTTGATCGCGACCATCCCCGCCTCGAGCGCGTCGCCGAGCAGGTTCTGGCGGCGGCCGTTCTCGGTGAAGCAATAGGCGGCGAGCCCGTAGGGCAGTCGGTTCGCCTCCGCGATCGCGTCCTCGACGCCCGCGAACGGACGGATCAGCGCGAGCGGGCCGAACGGCTCGTCGTTCATCACCCTGGCTGCCAGCGGCACGTCGGCCAGTACCGTCGGCGCGAAGAAGAAGCCGGCGCCCTCGCGCTCCAGTGTCGTCCCGCCGGCGAGCATCCGCGCGCCGCTCGCCACCGCATCCTCGATGAAGGCGGCGATCGCCTCGGGGCGGCGCGGATTGGCGAGCGGGCCCATCTGGGTGTCCGCCGCCAGGCCGTCGCCGACCCGGATGCGCTTCGTGCGCTCGGCGAACCCGGCGGTGAAGCGCCCGTAGATGCCGTCCTGGACATGGAAGCGCGTGGGCGCGATGCAGACCTGACCCGCGTTGCGGAACTTGTGGCCGACCAGCGTATCCAGCGTCTTGTCGAGATCGCAATCGTCGAACACCAGCACCGGGCCATGGCCGCCGAGCTCCATCGTCGTCTTCATCACCGTGTCGGCGGCCAGCCGCAGCAGGTGCTTGCCGACCGGCACCGATCCGGTGAAGCTGAGCTTGCGCGTCACCGGCGAGGCCAGCAGGTGGCGCGACACCAGATCGGGCACGCCGAACACGAGCTGCGCGACGTCCGTGGGCAGCCCCGCCTCGAGGAAGCAGCGCAGCACTTCGGCGGCGCAACCCGGCGTCTCCTCGCTGGGCTTGAGGATCACCGAGCATCCCGCCGCGATCGCCGGCGCCAGCTTGCGCGCCACGTTCATCACCGGGAAATTCCAGGCGCAGAACGCCGCCACCGGTCCGACCGGCTGCTGGAGCACGAGGCTGCGCGTGCCCGCCGGGCGCGGCAGCACGCGGCCATAGATGCGTACCGCCTCGCCGGCATGGAAATCGAGCAGCGCGGCGGTCGCCATCACCTCGCCTCTCGCCTCGGCGCGGACCTTGCCCTGTTCGAGCGTGGCGAGGCCGGCGAGCCGGTCGGCGCGTTCGCGGATCAGCACCGCGGTTTTCTGGAGCACCGCGGCGCGGACCTCGGGCGCGGTCCGCCGCCAGGACGCGAAACCGCGCTCCGCGGTCTCCAGCGCGAGATCAAGGTCGGCGGTCGTTACCAGCGGCAGCGCCGCCAGCACCGCGCCGGTCGCGGGATTGAGCACGTCCTGCGTCTCGCGTCCCGTCGTGCCGAGCCACGCGCCGCCGACGAACGGCGCGGGACTGGTATCGTAGGAGGTGGTCATCGCGGATGTTCTCTCGGTTGCGGTCGTGGCCATCCATATAGGCGCGCACGGGCGGCCGCCAAAGGGACGTGAAGCCCTTCCCTTGAGGGAGGGGGAAGCGCCTCATTTCCCGCATTGTCCGCTGCGCCGCAGCGGATACACCATCAAGCATGGCGACCGCCGCTCCCCCCTCGCGTCTCGCGCGCCGCTTCGGGTTCGCCGCGCGCGGCACCGATCTGCGCACCGAGATCCTCGCGGGGACGACGACCTTCCTGACGATGGCCTATATCGTGCTCGTCAATCCCGCGATCCTCGGCGCGGCGGGGATGCCGGTCGCGGCGGTGGCGGCGGCGACGTGCTTCGCCGCCGGCGTCGCCAGCATCATGATGGGGGTGTTCGCCAACGCGCCCCTCGCGCTGGCACCGGGGATGGGGCTCAACGCCTATTTCAGCTTCACCGTCGTCCAGCAGATGCATGTCCCCTGGCCGATGGCGCTGGGCTGCGTGTTCCTCTCCGGGCTCGCCTTTCTCGCGCTGACGCTGCTCGGCGTCCGCCAGATGATCGTCGCTGCGATCCCGCCGCATCTGTTCGCCGCGGTGGCGGGCGGCATCGGACTGTTCATCGGCTTCATCGGCCTCAAGGATGCAGGCGTCGTGGTGGGCAACCCCGCGACCTTCGTCGCGCTCGGCGATCTGCGCTCGGGCGATGCCGGGCTCGCGCTGTTCGGACTGATGCTGATCGCGGCATTGAGCATCCGGCGGGTGCGCGGCGCGATGCTGATCGGCATCGTCGCGACGACCGTCCTCGCCGCACTGATCGGCCGCGTCGCGTTACCGTCGTCACCCTATGATCCCGCGGCGCTGACCGCGACGGCGTTCAAGCTCGATCTGCCCGCGGTGTTCGGCGTCGGCGGTGGACATGGCCTCGGGCTGCTCGAGATCCTGTTCGTGTTCCTGTTCGTCGACCTGTTCGACAATCTCGGCACGCTGGTGGCGGTGACCAGGCGTGCCGGGCTGGTCGACGAGGCTGGCCGTATCCCGGGTCTCAAGCGGATGCTGCTCGTCGATTCGATCGCGACGATGATCGGCGCGTGCGCGGGCACGTCGACCGTCACCTCCTATGTCGAGAGCGCGGCGGGCGTGCAGGCGGGCGGGCGTACCGGGCTGACCGCGATCGTCACCGGCGTGCTGTTCCTCGCCGCGATCATGGTGGCGCCGTATGCGCAGCTCGTCCCCGTCGCCGCGACCGCGCCGGCGCTCATTCTCGTCGGTGCGCTGATGATGGCGCCGCTCGCCGAGATCGACTGGAACGACCCGTTCGTGGCGGTGCCGGGCTTCCTGACCGTCGCGCTGATCCCGCTCACCTTCTCGATCGCCAACGGCCTCGCCTTCGGCATCACCGCGCACGCGCTGCTCACGCTGGCGCGCGGGCGCGCGACGCGCGGCGACTTGCTGCTGATGGTGCTCGCCGCGCTGTTCGTCTGCCGCTTCGCGTGGCTGGCCGCCTGAGCGTGACGCTGCGCGGCTATCGCGCCGAGATCCTGTCGGTGCCGCACCCCGATGGAGCGCAGCACCATGCCGACGGCCTGCTGGTGGTCGACGACCGCCTGGTCGTCGCGCGCGGCGATTTCGCCGACGTCGCGCCGCGCTTCCCCGGGCTCGGGATCGAGCGGCTGGCGGGGCTGATCGTCCCCGGCTTCGTCGACGCGCATGTCCATTATCCCCAGCTCGACCGGATCGCCACGCATGGCGCGCAACTGCTCGACTGGCTCGACCGCCATATCTTCCCCGCCGAGCAGGCCTTCGCCGACCGCGCCCATGCCGAGCGGACCGCGGGCTTCTTCCTGGACGACCTGCTGCGCAACGGCACCACCAGCGCACTGGTCTTCGCGACCGTCCACGCGCACTCGGTCGACGCGCTGTTCGAGGCGGCGCTTGCCCGCGACATGCGCATCGTCTCGGGCAAGGTGCTGATGGACCTCGGGCCGGAGGGGTTGCGCGACACGCCCGCGCAGGGCCGCGCCGAGAGCGAGGCACTGATCGCGCGGTGGCGCGGGCGCGGCCGGCTCGGCTACGCGGTGACGCCGCGCTACGCGCTGACCTCGAGCGACGCGCAACTGCGCGATGCGGCGGCGCTGGCCGCGGCCCATCCCGACGTGCTGCTCCACGCCCATCTCGCCGAGAACCGGCGCGAGCTCGAAGCGGTCGCGGCTCGCTTTCCCGGCGCCGCCGACTATCTCGACGTCTACGATTGCTTCGGGCTGGTCGGACCGCGATCGGTGTTCGCGCACGGTATCCATCTCGGCGACCGCGCGCTCGCCCGCTTGAGCGAGGCGGGCGCAGGCATCGCCTTCTGCCCGAGCGCCAACCTCTTTCTCGGCTCGGGCCTGTTCGATCTGGCGCGGACGAGCGGGCATGGCGTGCGTGTCGGCATCGGCAGCGACGTCGGCGCGGGGACCAGCCTGTCGATCCTCGCGACGCTGGGCGAGGCGTACAAGGTCGGGCAGATGCGCGGGCAGACCCTCGATCCCTTTCACGCGCTTCATCCCGCCACCGCGGGCGGCGCGCGGTTGCTCGGCCAAGGCGACCGGATCGGCGCGCTGCACATCGGGCAGGAGGCGGATTTCGTCGTGCTGGATTATGCCGCCACGCCTCTGCTCGCGCGTCGCACCGCGGGGCGTCCGCTCGTCGAGCGGCTGTTCGCGCTCCAGATCCTCGGCGACGATCGCGCCGTCGCGGCGACCTATCTGGCGGGCCGGTGCGCCTACAGCCGCGATCCGGCGGCGGGCGTCACGCGCGCCGGCGCCGCCGGCGGATCGATCGTGACGGACGCGGACGCGCCGTAGCCGGGGCGGCGCGACGACCGGCGTAGCGTGCGGCGCAAGACGCCGTTCGTCCACCCGTGAACCATGCCGGTCGCACAAGCGATTGACGAGTCGATGTCGTGCACGGCAAGCGGTTTTCCGGACGAGCACGAGCGGGGGACGGCGACATGGGTGATCCGAAGATGATGGCGCAGGTGACGAACGGTCAGGGCTTCATCGCCGCGCTCGACCAGAGCGGTGGTTCGACCCCCGGCGCGCTCAAGGCCTATGGTATCGCCGAGGACGCCTATGCGGGCGACGCCGAGATGTTCCAGCTGATGCACGAGATGCGCGTCAGGATCATGAGCGCGCCCGCCTTCACCGGCGCCAAGGTGATCGGCGCGATCCTGTTCGAGAAGACGATGGACGGCGAGGCGGGCGGCAAGCCGGTGCCGCGCTTCCTGTGGGAGGATCGCGGTGTCGTGCCCTTCGTCAAGATCGACAAGGGACTCGAGGCCGAGGCCGACGGCGTCCAGCTGATGAAGCCGATGCCGGGGCTCGACGATCTGCTGGCGCGCGCCGCGGGGCTCGGCGTCTACGGCACCAAGGAGCGCTCGGTCGTCGCGCTCGCGTCCAGGACCGGCATCGCCGCGATCGCCAGGCAGCAGTTCGAGGTCGGCGAGCAGGTGCGGGCGCACGGGCTGGTGCCGATCCTCGAGCCCGAGGTTTCGATCAGGAGCCCCGAGAAGGAGGCCGCCGAGGCGCTCCTGCTGGACGAACTGCTCGTCGGCCTCGACGCGCTGCCCGCCGACGCCAAGGTCATGATCAAGCTGACCATCCCCACCAGGGCCGATCTCTACGCCCCGCTGATCGCGCACGACAAGGTGGTGCGCGTGGTCGCACTGTCGGGCGGCTACAGCCGCACCGAAGCATGTGCCATGCTCGCCGCGAATCATGGCATGATCGCCAGCTTCTCGCGGGCGCTGGTCAACGACCTCAGCAAGCAGATGAGCGATGCGGCGTTCGCGTCCGCTCTGGGTACGGCGATCGACGAGATCTACGCGGCGTCCACCGACAAGGCGTGAGGCGGCGGTCGCGCCGTCCGGACGGCCCCGCGGGTCGGGCAGCCACCTGTCCGTCACCCGGCGGAGGCTGGCATCTCCCGGTTTTGAGCATGCGGCGATCCGGGAGATTCCGGCCTGCGCCGGGACGATGCCGATACGTGCGGGCGTCGTCCGGTCCTGGATGTTTGATCCGAACGGAAATACAGTGGATCAAATCGAAGTCATCGCGCTCTAGTCGCGATAGCGATCCACCGCGTCGCCCAAGGCGTCGCGCAGGGGCGCCAGCCAGGGTTCGTAGTGCCGCCACTGGTCCAGCCCGTCGCGGAAGATCGGCCGGCGGACCTGTTCGGAGCTCGGCGTGCGCACGCTGCGTCGGCTCTTGTGGAACTCGATGCAGGCGGGCTCGAACGCCAGCCCGCAATGATCCAGCATCCGGCGGACGCTGCCTTCCAGATCGGCGACGACGTCCTCGTGCCGGACGTGCAGCACGCGGCCGGGAAGCGCATCGTCCCAATGCCTCATGAGATCGAGATAGGTCCGGTAATAGCGCGCGATCTCTTCGATGCCGTAGGAGAACTCCTGACCATTGGCGAAGAGCTGCTTGAGATTGCTGAAACAGCACGACATCGGTTCGCGCCGCGCATCGATGATCCGCGCGTTGGGCAGCATGAGGTGGATCAGCCCGACATGGCGGAAATTGTTCGGCATCTTGTCGATGAAATGCGGCTTGTCCGTGCGATAGACCCGGGTGTCCGCGAGGTAGCGCTCGCCGAGCGCGCCGAAATCGCCTTGCGCAAGCTGCGCGAGCGCGGCCGGGTAGCGGGGATCGCCGAGATCGGGATCGCGCCCTTGCAGCTCCTGGACGATGCGCTGGATATCGGCCAGTTCCTGGGTGCCCTCGACCTGCGAGTGGGAGGCGAGGATCTGCTCCAGCAGCGTCGAGCCCGATCGCGGCAGGCCGAGGATGAAGATCGGGTCGGGCCGCGGATCGCCCCAGCCGGCGCGCTGCTCGAAAAAGCGCCGCGTGCACACCGCGATCTGCCTCGCGGTGTTGGTTTCGATGAAATCCGCGCGATAGCGGCTTTCCGATCGCTTCAGCGCGTTGCCGCGCTCGTAATAGTGCCAGGACGCGGCGGTCTCGCCGCGGTCCTCCAGCGCCTTGGCGAGCGCGAAGCAGAGGTGGATGCGATCGTCCGGCGCGGGCGGCGGCCTGGCTTCCTCGCCGCGCATCCGCGCGATCTCGTCGTCGGTGAAGCGGTAGGTCTTGAGGTTGGCGAGGCTCCAATAGGCATCCCCGAAATCCGGGCGGGCCGTGGCCGCGGCGCGATAGGCCTCGATCGCCTCGGGTACGTCCCCGATCGTCTTGAGCGCATGGCCGAGCCAGAGATGCACGTCCGGCGCGTCCGGCGCCTCGGCGAGCATCTCGCGGTACAGCGCGATCGCCGTGCCATGCTCGCCCAGGCCGACGGCGGTGGTGGCCGCGAGCGAGCGATAGTCGGAATGATGCGGATCGATCGCGAGCAGGTGACGAAGCTGATCGCGGGCCGCGACGTACTTATGCCGGGACACCAGGCAGCGGGCATAGTCGTAGCGCGCCGGGACATGGTCGGGCACGGCCGCCACCACCGCCTCGAGCAGCAGCTCGGCATCGTCGAGCACGTCGTGCGCCATGCCGATCTTGGCGAGCAGCCGCATCCCTTCCGGATGATCGCCGTGTTTCAGCAGGTAGGCGCGGACGATCCGCTCGGCGGGCGCCAGGTCGCCGTCCGAGAACAGCGCGGTCGCCGTCACCACCTCGGCCGGCAGCGAGGCGAGGATGGCGCGATGGCCCGCCGCCTTCGCCGCGTTGTCGACATCGCCGGTCAGGCGATAGACGCCTTCGAGCATCCGCCAGCTCATCGGCAGCGCGGGATTGATGTTCACCGCGCGCAGCAGCGCGTCGATCGCCGCCGGGGCATCCTTGCGCGCGACATGGCACAGGCCGCGCTCCTGATGCATCAGGCTGAAGCCCGGCTGAAGCGCGCCCAGCCTCTCGAGTGTCGCCAGCGACTCGTCGATCCGGCCGAGATGGCGCCGGCTGCTCGCATCGAGCAGCAGCAGATCGCGATTCTCGGGATACTCGGCGAGGAGCTTCCGCAATCGCGCCAGCACGTCGGCATGCCGGCCGTCGCCGGCCCACCCGCGCAGCCGACCGATCTCCTGTTCGAGCGGAACCGCGGGGCGGACCGGGGCCTGCGTCGTCATGGCTCAGCGTCCGGGACAAGGAGTGCGACGGGCGGTACCGTGGCGGAGCCGCCCGCGACAATCCAGCGTCATCGGCGTGCGACCGTCGCGCGCCCCGCCGCAGCGATCAGAAATCGTAGGTGAGCTTGAGGCCGTAGGTCGTCGGCCTCAGCACGACCTCGGACTTGATGAACTGCACCGACGAGGTGAACTGGCTCGCATGGCTGTTGGTGAGGTTCTCGCCGAAGATCGACGCGCTCCAATGATCGCGCTGGATGCCGATCTGCGCATCCAGCTGCGCATAGCCCGGCATGCGATAGCGCAGCAGCGTCGTTCCGGGGACGATCACCCCGTCTCCCGACGGATAGGTCGATGGCTGGTTGTAGGTCGGCCCCATATAGGTCGCGCCGCCCGACACCCACCAGTTCATCTCGGCCGGCCCCGCCCAATCGTAACGGAGGCGCAGGTTGCCCTGGAAATGCGGCGAGAAGGGCAGGCTGGAGCCCTTCGATCCGAACGGAGCCTGCACAGGCGCCAGAACGCCGCCCTTGAGCTGGGTGGTGATACACTGGCCGAAGCTCGTCGCCAGCGGCTGATCCGAGATCAGGCAGGGCGACGAGACCTGCTTGCTGTCGTTGTAGGTGGCGCTGCCCTGGACGGTGAGGCCGCGCACCGGACGCGCGGTCAACTGGAGTTCCGCGCCCTTGATGTGGAAATTGGCGCCATTGGTGACGAAGGCGGTATTGCCGAAGCCGCCCGCCGGGTTGAAGAAGCCGATCTGGACGTCCTTCCAGTCCATGTAATAGGCCGAGAGATTGACCTGGACCTTGTGGTCGAGCAGGTCGGTCTTGATGCCGACTTCGTAGTTGGTGAGGTTGTCGGGCTTGTAGCCGTTCGGGCGGTTGAGCTGCGCGACACCGTTCATATCGGGCAGGATCAGCTTGTCGGTGCGGTTGAAACCGCCCGGGCGGAAGCCCTGGCTGAACGTGCCGTAGATGGTGGTGTGGTCCGTCGGCCGCCAGGTCAGCGATGCGCGGCTCTTGAAGCCGCGATACACGACATGGTCGTTCTTCGCGTCGATGTTGATGTCGCCGGGACCGCCGCCGGTGCAGACCAGCACCTGGATGCAGCCGCCGAAATAGGACTGATACTGGGAGCCGGTCTCGAACTCCTTGTAGTGGTAATATCGGGTCCCGGCGGTCAGCGTCAGGTTGTGGAGGATGTCGAAATCCACCGATCCGAAGAACGCGTATTGGTCGTAGCCACGCTGCGTATCCTCGCCGAAAGCGGTTTTCGGATCCCGCACGCCGGGATGATTGGCCGTCGACGCGGGGTTGGTCCGTTCGAGACCGAGACAGCCCGTGTTGCTGGCGATCAGGTCGTTCGTGCAGACCGGGATGGACTTATAGTTGAAGTCCATATTGTCGTAGATGCGGAACCGCTCGTAATAAGCGCCGGCGATCGCACGGATCCGCTTGTCGTCCGGGCTGGAGATCCGCGCTTCCTGGGTCAGGTGGGTGTTCCGCACCGTGTCGTGCCAGTAGGAATAGGGTTCGTAACAATAGGGCGTCTGGCCGGTCGAGACGTACAGGCTGCCACCGGTGCATTGATAATATTCTCCGAAGGCACGTGAATAGTTGGTGTAGTCCTGCCGCGTGTCGAGGTGCCGGGTCATGTACGCCCCGGTATAGACCAGCTTGAAGTCGCCGATCTTGCCGTTCAGCGTCCATGCGGTGTTGTAATACTCGTCCTTGTTGTAGCTTGGCGTGAATACGACGGTCTGCAGAGAGCCGAGCTTCTGGAAATCAGGGCTCTGGGGCTCGCTGTTGAACGTGCCCTCGGTGTTGAGCTTCTGATAGCTTTCCGAGATCAGCAGATCCCAGTCCTCGGCGACCTGCCACTTGGCCGAGATGCGGCCACCGACGTAATCCACCGAGTTGAAGTTCTTACGCGCCAAAGCATTGTTGTTGTACTGGCCGAGATCGGCTTGCTGGGTGGCCGGAAGGGCGTGGCCGCCATTGTTGAAATAATAATTGTAGTGGTCGACGTCGGAGCGGGTGAAGGTTCCCTTCACATTGTCGATATAGCCGCCATGATGGTCGTCGTAGATCACCGCGCGGACGGCGAGCTTGTCCTGGATGATCGGGATGTTGATCGTGGCGTTGAACGCACCGTTGGGGGCGCCGCCCACGGTCCCGCCGGCGCTGCCTTCGAAATGACCCTCGAACCTGTCCAGCTTGGGCTTGTTGGTGATGTAGCGCACCGCGCCCGCCTGGGCGCCGCCACCGAACAGCGTGCCCTGCGGACCTTCGAGGACCTCGACGCGCTCCAGATCGGCGACGTATACATCGGCGTTGCGCCCCGGGAACTGCATCGACTGGTCGTCGAGATACAGGGCCACGTTCGGGAAGTAGCTGGTCGTCGCCGCGGACTGGCTGCCGGCGAAACCCGTCGACAGGCCGCGCAGGAAGATCGCGCCCGCGCCGGGACCGTTGTTGCCGAAGGTCACGTTCGGCGTGTACTTGATAAGGTCGTTGAAGTTCTTGACGTTCAGCTGCGCGAGCGTGTCGCCGGTGAACGCCTGGATGGTGAGCGGAACCTTCTGGAGGCTCTCGTTGCGGCGGGTCGCCGTGACGATGATCTCGCCGGGATTGACCGCTGCCGCATCCGCATCGACGGCGGCGGGCGACGGGGCCGGTGCGGCGATGGCGCTGCCGCCACCCAGCAGCGTCGCAACGGCGCACGACATCAGATAGCGCGATTTCATCTCTTTCCCCCCGGAACAGATCGACTGACAGACATATATCCGTAGCCGGCCCCCGCCGACTCGCCGCCTACGCGGCTGGTATCATCTTCGCGTGTCTGGCCGGACGCTTGCCTCGGTCCGTGCTGCGTTGCAAGGTCATTATAGTCTTCATGCCGACAATAAGCGACGCCGATGGCGTGACACAAAAAGGTCATCAATCGCCATTACAGAAGAAAAGTCGATGAACTAGACGATGTACCGATGCAGTCTTCGCCATAACCGAACTGCATTGGAGGTACCCGGGGCCTGGCGGCACGCTTGTGGTGTACGCCCCCGCGCGAGCGATGCCGTGACGCCGCTCCGCGCCGGCGGCCGGCGGCGCATGCCGGGGAAGAATGGTGGCGACGATCCGGTCTGCCGCCGATCTCAGCGGCTGGCACGCATCGGATGCGTGACCGGCTCCTTCGAACGCAATCCGAAATCGCGCAACACGGCGCCATAGTTGCGGAACACATAGCCGTTGTTGATCGCCCGCCACTCCGCGCGGCGGGCGCGATAGGCGACCGGTAGATCGTACCAGGGCAGGCCGGGATGCTTGTGATGGACGAGGTGGAGATTGTTGTTGAGGAACAGCAGCGCGAGCAGCGATCGCTCGACGATCACGGTCCGACCGTCGGGCGTCTCCGCCCATTGATGCTCGCAGAACGACCGTATGGCGAGCAGCGACAGCGCGAGATAGGCGGACCCCAGATAGGCCCAGACTGGCATCGCGAAGGCGAAATGGACGATCCCCGCCACGCCGACAAGGCCGACGAGATGCAGGCCCCATGCCTGGCGCGTCCGCGACGGGCCGCGATCGCCCCGCTGCGGCGCCGTCCGCAGTTCGGCCAGCAGGAAGCCGATCGCCGAGACCGCCGGGCCGATCGCCACGCGTACCGCCAGCATGTTGTTCCAGGCGAGCAGCACGCGCAACGCTCGCGGCTGCCGCTGATAGTCGTACAGCGCCAGATAGTAGCTTTCGGGATCGTCGTACGGATCGGTCAGTCGACTGTCGCCATGATGCCTGAGGTGGAGGTCCCGGTAGCGGCGGAACGGCACCAGCAGACCGAGCGGAAGACAGACCAGCGCCTCGTTCCAGCCGGCATGCCGGGTCGGATGATTATGAATCGCCTCATGCTGCAACGAGGAATGGAGCACGATCGTGACCGCGAGCAGCGGCACCGACATCCACCACGCGACGGTGTAGAGCAGCCCCGCCGCGAGCCAGGCCGCGTAACAGGCGAGGATGAGCGCCAGCGTGCGCCATTCGACGATCCCGTCACGCCGCGCCACGCGGACCCGCCGATATCCCGTCTCGATCCCGTGCCTCATCGCGCGCGCATGCCTTACCCTACCGAGCTGATAGGGAATATCGCACGGCGGTTTCGATCCGCCAACGAGTCAATGGTGACGATATGTTGATAGCGCGCACATTCTTCCATAAGACGTGACGAAAGTCACGAGGATTTGGTGTTGGATAAACGGACGCTCGCGGACATCTTCCATGATCGCCTCGGCGCGCTGTTCGAGCGATCGCGGCAGAGCCAGTCGGCGTTCGCGTCCTCGATCGGCATCGATCGCTCGGCGCTGTCGCTGCTGCTTTCCGGCAAGACGACCCGGTTGCCGCGGGTCGAGACGCTGCTGACCATCGCCGAACGCCACGCCGTGACGCTCGACTGGCTGCTCGGCGTGTCGCAGGACGAGGGCGTCACCGGCGCGATGCTGTCGAGCGGCCAGATCGAGACCACGGAGGAGCATGGCGCCAGCCTGCTCATGCGCTGGCATGGCGAAGCCGCAGGTACCAAGATCCGCTACGTGCCCGCGCGGATCCCGGACCTGTTGCGGACCACGGAGGTGATCGCCTACGAAGCGTCCGCCTCGCACCAGAGCGCGATGGCGCAGGTCGAGGACGCGATGTTCCGGCTCGACTATAACCGCGCCGCCGGCACCGATATGGAATGCTGCATGCCGCTTCAGACGCTCGAGCAGTTCGCGGCGGGGTCCGGCATCTGGAGCGATCTGTCCAGGGCGCTCCGCCAGGCGCAGATCGTCCATATGGCCGATCTGATCGACGAACTCTATCCGTCCTTCCGGCTGTTCCTGTTCGACGGGCGCGAACGCTTCTCGATCCCCTACACGATCTTCGGATCGACCCGTGTCGCGGTGTTCGCCGGCCAGATGTATCTGGTGCTCAACAGCGCCGAGACGATCCGCACGATGCAGATGCAGTTCGAGGGATTGATCCGCCACACCCGCGTCCATGCCCATGAGGCGGCGGCGTTCGTGCGATCGCTCGATGTCGGCTGACGGCGTGGCGGGCGCGGCGCGGATCGCCAGCCTCGCGATGTACCGGGACCCGCCGCCGGTCGCGGCCGCGACGCGCGCGTTGTGGTCGTATCTGCGCGATCGCCTGCGTGATGGCGGCATGGCTGATGTGCCCGAGCATCTGGACGAGACGACGCCGCACGACACCGCGTGGCTTGATCCGCGGTTGCTGCTCGCGCAGACCTGCGGTTATCCGTTCGCCAGCCGGCTGCGCGGCCGGGTCCGGCTGGTCGCGACGCCGGTCTACGATCATCCCGGCTGCGACGGCGTGCTGAACGGCGGCTTCGTCGTCGTCAGGTCGACGTCGGCGGTCTCGTCGATCGCGGATCTGCGCGGCCGGACCGTCGCGATCAACGATCCGTCGAGCAATTCCGGGATGAACCTGCTGCGCCGCCTCGTCGTGCCCCACGCCGCGGGCGGGCGCTTCTTCGGTCGGGTGATCGAGAGCGCGAGCCATGTCGCCAGCCTCGCCCTGGTGGCGAACGGCGGTGCGGACGTCGCGGCGATCGATTGCGTCACCTATGGCAACCTCGCGCGGTTCGCGCCGGAACAGGTGGCGGGCGTCCGCATCCTCGCGCGGACGGCCAGGACGCCCGGCCTGCCGCTCGTCACGCGTGCCACGGCGAACGACCGGGAGCTCGCGATGCTGCGGGACGCCCTCACCCGTTTCACCGATGATCCCGCGGCCGCCCCTGTCCGCGCCGTGCTCGGACTCACGCGCTTCCGGACAGTGCCGGAGCGCGCCTATGATGCGGTGCTCGCGATCGAGCGCGAAGCCTTGGCGTCCGGCTATCCGCAGCTGGCCTGACGTCGCCGATCGTCTAGTCCGCGACGGCGATCGTCGAGCGCGGTCTCGCGCGCCTGGTCGTGCGGCAGGGCGCGGTATGGAAGGGCGGACGCTGAGCCGTCGGTCACCCGCGACCGTTCGCGTCGAGCGCTCGGGACGAATGGAGCGGGACGCTGTCGTGATCGCGGCGCCTCAATAGCCGGCCTCGATCGCCAGGCGGATGATATCGGCGGTCGTCCGCAGGCGGAGCGCATGCAGCACTGCGGCGCGGTGCATCTTGACGGTCCGCTCGCTGAGGCCGAGTGCGTGGGCGATCTGCTTGTTGAGCTTGCCTCTGGCGATCTGCACGACGATCTCGCGCTGGCGGCCGGTCAACGAGGCGATGCGCGTCGTCGCGTCCTGGCGTCTTGCATCGGATGCCGCGACGGTCTCGTCGGGCAGCTCCATCTGCGATCCGAGGAAATATTCGAGCTCGCCAGACGCCCCGAAGATCGGTGCGACCAGCACGGCATTGCGAAACGGCGTGCCGTCCTTGCGGTAGTTGAGGATCTCGACCATCTCCGGGCGCTGCTCGCGGATGCCCGAGCGCAGACGCTCGGTGAGCGAGGGTTCCGTGGCCGGCCCGCGGAGGAACCGGCAATTGCGGCCGATGATGTCCTCCCGGGAATAGCCGGTCAGCTGGACGAACGCCTCGTTGCACTCGACGATCGGATTGTCGGGCTGGCGCGGATCGCTGATTACGGCGGCCGTGGCGCTCGACTGGATCATCGCGGACATCGACATGGCTGATACCGGTGTAGGCCGTGCGGGGGCGGATCGCTAACTGCACTTTCGTGCATATGGCAAAGGACACGGGCGCGGGCCAATCGGACGCTCCGACGGTCGCCCGCCCGATCGGACCGGCGCCTCCACCTGGGCCAACGCGATGTCCATTCCGCCGATGATCCAGCGCGTGTCGTTCCAGGGGATCGCCATCATGCTGGTCGCGGCGCCCGGCCTTCCGGCCGGCGAGAACCGATCCACAGGCGGAGGAGAATGTCCGTGAACGTCATGGTGTCCATCCCGCGCCCCGGGTCTCCGGAAGGTCGCATCGCCCCGGTGGAACTCGAACATGCGTTCGAGACGCTGCTCCGCTGGATCGGCGAGAACCCGACGCGGGAGGGTCTGGTCGATACCCCGGCGCGTGCGGCGCGGGCCTGGCTGGAACAGTGCCGGGGATATCGGGAGGACCCCGGCGATCATCTCGCCCGCACCTTCGGCGAGGTCGGCGGGTATGACGAGATCGTGCTGTTGCGGGGCATTCCGTTCCAGTCGCGTTGCGAACATCATCTCACGCCGATCGCCGGCACCGCGTCGATCGCCTATCTGCCGGGAGACCGGGTGGTCGGCATCTCCAAACTGGCGCGCGTCCTCCACGGCTTCGCGCGTCGCCTGCAATCGCAGGAGCGGCTGACCGCCGAGGTGGCGGACTGCATCTGGACGAGACTGTCGCCACGCGGCGTCGCCGTCGTGATCGACGCGCGGCACGATCAGCTGTCGGACAGGGGCATCAGGACGCATGGCATCGCCATGGTGACGAGCCGCATGCTCGGCTGCTTCCGGGACGATCCCGGCAGGCGCCGGGAAGTCCTGTCGCTGATCGGTCGATCGTGAACGCCGGCGTGTCCGGGACTGCGCGATGAAGGTCGCGATCATCGGCGCCGGGCTCGCCGGCCTCGCCTGCGCGGAGGCGCTGCGGGCGGCGGGACACGACCTCGCCGTGTTCGACAAGGCCCGCGGGCCGGGCGGACGCATGTCGACGCGGCGGATGGCGACGCCGCTCGGCGAGATCGCCTTCGATCACGGCGCGCAGTATTTCACGGTGCGCGACCCCGCCTTCCAGGCGGTGGTGGACGACTGGTCGGTCCGCGGCCTCGCCGGACGCTGGCCGTCCGCCCGGCACGAGGCGTGGGTCGGCGTCCCGGCGATGAACGCGGTCGTCAAGGACATGGCGGCGCGGCATGCGGTCCACTACGCCCATCATGTTCCGGGCATCCTCCGTTCGGGCGGAAGCTGGTGCCTGATGGGCGACGCGGCGCCCTCCGGGGGCTTCGACGCCGTCGTCATCGCCGTACCGGCCGAGCAGGCGGCCGCGCTGATCGGCGCGCATGATCTCGCGATGGCGCGCCACGCGCTGATGGCGCGCTCGCAGCCCTGCTGGACGGCGATGTTCGCGTTCGCGGACGCGCTCGACGCGCGGGATGTCGTCATCCGCGACACCGGCGTGATCGGCTGGGCGGCCTCCAATCGTACCAAGCCCGGGCGTGGCCCGGCCGAGGCCTGGGTCGTCCAGGCGAACGCTCCATGGTCGTCCGCGCAGCTCGAAGCGGGACCGGACGATGTCGAGGCGGTGTTGCTGAGCGAGCTTGGCCGCGCTCTGGGGGGCCCGATCCCGGCGCCGATCGCATCCGCCACGCACCGCTGGCGCTATGCCCTGTCGGCGGGCACCGGAGAAGGCGCGCTGTGGAACCCGGCGCTCCGGCTGGGCCTGTGCGGCGACTGGTTGCTGGGCCCCCGCGTCGAGTGCGCGTGGCTGTCCGGAACCGCGCTCGCCGATCGGATCGAGTCGTCGGCTGCGGCGGCGCGCCCATGAGCGACGATCGCGCGGGCATCAGGGGGCGCGCCGTGCCGAGCGGCAGGCTGTCCCGGCTCGGCGTGTTCGGCCGTCTTGCGGGCGGGGTCGCCGGCGGCATGATGGCGGAGGGCGTGCGCCGGCTCGCCGCGGGCGAACGGCCGCGGATGAGCGACATGCTGCTGACGCCGGGCAACGCGATCAGGCTCGCCGACCAGCTTTCGCATCTGCGCGGCGCGGCGATGAAGCTCGGCCAGATGATCTCGATGGACGCCGGCGATTTCCTGCCGCCCGAGCTGTCGGCGATCCTCGCCCGGCTGCGCGAGCGGGCGCATCACATGCCGCCCGCCCAACTCCAGCAGGTGCTCGCCCGCCAGTGGGGACGGGACTGGCGGACCCGGTTCAGGCGGTTCGATCCGTCGCCGCTGGCCGCCGCCTCGATCGGCCAGGTCCATCGCGCGATCACCCGCGACGGGGAGGATCTCGCGATCAAGGTGCAATATCCCGGCGTCGTCGAGAGCATCGACGCCGATGTCGACAATGTCGCGACGCTGCTGCGGGTCTCCGGTCTGGTTCCACGCGGCCTCGATCTGGCGCCGCTGCTCGCCGAGGCCAAGGCGCAGCTGCACGACGAGGCGGACTATCGGCGCGAGGGCGAACAGATGACGCGCTTCGGCGCGCTGCTTGCCGACTCGCCCGATTTCGTGGTGCCTTCGGTCCATCCCGCGCTCACCACCGATCGGGTGCTGGCGATGCGCTTCGTCGAGGGCGCGCCGATCGAGTCGATCGCGGATGCGCCGCAGGAGATCCGCGACGCCGCGATGCGCGCGCTCGTCACGCTCGTCCTGCGCGAGCTGTTCGAGTTGGGCGTGATGCAGACCGATCCCAATTTCGCCAACTACCGCTATCAGGCGGACAGCCGGCGGCTGGTCCTGCTCGATTTCGGCGCGGTCCGGCCGGTCGCTCCGGCGACCGTCGGCGCCTATCGCGCGCTGCTCGGCGCCGGGCTGGCCGGCGATCGCGACGGTCTCCGGACGGCCGCGGTCGCCGCCGGGTTCCTTGGCGAGGCCGGGGTGGCGCGGCACCGCCAGATGATCGATCGGACGATCGACGTGATCCTCGGCGAGTTCAACCGCCCCGGCCCCTTCGACTTCGGCGACCGCGCGTTCTTGGGAGACCTGCGCGAGAGCGGCATGGCAATGGCCGGGGATCGCGAATCCTGGCATGTCCCGCCGGCCGACACGCTGTTCGTCCAGCGCAAGATCAGCGGCACGGCGCTGCTCGCCGCCCGCCTCAGGGCACGCATCGATATCCGTGCGATGATCGCGGCGCAGCTTTCCGCGCCGGTCGGAGCGGCCACCGACCCTGCGGCGGGTTCTCCGGCATGAGCCTGACGGTCTGGCACGACGGCGCATGTCCGCTCTGCCGGCGCGAGATCGCGCTGATGCGCCGCCTCGATCGCGACGGCACCATCGCGTTCGTCGACGCCAGCGACGGCGCCGGCGTCTGCCCCGAGGATCGCGCCGCGCTGCTGGCCCGGTTCCATGCCTGCGAGGATGGCCGGATGCTGTCCGGCGCCGCGGCGTTCGCGGCGATGTGGCGGGCTATCCCGGCGTTGCGGCGGTTCGGGAACGCGGCCCGGAGCCCGGTGACCCTGGCGATGCTGGAAGGCGCGTATCGCCTCTTCCTGACCATAAGGCCGATGCTCCAGAAGGTGGCGCGGCGGTTCGAGAGGCGGCCGGCCTGATCCCGTCATCCCGGGAACCGCTCGCCGGGTTTCGCGAGCGGCGTCGACATGGCATGACCGGGGCGTGACGACCGAGCCCCTCGATCGGCGGCGCCGCGCGCCGCGCGTGCTCCTCGCCAGCTTCGTCGGCACGGGCATCGAGTTCTACGACTTCTACGTCTATGCGACCGCCGCGAGCCTGGTGTTCGGCGAGCTGTTCTTCCCGTCCGCCTCGAAGCCCGTCCAGCAGCTCGCCGCGTTCGCGACCCTGGCGGTGGCGTTCGTCGCGCGACCGTTCGGCGCGGTCGCGTTCGGTCATTTCGGCGATCGGATTGGTCGCAAGTCGACGCTCGTCGCCAGCCTGCTGACGATGGGCGTCTCGACGCTGTTGGTCGGGCTGCTGCCGTCCTATGCCACGATCGGCTGGTGGGCGCCGTTCATCCTGTGTGTCCTGCGCTTTGGCCAGGGCTTCGGTCTTGGCGGCGAGTGGGGCGGGGCGGCGCTGCTCGCGGTCGAGAACGCACCCCCCGGATGGCATGCGCGCTATGGCGCGGCGCCGCAGATGGGCGCGCCGGCCGGCTTCATCGCGGCCAACGGCCTGTTCCTGCTGCTCGGCCTGTGGCTGACGCCGGGGCAGTTCCGCGACTGGGGCTGGCGCGTGCCGTTCCTGGCGAGTTCGGTGCTGGTCGCGCTGGGTCTCTGGATCCGCCTCAGGCTCACGGAGACGCCCGCGTTCGCCGCCGCGATTGCCGCAGCATCGCCGCCGGGCGTGCCGGTCGGCGAGCTGCTGGCGCGGCACTGGCGCGCGACGCTGGCCGGGACGGCGGGCGCGATCGCCTGTTTCGCGCTCTACTATGTGGCGACCGCCTTCGCGCTCGGTTACGGGACCAGGACGATGGGTTTCGCGATGACCGCGATGCTGCGGGTGCAGCTTGGCGCGATCCTGTTCATGGCGGTCGGCATCTACGCCGCGGCATGGCTCGCGGACCGGCGCTTCGATCCGCGACGTGTGCTCGCCGGCGGCTGTGTCGGCGCGATCGGCACCGGTGTCCTGCTCGCGCCGATGCTGGGGAGCGGTTCGCTGGCGCTGGTGTTCGCCTATCTGGCAGTGACCCTGTTCGTGATGGGGTTCGTCTATGGTCCGCTCGGTGCGTGGCTGCCCGGCCTGTTCCCGGCGCGCGTCCGCTATACCGGCGCCTCGCTCGCCTTCAACGTCGCCGGCGTGCTGGGCGGCGGCCTCACCCCGCTCGCCGCGCAGGCACTGGCGAGCCGCTACGGACTGGCGGCGGTAGGCGCCTATGGCAGCGCGGCGGCGGCGGTGAGCCTGATCGCGCTGCTTGCGGCACGCGGCCACCAGACGCGGGCGGCGGTGATGCTCGAGCCCTGAACGCCGCTCTCCGGCGGTTGGTCGGTCTTGAGCATCCAGCCATCGGGGAGATAGTCGAGCGGCATGTAGTAATAGGCCGAGCATCCGCCGTCGCCGCGGAAGCTGCCGCCCTTGACGATCCCGAACGCGGTGCCCGCGGCGAACACCGGTCCGCCGCTGTCGCCTCGCGCGCACTGCGGACCGTCGACCATCACCCACGTGGCGGGGCACGGACCCGCACACAGATCGCCGGGCGGCGCATAGTCGGCATAGCGGATCTCCGCGCAGCTGAAGCCCGAGCTGATCCCCTGATGACACACGACATCGCCGACCCGCATGTCCGCGCGGCGCCGCCATGCCGCCATCGCGCGCAACGCGCCCGCGTCGGCACCGGCGTGGATCAGCGCGGGCGGCGAGCCCGGAACCGCATGGAGCTGGACGTCCTGACGGCCCGCGCCCCACGCCCCGATCAGAGGCAGGGTCGTGCGGATGCCGTCGTCCGCCAGGATATCGAGCTGGTCGGGACAATGCGCCGCGGTGGCGAGCGCGGTCTGCCCGCCATCGGTGACGACGAAACCCGCCGTGCAGCGGGAGACGCGGTGGCGGGCACGATCGATGGTCTCGAGCGGTTCGCCGCCCGCGATGGCGAGGTTCGCGTCATTGCCGAGGACGAAGGCGCGGACCGGCACCCCGGCGATGTCCGTCATCCGCGCCGCGATGTCGGCGAGGCTCTCCGGCCCGGCATCGTCGGCGCCGACGGCGAGCGCGAGCATGCCCGTCGACGGATCGACGCCCATGCCGGGCGGATCGATCAGCGCGGCGCGGATATCGGCCTGGTGTCGCTCGATCGCGGCGAGGATGGCGTCGCGCGTCGCCGCCGCGCCGGTCCGGAACACGATCGGCACGACCAGACCGTCGGCAGCGAAGGCGCTGTCGGCGACCGGCCTGCCTCCGGTCAGGTGGACGACGATGCGATAGTCCGGCACATGCTCGACGGTGATCCCGGCGAGCCGATCGCGGTAAAGCGCGCCGAGCCGCCCGGTCTCGGCGATGCTTGCGTCCTGCGCGCGCAGCCGCGCGAGCGCCCGATCGAGCGTGACGCCGTAACGGGCGGCGTAGAGCGCGGCATCCTCGCCGAGCGCCTCCGCCGCGCTGCGGATCGGCGCCGGCGGGGGCGCAAGCATGACGATCGGCTGGGCGGCCGACCGCGTGGCGGGCAGCGCGAGCAGGGCCGCGGCGACGACCGTCGCAATCCGGGCGAAACGCCTCATCGCGCCGCCGCGCGCCAATCACCGCGCGGTTTGAGGATGACCTGGTAGAGCGCGGAGCCGGCGATCGGCACGGCGGTGAACACCAGCGCCGGGCGGCCCGCGCCGGTATCGAGCCGGTTCGTCCACACGACATGGCCGAGCGCCAGCAGCGTGGCGAGCGGCGCGCGTGGATACCATGGCATCCGATACGGCGCCGTGGCGGTGGCGCCGCTCCGCCGGCCGGCGATCGTGGCGCAGGCGATCCCCGCATAGATCGCGACCGGCCCGGCGCCGCTCGCCACCAGCACCAGCGTCAGCGCGAGCGCGAGCGCGAGCAGGATGGCATGCGCGATGCGCCGGGGCGCATGATGCGTCTCCTCGGCGAAACAGACCGCCGCGCCATAGCCGTTGAGCGCGAAGATCGCGATCGAGGTCGCCACGCCGATCGATGCCGGCGGCGTGGCCACCAGCCCGGCGGAGATGACGCTGGCGGTCGGCGAAAAGCACATGCGGTTCCCGCGATCGGAGGAGGCGCCTCGTGTGCGGCGCTTTCTCCCCGTTGGCCAGCACGTTGGAGCGGGACGGCTTCGGTTTGATCCACACGAACGGATCAAGGTAAGGTCACCTCGCTCCAAGCGACGCGCTGCCCGCCGCCGCTGGTTTCGGCGCACCCGGCCGCCTATCTGTGCCGCGACCGCGCGGAGGACCATCAGCGATGACCGATCATGCCGACAGCGGACCCGTCCCGATCGGTCTCGACGCGGCCGGCACACGTCGCGAGTTCGACAGCATGGGCGAGATCGACGTGCCGGCGGACCGTTATTGGGGCGCGCAGACGCAGCGCTCGCTGCATCACTTCTCGATCGGCCGCGATCGCATGCCGATCGAGCTGTCGCGCGCCTATGGCATCGTCAAGAAGGCCTGCGCGCAGATCAACGCGGAAGGCGGCCGCCTTCCGCGCTGGAAGGCCGACGCGATCGTGCAGGCTGCCGACGAGGTGATCGCGGGTCTGCTCGACGATCATTTCCCGTTGTTCGTCTGGCAGACCGGATCGGGCACGCAATCGAACATGAACATCAACGAGGTGCTGTCCAACCGCGCGATCCAGCTGCTTGGCGGCACGCTCGGCAGCCAGGAGCCGGTCGCGCCCAACGACGACGTCAACATGGCCCAATCCTCGAACGACACCTTCCCCACCGCGATGCACGTCGCCGCGGTGGCGATGCTCGACGACCGGCTGATCCCCGAGCTCACCCGCCTCGCCGAGCTGATCGAGCGCAAGGCGGGCGCCTGGATGGACGTCGTCAAGATCGGCCGCACCCATCTCCAGGACGCGGTGCCGCTCTCGGTCGGGCAGGAATGGTCGGGCTGGGCGGGGCAGCTGCGCGCCTGCATCGCCGAGGTCGCGCGCTCGCGCGAGGGGCTGTACGAGCTGGCGCTCGGCGGTACCGCGGTCGGCACCGGGCTGAACGCGCCTGCGGGGTTCTCGGACGCCACCGCCGCGCGGATCGCCGCGCTGACCGGCAAGCCGTTCGTCACCGCGCCCAACAAGTTCGCGGCGCAGGGATCGCTCGACGCGATGGTCCGCGCGTCCGCCGCGCTGCGCGGGGTGGCGGTGGTCTGCATGAAGATCGCCAACGACATGCGCTGGCTGGCGTCGGGTCCGCGCTGCGGGCTCGGCGAGCTCAAGCTGCCCGACAACGAGCCGGGATCGTCGATCATGCCCGGCAAGATCAACCCGACCCATTGCGAGGCGCTCGTGATGATCGCGATCCAGGTGATCGGCGAGGATACCGCGGTCGCCTTCGCCGGCAGCCAGGGCAATTTCGAGCTCAACGCGATGCGGCCGATCGTCATCGGCAACGTCCTGCACTCCGCGACGATCCTCGCCGACGGCTGCGAGATGTTCCGCCGGTTCTCGGTCGAGGGCACCGCGCTCGATCACGAGCGGATCGCCGGCCATATCGACAGCTCGCTGATGCTGGTGACCGCGCTCGCGCCCGCGATCGGCTATCACAACGCCGCGCATATCGCCGAGCGCGCCGCGGCCGACGGCCTGACCTTGAAGGAGGCGGCGTTCGCGTCGGGCCATGTCGACCAGGCGCTGTGGGACCGGACGATCGTGCCGGCGGACATGATCGGGGAGGGGTTGGGGGGCGCGTGATCCGCCGGCGGCGACGCCGCGCCCGAGCATAGCGCCGAACCCGACTGCGCCGTCATCCCCGTTTTCGCGGGGACGGCGGGTTTGTTGGATCAACGTAATCCCCCCATGGCGGGGTAACCGATCGCCACCACCTCCCATTCGTGTTCGCCCCCGGGCAGCATCACCCGCCGCAGGTCGCCGATCGCCGCGCCGCGGAGCGCGCGGGCGAGGGGCGACTGCCATGAGATGCGGCCCGCGCCCGCATCCGCCTCGTCCTCGCCGACCAGCGTGACGGTGCGGCGGGCGTCGTGCTCGTCGGCGATCGTCACCGTCGCGCCGAAGAACACGCGGCCGCGATCGGGCTGGTCGGCGGGATCGACGACGTGCGCCGCCTTCATCCGGCGCGACAGGCGGTCGAGCGTGCGGTCGATCTCGCGCAGTCGCTTGCGGCCGTAGATGTAGTCGCCGTTCTCGGAGCGGTCGCCATTGCCCGCCGCCCAGCTGATCGTCTCGACCAGCGCCGGCCGCTCGATCTCGTACAGCCGCCGATACGCCGCGCGCATCGCGGCATAGCCCGCGGGCGTGATGGCGTTCGCCCTGTCCATGCGCTCAGCCGGGCGTGCGCTTGCCGAGATAGTAGGAGAGGCGCCCGACATTGGACTGGTTCGCGCGCGCCGGGTTGATCGTATCGTAGACCACCGTGTTGGCGAGCACGTTCTGAACATAGCCGCGCGTCTCGGTGAACGGGATGTCCTCGACCCAGTCGATCGGATCGACGCCGCCGGAGCGCGGATCGCCATATTGCGCGATCCATTTGCGGACGTTGCCCGGGCCCGCATTGTAGGCGGCGATGGCGAGCACGTAGCTGCCCGCGAACTCGTCCATTATCCGCCCGAAATAGGCGGTGCCGAGCTGCATGTTGTAGCCCGGATCCGCGGTCAGCCTGGCCATGTCGTAGGACAGGCCGAGCTTGCCCGCCTGCTCGCGCGCGGTGCCGGGCATGAGCTGCATCATCCCGCGCGCGCCCGCGCCCGACACCGCGTTGCGATCGAACTGGCTCTCCTGGCGCATGATGCCGTGGATGAAGCTCCACGAATTGGCGATGTCGGCGGGCACCGGCAGCGTCGGGAATCCCGAGCGGACATAGTCGCTCGCCGCGGCCGGCCGCGCGGCGCGCTCGGCCATCACGCCGAGATCGGGGCGGCCGAGCTCGAGCGCCAGACCGGCGGCGAGCGGGTGGGTGGCGTCGTTGCTCTCGCCCTGCGCGGCGATGGCGCGCAGGAAGGCGGTCTGGTCGGTCCAGTCGCCGAGCTGGCCGAGGATGCGCGCGGCGCGCACCAGATCGCTGCCGTCGAACGCCGCGCGATCGGCGATCGAGATCTGCGAGGCGTCGGACGGTGCCGGCGCGGGAAGCGCGCGACCGAGCCGATCGCCGGCGAGCTGGCCGTAATACTGGTCGGGAAAGGCCGCGGCATCGGCGAGATAGCCCTGCGATCCGGCCGCATCGCCCGCCGCCAGCGCGGCGCGACCCGCCCAGTAGAAGCCCTTGGCACGCGACGACGGGCTGCGCGACGAGGCGGCATAGCTCGCGAACATCCGCTGCGCGTCGGCGGGGCGGTGGAGCTGCTCGAGCGCGGTGCTCCCGGCGAGCCATTCGAGGCTGGTCAGCACGTCGCGCTGGGCGAAGGGCAGGGCGCGCAGATCGGTGCCGGCGGCGTACGCCATCGTGCCGTTCGCGGCGATGCCGTACGCCTGCGCCCAGTTGCGGTCCGCCGCGGTCGAGCGCGCGAAGGTCAGCAGCGTGTCCATGTAGCGCTGCGGATCGTAGGGCGGCGCGTCGAGCGTGCGCGGCTGCGCGAGCTCGGTGCGCGCCGTCGGCTCCTGCGCGGTGGCGCGCAGCCACAATGCGCGGTCGACCAGATAGCCCGCATCGCCGCCGGCGGCGGGGCTCATCGCCGCGCCGCGCTGCGCGGCATCCGGCGAGCGGAGCTGATAGGCGAGCCGCGCGCCATAGATCGGCTGACGCGCGGCGCTGACCAGCGCGAGCTGGCGCTGCGCGGCGACGACCGCGCGCGACCAGAGCAGCGCCTCCATCCGCTGGTCCTGGTCGGCCTGGGTCAGCGTCGCCTGCCAGCGGCCGAGCAGCCGCGCCTCGTCGGTGGTGCCGAGCCCGCCCTTCGTCCAGGCCAGCCGCGCCGCCGCCTGCGCCTCGGGTGCCCGGCCGCGCGCGTCGAGCGCCTCGGCCAAGCGGAGCTGCGCGCTGCCGCCCTGCGGCGGGAAGCGCGCGAAATAGGCGATCACCGAGTCGGGCGGGGTGCCGTCGGGCCGGATCGCGGCCTCCGCCGCCTTGCGCATCCGCGCCTCGCCGGGCCAGCCCGGGTGGGCGACCAGGAAATTGGCGTAATCCTGGAAGAGCAGCCCGTCCGATTGGCCGAGCCGGCGCCAGGCGACGAGCGCATCGGCGACCGGATCGCTGGTCACGCCCGCGCTCGCGGAGGGCGGATAGCCGCCCGCCAGGCCGAGCTGGCCGCGATACCAGCCGACCTGTTGCGGCGAGAGCGAGGCGACGCCGGCCGCGGCGGCGAGCAGAAGGGCTGGGACGGGGAGCATCACGCGGCGATGCAGCAAGCTGGACAGGATGCCAAGCCGCTCCCTATCTGACATCGATCGTGGCGACCTCCCGGTCATGTGTTCACCATGCCGCATGCCGGCGGCGGGGGGAAGGAGAGTTCGGATGTTCTCGGGATCGATTCCCGCCCTGGTGACGCCGTTTCGCGATCGCGCGTTCGACGAGGCCGCGTTTCGCGCGCATGTCGAATGGCAGATCGTCGAGGGCTCGAGCGGGCTGGCGCCGTGCGGCACCACCGGCGAGGCCGCGACGATGTCGATCGACGAGCATGATCGCGTCGTCGCGTTGTGCGTCGAGGCGGCGGCGGGACGGGTGCCGGTGATCGCGGGCTGCGGATCGAACGATACCGCGGTGGCGCTCGCGCACATGAAACGCGCGCAGGCGGCGGGCGCGACTGCGGCGCTGGTCGTGGTGCCGTATTACAACCGGCCCAACCAGGATGGCGTCTACGCGCATTTCGCCACGCTGGCGGACGGCTGCGACCTTCCGATCATGGTCTACAACGTGCCGGCGCGCACCGTCACCGACATCACGGTGGCGACGCTCGGCCGGCTGGCCGCGATCCCGTCGATCGTCGGGATCAAGGACGCCTCGGCCAATCTCGCGCGCGTCGCGGCGCAGCGGCTGGCGTGCGGCACGGCGTTCTGCCAGCTGTCCGGCAACGACGACATGGCGCTGGGTTTCAACGCGATGGGCGGCGTCGGCTGCATCTCGGTCACCGCCAACGTCGCGCCGCGGCTGTGCGCCGACTTCCAGGCGGCGATGCGGGCGGGGCGGTGGGCGGACGCGCTGGCGTTGCAGGACCGGCTCCATCCGCTCCACGCCGCGCTGTTCGCCGACGCCTCGCCCGGCCCGGCCAAATATGCGCTGGCGACGCTCCGGCCGGGGTTCCCCGCCGACCTGCGCCTGCCGATGACGCCGGCGGGCGAGGATGCGCGGGCGCAGGTCGACGCGGCGCTTTCCGGTGCGGAGCTGACGGGATGACGCATCGCGAGCTTGGAATGCTGAGGACGTCACTACCCGACCTCGTTATCCCGGCGAAGGCTGGGATCTCTCGGGACAGCGCGCGCGCTCCGGGCCGGGAGACCCCAGCCGGCGCTGGGGTGACGGACATGGTTGGGTCTGCCGGGGCGACCTCCTGATGGCCCGTCCCCGTCCCACCGCGTTCGAGAAAACCAGGATCGTCGCGGAGAACCGCCGGGCGCGCTACGAATATTTCCTCGAGGATTTCTTCGAGGCGGGCATCGCGCTGACCGGCACCGAGGTGAAGAGCCTGCGTTTCGGCGAGGGCTCGATCGCCGAGAGCTATGCCGAGGTGAAGGGCGATCAGGTCAGCCTCGTCAACGCCAACATCCCCGAATATAATTTCGGCAACCGCTTCAACCACGAGCCCAAGCGGCCGCGCAGATTGCTCCTTCACACGCGCGAGATCGAGAAGATGAAGCAGGGCGTCAGCCGCGAGGGGATGACGCTGATCCCGCTGTCGATCTATTTCAACGGCCGCGGTCGCGCCAAGGTCGAGCTTGCGCTCGCCAAGGGCAAGAAACTGCACGACAAGCGCGAGACGGTGAAGGATCGCGACTGGAAGCGCGACAAGGCGCGGCTGCTGCGCGACCGGGGGTAGGGCACGGCACTCCGGACGCCGTTCGTTCGCCCAGCGCTGGATCCGGGTTCGAACGCGTGCTCGCCTTGCCATCGCGGACATGGGCGCTATCGGGGAGGCTTCGTGTTTTTGCGGAGCTTCAGCCGATGCGTTTCCTGTCCGTCCTGCTCGCCACCACGCTGACCGCCGGCGCCGTCTCGGCTCAGACCGCCACGCCCGCCAAGCCGATGTACGGCGCATTCGGGTTCGATACCGCCGGCATGGACAAGACGATCAAGCCCGGCGACGATTTCTACGACTACGCCAACGGCAAATGGCTGACCACCACCGAGATCCCGGCGGACCGCTCGAACTACGGCATGTTCACGCGGCTTCAGGACCTCTCGCTGACCCGCACACGCGGCATCCTCGAGGGGGCGGAGAGCCAGCCGGACAGCAAGATCGGCAATTTCTACCTGAGCTTCATGGACGAGGCGGCCGCCAATGCCGCGGCGGCGACGCCGATCAAGCCGTGGCTCGCGCAGATCGCGGCAGCTGGCGACAAGGCCGCGCTTGCCGCCGCGATGGCGCGGCTCCAGCGGCAGGGGGTGAAGGGGCTGTACTACAGTCTGGTCAGCCCCGACGACAAGGACCCGACGCACTACATCGGGCAGCTGGGGCAATCCGGCCTCGGCCTGCCCGACCGCGACTATTACCTAAAGCCCGATGCCAAGCTCGCCGAGACGCGCACCGACTATGCGGCCTATCTCACGCAGCTGCTGACCCTGTCCGGCGAGGGCGACCCCGCGGCGCGCGCCAAGGCGGTCATCGCGTTCGAGACCCGGCTCGCGCAGGCGCACTGGACGCGGATCGATTCGCGCGACGCCACCAAGACCTACAACAAGTTCGCGGCGGCCGATTTCACCGCCAGGGCCCCTGGCTTCGCCTGGACCGTCTATCTCGACGGGCTGGGCTTGGCGCGGCAGCCCGATGCTCTGGTCGCGCAGCCGGGCGCCTTCGCGGGCGAGGCGAAGGTCTGGGCCGAGACGCCGCTCGCGGTGCTCAAGGACTGGCTGACGCTGCGCACGATCGATGCCTTCGCGCCGTATCTATCGAAGCCGTTCGTCGATGCCGAGTTCCACTTCAACGGCACCGTCCTCGGCGGTGCGCCGCAGCTCGAGCCGCGCTGGAAGCGCGGCGTCCGCCTCGTCTCGGATCAGATGGGCGAGGCGATCGGCAAGGATTATGTCGCGCGATATTTCCCGCCCGAGGCGAAGTCGGCGGCCGACCAGCTCGTCCGCAACATCATCGCCGCGTATCGCCAGCGGCTCGCGTCGGTGCCGTGGATGGCGCCCGAGACGCGCCGCAGGGCGCTCGAGAAGCTCGCCGCCTTCACGCCCAAGATCGGCTACCCGTCGACGTGGCGGGATTATTCGACGCTGGAGATCCGGCGCGGCGACCTGGTCGGCAATGTCGCGCGCGGCGACGCCTTCGAATATCAGCGCGGGCTCAACAAGCTCGGCAAGCCGATCGATCGCGAGGAATGGGGGATGTCGCCGATGGAGATCAACGCCTATGCCGACTTCCAGCTCAACCAGGTGGTCTTCCCCGCCGCCATCCTGCAGCCGCCCTTCTTCGATCCCAGGGCCGATCCGGCGATCAACTATGGCGGCATCGGCGCGGTCATCGGGCATGAGCTCAGCCACCATTTCGACGATCAGGGCCGCAAGTACGATGCGACCGGGAAGCTGACCGACTGGTGGATGCCGCAGGACGTGACCCGCTTCACGCGCTTCACCGATGCACTCAGCAAGCAGTATGACGGCTATGAGCCGCTGCCCGGGCAGCACGTTCAGGGTGGGCTGACGCTGGGCGAGAACATGGCGGACCTGGCGGGCATCACCGTCGCGCAGCAGGCCTATCGGATCTCGCTCGGCGGCAGGCCGGCACCGGTGATCGACGGCTTCACCGGCGACCAGCGCTTCTTCCTCGGCTGGGCGCAGGTCTGGCGGATCAAGTATCGCGAGCCCAATCTGCGCCAGCGGCTGCTTACCGATCCGCACGCGCCGGGGCCGCAGCGCGTCGATGAGGTCCGCAACCGCGACGACTGGTACGCGGCGTTCGGCGTGAAGCCCGGCGACACGCTCTACCTGCCGCCCGCCGAGCGCGTGACGGTCTGGTGACGCGCGCCGGCTGACCGCGAACGATTGACGGGCGGGCGTCGCCGGGCCGAAGAGGGACGCCATGGCGATGCTCGCGTCCCGATCCCTGCTCCGCGCCGCGACGCCGATCCCGACGCGGTTCGATCAGCGTCGCGCGATCGCGGCGCTGATCGCGCTCGCCGGTCTCGCCTCGGCGCTGCTGATCGGGCGCGCGGTCGCGGACTGGCGCTTCGGAGTCGGGTTCGCGGCGGGGTTCGTGGTGGTGATCGCGGTGACGCTGGTGGTGCTGTCGCGGCGCGGCGGGGGCGCGATCGGCGGTGACGGGGGCGAGGGCGATCGCGCGCTGCTGCGCGCCGGGCTCGATACGGCGGCGGGCGCGGCGGCGCTCACCGGGCGGGGCGGGCGGCTGATCGTCGCCAACGCGGCATGGATCGATCGGTTCGGGGCGTCGCCGCCACCCGAGCTGCCCGGCCTCCAGCCCGATACCGCGACGATCGCCGAGCTCGGACGCGCGGCATGGCGCGACGGGCAGGCCGAGGCGGAGTTCGGCGCCCAACGGCTGCGCATCGCGGTGGCGCGCGCGGGCAGCGGCGAGGACCACCTGCTCTGGCGGCTGAGCGATGCCCGCGGCGACGTGCGCGAGGAGGCCGTGTCGCTCGTCGCCGGCGCGATGGGCGAGCGGCTCGGCCGGGTCGGCATCATGACCGTGCTGATCGACGAACGCGGCCGGATCCTCGTCGCCAACCGGGTGTTCGCGGTGCGCGCGACGGGGCAGGCGGACGGCGCCTGCATCGGCCGCGACTTCACCGGCTTCCTCGTCCAGGACGAGGACGGCACGCTCCATTTCCAGCTGGATGCGGGCGAGCGCGATCCGGTCAAGATGCTGCATGTCCCCGTCGACGGCGAGGAGGCGTTCGACGGCGCGTCCGCGGTGCTGCTGTTCGACGATCCCGCGGCGCGCGAGCCGACACCCGGCACCCAGCCGTCGGATGTCTACGACCTGCTCCAGACGCTGCCGCTCGGGCTCGCGCTGGTCGATCGCGACGGGCGGTTCCTGTTCCTCAACGACGCCTTCGCCAACGCCGCCGGCCTGCCGCTCGACGAGGCGCGGCCGGTCTATCCGGGCGATCTGGTGGTCAAGGAGGACAAGGGCGCGGTCGCCGACACGGTGCGCCGGTTCGCGTCCGCCAAGCCCTTGTCGGGGATCGCGGGCCAGGGCCCGGTACTGTCGGGTGACATCACGGTCAGGCTGGCGCGGCGCGCCGACGAGCCCGTGTCGCTCACCGTCGCGTCCGCGCCCGGGCTGGGGGCGGCGGCGGTGCTGCTCAGCCTCAAGGACACCGGAGAGGAAACCAGGCTGAAGAGCCAGGTCAACCAGGCCAACAAGATGCAGGCGGTGGGCCAGCTCGCCGGCGGCATCGCGCACGACTTCAACAACATCCTGACCGCGCTGATCGGCCATTGCGACCTGATGCTGATGCGCCATACGCCCGGCGACAGCGATTACGACGACATCCACCAGATCCGCCACAACGCCAACCGCGCCGCCGGGCTGACCCGCCAGCTGCTCGCCTTCTCGCGCCAGCAGACGCTGCGGCCGCAGGTGCTGCAACTGCCCGACGTCGTGTCCGAGGTCTCGCACCTGCTGAAGCGGCTGCTCGGCGACCAGACCCGGCTCGAGATCAGCCATGGCCGCGCGCTGGGCGTGGTGCGTGCCGATCCCGGCCAGCTCGAGCAGGTGATCGTCAACCTCGCGGTCAACGCGCGCGACGCGATGCCGGACGGCGGCACCATCACGATCCGCACCTATGCCGTCGCCGCCGCCGAGGTGCGCCGGCTGGGATCGGACGTGCTGCCGGTCGGCGACTATACCGCGCTGTCGGTGGCGGACACCGGCACCGGGATCAGGCCCGAGGACCTGCCCAAGATCTTCGAGCCCTTCTTCACCACCAAGGAGGTCGGCAAGGGCACCGGGCTCGGGCTTTCGACGGTGTACGGCATCGTCAAGCAGTCGGGCGGGTTCATCTTCGCCGACAGCGAGCTCGGCCGCGGCACCAGCTTCGTGATCTACCTGCCGGTGTTCCGCGGCGGCGAGGCGGCCAGCGAGGTCGCCGCCGAGAAGCCGGCGCCGGCCCCTGCGCTGTGGGGATCGGGCAGCATCCTGGTCGTCGAGGACGAGGACATGGTGCGATCGGTCGCCGAGCGTGCGTTGTCGCGCCAGGGCTATCAGGTGCGCACCGCCGCGAACGGGGAGGAGGCGCTGGCGCTGCTCGCACAGGTCACCGCCGATGGCGGCGGCTTCGACCTGCTGATCTCGGACGTGATGATGCCGACGATGGATGGCCCGACGATGGTCCGCCAGGCGCGCGCGCAGTTCCCGACGTTGCCGATCCTGTTCATGTCGGGCTATGCCGAGGAGCAGCTGCGCCGCTCGATCGATCTCGACAACGTCTCGTTCCTGCCCAAGCCCTTCTCGGTGCGGCAGCTCGCCGAAGCCGCGCGCGACGCGCTCGCCACCCAACCCCCCGGGACACCGGCGCGGGGCGAGGAGGCGAGATAGGTCTTGTCGCGGAACGATCGGGCACGCTAGGCGGTGCGACCATGACCAGTACCCGTTCCATCCTGATCGTCGAGGATGAATCCCTGATCGCCATGATGCTGGAGGACTTCCTCGACAGCCTCGGCCACACCGTCGCGGGCACCGCGGAGTCGGTCGGCGAGGCGGTCGAGCGGATCGGCAGGGGCGGTTTCGATCTCGCCATCCTCGATGTCCATCTGCGCGGCGGGCAGCCATGCTGGCCCGCCGCCGACGCGCTCGCCGATCGCGGCGTGCCGTTCCTGCTCGCGACCGGCGGCCATACCGAGGCGCCGCCCGCCCGTCACGCCAACGCGCCGACGCTCGCCAAGCCGTTCACGCTCGCCGACGTCGAGCGTGCGGTGGAGGCGCTGCGATAATCCCGTTCTGGTCTTGTTCTGTTGGAACATGCGTGGTACAGGCTGTCCCGGACGGTCCGCGCATTGAACCATGCGCCGGCGCACTCTACGAGGAGACACGGGCATGGCATCTCTCAAGGTCGTCGGGGCGAACGCGGACATGATCGACAAGCTGGCGGTGACCGACAGGCAGAAGGCGCTCGACGCGGCGCTTGCGCAGATCGATCGCGCGTTCGGCAAGGGTTCGGCGATGCGGCTGGGTTCCAAGGAGACGATGCAGGTCGAGACGATCTCGACCGGATCGCTCGGGCTCGACATCGCACTGGGCGTGGGCGGCCTGCCGCGCGGCCGGGTGATCGAGATCTACGGGCCGGAAAGCTCGGGCAAGACGACGCTCGCGCTGCACGTCATCGCGGAGGCGCAGAAGGGCGGCGGCACCGCGGCGTTCGTCGATGCCGAGCATGCGCTCGATCCGGTGTATGCCAAGAAGCTGGGCGTCAACATCGACGAGCTGATCGTCAGCCAGCCCGATACGGGCGAGCAGGCGCTCGAGATCGTGGACACGTTGGTCCGCTCCAACGCGATCGACGTGCTGGTGATCGATTCGGTCGCCGCGCTGGTGCCGCGCGCCGAGATCGAGGGCGAGATGGGCGACAGCCATGTCGGCCTCCAGGCGCGGCTGATGTCGCAGTCGCTGCGCAAGCTGACCGGCTCGATCAGCCGCTCGCGGTGCATGGTGATCTTCATCAACCAGCTGCGCATGAAGATCGGTGTGATGTACGGTAATCCCGAGACCACGACCGGCGGCAACGCGCTCAAATTCTACGCCTCGGTGCGCCTCGACATCCGCCGGATCGGCCAGATCAAGGATCGCGACGAGATCGTCGGCAACACCACCAAGGTGAAGGTGGTCAAGAACAAGGTCGCGCCGCCGTTCAAGCAGGTCGAGTTCGACATCATGTATGGCCAGGGCGTGTCCAAGATCGGCGAGATCCTCGATCTCGGCGTCAAGGCGGGCATCGTCGAGAAATCGGGCGCGTGGTTCAGCTACGACTCGATCCGCATCGGCCAGGGCCGCGAGAACTCCAAGACCTATCTGCGCGATCATCCCGACGTCGCCGACAAGCTCGAACGCGCGATCCGCGGCGCGACCGACGGCCTGAGCGAGGTGATGATGGCCGGCCCCGAAGACGACGACGACATCTGATGTCGGTGGGTCGCGGTCGGTGGCGCCGGGATGTGGCGGCATGTCGTCGACCCGGACGCGGACCGTGCACGCACCCGATCCCGTCGCCTCCGCTTTCGCGGGACGTGTGCGGAAGTCCGTCGTCATCCCCGCGTCGTGGCGGGATCCATCGTTGCCGTTCTCCCGGAGCCCGATGACCTCGGTGCGATCCACTCCATCCGTTCGTGTCGAGCGAAGTCGGGACGTCGTGCCGGGAGCAGGTGTCTCGACTTCGCTCGACACGAACGGGCATAAAGTAGATCGAGCCGAGTTAATCCTGGGATATGAAGCGCCCGGTGGACTTTCGCGAAGCTCCCGCGAACGCCGGGATGGCGTCGGGGCGTCGGTCGACGCCGCCAGGCGCCGGCGATCGCGCTTTCGCCCGTCACCGCGCGGGTCTAGCGTTCCGGCCATGCAGGCGGCGGACTGGCAGGGCGCGATCGGGGAACGGTGGGCGGCGGCGTGGCGCGCCACCGACCGGACCTTCGCGGCCGTCGACCGCGCCTTGGTCGATCTGGTCGCGGCGCGGCTGGCGATCGTGCCCGCGCCGCGCGTGCTCGATATCGGATGCGGGGCGGGTACGACATCCTTCTCGATCGCCGCAACCGTGGCGCAGGCGTCGGTGGTCGGCATCGACCTGTCCCCGGCGCTGGTCGCCGCGGCGATCGTCCGGAACGTGGACGGCGCGATGTGTCGGTTCGAGATCGGCGACGCCGCGCGATGGGCGGGTGCGGACGGCTTCGATCTGCTGGTCTCGCGCCATGGCGTCATGTTCTTCGACGATCCGGTCGCGGCGTTCGCGCATCTGCGCGTGCTGGCGCGACCGGGAGCGCCGCTCGTCTTCTCCTGCTTCCGGGCGATCGCGCTCAACCCATGGGCCGCCGGTCCGCTCGCGCTGCTCGGCGGCGCGCCGCCGCCGCCGTGCGCGGGAACGCCGGGCCCGTTCGCCTTTGCCGATCGCGGCCATGTCGCCGCCCTGCTGGATGCGGCCGGCTGGCGCGATGCCGCGGCGGTGCCGCTCGACTACGACTATGTCGTCGGCGGGGGCGACGATCCGGTCGCCGCGGCGCGCGACTTCTTCCTCGCGATCGGTCCGGTCGCCGCGGCGGCGCGCGATCTCGCCCCGGCCGAGCACGTCCGCTTCCGCGCCGCGTTGACCGGTTTCCTCGAGCGGCATCGCGGCGCGGGCGGCGTCGCGCTGCCCGCCGCCGCGTGGCTGTGGACGGCACGGGCCTGATTGCGACGCGCAGGCGTTGAGCGCGGCGAAACGGGAGAGACGCCAGATGATCACGGTCCATCACCTCGAGAACAGCCGCTCGCAACGCGTGCTGTGGCTGCTCGAGGAACTCGGCGAGCCGTACAGCGTGGTCCGCTACGAGCGCGACAGGAAGACCATGCTTGCGCCGCCCGCGCTCCGGCAGGTCCATCCGCTCGGCAAGTCGCCCATGGTCGATGTCGACGGCACCGTGCTGATCGAGACCGGTGCGATCGTCGAGTATCTCGTCAACCGCGCCAATCGCCGGCTCGGGCCGCCCGCCGACTTCGGCGACACGCTGCTGTGGCGGCAATATCTCCATTATGCGGAGGGATCGATGATGCCGCCCTTGCTGGCGGTCCTCGTCGTCGGGCGGCTGGGGCTGCTCGGCCGTCCGGCGCGCAGGCCGTTGCTGGGGATGCTCGCCCAGCATCTGCGCTTCCTCGAGGGCGAGCTCGGCAAGCGGCCGTGGTTCGCCGGCAGCGAGTTCACCGCGGCGGACGTGATGATGAGCTTCCCGCTCGAGGCGTCGCGCCAGCGCGGCGGCCTCGACGCGCGCTATCCGCGGCTCATCGCCTGGCTCGACCGCATCCACCAGCGCCCCGCCTATCAGGCGGCGCTCGCGCGCGGCGGGCCCTATGCCTTTGCCTGAGGCGGTCGGCCGCCGCGCGCTGATCGGCGGAGCGCTCGGTGCGGGCGCGGTGCTGACACTGCCGGCGTTCGCGCACGCGTCCGCTCCGCCGCCGCCGGCGGCGCTGGCCGGCAGGCCCGCGCCGATCGCGCCGGCGGAGCATGACGCCCGCCTTGCCGCGGTCCGGCGCGCGATGCGGGCGGCGGGGATCGCGGCGCTGCTTGTCGAACCGGGCGCCTCGCTGATCTATTTCACCGGCGTCCAGTGGCATCGCAGCGAGCGGCTGACCGCGGCGGTGATCCCCGCGACGGGCGACGTCGCGATCGTCACGCCGTTCTTCGAGGCGCCGTCGGTCCGCCAGACGATGCGCGTGCCGGCCGAACTGCGCACATGGCAGGAGGACGAGGACCCGATCGCGCTGGTCGCGACGCTGCTGCGCGGGCGGGGTGCCGCGGCGGGGCCGGTCGCGGTCGAGGAGACGGTGCGTTATGTCGTCGTCGACGGGCTCAAGCGCGTGCTGCCGCGCGCGGCGGTCGTCTCGGGCGCCGCCGTGGTGCGCGGCTGCCGGATGATCAAGTCGCCGGCCGAGATCGCGCTGATGCGATACGCCACCGCGATCACGGTCGCGGCCTATCGTCGTGTCGTGCCGCGCGTCGCACCCGGCATGACGCCGGCCGACGTCTCCGCGACGATGGACGCCGAGACCCGGGCGCTGGGCGGCATGCCCGAATTCTCGCTGGTGCTGACCGGCGCGGCCGCGGCGCTGCCGCACGGATCGCACGAGCCGCAGGTCGTGCGCGCCGGCGAGATCGTGCTGATGGACTGCGGCTGCACGGTGGAGGGCTATCAGTCGGACGTCTCGCGGACCTTCGTGCCGGGCGGCGCGACCGCGCGGCAGCGGACGGTGTGGGACCAGGTCGCGCGGGGCCAGCAGGTGGCGTTCGCGGCGGCGCGGATCGGCGCGCCGGCCGGCGGCGTCGACGATGCGGTGCGGCGCTACTACGAGAGCCTGGGATATGGGCCGGGCTATACGCTGCCGGGCCTGTCGCACCGCACCGGGCACGGCATCGGCCTCGACGGGCACGAGCCGGTCAACCTCGTGCATGGCGAGACGACGCCGCTCGCCGCGGGGATGTGCTTCTCGGACGAGCCCGGGCTCTACATTCCCGGCGCGTTCGGCGTGCGCATCGAGGACTGTTTCCACATGACCGCGACCGGCCCGCGCTGGTTCTCGACCCCGCCGCGCTCGATCGACGAGCCGGTGTGAGCGGACGGCGCGGAGATCGGGATCGGCCTGGCTCCCCGGGTCGGGGGAGAGCGATGAATATACATACGACATCCCGCTACCCGAGAAAAGCCGGCGACGCGCCAGAGGCGCCGATGGCACGCTACAGCCGCCCAGACCACTACGGGCTCGTAAATCGACCTATAAGGATCGAGCAGTGGCCTTGGCCCGGGCACTCGGCACGGTGTCTCCCGACGACCTTGGCGGCGTCTGCGTCTATCGCTGCCAGATCAAGAAGCTCTGTGACGCCGCCCTCTTGGTGCGCGTCAGCTACGGGCGCTACGAGATCGGACCGGCGGCAGATGCGCTGCTGGGGTCTCAGCCAATGATTGACAACCATCTTTCCGCTGAGGCCGCATGAGGTTGTGTTCAGCAATCAGCGCGCATCGGCCCCCGACCGGTCCCTGGGCATCAGTCCGCACTATTTGAAATGCCTCCGCTCGCTAGGCGGCTACCCACCACCGCCAGCACGCGGGCGGCCGTCCGACCTTGCGCTTCACCCAGCGGGTCCGGCGTGATTGACATCATGCTATATGGAAAGCATGACTTATACCCCATCACTCTCGACGTGTTCGGAGCCGACATGAGCAAGGCCAGGCCCGACGAGACGGTGCAGATCAAGGTCTCGGCCGAGACAAAGAAGGAGATCCGTCGTGTGGCGTTGGAGCGCGACGAGACGCTTCGTACGTTCGTGCTGCGCGCCCTGAGGGATCGCGGTGTAGCCGTATCCAACGAAGAAGTCGGCGATCGACGCAAGTCGGTGGTGAGATGACCCGCCCTTCCATCAACCCAATCGCGGCGTCGGTCGTCGACCTGTTCTGCGGCGCCGGCGGTCTGTCCTATGGCTTTAAGTTGGAAGCGTTCAGACTCGCTGCCGGCATCGACATCGACGAGGCTTGTCGATTTCCCTACGAGCGCAATACCGGAGCGCCGTTTCTGCGTAAGGACGTCGGCTCGCTTACGGCAGCGGACGTTGAGGGGCTGTTCGTTCCGGGCGACGCTCGTATTCTCGTGGGTTGCGCGCCGTGCCAACCTTTCTCGACCTATAATCAGAAAAACGAGGATCCCAACTGGCGTCTACTGCAGGCATTTGGGACGTTGATCGACCAGGTCCGGCCCGACGTCGTATCGATGGAGAACGTTCCGCGCCTGCTCACCTTCAAAGGCGGCGTGATCTTCGCAAAATTCGTTGAGACGCTTAGGAACGCCGACTACGACGTCGTGTGGAAGGTGCTTTACGGACCCGATTTCGGCCTCGCGCAAACGCGATCACGCCTGGTTCTTCTCGCGTCCCGGCTCGGTAAGATTACTCTGCCGATCGCGACACACGCCGATAATTATCGGACGGTCATGGACGAGATCGGGGATTTGCCCGTGCTAGGGCACGGCGATGTGGACAAAGCGGATCCGCTTCACCGCACAAGCAGACTGTCGGCCATCAATGCCAAACGGATCGCGTCGGCCAAGCCAGGCGGTACTTGGCGGGATTGGGATGATGACCTAGTCGCAGACTGCCACAAGGTCGAAACCGGAAAGGGCTACTCATCCGTGTATGGCCGTATGAAGTGGTCCTCGCCTTCCCCGACAATCACCACGCAGTTCTACGGGTTTGGCAACGGCCGCTTCGGACATCCTGAGCAGGACAGGGCGCTTTCGCTGCGAGAGGGTGCGCTTCTGCAAGGCTTTCCGCAGGACTACGAATTTGTGGCGCCCGGAAAGCGCATTCATTTCAAGAGGGTCGGTCGACTGATCGGAAACGCCGTGCCGGTTGCTCTCGCCGGTGCCATCGCAAAGACCGTTCGAGCTCATGTCGAGGCTGCCCGATGACGAAGCCACGCGAGCTGGTCATGACGATCAGCCTGAATGCCCTCGAGCATCTTGGCATCAATCTCTACAGCAACATTCCGGCCGTTCTGTCCGAGATCGTGGCTAACGCCTGGGATGCCGACGCTAAGACGGTGACAATCACCATCGACAAAAGCGCAGGAACTATCACTATCGAAGACGACGGGTCCGGCATGGATCGAGACGGTGTGATCGACCGCTTCCTCACAGTCGGCTTCAAGCGTCGCGACAGTATGGGCGAATTAACGCCAGATGGCCGCAAGCCGATGGGACGCAAAGGCATCGGCAAGCTGTCAATATTTTCGATAGCACAGGTCGCTGAGGTCTACACGATCGCCAGCGGCACGAAGACGGCGTTCAAGATGGATCGAGAGGTGATCCGCGCCGCAATTGCGGGCAAATCAGGTGACATTTACAAACCCGAGGAGATCACAACCTGGCCCGCAACACTGATCAAGGGCACGCGAATCGTTCTCGCGGGCCTATCGACCAAACTTTCCGGCATGACGGTCGAGGGACTTAAACGTCGTGTCGCCCGCCGGTTCTCCATTATAGGTCCAAAGTTCAACTTCAAGGTGACAGTGAATGGATCTGATATCGGTCCGGACGATCGCGGCTACCATAAAGCGCTCGAGTATATCTGGACGTACGGTGACCAGTCCGAGTTCGTAAAAACGTGTACTAACCTCGCTCGGCCCGAGGAAAAGCGCTCGTCAGCAGTCCAAGCCGAGCTGACGAAGCACGGGCTCACCTTATCCGGCTGGATCGGCACGGTATCTAGCCCTAGCCAGCTTCGCGACGACGACGGTGACAATCTGAACCGACTCGCTGTCTTCATGCGGGGCAAGCTGGCCCAAGAAGATATACTCGATGATTTCGCTCAGAAGGAAATCTATGCAGACTACGTGATTGGCGAGCTGCATTGCGAGCAGCTCGACGTCGACGCGCAGGGTGATATCGCCACCAGCAGCCGACAGGCCTTGAAGCAGGACGACCCAAGATTCGAAGCGCTCCGCGCGATCGTTCTGACCGAGTTGCGGAACGTCGCCAATCGCTGGAGCGATCTTCGGCGAACGGATGGAGCAAAGGCCGCAGCGTCCGTTCCCGCAGTATCGGCGTGGTTGGCGGATCTCAAAGGTGACACGAAGAAGAAGGCCGAACGTTGGATCGGACGGCTCAACACGATTCGCTCGAACGACGACAACGACAAGAGAGAACTCCTTAAGGCATCGATCCTTGCGTTCGAGAGCTACCGGCGCAAAGAGGAACTCGAAAAGCTGGAGAACATCAAGGACGAGAGTCTTGATCAAGTCCTCTCGATATTCCGTAACATCGATGACCTCGAAATCAGTTATTACGGTCAAATCGTGCGTGGCCGACTGAACGTGATCGACGCTCTTCAGACCAAGCTCAAGGAGAACGACAAGGAACTTGTTCTCCGCGACTATATCTTCGAGCACCTTTGGCTGCTCGATCCCTCTTGGGAGCGGACGAAGGGCACGGAGCACGCCGAAACGCTGGTCAACACATTCCTTCAGCAAAACTCCGCCGTGCTCAAGGGCAAGGAGAAAACCGCACGTATCGACATCGGCTATAGGACGGCAGGCGGCAAACATGTCATCATTGAACTAAAACGCGCATCGGTCGCCGTCCCCTTGGACGACCTGACAAAGCAGATTCGAAAATATCGCGACGGGGCGAAGAAGGTTCTGCAGAAAACCGATCATGCCGGCTGGCCGATCGAGATCATTTGCCTACTTGGAAAGCCACCACCCGAATGGAACGATGCGGTCGGTACTGGACCGCAGGGTGTCGCCGACGCTTTGAAGAACGTAGACGCCCGCATCGTCTTCTACGATCAGCTTTTGACGAACGCTCAAAAGGCATATGCTGATTACTTGGAGGAACACGTTAAGGTTGACAAGCTTTGGGGAGTGTTCGAAGCAATCGATGATTTCGTGCCTCCAACTCAACCGTGAAAGTCGAATCGGACGTCGACCCCGTTCGCAGCCGGATCATGAGATCGGTAGGTCGCACCGGTACGAAGCCGGAGATGATCGTCAGACGTTCGCTGCACGCACTCGGATTGAGGTTTCGACTGCATCGCAAGAACTTGGCCGGAACGCCCGACATCGTCCTTCCAAGATTCCGGACCGTGATCTTCGTGCATGGATGCTTTTGGCACCGACACGAAGGCTGCTCGAAGACCTCCATGCCTAAGACGCGTGTGGATTTTTGGACCGCGAAATTTTTGCAGAACGTGGCGCGAGATCGCCGGAACGAAGACCTATTACGCGCTGCCGGCTGGCGCGTGATCACGATATGGGAATGCGAAACTCGCAATCGGAAGGAACTCGATCACACATTGAGCTTGGCATTCGACCGCAAAGGCGATTAGCCGGCTGCCTCGGCTGCGATGAGGCGCTCCTCCAGCTCCGCTACGAAGGGCGAGCGGCCGCGGCGCTGGGCGCCGTACCGGCAGAAATCCCGCCTGAATACAGCATGTAAATGGCATTCCGCGCGCGAGTCAGCCCGACGTAGAACAAGCGCCGGCGTGAAGGCGGCTTGAGCCTGTCGGTCGCTGATTGGGCGATTATCGAAAGTCGCGCGTCCGCACCCTTATGGCTTCCAATGAGATGTCGGGGATGTAGATGTCCCGTGGCTTGACCCCTCGCGGCGGCTGATCGCGAGGGTCATGGCCAGCCGAGCCGTGATGGAACTCGTCACCGCGCCCGTGCGGCAGCGGAAAGCTCCCTTCGCGGTCGCCGACGCTGGCCAGCGCATCGGACAGGTCGTGGAGACGATGCGCGACGACATGGACCACCTCGCCCTCGCGCTGGACCCGCCCGT
>CAXTNX010000009.1:38011-68355 GCA_964245815.1 uncultured Sphingomonadaceae bacterium | reverse complement strand
GCAGGTCGCACTCGCCGCCCTGGTCGCAGATCGGGCAATCGAGCGGATGGTTGATGAGCAGGAACTCCATCACCCCCTCGCGCGCCTTCTTGACCATCGCGCTGTCGGTGCGGACCTCCTGATTGTCGGCGGCGGGCAGCGCGCACGATGCCTGCGGCTTGGGCGGCCCGGGCTTCACCTCGACCAGGCACATCCGGCAATTGCCCGCGATGCTGAGCCGCTCGTGATAGCAGAAGCGCGGGATCTCCTTGCCCGCCGCCTCGCATGCCTGGAGCACGGTGGCTCCGGCGGGCACCTCGACCTCGATCCCGTCGACCTTGAGCTTGGGCATCTTCAATTCGTCCCGGGGGCGGCCGCCAACGACAAAGTCGGGTCGGCTTGGCGGTGGTAGAGCGCCTCGGCAAGCGCGGCGCGCAACGACTGATGGTTCGCGGTCAGCTTGGCGTTCGAAACAAGGCATCTGCCCAGCGACGGCGTGAGCGAGGACAGGGCCTGGCCCTCGCCGCGGCTTTCCGGGAGGGTGCGCAGCACCGCGGCGATGCCGGGCGGATCGATCGCCGCGACACAGGCCGCCATTTCCTCCACCACGGGCTCGCGACCGGACAGAGCGAGCCAGGGGCTCTTATACTCGGCGGCCAGCGGCTGCGCGGCCGGCAAGCTCTTGTCCGGCATGCGGGCGAGCAGCGCCTCGGCGATCAATCCGCGCTCGATATCCTTCGGGGGAACGATCCGGACGTCGGTGGCGAAATCCGATGCGCCGGGCAGGTCGGCGCAGCTCAGCTCGCGACCGAACATCGCGTTTCGCGCCTTGGCGATCGAGCGCTGATCCAGCGAGTCCAGATATCGTCTCGCCGCATCGGTATATTTCGTCACCGCGCAGCGCGTCATATAATGCGCGAACGCGATCGAATGGGCGTCCGCGCGCGGAATGGCGTTGAGCTGTCGCCGCTGCAGGCGGGACCCGATCTCGGTGTCCTGCGCGTGCGCGACCGGCGCCAGCCACAGCGCGGCGAACAAGGGCGCGATCCGCCGCTTTGCCGCCGCACTCATTCCGCCGCCACCGCGAACGGCGTCGTCTGGCCCTTGCGCGCGGCGATCCGCCGCTCCATTTCCGGCCGGAAGTGGCGGATCAGGCCCTGGATCGGCCAGGCCGCGGCATCGCCCAGCGCGCAGATGGTATGGCCCTCGACCTGGGTCGTGACCTCGAGCAGCATGTCGATCTCCTCGACCTCGGCCTGGCCCTCGCGCAGCCGCTCCATCACCCGCCACATCCAGCCGGTGCCCTCGCGGCACGGCGTGCACTGGCCGCAGCTCTCGTGCTTGTAGAAGTACGAGATGCGGCTGATCGCGCGGACGATGTCGGTCGACTTGTCCATCACGATCACCGCGGCGGTGCCGAGCCCCGACTTGACGTCGCGCAGGCCGTCGAAGTCCATCGGCACGTCCATGATCTGCGCCGCCGGCACCAGCGGCACCGACGAGCCGCCGGGGATCACCGCGAGCAGATTGTCCCAGCCGCCACGCACCCCACCGCAATGCTCCTCGATGAGCTGGCGGAATGGGATGCTCATCGCCTCCTCGACGACGCACGGCTTGTTCACATGACCCGAAATCTGGAAGAGCTTGGTGCCGCGGTTGTTCTCGCGTCCGAAGCCCGCGAACCACGACGCGCCGCGCCGCAGGATGGTCGGCGCGACCGCGATGCTCTCGACATTGTTGACCGTGGTCGGGCAGCCATACAGGCCCGCGCCCGCCGGGAACGGGGGCTTCAACCGCGGCTGGCCCTTCTTGCCCTCCAGGCTCTCGAGCATCGCGGTCTCTTCGCCGCAGATGTACGCGCCCGCGCCGCGCGTCAGGAAGACGTCGAAGTCGTAGCCCGACCCGCACGCGTTGCGGCCGATCAAGCCGGCGCCATAGGCTTCCGCGATCGCCGTGTAGAGCGTCTCGGCCTCGCGGATATATTCGCCGCGGATATAGATATAGGCTGCGCGCGCGCGCATCGCGTAGCCCGCGATCAGCGCACCCTCGATCAGCTTGTGCGGATCGTGGCGCATGATCTCGCGATCCTTGCACGATCCGGGCTCGCTCTCGTCGGCATTGATGACGAGGAAGCTCGGCTTGCCGGGCCTGGGCTCCTTGGGCATGAAGCTCCACTTCATGCCGGTCGGGAAGCCTGCGCCGCCGCGGCCGCGCAGGCCGGACGCCTTCATCTCGTCGATGATCGCGTCCTGCGTGCGGGTGAGCAGCGCCTTGGTATCGTCCCAGTCGCCACGCGCGCGCGCCGCCTCGAGGCCCCAGGACTGGAACCCGTAGACGTTGGTAAAGATGCGGTCCCTGTCGTCGAGCATATTACCGCCCCTGCCCCACCAGCGTCTCCGCGACGAAGTACGCGCCGACGCCCAGCGCCAGCCCGATCACGATGCCGAGCAGGCCGAGCGCCAGCTTGACGAACAGCACGACCAGGAGGACCGCGACGATGAGGCCGATCAGCGGCGGCATCACTCCGAATCCACCAGTTCGAGCCGAGCCTTCACGCGGCGCATGTCCTTCGACAATCCGTCGACCGAATGCTGGAGCGCCGCGAGATGCGTATTCATGCCGAGTAATTGCTGCTCGACCGCGGTCTGGCGTAGTTCCACGTTGGTCATCCGATCGCCGAGACCCGCGATATCGCCGCGGATCGCCTTGAGCATCTCGGTGATGAAGCGCTCGCCCTCGACCGTCATTACCAGCGATCCCGGTAATCGTGATTGGCGTCGACCATCTCCCTGAGGCTGGTCGGCCCGCCCTCGGGGCAGCTCACCTGGCGGCCGATCTGCGAGCCCGGCGTCGGCGTCTCGCCATTGGCGAGCGCGTCGAGCACCGCGATCGTGGTGTCGTAGGTCAGGTCCTCGAAATTGTCGTCGTTGATCTGGACCATTGGCGCGTTGGCGCACGCGCCCAGGCACTCGACCTCGGTCAGCGTGAACAGGCCGTCGGGGGTGGTGCGGCCCTTGACCAGACCCTTGTTCTTGCACGCCGCGAGCACGTCGTCCGAGCCGCGCAGCATGCATGGCGTCGTGCCGCAGACCTGAACGTGCCAGCGGCCGACCGGCGCCAGATTGTACATCGTGTAGAAGGTCGCGACCTCGTAGACGCGGATGTACGGCACGCCGATCTGCTTGGCGACATACTCGATCACCGGGACGGGCAGCCAGCCCTGGGTCTGCGTCTCGGCACCGACCTGGCGCTGGGCGAGATCGAGCAGCGGCAGCGACGCCGACTGCTCGCGCCCCGCCGGGAAGCGCGCGATGATGACCCTGGCCTGCTCGGCATTATCGTCGGTCCAGGCGAAGGCGCCCCAGCGCGCGCGGGTCTCGGCCTCGTCGGGGATGATGGGTGCGTCAGCCATGTCTAATAAGCCGCTTGCGAAAAGGGAGTCGCGTTAACTGCACTACAACGCAGCCGATCGCCGCAGACACGGCAACGGCAGCAGCAATTACGCCGGCAAGCATAGATAAGTCCGCCGGAATCAGCTCAAACCTGCTCGCGGCCAACGCTGCCACGTAAGCGAGGATGCCCGCTACGAGCGCCATCCGACATGAGCGCAACAACGTCACCGGTCGCACTCCCCGAAAACGATGTTGATCGCGGAGAAGATGGCGGTGGTGTCGGGGAGCGTGTGGCCCTTTATCATGAAGTCCACGATCTAGGCTTCAACCAGGCCAAGACGTGTCTCGATACGATCGAGCCGATGCTCGATCCGATCGATACGCTTGTGCGACCCCGATACGGTGACTTCAACGGAGGCGATTCGAAAGGACATGCTGGACGATGCTTCCTCGAGAGATGCGAGCCGCCCCTCGATATCTCCGAGCTTGATGTGGACGGATGAGAGTTGCGCCTGCATCTTCTCGAGCACCGCATAGATCAGCTCGTTGGTCACGGGCTCAGGCATGACATCGACTTTCGCAAACGCACGGCGAGGAATAACCGAAATCCCTCATCATGTCTCCTGATAGCCTCACCGGTCGCACTCCCCGAACACGATGTCGATCGCGGAGAGGATCGCGGTGGTGTCGGCGAGCATGTGGCCCTTCATCATGAAGTCCATCGCCTGGAGGTGACTGAACGCGGTCGGCCGCACCTTGACGCGATACGGCTTGTTGGTGCCGTCGGCGACGACATAGACGCCGAATTCGCCCTTGGGGCTCTCGGTCGCGACGTAGACCTCGCCGGCGGGAACGTGGAAGCCCTCGGTATAGAGCTTGAAGTGGTGGATCAGCGCCTCCATCGAGCGCTTCATCTCGCCGCGCCTGGGCGGCGCGACCTTGCGGTCGCTGGTCAGCACCGGGCCGTCGGGCATCTGGGCGATGCACTGCTTGATGATCCGCATCGACTGGCGGACCTCCTCGCAGCGCACCATGAAGCGATCGTAGCAGTCGCCGTGCGTGCCGACCGGCACGTCGAACGCCATGCGATCATAGACATCGTAGGGCTGAGAGCGGCGAATGTCCCACGGGATGCCCGCGGCGCGGATCATCGGGCCGGAGAAGCCCCAGGCGATCGCATCGTCGCGGCTGACCACGCCGATATCGACGTTGCGCTGCTTGAAGATGCGGTTGTCTGCGACGAGGCTGATCGAATCCTCGAACAATCGCGCCAGTCGCGTATCGACCCAGTCCGAGATATCGTTGAGCAGCGCCAGCGGCACGTCCTGGTGGACGCCGCCCGGACGGAACCAGTTCATGTGCATCCGCGCGCCCGATGCGCGCTCGAAGAAGCCGTAGGTGTCCTCGCGCGCCTCGAACAGCCACAGGTTCGGCGTCATCGCGCCGACGTCCATGATGTGCGAGCCCAGATTGAGCAGATGGTTGGAGATGCGCGTCAGCTCGGCGAACAGCACGCGCAGGTACAGACCGCGCTCGGGCACCTCGAGCCCCATCAGCTTTTCCATCGCCAGCACGAAGCTGTGCTCCATGCACAGCGGCGAGCAATAATCGAAGCGATCGAAGTACGGCACGTTCTGGAGCCACGGCCGCGCCTCCATCAGCTTCTCGGTGCCGCGGTGGAGCAGGCCGACATGCGGATCGACGCGCTCGACGATCTCGCCGTCCAGTTCGAGCACGAGCCGCAGGACGCCATGCGCGGCGGGGTGCTGCGGACCGAAGTTGAGGTGGTAGTTCTTGATCTCGATGTCGCCGGCCGACGGCTTGACCGCGCTCTCCATCAGCTGGTCGGCGGTGACCGCGAGGTCCTGGCTCGGCATGGCGTCCATCAGCGCTTCACCTCGTCGGCCTGGAGCGGCGTCTGCGCGCCCGGCGCCTGCGGGGCCTTCTCGTCCCCCGGCAACTGGTAGGCGGCGCCCTCCCACGGGCTCAGGAAATCGAAGTTGCGAAAATCCTGCGCGAGCTTGACCGGCTCGTACACCACGCGCTTGTCCTCTTCCGAATAGCGCAGCTCGACATAGCCCGTCATCGGGAAGTCCTTGCGCAGCGGATGGCCGCGGAACCCGTAATCGGTCAGGATACGGCGCAGATCGGGATTGCCGTCGAACAGCACGCCGAACATGTCGTACACCTCGCGCTCGAGCCAGCCCGCGACCGGCCACAGCCCGGTTACCGACGGCACCGGCTGGACCTCGTCGGTGCGGACATGAACATGGAGGCGGTGGTTGCGGGTCAGCGAGAGCAGGCAATAGACCACCTCGAACCGCAGATCGCGATCCGGATAGTCGACTCCCGCGATCTCCATCAGCTGCTGGTATTCGAGACCGGCCGTGTCGCGCAGCAGCCGCAGCGCCTCGACGATGTGCGATCGCGAGACGTGAAGCTGGATCTCGCCGACGCTCTCCTTCGCCTCGATCAGCGCGGCGCCGAGCGCCGCGGTCGCAGCCGCGATCACGCCGTCGTTGGAAGCGAAGCGCGGTGCGGAATTGTAGGTCGCCGCCATCGCGATCTAGCGCTCGATCGTGCCGACGCGGCGGATCTTACGCTGCAACTGCATGATGCCGTAAAGCAGCGCCTCGGCGGTCGGCGGGCAGCCGGGCACGTAGATGTCGACGGGCACGATCCGGTCGCAGCCGCGCACGACGGAATAGCTGTAATGGTAATAGCCGCCGCCATTGGCGCACGAGCCCATCGAGATCACGTATTTGGGCTCGGACATCTGGTCGTAGACGCGACGGAGCGCCGGCGCCATCTTGTTGCACAGCGTGCCCGCGACGATCATCACGTCGCTCTGCCGCGGGCTCGCGCGCGGCGCCGCGCCGAACCGCTCGAGATCGTAGCGCGGCATGTTGACGTGGATCATCTCGACCGCGCAGCAGGCGAGCCCGAACGTCATCCACCACAGCGATCCGGTGCGCGCCCAGTGGAACAGGTCCTCGGTCGTCGTGACCAGGAACCCCTTGTCCTGCACCTCGGCGTTCATGTCGTCGAAGAAGGCGCGATCGGGCACCGTGTGTGCGCTCTCGGGCACGAACGGCGCGGCGGGATCGCGGAAGATCTCTACTCCCATTCGAGCGCCCCCTTCTTCCACGCATACGCGAAACCGAGGATCAGCTCGACCAGGAACAGCATCATCGAGCCCCAGCCGGTCCAGCCGATCTCCTTGAGCGACACCGCCCAGGGATACAGGAACGCGGCCTCCAGATCGAAGACGATGAACAGGATCGCGATCAGGTAGAAACGCACGTCGAACTGCATCCGGCTGTCCTCGAACGCCGGGAAGCCGCACTCGTATTCGGCGAGCTTGTCCGCGCCGGGCTTGTGCGCGCCGGTCAGCCGCGACACCGCCTGCGGCAGGAACACGAAGATGCAGGACAGCGCGAGCGCGATCCCCAGGAACAGCAGGATCGGAAGATACTGGAAGGCGACCGACGCCATGACTTTCTCCGGTTCGAACCGGAGCCGCGGGCGGACCCAATTCGTCGCTCGTTCCCTAGTCCTGCCGCACCTGCGAAGCAAGGCGCCGGACGGTGAGAATGACTCGCAGCGGGGTCAGCGCAGACCGGCGGCAATCAGCTTGAGGAGGCGTGCATGCAACCCATCGTTGGCAGCAAGCCATTGGCTGCGCTCGACATATTGATCGCCGCCGCGGAAGTCGGTAACGAAGCCGCCGGCCTCGCGGACGAGCAGCTCGCCCGCCGCCACGTCCCAGCGCTGGAGCTCGGTCTCCCAATAGCCGTCGAAGCGGCCGGCCGCGACCCAGGCCATGTCGAGCGCCGCCGATCCGAAGCGGCGGATGCCCGCCACCTCGCCGGCGAGCGCGCGATAGATGCGCTCCCAGGTGTCGCGATCGCCATGACCCTTGAACGGGATACCGGTGGCGATCAGCGCCTCGGACGCGTCGCGCCGCGCCGAGACGCGCAGCCGCCGGTCGTGCAGCCACGCGCCACGCCCCTTTTCCGCCCAGAAGCTCTCGTCGGTGAGCGGCTGGTGGACGAGGCCATGGGTGATCTCGGGCTTGCCGGCGGGCCCGCGCGGATCCTCGACCGCGATCGAGATCGCGAAATGCGGGATGCCGTGGAGGAAGTTGGACGTGCCGTCGATCGGATCGACGATCCAGCGCGGCTTGTCGGGATCGCCCTCGACGCTGCCGCCCTCCTCGGCGAGCACGCCCCAATCGGGGCGGGCATGGCGCAGTTCCTCGAGGATCGTCCGCTCGGCGGCGCGGTCGGCGGCGGAGACGAAGTCCGCCGGCCCCTTGCGCGACACCTGCAACGCGTCGACCTCGTTGAAGTCGCGGCGGATCTTGGGCGACGCCTTGCGCGCCGCCTTCTGCATGACCGTGATGAGACCGGAATGGGACGGCATTTGTCTCTCTCCAAACCCTCTCCCGCCTGCGGGTGAGGGAGGGGCCCGCCGCGTAGGGGTGGGCAAGTGAGGGCATACAGGATCCGCGATCGCGCTTGGACTCCCCCTCTCCCAACCCTCTCCCCTGAAGGGAGAGGGCTTTTCGATCGGTCAATCGGCCCGCCTCACATATTCCTGGCTATAGACGTCGACGACGATCTTGGTCCCCGCGCCGATATGCGGGGGCACCATGACGCGGACGCCGTTGTCGAGGATCGCGGGCTTGTAGGAGGACGACGCGGTCTGCCCCTTCACCACCGCGTCCGCCTCGACGATCATCGCCTCGATCGTGTCGGGCAGCTGCACCGAGATCGGGCGCTCGTCGTGAAGCTCCATCACCACGTCCATGCCATCCTGGAGGAAAGCGGACGCATCGCCGAGCACGCCCTTGTCGAGCGTGATCTGATCGTAGGTGTCCTTGTCCATGAAGGTCAGCGCGTCGCCGTCGGCGAACAGGAACTGGAAGTCCTTGGTGTCGAGCCGGACGCGCTCCACGGTCTCGGCCGAGCGGAAGCGGACGTTGTTCTTGCGGCCGTCGATGAGGTTCTTCATCTCGACCTGCATGTACGCGCCGCCCTTGCCCGGCTGGGTGTGCTGGATCTTGACGGCGCGCCAGATGCCGCCCTCATACTCGATGATGTTGCCGGGACGGATGTCCACGCCGCTGATCTTCATGTCGGTCTCGCTGTCAGGCTGGAAAGAGCAGGCGGCGCCTTTAGCCCCGCAGCCCGGGGCAGGCAAGGTCGCCGCCCGCGTCGCTCCGCCTCGCGGGATCGTCGCGGCGACCGGTGCTCAGGCGTCGGGCACGGGGTCCCGCCGCGCGAGCTCGAAATGCATGCCGTCGCGATAGGCGTCCGGCGTGAAATTACCGCCCCACGCGAAGCCTTCGCTCGCGAAGATCGGGATCAGATCGCGGGTGCTGCCGATCGCGCCCACCGGTGCGGGAGGATTGCCATAGCCGTTCCAGCGCGCGTTGAGATCGATCGCGATCCCCCAGCTGTGCGAACTCAGCGTGCGCCTGGGGTCCCAGCCCTTGTGGCGCGGTACGAAGGTGCCGTCGCAGCGCAGGACGCGATCGGTGAGGCCCGCGCTGGCGATCTTGTCGAACACGTTCCGGAAGGCGCGGGCGGCCAGACGATGCACCTCCAGCCGGGGATGCCCGATCGCCGCAAAGATCGGCGTGTCGATGGTCACGATGTTGCGGGTTTCCCAGCCGGCGGGCAGGATCACGGCGCCGGTGGGTCGGGTCTCGGTGTAGCTCGGGATGGCACCGAACACGGAGTCGCGCTCGGTGTCGCTCAGCACCGCGAGCGCACCCGGGACATCGCTGCGATAGGGGACGTCCATCGGCCTGCCGGTGGCCGCGGGCGCGATGTCGGGCTCGGTCGCGCCGCTCCACACGAAGCGGCCGGTGTCGAGCTGGAACCAGTAGCTGTTGCCGCTCACCCCTTCGCCGACGACCCGGTCGACCGGCTGGAAGGACGCGCCGGACTCGATATAGCCGATCGTCGGCACGGCGGTGGACGGCGTGCCCTGGCGGATACGCAGCCGGGCCTTGGCGCGCTGCATCGGGATCGCCTGCGTCGCCATCAGCCGACCGCCCCGTCGCCGGCGGGCACGGCCGCGGCTGGCGTTGCGGCACCCCGTTCCTTGTCGGTGTGCGGCACCGCCTTGTAGGTCAGATAGCCGACATGGCTGATTCCGACGAGCCAGGCGAGATCGGGGCCCAGGTCCGGCAGCGCGACGCGGTAGGGCAGAAGATGCCCGGCGGCGTCCCTGAAAGCCCCGCCGTAATGCAGGATATCGCCGAGCTGGAACAGGAACACCCCCATGACGATGAGGGTGATGACGAGCTGCTGGATCTTGGTGATGTCGGGCGCGTCGGCATTGCTGACGTCGTCGCCCTGGACAAGATCCGTCCAGCTCGCATCGCCCGGCACGGCGTTGGTGTCGACCGCGCCCGGCTTGAGACTGAGCAGCGCCGGCGTCGCCGTCGCGCTGGCCAGCGAGATGCCCATCAACGTCAGCAACGTGTCCGGAACCTCGATCGCCGGCGGGGCGGACGCAAGGCCCGCGAGCATCGTCGCGGCGATGGTGACGATCCCCGAGAGGATCATCACCGTCCAGCCGATCATCTGCAGCTTGGACAGGCTGATGCGGTTGCGGTTGTCGATCAGCACGCCCGCCGGCCGTTGTCGCAGCGCGATGCCGATCAAGACCAGCAGGACGACCATTCCCGCCATCGTGACGATCCACGCCGCCAGCGTGCCGGCGCTGAACGCCGGCGGGGGGGCATGGTTCGCCGCGGTCGATCCGATCCAGAGGCCGGCGTCCGGCCATGACCCCGTCCGCTCCGGCAACCACAGGTTCGCAACGACGATGACCGTCAGACAGACCAGGCTCCACCAGCCGGCCGCGGTCTTGCGCATTGCTCGTATCATCCCGTCCCCCCGGAAGGTCGTGACGAGAGTGTCGCTCAAACCTCATGCGAAGTGAAAGGGAGTTGGCTCCGGACCGGCGGATCGACCCACCCGAAATGGATGTTTCGCTCGCTCCGGTACCTCTCGGTGGTGCTCGCCTCCGGCGCTCACCCGCCCGCGCGGAGCAGCGGATAGGGATCGACTTCGCTGCCCTGCCACCAGGGTTGCCCCGGCGCCGTCCGATGGACTTCGAAATGAAGATGGGGCGCGCCCGGATCGGCGTCGCCGGTCGCGCCGACCGCGGCGATCACCTGCCCGGCTCGAACCATCGCGCCCTCGACCAACGTCGGCGCGTAGCGCGCGAGATGCGCGTAGTAATACACCGTGCCGCCGTCGGGCGAGCGCTCGTAGATCGTCAGTCCGCCGAGCGCGCTGGTGAACAGCCTCTCGATCCGCCCGTCCGCGGTGGCGGTCACCGGAGTGCCCAACGCCGCCGGGATGTCGATCGCATGATGCGCCCTCGTGCCGCCGCCACGCGGATCGGTGAAACTGTCGATCAACGATCCGCGCGTCACGCCCTGGACCGGCACGACCAGCGGCCCGGCCACCGTTGTCACCGGCGCGGTGGCCGGCGCGCCGCTGCGCGATCCGCTCCACCCCGGCCCCGTCACGCGCACCATCGTGGCGATCGCGACGACCGCCAGGGCGAGCAGCAGCGTGATGACGAGGCCGATCCGCGTCACGGCTGGAAGATGGCGGGCGTGCCGGGGTGGATCATCAACGCGAGACGCGCGGCATCCCAGTTGGTCATCCGCACGCAGCCATGGCTCGCGGTCCGGCCGATATTCTGCGGCTCGGGCGTGCCGTGGATGCCGTAATGCTGCTTGGAAAGATCGAGCCACACCACCCCGACGGGTCCGTTGGGCCCGGGCGGCAGCATCGCCTTGGTGTCGCCCTTCTTGGCATCCCAGAACAGCGCCGGGTTGTAGTGGAACTTGGGATTGGTATCGGCGCCGTAGATCTTCCAGTCGCCGATCGGCAGCGGATCGTGATCGGAGCCGGTCGTCACCGGGAACTGCGCGATCAGCTTGTTCCGCGCATCGTAGACCGACAGCGTCCTGGCGGCCTTGCCGACGACGATATGATCCGCCCGGGGCTGGGTGGACGAGACGTTCAGCCCGGCCAGCGTCGCCTTCCATTCGGGCTTGGCGTCGGCCGGATAGGCGCGCTCGGTCGTGATGACGTTGGGCACGCGGATCGTCGTGCCGGGCGCCAGCTTGGTATCCGCCGAATTGAGCGCGATCAGCGTGCCGGGGGTCGTATGATAGCGTTCGCCGAGCATCTCGAGCGCGTTCTGGTAGCCGAGCGCGGGCAGCTTGGCCTGCTGGTCCTCGCCATGCGGCAGCGGCCCGACGAACGGTCCGGTGAGATCGGCCGCGCTCAGCGTGATCGCCTGAATCGGCCTGATCGCCGCATATTTCTGGAGCGCCTGCGCGGTCGGCAGATCGATATCGCCGCTCGCGGCCAGCCCGCTGGCGGCCTGGAATCCCGAGACCGCGCGCTTCAGCGAGGCACCGGTCCGCCCGTCGATCACGCCCGGACCGAAGCCGAGCCGGTCGAGGATCACCTGGACCTGCATCACCTTGGGATCGACCGCGGGCCTGCCCCCGGGTCTCGCCGGGACCCTGGCCGGGGTCTTGGCGGCGGGTGCGTCGACCGGAAGCTTGACCGCGCGCCTGGGCGGCGGCGGATCCGCACCGAACACCGCCGCAGACGGCAGCGAGACGATCGCCAGAACGGCCAATCGGGAAACGATCCGCATGCAAGACATCCTCATCGACAATCGTGACGCCGGTCAAACGTCGGAGGACGGCGTCGGTATCCCGGGCCGCTCAACGGCGCCGGGTTCCGCCTGGGAGAGCGCCAGCGCGATCAACACGATACCGGCGAGAAAGACGTAACGCCCGAGCCGCCCGCCCATCGTGGCGAGCCCCGCGATGCCGCCGGGCACCGCCGCGCCGAGATCGCCGCGCGGCACCGCGATCGGCAGGCGCAGCGCACCGCGCGCCCCGCCCGCGCGGCGGCGGCCATGCCCGATCATCAGCATCGCGAACGCCAAGGCGCACGGCACCAGCGCCAGTCCCGAGACGAACGCCGCGACCGTCGCGGGGATGCCGCCATGCTGGTGGCGCCAGGAAAGCCACGCTCCCGCCAGGTCGATCGCGATGGCGAGCAGCGCCGTGACGAGGGCGAGCGCGCGGATCACCCGCCGAGCAGCGCGCCGAATGCGCCGACCGCCGCCGCCGGCCCCCCGGCATCGTCCCACACCGCGCCGCATACCGCGAGGAAGTCGGCGCCCGCCCCGACCAGCGGCGCCGCGTTGGCGGGCGTGATGCCGCCGATCGCGACGCACGGCAGCTCGAACAGCGCGCTCCACCAGGACAGGATCGAGAGCTCGGGGCGATGCGCCACCGCCTTGGTCGCGGTCGGGTAGAAGGCGCCGAACGCAACATAGTCGGCGCCGGCATCGCCCGCTTCCATCGCGAGATGGCGGCTGTCGTGGCAGGTCACGCCGATCTGCGCGGCGGGGCCGAGCACGTCGCGCGCCGCGCGCGGATCGCCGTCGTCCTGCCCCAGATGAACGCCGTCCGCACCCAGCCGCCTGGCGAGCGCGATTGAATCGTTGACGATGAAGGCGATGTCGCGATCCGCGCAGACCCGCTGGAGCGGCTCGGCGGCGCGCGCGACGGCATGGTCGTCGAGGCCCTTGAGGCGCAGCTGGAACGCCGCGACCGCCCCGCCGTCGAGCGCCCCGGCGAGGGTATCGGCGAAACCGGGTGCGATCACCGGCGGCGAGATCAGGTACAGCTGGCAGCCCGGCCGCCGGTCGTCGCGCACGAAGCGCGTGGCGAAGTCCGGATCCAGTCCCTCGGGCGCATCGTCAAAGTCCATCCTGCGCGCTCTAGAGCGATTTCGCGCGCGCCGAAACCCGCGCTGCCATTGCGGGCGGCGGGCCGCGCCCCTAAGCGGCGCTCCCGATGGCCGTCTACACCCACGTCCCCGCCGAGGCGATCGCCGCGCTGCTCGCCGATTACGGGCTGGGCGCGCTGCGTTCGGCCAAGGGCATCGCGGAGGGGGTGGAGAACTCGAACTATCTGGTCGATGCCACCAGCGGCCGCTACATCCTGACGCTCTACGAGAAGCGCGTCGACGCGGCCGACCTGCCGTTCTTCATGGCGCTGCTGGATCATCTCGCCGATCGCGGCCTGCCGGTGCCGCGTGCCGTGCGGGATAGCCGCGGCGAGCAGGTCCGCGAGCTGTGCGGCCGGCCGGCGTGCCTGATCGAGTTCCTGCCCGGCGTGTCGCTGAGCACACCGACCGAGCGGCAATGCCACAATGCCGCCCGCGCCTTGGGTCGCCTGCACAAGGCCGCAGCCGATTTCCCGCATGCGCGCGCCAATACGATGGGGATAGACCATTGGCGGGGGTTGGCCGATCGCTGCGCGGACGCCCACCGCATCTCGCCGCGATTGTACGAGGTCATCGTCGAGGAACTCGCCTTCCTCGAGGAACGCTGGCCGCGCGGGCTCGAACGATCGATCGTCCATGCCGACCTCTTCCCGGACAATGTCCTGATGCTGGGTGACGAGGTCGGCGGCTTGATCGACTTCTACTTCGCCGCCACCGATCTGCGAGCCTACGATCTCGCGGTGATGCATACCGCATGGTGCTTCTCCCCCGACGGCACCGAATACTATCCCGAACGCGCGCGCGCGCTTCGCGAGGGTTATCTCTGGGGTCATCCTTTCCAGCCGGGGGGTGACGTTCCCTGGTTCGCGATATTGTGCCGTGGCGCATGCCTGCGCTTCATCATGTCGCGCACGATCGACTGGCTCACCACGTCGGCGGACGCGATCGTCACGCCCAAGGATCCGATGGCGTATGTCTACCGCCTGATGTTCTATCAAGGCGTTACCGGGGAAACGGCGCTTGGCTACTGAACCACCGGCGGCCGTGCAGATCTTCACCGACGGCGCGTGCAAGGGCAATCCCGGTCCCGGCGGCTGGGGCGCGCTGCTGCGCATGGGCGCGACCGAGAAGGAGCTCTCCGGCGGCGAGCGGCTGACCACCAACAACCGCATGGAGCTGATGGCCGCGATCCGCGCGCTGGAGGCGTTGAAGAGACCCTGCGCGGTGACGCTGACCACCGACAGCCGCTACGTGATGGACGGGCTGACCAAATGGGTCCGGGGCTGGCAGAAGAACGGCTGGAAGACCGCCGACCGGAAGCCGGTCAAGAATGCCGATCTGTGGCAGGCGCTGCTCGATGCCGCCCGCCCGCACACGATCGACTGGCGCTGGGTCAAGGGCCATGCCGGGCACGGCGACAACGAGCGCGTCGACAGGCTCGCCTGCGCGGCGGCGGCGACGTTCGCCCAGCGACCGAAAGATTAACCCGCAAGGGCGTAGGGTATGCCGGGAGGTGACGACGGCGCGCGATCTCGTTACGCTCGCCACGTCATGATTAACCGTTCCTTCACCAGCCTTTGAGACCAAGGTCCACCATGGGACGCGGGGATCAGGAAGGCGGCCACGAGGCCGGCATCGAGTCGCGGTTCGGGGTGACCGCGGTCGCGATGATCGTCGCCGCGCTCGCCGCCGCCGCGATGATCCTGCTGGTCATCGTCCGCGTCGGCAGCGCCAATGCCGAGCGCGACCATGCGCTCGAGCGCGAGCGCCACAGCTACGAGGTGATGCTCGCCGCGCGCGCAATCGGCGCCTCGATGGCGGGCGCGGAAGCCGCATTGGGGCGCTATTCGATCGGCGCGGACAAGGCGATGGGATCGACCTACTACAGCGACTGGGTGCTGGCCGGCGCGCAGATCGCGCGGCTCCAGTGGCAGATCGGCCGCGATCGCACCGAGGCGCGTCTCGTCGCGCGACTGGCGGCGCTCTACGATCAACGCGGCGCCGAGCTCGGCATCCCGGCACGGCACGCCGCGCGGCGCGAGGGCTGGCCCGCGCTCAACGCGTTCAACGCCGCCGGCCACAGCCCCCGGATCGCCGCGATCGACCAGACGCTGGATGCGATCCACGCGCACGAGCTCGCCAATCTCCAGCACCGCTACGACCAGTCCGATCGCGCGGCGGCGACCACGGGCTCGCTGCTCTCGCTGCTTTCGCTGATCGGTATCGCGCTGATCGCCGCCGCGGCGGGCCTCGGCTGGGCGGTCGCGGTCGCGGTGCGGCGCCGCGCGCGGGCCGAGGCGCAGGCCGACGACGCCGCCGATCGCGCCGCCTGGCTGCGCGAGGCGGTCGACGAGCGCACTGCCGAGCTGTCGCAGGCCAATGCCCGGCTCGAGCGCGAGATCGTCGAGCGCACCGCCGCCGAGGCGCAGCTCCACCAGATGCAGAAGATGGAGGCAGTCGGCCAGCTCACCGGCGGGATCGCACATGATTTCAATAACATGCTCGCCGTCGTGGTGGGCGGTCTCGATCTCGCCAAGCGGCGGCTGGATGCCGAGATGGGCGATGTCTCGCGTCATCTCGACCGCGCGCTCGATGGCGCCAACCGCGCCGCCGCGCTCACCCGCCGCCTGCTCGGCTTCGCGCGGTCCGAGCCGCTGCTGCCCGAGGCGATCGAGCCGCGCGACCTGATCGCCGGGATGACCGATCTGATCGACCGCACGCTCGGCGAGCGCGTCGCGATCGAGACGCGGGTCGCGGCGGACTGCTGGCCGATCTTCGTCGATCCGGTCCAGCTCGAGAACGCCATCCTCAACCTTGCGGTCAACGGCCGCGATGCGATGGCGGGCGCCGGCACGCTGATCATCGCCGCCGGCAATGCGGTGCTCGGCGCGGGCGAGATCAAGGCGCTCCTGGCCGGAGACTATCTGCGCATCGCGGTGACCGACACCGGCACCGGCATGACGCCGGAGATCGTCGAACGCGTGTTCGAGCCGTTCTTCACCACCAAGCCGGTCGGCAAGGGGACGGGCCTGGGTCTCAGCCAGATCTTCGGCTTCGCGCGCCAGTCGGGCGGCGACGTCGTGATCGATACCCAGCCCGGCCGCGGCACCACGGTCTCGCTCTACCTGCCCCGCGGCACGGCGATGCCGGTGCAGCCCGACCGACCGACCGCGGAGATCGTCCGGCTCAACCCGCCCGCCGCGGCGCCGGCCACGGCACCGCGCCCGATCCTGGTGGTCGAGGACGATCCCCGCGTCCGCGACGCGACGAGCGAGGCGCTCGAGGCGCTCGGCTATCGACCGCTGGCGTGCGCCGATGGCGAGGCGGCGATCGCGATGCTCGCCGCGCGCGACGACATCGCGGTGATGGTCACCGACGTCGTGATGCCGGGACTGACCGGACCCGAGCTCGCCGGGCGCGTGCGCATCACGCGTCCCGATCTGTCGGTGCTGTTCGTCACCGGTCATGCCGGAGACAGCGCGGCGGATCTCTGCGGCGAACAGGTGCTGCGCAAGCCGTTCACGCTGATCGCGCTCGAGCGCGCGGTCGATGCCGCCTTCGCGCGTGTCAGCGCACCGCCCCCCGCGCCAGGAGTCGCGGCAGCAGGGTGAGCGCGCCGAGGATCGGCCAGCGGCGCTGCCACGGACGGATCGCGATGGTCGCGCCGGCATGGCGATTGATCTTCCATGCCAAATAATCGAGCCCCCCGGCGAACGTCGCCGACGCCTTGGCGAGCCGGGCGAGCGTGAGCAGCTTGCCGCGTCGTTGCGTCCGCCGCCAGTCGGCGGCCGCCTGGCGCGCCGACAGCGCCAGCCCCACCTGTCCGCCGGATCCGACGCCTCGCCACAGCGCGATCTCTCGAAAGGCGGCCAAGCCAACCCGTTCGTACCTCGCGGGATCGGCATCCACGATCGATCCTCCCCGCCCGCCCCGCTCGGCGCGAAGTTCCGCGCCGAAGGTCAGCGCAAAGCCGCGCCGCCAGATGTCAGGGATCGAGCTGGCCTGCTGCCCCATCATCGGCATGGTTCGATCGAGCAAGGTGGGTGCCGCCTGCGCGATCGCCGCCACGATCACCGCGGCCACCGCATCATCCGCCGCCCAGGCGATCCGCGCAGGCTGCGCGAAGCGCGCCCAGACCGAAGGATTGTCGGTCGCCGGCCCGCACAGCCGTGCGAGATCGGCCTCGCTCAACACCGCGTATTTGGCCACGAGCCCGTCCGCCTCGATCGGGAACACGTTGGGCGGCAGCAATCGGTTCGCGATCGCCAGCCAGCGCGCGCTATAGGCGGCGCGATAGCCCGACACGATCAGGTAGAAATCGAGCATCAACCCGTCGAGCGCCCGCTCGCGCAGGCAAGATCCGTAGAACAGCACCGCGCGCGCGGCCATGCCGTGTCGCGCCGCGACGGCCGCGGCGAGTGCCGCGACGCGGGGATCGACGGGCTCGGACAGTTCAGCCGCGACGAGGGAGGCGAGATCGTTGGTCATGCCTGTCGATACCGGTACGACATCCGTTCGGGCCAAGCCCTCGTTGCCTGCCAGGGTATGGTGCTTCGTCAGTTTGGCGGGGCGTTCGGCGGGCGCTCGGGGTAGACTTCAGCGCGCTGAAGGCGCAGCCCCGGCGTTCGCCGGCCGCCCTTCGACGTCGCCGGGTGCGGAGGGGACCTTGGCACGTATCGCTGCCGTCACGCCGCAAGGCTGAGGAACGGGACCGGCGCGGTCGGGGTCAGGACGATCGGATAGCCGTCGCGCGCCATGAACAGCTCGCCATCCAGGATCACGCTCGGCCGCTCGCCCTCGATCATGATCTGGTCGCCGCGCTCCAGATGGACGCCCCGCATCGAGCCCGGCGTCAGCCGGCCGAGCAGGCTGGCGATCGTCGCGCCGACCAGCACGAACGGATTGCGCTCGACCATCAGCAGCTTGAGCCCGCCGGTCGAGGCCGACGACGCGACGCTGTCGCCCCGCCAGCCGAGCAGCAGCTTGTGCAGCGTGGTGACGATCAGCAGCGCGAACACGCCCTTCACGACGCCCTGCCGGATGATCGACACCGACAAGGGCTTGGTCATCGGCGGCAGGAAGGGCGCGCGCCAGCCGAGCAGCATCGAGATCACCAGCGCGAACCCGGTCAGCACGTGGCTCAACCCGTTGGGCAGGCCCAGCGGATAGATCTTGTTGCGGCAGTACAGCATCGAATCGGCGAGCCCCGCGCCGCCGAGGAACATGCCGAGCACCGGCCGGGCATTGGCATCGCCGTTCGACAGCGCGATCAGCTCGCGTGCGACCACATAGGGTTGCACGTCGTGCTGCGCGATCTCGACGATGCGTTTCAGCGCGTCGAGCGGATCGCCGATCGCGCCGAGATCGAGCGCGATCAGGTTGGTCTTGCCGTTGGGCAGGACGGCGACCGGCGGCGGCGGCGCGCCGAAGTGATCGCCGTGATAGAGTTCGGTCAGCGTCGCCTGCACCGTCCCGTCGCCGCCGTTGACCACCAGGATGCGCGGCCGCACCCGCGCGATCGTGCGCAGCGCCTCCCCGATCTGGTCGACATGCTCGACCTCGTAATGGAAGATGTCCGGGTTCTCCGCACAGAACGCACGCACGCGCGGCAGCAGCGAGCGGTTGCCGGTGGACAGCGGATTGGAGAGGAGAGCGACCTTGGCCATCGTCAGCCGGCGACCGGGCGGAAGCTGGTGCCCGACAGATAGTTGAGCACGATCGGTACGGTGCGGACGCCACGTTGCACCGGTACCGCGACCACCGCGGGATCGGGCTTGCGCTTGAACAGCAGATCGAACAGCGACATGTGCGGGTTGCCCGACAGGCCGCCGCCATCGCCGCGATCCGACTTGCCCGCGCCGTCGATGTCGTGACGGACCGAGATCGCGTAGGTGCCGGGCGACGGCACCGGGAGGCAGACATCGAGCGCGCCGGCCGCGGGCACGCGCAGGTCGACGCGCTTGAGATACGTGTCCTTGTCGAAATAGCGCGCCGGGTCGCCGCCATAGCTCTGCACGCGCACCGTCCCGGTACGCGCCTTGAAGCCGACGATATGGACCAGCATCGCCGGCTCTGCGGGATTACCCTCGCAGCGGGCGGCATAGGGCCCGGCCGGTGCCGCCGTCGCGGCGCCCATCGCGGCGGCGACGCCGAGCGTCGGCAACAGCCACAGGATCGGCACGCGCACTTTCGACATGACCTGGTTTCTCCCGGAAGCTATAGGCTCGCCACGGACGGGGAGCGGGTGCATCCACCCTTGTCGTCCATCGCGTTCAATCGGCCGTGATTGCGGCCAGAAGATGGTCGGGGGGCGTCCAAAGGTTGAGTTTCCTGACGTCCACGGACCGCTATCTGGCGCGGCTGATCGCCGTGCCGCTGATCTCGACGCTGCTCATCGCCTCGATGCTGCTGCTGCTCGACAAGATGCTCAAGCTGTTCGACTTCGTGGTCCAGCAGGGTGGCCCGGTCGGCGTCGTCTGGCGGATGCTGGCCAACACCATCCCCGAATACATGTCGCTCGGCGTGCCGATCGGGCTGATGCTCGGCGTGCTGCTCGCCTTCCGGCGGTTGGCGCTGTCGTCCGAGCTCGACGTGTTCCGAGCGCTCGGCATCAGCTATGGCCGGCTGCTGCGTGTGCCCTATCTGTATGCGGTCGGCCTGGCGCTGGTGAACCTCGCGATCGTCGGCTTCGTCCAGCCCTATTCGCACTATGCCTATGAAGGGCTGCGCTACGAGCTGCGCTCGGGCGCGCTCGGCGCCTCGATCAAGGTCGGCGAGTTCACCAGGCTGGGCAGGAAGGAGACCGTGCGGATCGAGCAGAGCCGCGACGGCGGACGCGAGCTGTCGGGCATCTTCGTCCACGCCCAGGGCGACGGCGGCAAGGTCATCGCGGTCACCGCCGCGACCGGCGCGTTCTTCGGCACCGACGATCCCGATACGATCATCTTCCGCCTGCACAACGGCACGCTCGTCCAGAACCAGCCGGGCTTCCCGACGCCGCGGGTGCTCAGCTTCACCAGCCACGACCTGCCGATCGCGCTGCCCCGGATCGAGAGCTTCCGCGGTCGCGGCACGTCGGAGAACGACGAGCTGACCGTGCCCGAGCTGGTCCGCACCGGACACAGCCGGACCGCCACCAGCCGGCAGCGTGCCGAAAGCCGGGCGGAGTTCAACTTCCGCATGGTCGAGGTCGCGTTCATGCTGGTGCTGCCGCTGCTCGCGGTGTCGCTGGCGGTGCCGCCCAAACGATCGTCCTCGGCGCTCGGCGTGTTCCTGTCGATCGTGATGGTCGTCACCTACCACAAGATCAACCAGTACGCCGCCGCGGTCGCCGCGTTGGGCAGGATCAACCCGGTGATCGCGCTGTGGCTGCCGTTCTGCCTCTTCTCGGCGCTGACCTGGTGGATGTACCGGACGCTGGCGGTGGTGCCCGGCGGCCAGCCGATCGGCGCGCTCGAGCGTGTCGCCGCCAAGGCCGCGGCGCAGATCCGGCGCTGGTTCAGCATCCGTCGCCGACGCCGGATCGCGGCATGATGCTCGAGCTGCGCTTCCTGCCCTCGCGGACGCTGGCGCTGTATCTCGCGCGGACCTTCCTCGTCCGCGCGATCGCGGTGCTGGCGGCGCTGGTCATCATCCTCCAGACGCTCGACCTGCTCGGCGAGAGCGGCGACATCCTCGCCTATCCCGGCAATGGCGAGGCGCAGCTCTGGCAGTATGTCGCGCTGCGCGTACCGCAGATCGTGGCGCAGTTCCTGCCGTTCGCGGTGCTGCTCGGTACGCTCATCACCTTCGTCTCGTTCAACCAGAACAGCGAGGTGATCGCGATGAAGGCGGCGGGCGTTTCGGCGCACCAGATCCTCGCGCCGCTGGTGATCGCCAGCCTCGGCATCGCGATCCTGTCGTTCGCCTTCAACGAGCGGATCGTCACGCGCGCGTCGGCCAGCCTCGATGCCTGGCAGAACGTCGGTTACGGGCATGTGCCGAAGGGCGAGAACGGCAGCAACGACGTGTGGGTGCGCGATGGCGACGACATCGTCCACGCCGTCCACGTCGGCGGTCACGGCCGCGGCGTGGTGCTGACCCGGATAACGCTGTTCGATCGCGACGGCGGCACCCTGCGGCGGATCGTCGTCGCGCCGAGCGCACGCGTCAGGCTGGCGGCGGATGCGCGCGGGGTGGCGCGCTTCGCCGGCTGGACCGCGCCGGGCGCCACCGGGTTCAACGTCGCGACCGGCGTCAAATCGCCGCTCGGCCGCTTCGATTTCGGGGCGGAGGCGCATCCCGACCAGTTCACGCTCGCCAGCGTCAGCGCCGACGATCGATCGCTGATGGTGCTCGGCGGCCAGATCAGGGATCTCGAACGCGCGGGGCGGCCGACCGGCACACTGCTCACCGGCTGGTGGCACAAGATGTCCAAGCCGCTGTCCGCCGTCCTGATGCCGCTGCTCGCGGGCGTCGCGGCGTTCGGTCTGGCGCGATCGGGCGCGCTGTTCATCCGCGCGGTGATCGGCATGGCGCTGGGATTCACGTATTTCGTCGCCGACAATTTCGCGGTCGCGATGGGCAATCTCGGCGCCTATCCGCCGTTCCTTGCCGCCTGGGCGCCGTTCCTGCTGTTCCTGGTGATCGGCGAGACGGTGCTGATCCGCACCGAGGAATGACGCCCGATCGCCGCAAAGCTGCCCCATTGCGGCGTCATGGAACACGGCCGACGACGGCTGGTTCGGCCGCTCGGCGCATGGCTAGAGGAACTGACGACAACGTGAGCACCACCATCGCCCGCAGGGGGTTCTGGGCCCGATCGCACCATCTCGACCGGATGACGCTGCGCGAGCTGGTCCTCGCCTATGCGCAATATCCCGCGATCGTCCTGTATCTCGGTCTTGCGGCGGCGGCCGTCGGGCTGTGGTTCTGTCGGCCGGCATCGCCGCCGCGTACGCTGCTCGCGGTCGGGGTCGCGGTCGTGCTGTTCCCGCTCGTCTGGTACGCGCTGCACCGCTGGGTGCTGCACTCGCGCTGGATGTGGAAGGTGAGCTGGCTCGCCGCGACGTGGAAGCGCATCCATTACGACCATCACCAGGACCCCAATCATCTCGAGGTGCTGTTCGGCTCGCCGGCCAACGTGATCCCCACGGTCGCGCTGGCGACGATCCCGATCGGCTGGGCGATCGCCGGGCCCGGCGGCGCGGCGGCGGCGTTCGCCACCGGGATGGTGCAGACCTGCGTCAACGAGTTCTTCCACTGTATCCAGCACCTCGCCTACAAGCCGACGAACCGCTGGCTGCTTCATATGAAGCAGCGCCATATGGAACATCATTTCCACGACGAGAGCGGTAATTTCGGGATCACCAATTTCTGGTGGGACCATCTCGGCCGCACCTATTATCCCGGCGCGGCCAACCGCACGAAGAGCCCGACCGTCTTCAATCTCGGTTACACCGACGCGGTCGCCGCCCGCTATCCGACGGTGCGCGATCTGTCGGGCGGGGTGACCTCCACGGCCGCGTTCCGCCAGCGCAACAAGGCGGCATGAGCGCGACCGCGCGATAGGACGATCCGGACGAGGGACGAGGCATGGCGGGCGCGATCACGATCGTCGAGGTGAAGACCAAAGCCGACAGGAAGCGGTTCGTCGACATCCAGTATCGCTTCAACCAGGACGATCCCGCCTGGGTCCCGCCGCTGCGCACGGATGCGCTCGAACTTCTGACGCCGGGCAGGAATCCCTGGTACGAGCACGGCCATGGCGCGCTGTTCATCGCGGTGCGTGACGGCACCGATGTCGGGCGCATCTCCGCGCATATCGATCATCTCTGGCTCGATATGCCTGAGGCCCAGGGCGGCGGCCGCGATATCGGCAATTGGGGGCTGTACGAGGCGGCCGACCGCGCGGTGTCCGACGCCCTGCTCGCGCGCGCGGAGGCGTGGCTGCGCGCCGAGGGGATGACGCGTTCGGTCGGCCCGATCTCGATCTCGATCTGGGACGAGCCCGGCCTGCTCATCAAGGGCCACGATCATTCGCCGACCGTGATGATGGGTCATCATCCGCCGCACTATCGGGGCTGGATCGAGGCCGCGGGCTATGCCGGGATCAAGGACCTCTACACCTACGAGCTCGACATCACGCAGCCGTTCCCGGCGATCATCGAGCGGATCATCCAGTCGGGCGAGCGCAATGCCCGGATCGCGATCCGCAAGGTCGACAAGAAGAACTTCGCCGCGGAAGCCGCGCTGATCCTCTCGATCCTCAACGACGCGTGGTCCGGTAACTGGGGGTTCCTGCCGATCACCGATTCGGAGATCGCGTACGTCGGCAGGAAGCTGAAGCCGATCGTCTTCGACGAGCTGATCCGCATCGCCGAGGTGGACGGCGAGCCGGTCGCGTTCATGATGACCTGGCCCGACCTCAACGAGATGCAGAAGGACCTTGACGGCCGGCTGTTCCCGTTCGGCTTCGTCAAGCTGCTGTGGCGGCTCAACGGCGGCTTCTCGGGCAAGCCGCAGGTCAGGACGGTGCGCGTGCCGCTGATGGGCGTGAAGAAGAAGCTCCAGGCGACCCGGCTCGCCTCGCAGCTCGCCTTCATGATGATCGAGTATATCCGCAACGATTCGGTCGCGCTGTTCGGTGCGACGCGCAGCGAGATCGGCTGGATCCTCGAGGACAATCAGGGGATGGTCTCGATCGCCGACGCGATCGAAAGCCGCAAGAACCGGGTCTATCGGATCTACGGCAGGACGCTCTGAGCGCTCACTTGTCGAGGCTGTAGGCGGGCACCGACGGTGCCAGTCCGTCGAGCCGGACCTGGAGCGCGATCATCCCCGCCACGATCAGGCAGGCGGCGGCTGCGATCGCCACCAGCCCGTCCAGCCGCATCCGCGCAAGTGGCCAGAACGCCGCGAGCATCGCCGGCACCACAAGCAGCAGGATGACGGGCATCGGCGCGCCGAGACCCAGCATCGCGAGATGCGCGAGCGGGACGAGCGGCGCGGCCACGACGACCGCCGCCACCGTGGCGACGACCAGGGTCGCGGGGCGCGGCCCGATCCAGGCCACCGCCGCCGCGGCGATGCCGAGCACCAGCCCGGGCCAGGAGAACAGCCATGCGGCGGGTGCGGCCGCGATCTGTGTCGCCACCGCCAGCAGATCGACGAGGACGATCAATCCGATCCATCCGCCCCATCCGCCGACACCGCGGCGCGGCGCCAGCGCGCCGCTCGCCATCGCGACGATCGCCGCGGGCCAGACCAGCGTGCCGGGCGCATGCAGCTTGAACGCGAGCAGCGCCAGCACCAGGCCGGGCACCGCGCCCAGCAGGCGCGGACCGGGCGCACGCAGCGATAGCGCGACCAGAGCCAGGCCGACCAGCACCAGCACCGCCTGGAGCTCGAGCCTCGGCAGGGCCGCGAGCCGATCATAATAGCTGACGTTCGCGCCCGCGCCCGAAAGCTGGTTGAACAGCATGAGCGCGATCAGCCCGTGCGCGATCAGCCAAAGCCCCACGTTCATCCCGGACAGCGTCGCGGCGATCCCGCTTCGCTGGCGCATCACAGCGCCACCGAGCGCGCCCAGCGCGGCGAGGATCACCAGCCAGCCAATCCCGCCCGGATAATGGACCAGCCGATGGCCGAGCAGATCGAAGAAGGTCGCATCGTGCGCGCGCGCCGGCAGCGCGTCGCCGCTCGCCAGCGCCGACGACAGCGCGAGCGCCTGGCGGCCCATGTCCTGCACGCTGCCCGGATCGACCCGGTCGATCGTCGCCAGCGGCGAATGATAATAAGCGGCGCGGCCCGAGAAGGCGAAGTTGAAGCCCGGTAGCCCGTGCGCGCGCGACACCGTGAAATCGGTGCGGTTGGGCATCTTGCTATAGGCCAGCGCGGCGAGCGAATTGCCGACCGGATCGGCGGCGGCGCGCGCGAACAGCGCGATCATCGCGCCGTCGTCGGCGCCCGCCTCGAACATCGTCGCGCGCCCGCCGGCGCCCCGCGTCTCGAGATTGATCACCACGCCGACATGATCGGCGAGCCCGCCGCCCGCGAAGAACGCCGTCGCCCCCGAAAGCCCGGTCTCCTCGCCATCGGTGAGCAGCACGACGACGTCGCGCGTCCGCGCGCCGCGGGCGACGAGCGCGCGCACCGTCTCGATCGCGCTCGCCACGCCCGCGCTGTCGTCCGCCGCGCCGGGCGATCCCCAGACGGTGTCGTAATGCGCCATCAGCAGCAGCGCGGGCCTGGTCCGGTCGCGCCCGGGCAGCACGCCGACGATGTTGACAAGCTCGCTCGGGTGGACCGTCCCCCCGCTCCACTCCGAAATCTTCCGCGTCGTCGCGTCGTCGACCAGGTAGCGCCGCGCCTCCGCCGTCAGGCCGAGCGCCCTGAGCCGGGCGAGCAGGATGGCGGCGACGCGATCATGCTCGGGCGTGCCGACCGGATGCGGGCGCATCGCGATCGCACCGATCGTCTCCATCGCGCGTCCGGCTGAGAACAGGGCCGCCGGCGCGTCGGCGGGCAGCGGGCGCGGCGGCAGGCACGCGCCGACGCCCAGCCAGGCCGTCAGCAGGATCGCGGCGAGGCACAGCGCCAGCCGCAACGCATCCGCCGGAGCCAGCAACGTGCGCGGGCGCCGGCTCAACGCAACTCGATCCATACCGGCACATGGTCCGACGCCTTCTCGCGCCCGCGTACTACCTTGTCGACGCCCGCGTCGTGGAGCCGGTCGGCGGCCTGCGGGCTGAGCAGGAGGTGATCGATCCGGAAGCCCGCATCGCGCGCCCAGGCGCCGGCCTGGTAATCCCAGAAGGTGTAGAGCCGCGCGGGCTCGGGATGACGCGCCCGGATCGCGTCGGTCCATCCCTGGAAGAGCAGGCGGCGCAGCGCCGCCCGGCTGGCGGGCTGGGTCAGCGCGTCGTTCGCCATCGCCCGCACCGAGAAGGTGTCGAGATCGGTCGGGATGACGTTGTAGTCGCCGGCGAGCACGACCGGCCGTTCCTCGGCGAGCAACCCCGCGGCGTGCGCGATGAGACGGTCCATCCAGGCGATCTTGTAGTCGAACTTGGGGCCGGGCTGCGGATTGCCGTTGGGCAGATAGATCGACGCGACGATCACGCCTGCGATCTCGGCCTCGATATAGCGGCTGTGGGTATCGTCCGGGTCGCCCGGCAGGCCCTTGCGGCGGAGCGTGGGCTGGCTGTCGCGCGCGAGGACCGCGACGCCGTTGAAGCCCTTCTGTCCGTGCCACGACACGCCGTACCCCGCGTCCTCGATCGCCTGGCGCGGGAAGCGGTCGTCGTCGGCCTTGAGCTCCTGGAGGCAGGCGATATCGGGCCTGGCCTCGTCGAGCCATTCGATCAGGCGCGGCAGCCGCGCGTTGATCCCGTTGACGTTGTAGGTGGCGATCCGCATCGGCGCGGCTTAGCCGCCTCAGAAGAACTCGTCGAGCAGCCGGTAGAAGGCCATCCGTGCCGGATCGACCGGGGCGCCATAACAGGCGAGGAAACGGTCCACGGCCGCGTCGCCCAGATGCTCCGCGATGCTGTGCACGGCCAGCGCGAGATCCTGATGCCGGTCGGCGATGCCGGTCCGCCCGCAATCGACATAGCCCGTGAAGACGCCGCCGCTGGCGATCAAGTTCTCGAGTGTCGCATCGCCATGGGTGAGGACCGGCTCCTCGATCGCCGGTCTGGTCGACCATAGTTCCGCCAGCAACGCATCCGGCGTTCGGCCGCGATGGTGAGGATCGAGATCGTCGAGGTCGACCAGCCCCGCCTGCAGCCGCGCCGCCGCTCGCGCGATGCGCTGTTCCGCGCGATGATCGAACGGGCAATCGGCGATCGGTACCGCGTGCAACGCGCGCAGCGCCGACGCCGCGATCCCGATACGGTCGTCCGGCGAAAGCGGCGCGACGCTCAGGTCCCGCCCCGGCAGCGCGGTCATCAACAGCCAGCGTCCGTCCGCGTCGACACCATCGTCGAGGACACGTGGACAGGCGATACCGCGTCGGCCGAGCCAGCGCAGCCGCGCGATCTCCTCCGCCAGCTCGGCGAACGGCGCGTCGGGTTCGGATTTGAGGAAGACCGGCGGATCGTCATAGCGGACGACGATCGCACCGGACTCGCCGCGCGTGACGCGAGCCCCGCTGAGACCGGCGAGATCGACCCGCCGGATCGTCAGATCGAGAAGCTGGTTCCGCACCCGCAGCCCGAGGCGGCGTTCGGATTCTCGACGCGGAACGCGGACCCGCCGAGGCTCTCGACATAGTCGACATGCGATCCGCGGACGAGATCGAGACTGACCGGATCGACCACCAGCGTCACGCCGTCGCGCTCCGCCGTTACGTCATCGGACGCGACCGTTTCGGCGAGACCGAACACATATTGGAAACCCGCGCACCCGCCGCCGTCGACGGAGAGACGGAGCACCGCTGGCCGGCCCTGCCGCGCCGCGATCGCGGCGACGCGCGCGGCGGCGGATGCGGTGAGCTCGATGTCGGAGACGATGCTGGCCATGCCGTCCGAGATAGGCGCGCGCAGGACCGGCGGCAAGCCGATCAATCGGCGTCGGGGTCCGCAGGGCCACCCATTGCGGTTACGGGTTCGCCGACCTTGAGCGGCTGGCGGTTCTGAAGCGCGGTGAGATAGTCGGCGGTTTGCAGGAACGGCATCGGATTGACCGCACGACCGTCGATGCGGACCTCGTAATGAAGATGGCTGCCGGTCGAGCGCCCGGTCGAGCCCATCAGCGCGATCAGGTCGCCGCGATGCACGCGCTGGCCCTGATGCACGAGGATCTGCGAGAGATGACCGTAGCGCGTCTCGATGCCCTTGCCATGCTCGAGCTGGATGAGGTTGCCATAGCCGCCGTAGGTGGGCTCGGCGCGGCCGACGAGGCCGTCGGCGGTGGCGTAGACGGGCGTGCCGATCGGCGCCGCGAGATCGAGCCCGGGATGCATCTCCCCGCCGCCGCCGCCGAACGGATTGCCGCGCACGCCGAACAGCGAGGTGAAGCGGAAATCCCTGACCGGCTTCTGCGAGGGCACCGAGACGAACCCGCCATGCGGCACCGCGTCCATCGACTTCCAGCTGTCGAACAGCGATCGGAACATCGGATCGTTGCGCGCGCCGAGCGCGGTGGTCGAGACCGCGTCGACCGCGCCGATCGACGCTGCCGTGGTCGCCGTGGCATCGCTCGCCATCGCCGGTACCGCGACGGCCGTCGCGACGACGGTGGCGGCGATCGCGATGCCGCGGCGGAACCGCGCGGCGAATGGAACATTGAGCAGATCAAGCATCCTGGCGACCACGATCCGATACCCCGCACACGACCGACCGCGATCCGCAAAGGGCCGCGAAGGTCAGCTTACCGATGATTGGAGCCCCCTCCGCTCTCGGTAACCATGCCATGACCGGCGCCTGCGGGCATGACAACCGCGACGGCCTCAACCCGCGTCGAACCGGGTGCGCGTCACGGTGAAGCGTTGCAGCGCGGAAATATTGGACGAAGGTCTCGCATCCTTCGGCCCGCGCGAGGCCTGCCGGCAAGATCGCCGACGTCGCCCGTGTCGTCGCCCGGTCACCCCGAAAGCATTTCCTTGAGCGGAACCATCGGGTCCGCGAGGCGCGCCGGATCGACCGTGAGGCCGCCGGTGACCAGCGCGCGGCCCTGGACATAGTCCCTCACCGCATTGACGCAGTCGAGCGCGATCACCCGACCCTGCTTCAGATAGATCACCGAATAGCTGCGCGCGGCGGGATCGCCGCGCAGCACCTCGGCATCGTGCCCGACGGAAAGCCCGACGGTCTGCAGCTTGAGATCGTACTGGTTGGACCAGAACCACGGCACGGCGTGATAGGGCTCGGGCGCGCCGACGATCGCCCGCGCCGCGGTGGTCGCCATGTCGTTGGCGTTCTGCACCGATTCCAGGCGGATCGGCATCCCCTCGGCAAAGGCGTTGGCGTGCATCGCGCAGTCGCCGATCGCGAACACGTCGGGCAGGCTGGTACGGCAATGCTCGTCGACCGCGACGCCGTTGCCGCCGCGTGCGCCGGCGGCGATCAGCGGCGCGACCGCGGGCACGATCCCGATCCCGACGATCACCATCTCGCAGCCGATCACCTCGCCATCGGCGAGCCTTACCCCGCAGGCGCGGCCATCGCGCTCGACGATGCAGTCGACGACGGTGCCCAGCCGTACCTCGACGCCATGCGCGCGATGCTCGGCCTCGTAGGCGCGGGACAACGCGACGCCGGCGACGCGCGCGAGCACCCGATCCTGCGCCTCGAGCACGACCACGCTCTTGCCGAGCTTGGCGAGCACGGCGGCCGCTTCCAGCCCGATATAGCCGCCGCCGATCACGCAGACGCGCCGTGTCGTCGCCAGTTCGCCCATCATGCGATCGACGTCCGCGCGGCTGCGCACGCCGTGGACGCCGACCAGGTCGTGTCCCGCGCAGGTCAGCCGGCGGGCGTGGCCACCCGCCGCCCAGATGAGCGTGCCATAGCCGATCGTGCCGCCGTCCGCGGTCGTCACGCGATGCGCGTCCACATCGATCGAGACGACGCGCCGCCCGGTGAGCATGGCGACGCCGCGCTCCGCCCAGAACGTCGCCGGTCGGATGAGGATGCGCTCGAAGCTCTTCTCGCCGGACAGATAGTCCTTGCTGAGCGGCGGCCGCTCGTACGGGATCTCGGGTTCCTCGCCCGCCATCCCGATCGAGCCGGTGAAGCCACGCTGGCGCAACGCCACCGCCGCCTGCGCGCCGGCATGCCCCGCGCCCACGATCAGCACATCATAGCCGTCCACCGCACCGTCGCTCATCCGTCGTCCTCCATCGTTCGCGCATAGACGCCGGCGATCCCCCACGCCACAAGATCGGATCATGCGACGGGCACCATGCGGCGCCCCGCTCCTCGGCATCGCGCACGCGGTCGCCAGGTCCGGGCGCGCGAGACGGTAGAGCGCCGGACGGCCGCTTGCGGTGTGACGGCGACGCAGATCATGATTCCTCGCGCCGCGTCGGGCCGAGCAGCGCCGGCTCGAAGATCAGCGCGCAGACCAGCGTCCAGGCGAGCGAGATCATCAGGATCTTGCCCATGCTCGCGGTGCCTGGGTGAGGCGATATCCAGAG
>CAXTNX010000009.1:0-38001 GCA_964245815.1 uncultured Sphingomonadaceae bacterium | reverse complement strand
GAACACCGCGCGCGCCAGCGGCGACTGGAGCAGATCGCGCGCGCCGCTCCGCCATGCCATCACGAAGTAGATGTGGAAGGCGACGCCGACGCCGAACAGCAGCGGGAAGGCGATGATGTTGGCGAAGTTGATCGCCTGCCCGATCGCCACGCAGGTCCCGAGCGTGAGGAAGCCCGACAGCACCACCGGCGCGAGCGTGAACGCCACCTCGCGCACGCTGCGCAGCACGGCGAGCAGCAGCAGCGCGATCGCGACGAGCGCCAGCACGCCGGCTTCGACGAACGCGGAGGCGACGGTCCGCGCCGCCGCCTGGGTCGCGACCGCCGTACCGGTCGCGTGCGGCGCGACCTGGCGCACCGCGCGGACGAAACGGGCGAGCGCGGCGTCGCCGCGATCGGTGCCGGCGGCGGTCAGCGAGAGGCGCGCCTGGCCGTCAGCCGCGATCCAGTCCTGGCGGATCGCCGTCGGCAGGCTCGCGATCGAGACCGGGCGCGCGGACAGCGCGGCGCGGATCTGATCGAGCATCGTGACGAGCGGGGGAACCAGCATCGCGCTCGCCCTGTCGCGCGCGGCGGGCGGCCCCGCCGCGAGGCGATCGAACGCCGCGGCCAGGCGTTGCGCGGCACGCGCGGCGGCATCCCCGCCCGCTGCGACACCGCGCAGCTGTCCCGCGACGGCATCGAGCGCGGCGATCGTCTCGCCATCGCTCGGTGGCGGCAGCGGCGCGAACGGATTGATCGTGAAATCGAGCAGCGCGGACGCATCGGCGATAAGCGCGAGCTTGGCCGGTTGATCGGCGGGCACGAAGCTCGCCGCCGTCACCGCCTGCCCGACCTCGGGCAGCGCGCCGAGCCGCGCCGCCAGCGCCTGCGCGGCGGTCAGGCTCGGAGCGAGGACCTCGATCGTGTTCGGATCGGTATTGGGATCGTGGGCGAGATCGGCAAGCGTCACCATCGCCTCGCCCCGCGGATCGCGCAGGTGCAGCGGATCGAAGTCGAACCGGACGAAGGCGAGCGCGGCGATGCCGAGCAGCATCGCCACACCGAACACCGCCAGCACCGCCGCCCGCCGTCGGACCAGGAAGCGATCGAGCGGGGCCAGCCGCGGGTCGCCGATCTCGGCATCGACCTGTCGCGGACGCAGCAGCATCAGCAGCGCGGGCAGCAGCGTCAGCGCGGCGATCAGCGCGACGATCATGCCCAGCCCGGCGATCTCGCCCAGCTCGGCGATGCCGACATACGCCGTCGGCAGGAAGGCGAGGAAGCCCAGGCACACCGCGGCGGCGGCGAGCAGCAGCGGCCCGGCCAGCGCCGCCGCCGCCGCGACCATCGCCGCGCCCGGATCGGCACGATCACGCCGCTCGGCCTGGAAGCGCACGCCGAGCTGGATACCGAAATCGACGCCCAGCCCGACGAACAGCGGGATGAACGCGACCGAGATCAGGTTGAGCGATCCGATCGCCGCGAGCCCGAGCGCGGTCGTCACCGCCAGCCCCGCGAGCGTCGTCGCGAGGATCGCGGCGACGACACGCCACGATCGCGTCGCCAGTCGCAGCGTCACCAGCATCGCCGTGAGCATCACCAGCGCGACCAGCCAGGCGCCGTCGGCGATCGAGGCAAGGTCCTCGTCCGACAGCGGCACCGATCCGGTGATCCGGATGCGCACGCCATGCGCGGGATCGAGCCCCAGCCGCGCCGCCGCCGCCGTCACCGCGTCGCGCGCGGGCGCGCCGGGCATCAGGGCGGCATAGTCGAGCGTCGGCGTCGCCAGCACCAGCCGGCGCCCGGGCGCGCCCAGCCCGCCCTGCGCGCCGAGCAGCGCCTGCCACGAAAAGAACGCCGGCCGGCCCGATGCCTGCGCCTCCAGCGCATCCGCCAGCGCCGCCAGCGACGCGGCGATCCGCGACAGCGGCGCATCGCCCCGCGCCACGCCCTGCGTCATCGTGGCGAGCGCGCCGGCGATGCCGCGCAGCGACGGATCGGCGGCGAGCGGCCCCAGGAACGGCTGCGCCGCGACCATCTGCCGGGTGGCGTCGGCGACCTCGGCCCCGCTCCCGAACAACAGCCCTTCACGCGCGAAGAACGGTCCGCCATCGGGTTGCTCCACCCTGCGGAAATGCGCCCGATCCGCCGTCATCGCCGCGGCGAGGCCGTCCGCGGCGCGCGCCGCCAGCTCGGGCGTGGCACCGTCGATCACGACCAGCAGCGTGTCGCCATAAGCCGGAAAGGCGGCATCCATCCGCTTCTCGTCGAGCCGCCACGCGGTCGTCGGCGCGATCAGCGCCTCGGCGTCGGTGGTCATCGCGAAATGACCGGCGGCATAGGCGATCGCGGCGCCGGTGAGCGCGAGCGCGACGAGCAGCACGGCAAGCGGACGGCGGCAGGCGAACGCGACCAGCCGGACCAGTCTGTCGGACAGGGACATCAGGGCGGCGACGGAAGGAAACGGATCATGCCCGCGCGCCTAAAGCGGTTTCGATGCGATCTCCAGCCTGTACCAGATCGCCGACCCCGCCAGGCCGATCGCAGCATCGCGGATGCGGCGGATGATCCACAGCGCGAGCGCGACCGGCGACGCCAGCCCGATCATCCCCGCGACGAGCAGGGAGCCGCCCTCCTGCACGCCGAGCGCGCCCGGGATCAGGAAGCCCGCCGCGCGTGCGCCCTGCGCGAACACCTCGATCACCAGGGCATCGCGAACGGTCGGCGTCGCGCCGGTCGCCGCCATCGCGCCATAGGTTTCGACCGCGCCGAGCAGCCACGACGCAAGATGCCGGACGACCGAGCGGAGCAGAGGCGCGGTGCGTCCCGCCATCGCCCCGGTCGCGGCCTGAAGCCCGGCAAGATCGCCCGGCAGCCTTCCCGCCCGCCCCGCGGCGATCCGCTCGATCAGCCGCGCCAGCCCGAGCGCGATGCCGCGATCAGCGCGGCACCGAGCGCGATCAGCGCCGTGGCGAGCGGCAGCGCGATCCATCCGGCACCCGCTCGGTGCGGCGACACGACGCGCACGACCAGTCCGACCAGCGTGGAGAGGATCTGCGCCGCCATCTCGGTCGCGTCATCGGCGAGCCCGATCGCCGTGGCGGCGGTCGCATCCGCCCCCGCCCGCACGGACAACCGGACACGCACCGCGCCGCCGCTGATCTGTGCGATCGGCCGCAGCGCGTCGACCGCCTCCTCGACCCGGCGCCAGGCGAACGAACGGACGACGCCCGGCCGTGCATCTCGCTCGATCGGCACGCTCCAGCCGATCGCCAATGCCAGGATCTGCGGCAGATGCAGCAGCACGGGGACGGCGATCCACCAGCGCGCCGTACCGCGCGCCGCGAGGATCGCGGCCGGGTCGTGGCGATCGAGCAGCATGCCCGCGACGATCAGCCCGATCGGCACCGCCGGGATGGCGATGCGCTTCATCGGCGACAGGTCAGGGGGAGTCCGCGGTCCGCATGATCGCGACGACACGGCGCACGCCGTCGACGCGGCCGAGCTGGACGACGACGTCGATCATCGAACGCGCATAGGCTATCGTGTCGGCGCGGGTCAGGCCCAGCCCCGCCTGCATCACCATCAACGCCAGTTGCTCGAGCGCGCCGCCGGGCGAATTGGCGTGGATGGTGGTCAGCGATCCGGGGTGGCCGGTGTTGATCGCGCGCAGGAACGACACCGCCTCGCGCCCGCGCAGCTCGCCGAGCACGATGCGGTCGGGACGCAGGCGGAGCGCCGCCTGGAGCAGATCGTCGGCACCCACCCTGGCCTCGCCGAGCTCGCCCTTGACCGCGACCAGGCCCAGCGCGTTGGCGTGGCGCAGCCGGATCTCGGGCGTATCCTCGACCAGCACGATCCGCTCGTGCGCGGGCACCTCGCCGAGCAGCGCGTTGAGGAAGGTGGTCTTGCCGGTCGACGTGCCGCCCGAGATCAGCACGGTGCGGCGCTCGCGCACCGCCGTCGCGAGATAGGCGATCGGATCGGCCTGCGGATCGGGCATCGTCCCGGCGATCGGGAGCGGCAGCGGGCCATGGTCGTAGGCCGAGAGCGGCAGGTCGACGAGCCGGTGGCGGCGGATCGCCATGGCCCAGTGTCCCCGCGTCGCCGACGGCGCGACCATCTGGACCCGCGCCCCGCCCGGCAGCATCGCGGCGAGCAGCGGGCGTTCCGCGTTCACCCCCTGGCGGCTGGCGCGCGCGATCTGCTCGGCGAGCCGCTGGAGGTGGCGATCGTCGACCTCGGGCGCCGCGACCCGCGCCATGCGATGCGCGCCGCCATGCTCGACCCACAGTTCGCCGGGCTTGTTGACGAGGATCTCGCTGACCGTCTCGTCGTCGAGCCAGCGGCGGAAGGGCGCGAGATACGCATCGAGATAGACGCCGCCCCCGGTGCCGATCTCGACGGGGAGCGCGGTCGGCGCGACGCTCGCCATCATCCGTTGGTGACGCTGGAGAAGTCGAGGTCTTTTGCGGTGAAGACGCGGATGGGTTGGCCTTGCGGGACGCGGATGGTGGGTGGGATGGCGGTGTCGCGGGTGGCGGCGACCGAGGCGGCGCTCTGGCCGCCGCCGGAGAGCACCACCGAGGTGCCGCTCGAGCCGAGCGCGCCGAGCCCGCTCACCACCGAGAGCAGCACCGCCGAGCCGAAGCGCTTCATGAAGTGGCCGTCGACCTTGCCGTCCAAGCCGGTGCGGCCCGAGAAGTCGACCGCGGGCGAGCCCAGCGCGACCGAGACGCCGTCGGGGCGGATCAGCCGCTGCCAGATGACATAGGCGCGGGTCTGCCCGGCTTGGAGCCCGGACTTGTACTGGCCGATCAGCCGCGACGAGCGCGGCACCAGGACATGCCTGCCGTCGAACGAGCGCACGTCCTGGCTGACCACCGCGCGGACATAGCCGGGCAGGTCGGTGTCGATCGCGGTCTCGAGCACGGCGGGGATCAGCGTGCCCTGCGCGATCGTCGCGGCGGGATCGCTGAGATGCTCGGCGGTGGCGACGTCGGCATCGCCGCCGACGCGCGCGGCGAACTGATCGTTCTCGCCGCCGCCCGCCGCCGCGCGCGGTCTGGCGGCGGCGGGCACGGGCGTGCTCGCCGCGCCGCCCTGCGGCACCGCGGCCTGCGTGCCGTCGAACACCATCACCGGCGCATGCGCGGGATCGGTCATCGGCGGCGACGGCATCGGCCGGTCGGGCACCGGCCGGCCGATCAGCGGCGCGACCGGGGCGATGGCGAAGCGCGGCGGCGGCGGCGGGGCCGTATTGCCCGGCACCGGCGCCGCCTGCCGGCCGATCGGCGCGGGCGGTGCGGGCGCGGGGTGGCGATGCCCGCTCATCGTCGCGAAGGTGATCCCGCCGAGCAGCAGTGCGATTCCGGCACCGGCCGCGAGACCGAGACCCTCGTTGCGGCGACCCCGGCGCGCGACCACCGGATAGGCGTTGCGGCTGGCGAGCACGAGCGCCTGCTCGCCCGCCAGGATACGCGGGTCGCCGTCGTCGAGCGGCCGCAGCAGGATCTCGGGGCGGCGGGTGGCCGGGCCGCGGGTCATGGCCGGCCGTCCGCGGGATGCGGGAAGGGTCGGCTCGGACCGCCCGCCTGGGCGAGCGCGCCCGGCTTCGCGGCATCGCCGCCGGGCCGCGCGGCGGCCGGGACCGGCAGCGGCGCCGGCGCCGCGGCGGCGCGGACCGCGTGGGGATCGGGGGTCAGCGTCGCCATCTGCCTGCCCTGCCGGAGCACCAGCTGCCCCGGCACGCCGTCGACCACGATATACGCGCCCCGCGTCGTATAGTTGACCGGACCTTCGCTGCCGCTCGCCTCGCGCACCAGGATGGCGGGCAGCGACACGTCCTTCGGCCAGGCGAGCCAGGTCGCGTGGCCGTCGTCGAACAGCCGCTCGGGGAGCAGCTTGCGGTCGCCTGTGGTGACCCAGGCGAAGTTGAGGTCGGCGGGCGTCGGCTGCGCGGCGGCCTGCTCGGCCTCGGCGTGCGCGACCGCGGCGGCGATCGCCGCCTCGTCGGGCCTCGCCGACGCGGGCACCGGTGCCGCCGCCGGCCGGGGATAGGTGAAGCGCATCATGTAGACCGGCGCGTTCTTCGCACCCGCGCTCAGATCGAACAGATAGGTGCGGCGGTCGGTCACCACGGTCATGTTGGTGCGCGCGGGCGCCGCCATCGGCTTCACGAACAACAGGCTGGCGCGCTTGTTGGGGGTGACCTGCCAGTCCGCCGAGTCGCCCAGCGCGACATTCTCGATCCGCTCGTCGTCGCCGAACTGGATCGTGGACTGGATGCCGGCGCGCGCGGCGAGCGCGACGATCTTCGCCGGATCGTAGAAGCGCGTGACGATGCGCTGGTCCCTGGCCGTCCGATCCTGCGCCGCCGCCGGCACGGCGGCGGGCGCGAGCAGGACGGCGAGCGCGGCGAGCACCGGCCTCATGACACATGATCCCTGGACAGCGCCCCGGGCGGCGCGCGGAAGCGGCTGCCGACGCCGTCGGGGCGGCGCGTGGCGGCGTACGAGATCGGTATCTCGCCGGGCGGCGGCGCGACGACGACGATGCGGCGCGCGGCGCCGCGCGCGGTCGGCAGCGCCGGCGCCGCCGTGTCGTTGGCGATCCCGGGCAGGCCCGAGACGATCGCGCGGACGCGATCGTCGGCGGTCATGGCGGCGGCCGATCCGGCGGTCGGCGACCGGGCCGTCGGGGCCGGCATCGCCACCACGCCGCCGTTCGCGCCGGCCTCGCGCGCGCGGTCAGGCGGGCGGGAACCCGGGATGCGCCAGCCCGCGACGATCGTCGCGGCGGTCTTCACGACGATCAGCATCAGCGCGCAATAGACGAACGCGGCGAGGAACAAGGCGGTCACCGCGCCCGGCGGCGAATCGCCGCCCGCCATCTGGACGGACCGCGCGACCGGCTCGATCACCGCGATCGTGCCGCCGCCGATCAGCGTCGCGAACAACGGCACCAGCGCGAACAGCACCACTGCCTTGAGCCACCCCTCGAACAGGCCGCGCGTCCCCGCGAACAGCGCCAGCACGATGAACACCGGCCCGACCGCGAGCAGCGCGGCGAGCGCGATCTTGGACGTCACCAGCACGCCGACCGTGCCGAGCAGCAGCAGCATGCCCGAGATGCCGAGGACGGTCGCCGCGGTGAACCCGCCGACCATCGGTGTCGCGGGCGTGATGCCCGTCGGCGTGGCCTCGGCGGGCCTGGCGGCCGCCTGCGCGGCGTCCGAGATCGACGCGAAGATGCGGTCGAGCGCCTGCGCGAACGCGGTCGTCGCCGAGCCGGGCGTGCCCGCGAGCACGCTCGCGATCTGGTCGGGCGCGCCGGTGGCGAGCGTCCACACCACCTGGCTGTACGCCATCCAGCTCGTCGCGAAGGTCAGCACCAGCCCGAGCTGGAGCATCCTGGGCGTCAGCGAGGACAGGCCGATCCGCGCGCGCCCGGTGAGCAATCCGATCGCGAAGAGCCCGACGAACAGCGTCAGCAGCACGGTCAGCGCGGGGAGCAGCACGCCGCCACTGCCGAACAGCCGCCCGAACGCCTGCCCGGTCGCCTCGCCGGTGCGGCAGTCGAGCGCGGCGAGCGCACCCGCAAGGCCGGACGCGCCGTCGAGCCGGAGCGCGGGGCAGATCATTCCGCGGCGTTCGCAAGATCGAAGTCGGCGAGGTCGTCGCCGTCCTGCGGCCAGGGCTGGCCGGTCAGCGCCTGATACCAGTCCGCCGGCGCATCGCCGCGCCGGTCGCGCAAGCCGTCGAGCCGGCGCACGCTCGACTCGCGACCCGACAGCACGGTCAGCAGATCGGGCTGGCCCGAGAGGTCGAGCCGCACCACCACCGAATGATTGGCGTGGCGCACCAGGAAGCAGCGGCTGTGCGCGGGCAGTTGCCGGATCAGCTCGAGCTCGTGCTCGGACAGGCCGAAGCCCAGACAGTAATCCTCCGCCCGCGCGCGCGGGTTGGGGGTGAAGATCATCGTCGCGGTCTGCTCCACGATCGCGCTGGCGATCCGGCTGTCGAGCGCGTCGCGCGCGGATTGCGTGGCGAAGCCGACCAGCGCGTTGCGCTTGCGCAGCGTCTTGAGCCAGTCGCGCAGCCTTGCCGCGAACACCGCGTCGTCGAGCGCCTTCCAGCCCTCGTCGATCAGGATCATCGTCGGCGCGCCGTCCAGCCGCTCGTCGATGCGGTGGAACAGGTACATCATCGCCGGCGTGCGCAAGGTCGGCTGATCGAGCAGCGCGGTCATGTCGAAGCCGAGCACGCGCTGCGAGAGATCGAGCGCGTCGACCGCCCCCTCGGCTCCACTCGGGATAAAATTGTCGAACAGCCAGCCATGCTCGCCCGCCCCGATCCAGGGCTCGAGCCGATGCGCGAGATCGCCGGGCTGCGGACGGCGCGATCCGCCGAGCAGCTCGCGGAAGTAGCGCAGCCGGCGGAAGGCCGGATCCGCATCGTAGCTGGCGTCGACCGCCGCCGCGATCCCCGCGAGCTCCTCGGGGCCGTCCGCCGCCAGCATCAGCCCCAGCCAGTCGCGCAGGAAGGCGCGGTTGAGCGCGGTATCCGGCAGCGCCAGCGGGTTGAGCCCGGTCGGCTCGCCGGGGATGAGGCGCGCATAATGACCGCCGGTGGCGCGCAGGAAGATCTCGGCGCCGCGGTCCTTGTCGAAGAACACGGTGCGCGGCGAAAACTTCTGCGCCTGCGCGACGAGGAAGTTGAGGATCACCGTCTTGCCCGAGCCCGACGGGCCGATGACGGTGAAATTGCCGAGATCGCCCTCGTGGAAATTGAAGAAATACGGCGTCGACGCGGTCGTCTCGAACACCGTCACCGCCGGACCCCAGTGATTGCCCTCGGCCTGCCCCGTGCTCATCCCGTGGAGCGACAGGAACCCCGCCGCGTTGGCGGTCGAGATCAGCGCGCGGCGCACCAGATACGCCTCGTTGCCGGGGAACTGGCCCCAGAAGCAGGGCTCGAGATTGACGTCCTCGCGCACCGCCACCGCGCCGATGTCGGCGAGCGCGGCGCCCGCCTGCGCGCACGCCCCGTCCAAGGCGTCGAGATCGCCGGCGCGGACCAGCAGCGACAGATGGTGATCGCCGAAAGCCACCGCGCCCGCGCCCAGCGCATCGCGCGCGGCGAGCATCTCGCGCCGCTCGGCGCCCGCCTCCTCGTCCGCCGAGCGCAGCCGGCGGATCGCGAGGTCCATCCGCTCGCGCGCGACCTGGCGGTCCGCGGGCGCGAAGCTCTCGGTCAGCACCAGCTCGTGCGGCAGGCGCAGCATGTCGTCGATCAGCCCGGCGCGCGTCGCGTCGGGATAGTCCTTGATCGAGAGCAGCGCCGAGAAGCCGCGCCCGCCGGTGTAGCTGGTCTCGATCGCGTCGAGCCCGAAGCTGACCCGCGCATAGGGGATGTGGTGTCCCAGATCGCTGTCCGGGCCGGGCAGCCGCACCGGGCGCATCTCGCCATTGTAGAGCGCCGACAGCATCTCGAGCGGCTCCGAGCACGGCCCGGCGGGCGTGTCGTAGAGCCCGAGATGGCGCGCGCCGTACGCCTCGAGCGCGGCGGCGAGCGACACCGCGGCGGCATCCAGCGCGCGCAGATCGGCGGGATCGATCTCCGACTTGGCACCCGACAGCCGGCGCCCGATCCGCTCGGGCCAGCCGGTCTTCCCCCGCGCCGGCCGGCGCAGGATGGTGAGCACCTGCTCGTTGACGAACAATCGCCGCCGGTCGAGCCGCGCCTGCCAGCGCGCATCGAGCAGCGCCGCGAACGGCTGTTCGGCGCGTCCCTCAAGCGTCACCGACACGCGCCTGCGCACGACATGGTGATAGATCACGAAGCGCGCGTCGAGCCCGGCGCGCAGCATCGTCTCGCGCACCCCGAGATGATGATCGAGCGCCGCCGAATCCTCGGTCTCGAACGGCAGCCCCGGCACCTGGATCATCCGCATCGCCGCGCCGTCGCGCAAGCCCAGCGTCGTCGCGTCGAGATGACGCGCATACGGCAGCCGATCGCCCGCCCGCGTCTCCCGCGCCGCCCACGCCGCCGCGCCGATCCACCTCGGCATGCCGGCCCTCCTCACGGCGCGTAGCTGTTGCAGCCCCACCGCGTCCAGTTGCGGACGCGGGGCGTGCGGCTGACTTTCGTGAGCCAGAGATCGAAGATGCGCGGCTCGCGCAGACAGGCGATGTAGCCGACGCCGTGGACGACGAGCGCGGCGGGCAGCGCCCAGAAGCTGCGCGTCATCAGGAACAGCTCGGTGGTGACGGCCAGGTTGACGATGAAATAGCTGTACGTCACCCCCGCAAACATCTGCGGCCTCGTCAGCGCGCGGAAGACGGGCGTGCGCCGGAGGCTCATCTGTCAGCCCTCCGCTTCGCGGAGGCACCGCGCCAGCCCGCTCCCCCACCCGGCCTCCCACAGCGTATCCTGAATGGGAGGCCGGGTGGGGGAGCGGGCTGGTGCGGCATCGAACAAACTCACCTAGCGACCTGCGCGGTGGACTGGATGCCCGACACGATCGCGCCCGCCCCGAACAGCACGAAGCAGCCGACGATCACCGTCGCGCCGAACCGCCAGTTCATCCGCCCGGTGAGCATCATGAACCCCACCATCGCCACCGCGATCACCGCCACCGCCGTCGCGACATTGCCCAGCAACGTCCCCTGCAACCAACCCAGCGCCGCCACGATCGGACCCGAACCCTGCGGATCAACACCCTGCGCCAGCGCCACACCAGGAAAGGCGGCGAACAACAGGGCCAACAGACGCTTGGTCATCGAAGCAATCCCTGATTCCGGCCCTGCGCGACCGCGACCGGTGCGAGCCGATCGATGATCGTGGTCACGTACGCCTGCGTCTCGGCGATGCGCGGCACCCCGCCGGCGCGCCGCACCCGGCCCGGGCCGGCATTGTAGGCGGCAAGCGCGCGCTCGACATCGCCGTCGAACAGGTCGAGCATCTGGCGCAGATAACGAGCGCCGCCGGCGAGATTGGCGGCGGGATCGCGCGCGTCGACGCTCATTGCGCGCGCGGTGGCGGGCATCAGCTGCGCGAGACCCACCGCGCCCCGCGGGCTCAGCGCGGCGGGATGCCAGCGGCTCTCCTGCCAGACAAGAGCGGCGAGCAGGTCTGGGCTGACGCGGAAATCGTAGGCGATGCGCCGGAGCATCGCTTCCCAAGCGGCGGGCACCTGCGGCGCGGCGATCTCGGTCACCGCGTCGGCGGGCATCTCGGGCGCCTCCTCGATGGCGACGTCGCCACCGCCGGTGGCGGCATCCTCGATCCACTGCACGTCGCCGCCACCCGATCGGACCCGCACCGCGCCGGTGTCGCCGATCTCCAGCACGTCGGCGTGCCCCGCACCGGACGCGAGCAGGACCGCGCCTGCCGCCAGAATGGTCCGCCAGACGAAGGATCGACGTATCGACACGGATGCCCCCCGGACTCGTCAGCGACGGCTCTTCCCGCTGCGGTTATCATCCTTCGCGGTTCGCTTGACAATAGTATGTCCGGACGTTGCGCGGGCCTTGCGCGACGTGGATGCGACGCGCGGGCCACCGTGCCAATCGCGGACGCCGCAGTCGACGTCTCACCCCAGGCTGGCGATGGTCCGGTCGATCAGCGCGCCGTCGGCGCGGGCATCGTGCCGTGCGGCAAGCAGCGTCGCCGCGGCACCTGCCGCCGCCTGCGCGGTCGCGGCGCGGACATCGGCGATCGCGGTGCGCTCGGCGGACGCGATCTTGTCCTCGGCCATCTTGCGGCGCCGCTCGATCAGCGTGTCGACATCGCGGCGCGCCTTCTCGACCAGCGCGCCGGCCTCGCGCTGCGCCTGCTGGAGGATCGACTGCGCATCCTCGTGCGCGGCGGCCTGCTGCGCCCTGGCGTCGGCGAGCAGCGCCTCGGCCTCGGTGCGCAGCCGCACCGCATCGTCGAGCGACTTGCGCGTGTCGGCGATCTTCCTGTCGAGCGCTTGGCCGATCAGCCGGGGCGCCTTGAGCAGGAAGATCGCGGCGAGCAGAAAGATGGTCAGCCCGACATAGACCCAGCCTTCGGCATCGAGGCCGAGCAGGTGCGGCTGGGCCGGGACGTGGCCGATCTGGACGAGCGCGTCATGCGTATCGGTGGCCATCGCTCAGTTCCTCACGCGGCAAGCGCGGTGCGGACCGCATCCAGCGCCGCGGCGTCGTCGGGCCGGGCCCAGCCGAGCCGGGCGACGATGTCGGCCGCAGCCTCTGCGGCGACCGTCTGGATATCGCCCATCGCACGCGCCTGCGCGACCTGGAGCGCGGCGAATGCCTTGTCCTGCCTGGTATCGAGTTCGGCATTGGCGGCGGCGAGCTTGCCCTCGGTCTCCGAGATCGCCCTGGCCTTGCCGTCGGCGACCGCAGCCTGCGCGCGGACGTGCGCCTGCTTCATCTCGGTCGCGTACGCGTCGCGGACGCGGTCCGACTCTGCCTTGGCCTGCTCGGCCGCGCCGATGTCGCCGCTGACCTTGTCCTCGCGTGCGGTGACGGTGCGCGCGAGCTTGGGCAGCGTGGTGCCGACGATCCCGAAATACAGGATCGCGAACACCAGCACCAGCCACGCGAACTGGGGGACGAAATTGGCGACCTCGAACTGGGGCATCGGACCCTCCGCTTGGCCCGGCTCAGCCCGCGAAGGCGAGGTAGAGCGAGACGACCGCGGCGATCAGGCCAAGCGCCTCGGCGACCGCGAAGCCCAGGAACAGGCGGCCCGACACGCGCGGCTCGGCCTCGGGATTGCGGAACGCGCCGAGCAGATGGCTGCCGAAGATGTAGCCGACGCCGATCGCCGCCAGGCCGGCACCGATCGCCGCCAGGCCGGCACCGATGAACTTTGCTGCTGCTGGATCCATATGAAAAGTCCTCTCGAAACGGGGAAGGGTCAGTGAAGGTTGATCGCGTCGTTCAGATAGATCGAGGCGAGCAAGGCGAAAACATAGGCCTGGATGAGCGCGATCAGCAGCTCGAGCGCGGCGAGCGCGACGTTGACCGCGAGCGGGACGACACCGAACACATAGGGCAGCGCGCCGAACGAGCCCAGCGCCACCACGAAGGTGCCGAACACGTTGAGCAGGACATGGCCCGCGGTCATGTTGGCGAACAGCCGGATCGCCAGCGTGAACGGCCGCACGAAGAAGCTGAACACCTCGAGCGGCAGGATCACCAGCGCGAGCGCGAAATTCATGCCCTTGGGCCAGAACAGCGTGAAGAAGTGCAGCCCGTGCCTGACCAGCCCCACGATGCACACCGTCACGAACACGATCAGCGCCAGCGCCAGCGTCACCGCGATGTGGCTGGTCGGGGTGAACGATCCCACCCACGGGATCAGCCCCAGCAGGTTGAGGAACAGCACGAAGATGAACACAGAGAAGATCAGCGGCACGAAATCGCGGCCCTTGGGCCCGATATTCTCGTCCACCATGCTGCGCGTGAAATCGTAGATGTATTCGACCGCGGCCTGCATCCGGCCGGGCACCAGCCTGGTGTTGGCGGTGCCGACGAACAGGAATACCGCGATCAGCGCGAGGCCGACGACCATCCACAGCGCCGAGTTGGTGAACGAGACATCGTACCCGAGCACGTCCATCCTGTGGAGCGTGACGATCGAGAACTGCTCCATCGGGTTGTTGGCGCTGGCCATCGCGAATCCCTTAATGCGTCTTGCCGGCGGCGGCGTCGAGCTGGCGCGACGTCACCATCGCGCGGTAGATGCCGGTGGCGAAGCCGAGCACGAGCAGCGCGATCATCAGCCACGGCTTGGTGCCCAGCCACTTGTCGAGCGCCCAGCCGATGAACGTGGCGACGAGCACCGCGCCGACGAACTCGACGCCTGCCGCCATGCCCTTGTTCTCGCTGCCGGTGACCGGCGGCACCGACGGATCGAGCCCGTTCGCGCGCTTCGCCTCGGCGATCCGGCGACCAAGCTCGTCTTCGTCGTTGCGACGACCATCGGACAAAATGAACAGACCCCCGCCAAACCCCATTGAAAACGCGCCGCTACCTCTCCGGCATGGCGCGTCCAGCTGGCGGCGAACCGACCAAGCGCGACCCCCTTAGGAAGGGGGCCCGCGTGAGTCAACGATCGCGTCGGGGTCCGTGGTCTGGCGCTGGGGCGCGCTCAGCCGCCGCACTGCGGCGGCAGCGAGACCGGCGCCGCGCCCTTCACCGCCCACACCCCCGGCGCCACGGAGTAGGCGCGACCCGGCCGGATCGCGGTGAGCGTCTTGCAGCCGATCGACGTCGCGAACGCCTCGATCGGCACGTTCCTGGCCTGCGCCACCTGCGTGTAGCCCTGGCGGCGCTTGATGTTGATCGCCTCGACCTCGGCCTTGAGATCCCCCGACGACCCCCTGGTGAAGCCGAGATAGCCGTCCGACTGCTCGCCGACCGCGCCCGAATTGAGCGCCGCCTCGACCGCGCCGCCCTGCGCGAGAGCGGCACCCGCGCCGCCGAGCGTCAGGGCGGCCAGCGCGATGAAGGTGGTGATGCTGCGAGTCATTTCGGGAAAAGCTCCGGATTGCTGGTGATGAAGTCCTCGGCATCCTTCTTCAGGCTGACGACGACCTCCTGCTTGACGTTGATGTTGAGGTTGATCTCGATCGGCTTGTCGGGCGCCTTCACCGATACGCACCCCGCCATCGCCAGCAGGATCGAAGTCGCGGTGAGGCGGAGACCGATCATCGCGCAAACGCTACCATCCACACGGTTCGTCGTCACTACGCCGTCGGTCATCGCACGGGCTCGCTTTCGGCAGGCTGAATAGGGAGCGGCGGCGCGGCCGCAACCGGGGCGGCGGCGATCGTGTCGCCGGGCGCTGGCGGTCCGCCCCTGAGCAGCAGCGACGGGTCGACATAGGATTCCGCGGTGCCGAGCAGCGACCGGAAGGGCGCCCGCAGCGCGATGTTGAAACGGAACGGCAGATTGTGGATCAGCCGCGCGGCATAGCTCGCGTCCGGGGTCGCCTGACGGACGCCCTGGAAGCCGACATGGCTGACGATCTCGCCGTCGAGCCGGCCGTCCAGCGCGATCTCCAGCGACGAATAGCGGATCGCCTTCAGCGCATCGAAGGCGAGATGGCCGATCGTGCCGAGCTGCGCGCCGGTCAGCTCGCCGACATAGGCGATCGTGCCGCCGGGGGGGCGGGCGACGATGTGGCCGCCGACGATCCGCCCGCCCCTGTCGTCGAAGATCATCGGCAACGCGCCGTCGAACGTGCCGGTGGCGGCGAGGTTGGGCAGATCGAGTTGCTCGACGAAGGTCGCGGCATCGAGCCGTTCGAGCCGGAAGGTCAGATGACGCTCGCTGTCCTGGCCGAAGGCGAGCGTCGACGGCGCGAGCGTCAGGGTGCCGCCGGCGAACGGCCAGCGCGCCTGCTCGACCGCAACCCGCTGCGCGGGCAGGAGCTGGAAATCGACCAGACCGTCGTCGACCGCGACGCCGGGATTGATGTCGGCGATCGTCACGCGCTGGTGTGGCGGCGTGACGAGGCCGATCAGGTCGGAGAAATGGATCGTGCCGGCGATCCCCGCGACCGGGCCGAAGGCGGCGGCGAGGTCGACGCGATCGGTGGCGAGATCGCCCGACGACGTGACGCCCCCGGGGCTCCAGTCGATCCGCCCCGCCCCCGCGACGGTGCCGACGACGTTGGCGATCACGCCGAGCGTGACGGGGGTGAGCATGTCGGGCTGGAGCGTCTTGCCGAACGCCAGGCCCGGCACGCTCAGGGTCGTGCCGCCGCGCCCGGTCGCGAGATCGTGGACGACCGCGATGTCGGCGACCTTCACGCCGCTCGACGGCTGCTTCAGGCTGCCGGTCGCCACGATCCGGCCCGAGACGAGGCGCAGCGTCACGCCGTCGCCGGTGAGCGGCCTGAAGCGTGCCGGTGCGGCCGCGTCCGCGACGGTGAGGACGCCATCGACGTCGAGCGCGCCGCCCGCGACGCGCCATGTGCCCGCGGCGCCCGACAGCACCAGCGGGACGGAGCCGAGCTGTCCGCCCGCGCCCGAAAAACGGCCGGACGGGCCGCCCGCGAATCGTCCCTCGAGCGCATCGGCGTCAAACCGCGTCGCCGCGTCCCCGGCCCCCAGCCGCACCGCCAGTCCACCGACGTCGAGGCCGGCGGCGGTGATCGCCAGCGTCCGCGCGTCGAGCGTCAGCGGCGCCGCGCCCGAGCGCCCCGCGAGATGCAGCCCGGCGATCGCGGCGCCGGCGCGCAGCCCGGCCCGGCCCGCCACGACGAGCGGCGCGCCGCCGATCCCGCACAGCCGCGCCCGACCCGGCGACAGCACCACGCCCGACAGCGCGAGCGTCCGGAACCCGACCGGCGTGCAGGCCGTGCCGACGACCGACCCGCCGCGCCCGACATACCCCGAGATCGGCACGGCCAACCCCTCGATCCGGCCACCGGGCAGCGGGCCGTCGACCGTCGCGACCGTATCGAAGCGCGTCTCGCCGCGCGCACCAATCGCGATCCGCACCGGCGTCAGCGCGAGACGCGCGTCGCGAGCGGCATAGCGGCCGAGGCGCGCCTCGCCCCGCACCGGCGCCCCGGCACGCGCCTGGCGGACGACCGCGTCGATCGCGGGAAGGCCGCCGCCGCGGGTCGTCACGCGGCCGTCGATCCGCCAGCCGGCATCGCGCACGCTCCAGCCGATGCCGGCGCCCTCGTCGATGCGCACCGTCCCGGCGGAGCGGCCGACCACCGACAGCCGCCGCAGCTTCGCCGCCGCGCCCGCCGGGCCGCCCGCGGTGAACGCCAGCGTCGCGGTCGCGTCCGCATCGGCGAGCAGCGCGGACACCGCCGCGCCCGCCCGCCGTGCGACCGGCCCGAGCGGCGTCGCGTCGAACCCGGCAGCCCGGGCGAGGATGGTGCGCCGGGTCGCGGGATCGGCGTCTGCGTGCGCCGCGACGAGATCGCCCGCATAGACCAGACCCGAGGCGCCGGGCGCATAGCGATAGTCACCGCCGAGACGCAGCGCCTGCGCGCGCGCGCCCGCTCCGCTGACACCCGCGGCGGTGAGCGCGACCTTGCCCGCGATCCGTTGCCGGGTGCCGGCGACGGTGACGCCCCCGCCGATCGCGCCGAACCCCACGCCGCCGGCGCGGCCGGCAAAGCCGTCGACGTCGATCGCGCCGTGCCAGCGATCGAGCGCGGCGGCGAACGCCATGCCCAGCATCGCCCGTCCCGCACCCAGGCGCAGCCCGCCGCCGCATGTCACCGCGGCGAGCGCCAGCGGTCCGGAGACACGCGGACGGCCCGCATCGATCGCCACCGCCAGGTCGGCGCGCGGCGCCGTCAGCACGCAGCCGCCGGCGTCGAGGCGCGCGCTGCTCGCGCCGGCACGACCGCGAAACCCGTCGCTGAGCCGGCCACCGCCGTCGACCGCGATGCGCAGCGCCCCGGCGGGCGTCGCCAGCGCGACCTGCATGTCGGTCACGTCCACCGCCATGTCGCGAAGCGCCAGCGGCCGATCGCCCGACGAGGCCGGCAACAGCCGGTCGATCGCACCGAACGAGACCCGGCCATCGACGACGCGCGCGGCCAGCCGCACGCCATCGCCACGGATCGCGACGACGTGCGGTCCGCCGAGGCCGTAGCCCAGCGTCACCTCGACGGTCCGCGCGACGAGGTCGGGCGCCGCGGGATCGCCGATCCGGACGTCCTCGAGCCGCTGCGAGAAGGGACCGATCGCGATGATCCTGTAGGCGGCGGGAACATGCGCCGCGGCGAGCGCGCGATCGACGGCATGCCGGACGATCGGCCGCCGCTCGACCCATGTCGCGGCGAGCGCGATCACCACCAGGCCGGCCGCCACGCCACCGGCGACCAGCAGGCGCGACCGTTCGCGATGCGGCTCGACGATCCCGCTTTCCTCGCTGTCCGCCACGCCCGCTCCCGCTCCCGCGCCCCCTCATAGGCGAACGCCTCTTCCCGTTCCAAGCGCCGAACCATGATTGCATCGCCGCCGGCCCCTGTCCTAGCGTCGTCCGGCATGACCGACGCCCCTCCCGATGCCGCCGGCCACCGCGCGCGGCTGCGCAAGCGCCTGATCGCCGGCGGCGGCGACGCGCTGCTCGATCACGAGATCGTCGAATATCTGCTCGGGTTGGCGATCCTGCGCCGCGACACCAAGCCGCTCGCCAAGGCGCTGCTCCGCGAGTTCGGCGGGATCACCGGCGTGTTCGCGGCCAACCCCGAAGCGCTGCTGCGGGTCAAGGGCATGGGGGAGAGCGCGGTCGCGGCGCTGCGCATCGTCGATGCCGCGGCGCTGCGGCTGTTGAGCACGCGTTCCGAGGCGTTGCCGATCCTCTCGGGCTGGCAGGCGCTGCTCGATTATCTCCAGGCCGACATGGCGCATATCGGCATCGAGCGGGTCCGCGTCCTCCACCTCAACACCAAGAACCGGCTGATCCGCGACGAGATCGTATCGGAGGGATCGATCGACCAGTCGGCGGTCTATATCCGCGAGATCGTGGGGCGGGCGCTCGAATTGAAGTCGGCGTCGCTGATCGTCGTCCACAATCATCCCAGCGGCGATCCCGCGCCGAGCCGGCAGGACATCACGCTCACCCGCGATCTCGTCGCCGCGGCGGGACAGTTCGGCATCGCGGTGCACGACCATGTCATCATCGGCGCGCGTGGGCACGCCAGTCTGAAGGCGCTTGGCGTGATGTAGGGTCGGTACGGACGTGGCGCGCGACGCGCCGGACAGGCGTGCTACCGTTCGCCCGAGCGGCGGACCGGACGCAAGCGAGACGATTGGCCTGATCGTGTCTCAATGTCGCCCGGCACGAGCGGGGAATGAAGGCGCGCATCGATCACCGCATCAGGAAGTCGGTCATCTCGTCGGGGGTGACGCGGCCGTCGTGATCGGCGTCGGCGCGGGCGAAGGCGCGCGCGGTGGCGTTCATCGCCGAGACCGGCCGGACGCCGGCGGCGCCCTTCACGCCCGCAGGCGCGACCGCGGCGCCGTTGGCGCGCATCACCCAGGTTGCGAACTCGAGCGGGCCGAGGCGACCGGCGCCATGGAGGTCGTAGCGGCGCCATTCCGCCGTCACCGCGGCGAGCACATGCGCGCGATCGGGGCGCGGCAGCGCGGACGCGGGCACCTTGACTCCGACCGGGATGCCGACCGGGGCGGCCGCGGCGGGCGCCGGCGGCGCGCCCGCGAGGATTGCGGGGGGCGCGACGGTTGCGGTGGTCGCCGCCTGGAGCGCCACGAGGATCGTCGTCATCGTCATCGTCATCGCGTCCGCTCCCCTCGACCGCCCGGCGGGCGATGTCCACCCCAGTGCCCGGCGACCATCGTCCGGGCGGCTTTGTTGCGGCGTCGGCGCCGCTCTGCTAATGGCGCGGCGTCCGGACGTTCGCGGCCGGGGACCAGCAGAGGTCGAGCCATGATCCCCCGCTATTCGCGACCCGACATGGTCGCGATCTGGACACCCGAGACCCGATTCCGCATCTGGTTCGAGATCGAGGCGCACGCGACCGAGGCGCTCGCCGATCTCGGCGTCGTACCGCGCGCGGCGGCGACCGCGCTGTGGGACTGGTGGGCGACCGATCCGGCGATCGACGTCGCCGCGATCGACGCGATCGAGGCCGTGACCCGGCACGACGTGATCGCCTTCCTGACCTGGGTGGGAAGCCAGGTCGGCGAGGAGGCGCGCTTCATGCACCAGGGCATGACCTCGTCCGACGTGCTCGACACCGCGCTCGCCGTCCAGCTGACACACGCCGCCGACATCCTGATCGGGGACATCGACGCACTGCTCGCCGCGATCGAGCGCCGCGCGTTCGAGCACAGGCTCACCCCGACGATCGGCCGCAGCCACGGCATCCATGCCGAGCCCGTGACCTTCGGACTGAAGCTCGCCCAGGCGCATGCCGAGTTCCAGCGCGGCCGCAAGCGGCTGGTCGATGCGCGCGCCGAAATCGCGACCTGTGCGATCTCGGGCGCGGTCGGCACCTTCGCCAACATCGATCCGCGTGTCGAGGCGCATGTCGCCGCCAGGCTCGGGCTGGTTCCGGAACCTGTCTCCACGCAGGTGATCCCGCGCGATCGCCACGCGATGTTCTTCGCGGTGCTCGGCGTCGTCGCCTCGTCGATCGAGCGGCTGGCGATCGAGGTGCGCCATCTCCAGCGCACCGAGGTGCTCGAGGCGGAGGAATATTTCGCGCCCGGCCAGAAGGGGTCGTCGGCGATGCCGCACAAGCGCAATCCCGTGCTGACCGAGAACCTCACCGGCCTCGCGCGCCTGGTGCGCGCCGCCGTGACCCCCGCGCTGGAGAACGTCGCGCTGTGGCACGAACGCGACATCTCGCACTCGTCGGTCGAACGCGGGATCGCGCCGGACGCGACGATCACGCTCGATTTCGCGCTCGTCAGGCTGACCCAGGTTATCGACCGGCTGCTGGTCTATCCCGGACGCATGCGGAAGAATCTCGACCGCATGGGAGGCCTGGTTCATTCGCAGCGCGTGCTTCTCGCGCTCACCCAGGCCGGCGTCAGCCGTGAGGATTCGTATCGCCTCGTCCAGCGCAACGCGATGAAGGTCTGGGAGTCGGACGGCGCCTTGTCGTTGCTCGATCTGCTCAGGGACGATCCCGACGTGACCGCGGCGCTCGCGCCCGAAAAGATCGAGCCGCTGTTCGATCTCGGCTATCATCTGAAGCACGTCGATACGATCTTCGACCGGGTTTTCGGCCGTCATTGCTGAGAACGCCCATGCCGCGATCCGCGCGGCGGCGCGGCGGCGCTGCCCGTGGTCGAAGCGCCGCCCGGCGCGGCCGGGTTCGCGGGCGAGCGCGCCGATTGGCGGAGCGGCGACGCGGCGACGCGCTTGCCGCCGATCTCGCGGCGCTGGGCGGCGCGATGCCCGATCCGCGGGCGGCGCCCGCCCTCGATGACGCGGCCGCGCATGGGGGCGGCCTCTGCGACCGATGGCCCGCGGCTCGACATCGCGGGCGAACACGGCGCGCGCACTCAGAACGGCAGCACCGCGCGATAGGCCTCCAGTCCCGGCCGGCCCGGCACCGCGACGCCGAGCCCCAGCAAAAAGGCGTGGCGCACGATCTCGGCCTGCTGCTCGATCCCGTAGCGCGCGAACGGACGGTTGGCATCGAGGCGATAGGCGTAGCGGCAGAAGGGATGACGGACGAGCGGCAGGAACCAGCGGCCGCCGCGCTGCGCCTGCCAGACATGCGTCATCTCGTGGACGAACAGCGCCTGCATCGCGACCCCCGCCGCGGCGAAGTCCTCCTGCCACGCGGAGCCGCGCGCGTGGCACCAGACATGCCCGTCGGGGGCCATCACGACATCGCGCGGCTGGAGCGGCCACCAGGCGCGATGATGGACGCGCACCCGGTCATAGGCGATCGCGTCGCCGAACAGCGGCCGGCACAGCGCGACCTCGCCGGCGCTGAGCACGCGCCCCCCGCCGGTCCTGCCGCTCAATAGGGCGCGGGGTCGCCGGCCGCGACGACCTTGGCCGCGACTGCGATCGGCGCGCCCTTGGCGAAGCGCACGGTGAGCGGCATCGTGCCGCCCGCGGCAATCTTCTGCGCGACGCCGAACAGCATCAGGTGATAGCCCCCCGGTGCCAGCGCCACGGTGCCGCCCGCCGGCACGTCGATCCCGTCGACGGGGCGCATCGTCGCCATCGCCATGCCGCCCCGGCTCCCGGTCATGCTCCGGTGGAGTTCGGTCGAGCCCGCCTGCGCGCTCCCGACCGCGAGCAGCCGCGTCGCCTCGCGCCCGCCATGGACGACGAGATAGCCTGCCGAGGGCCGGCCCGGCGCCGCCGCTAGCCGCACCCATGCGCGGTCGACGGACGGCGCGCCGTCGGGGTGGCGATCGCAACCGCCGAGCGCGAGCACGGCAACGCCCGCCAGTACCGAAATGCGACGCATGGCCGACGTCCCCTGTCGTGACGGGAGCGTGATTAGGCGCGGTGGACGCTTGCAGCAAGCAGCCGCCCCACTATATCGCCCGGCGTCAGTTCCCGCCGGTCCTTCGCTTGATGAGGGGGGACGGGCGGCTCGTCGCAAATCGAGAGAATCAAGAGGGTAGATTGAATGGCTAAGGTTATCGGCATCGACCTCGGCACCACCAACAGCTGCGTTTCCGTGATGGAAGGCGGCAAGCCCAAGGTCATCGAGAACTCGGAAGGCGCGCGTACGACGCCGTCGATCGTCGCGTTCACCAAGGACGGCGAGCGTCTGGTCGGCCAGCCGGCCAAGCGCCAGGCGGTGACCAATCCCGCCAACACGGTGTTCGCGGTCAAGCGGCTGATCGGCCGTCGCTTCGACGATCCGATCACGCGCAAGGACACCGAACTGGTGCCCTACCACATCGTCAAGGGCCCGAACGGCGACGCCTGGGTCCAGGCCGGCGGCGAGGATTACTCGCCCAGCCAGGTCTCCGCCTTCACGCTCCAGAAGATGAAGGAAACCGCCGAGTCCTATCTCGGCGAGACGGTCACGCAGGCGGTCATCACGGTGCCGGCGTACTTCAACGACGCGCAGCGCCAGGCGACCAAGGACGCCGGCAAGATCGCCGGTCTCGAGGTGTTGCGCATCATCAACGAGCCGACCGCGGCGGCGCTCGCCTACGGGCTCGAGAAGGACAACAACAAGACGATCGCGGTCTACGATCTCGGCGGCGGCACGTTCGACATCTCGGTGCTCGAGATCGGCGACGGCGTGTTCGAGGTGAAGTCGACCAATGGCGACACCTTCCTGGGCGGCGAGGATTTCGACGCCAGGATCGTCGAACATCTCGCCGAAGGCTTCAAGAAGGACGAGCAGATCGATCTCACCAAGGATCGGCTCGCGCTTCAGCGTCTCAAGGAAGCCGCCGAGAAGGCCAAGATCGAGCTGTCGTCGGCGCAGTCGACCGAGGTCAACCTGCCTTTCATCACCGCGGACCAGAACGGCCCCAAGCACCTCGTCAAGACGATCACGCGCTCCGATCTCGAGCGTCTCGTCGATCCGCTGATCCAGCGTACGATCGAGCCGCTGCGGAAGGCACTGGCCGACGCCGGGCTCAAGGCGTCGGACATCGACGAGGTCGTGATGGTCGGCGGCATGACCCGCATGCCCAAGGTGCGCGACGCGGTGAAGTCGTTCTTCGGCAAGGAGCCGCATGTCGGCGTCAACCCGGACGAGGTCGTCGCGATGGGCGCGGCGATCCAGGCGGGCGTGCTGCAGGGCGACGTCAAGGACGTGCTGCTCCTCGACGTGACGCCGCTGAGCCTCGGCATCGAGACGCTGGGCGGCGTGTTCACGCGCATGATCGATCGCAACACCACGATCCCGACCAAGAAGTCGCAGACCTACTCGACCGCCGAGGACAATCAGAACGCGGTGACGATCCGCGTTTTCCAGGGCGAGCGCGAGATGGCGGCGGACAACAAGATGCTCGGCAATTTCGATCTGATCGGCATCCCGCCTGCGCCGCGCGGCGTGCCGCAGATCGAGGTCACGTTCGACATCGACGCCAACGGCATCGTCAACGTGTCCGCCAAGGACAAGGGCACCGGCAAGGAGCAGCAGATCAAGATCCAGGCGTCGGGCGGCCTCAGCGATGCCGATATCGACGGCATGGTCAAGGAAGCCGAGCGCTTCGCCGAGGAGGACAAGAAGCGCCGCGAGGCGGCCGAGGCGAAGAACAATGCCGAGAGCCTGATCCACACCACCGAGCGCCAGCTCGTCGAGCATGGCGACAAGGTCGACGCGACCCTCAGGTCCGAGATCGAGGCGGCGGTCGCCGAGGCCAAGACCGCGGTCGAGGGCGGCGACGGGGCTGCGATGAGCGAGAAGGCGCAGGCACTCGCGCAGGTCGCGATGAAGCTCGGCCAGGCGATCTACGAGAAGGAGCAGGCCGCTCAGGCCGCGCCGGGAGCGGAGTCGCCCAGGCAGGACGACGTCGTCGATGCGGAGTTCTCCGAGGTCGACGAGACGAAGTGAGGCAACAAAGCCCTCTCCCCTTCAGGGGAGAGGGTGGGAAGAGGGGCGGTCCTAGCGAGCGACATGCCCCGCTCCCTCCCACCGGCTTCGCCGGCGGGCCCTTCCCTCTCCCCTGAAGGGGAGAGGGTTCATGGAGCCGGGCTTGAGCACCGAAATCGACTTCTACCAACTGCTCGAATGCGAGCGCACCGCCGACGACAAGGTCATCAAGTCGTCCTACCGGCGGCTTGCGATGCAGTTCCATCCCGATCGCAACCCCGGTGACGATGCGGCCGAGGCCAAGTTCAAGGCGATCAGCGTCGCCTATGACTGCCTCAAGGACCCGCAGAAGCGCGCTGCCTACGATCGCGTCGGCCATGCTGCCTATACCCAGCAGGGCGGCGGCGGCGGCGGGCAGGGTTTCGAGGGGTTTTCGGACATCTTCGAGAGCGTGTTCGGCGAGTTCATGGGCGGCGGCCGCCAGCAGCGCGGCGGCGTGCGGCGCGGCGCGGACCTGCGCTACGATCTCGAGATCGGCCTCGAGGACGCGTTCCACGGCAAGACCGAGACGATCACCGTCGATGTCGCCGCCGCATGCGATGCGTGCGATGGCACCGGCGCCGAGCCCGGTACGCACGCGACCACCTGCCCGACCTGCGCCGGACGCGGCCAGGTCCGCGCGCAACAGGGTTTCTTCGTCATCGAGCGGGCGTGTCCGACCTGCCACGGCGCCGGGCGCGTCATCCAGAACCCGTGTCGCAAGTGTCGCGGGGAAGGCCGGGTCGACAAGGAAAAGACGCTCGAGGTCAAGATCCCCGCGGGCGTCGACGAGGGTACGCGCATCCGCGTCTCGGGCGAGGGCGAGGCGGGCGGTCGCGGCGCGCCGCCGGGCGACCTCTACATCTTCCTCCACGTCCGCCGTCACCAGATCTTCGAGCGCGACGGCACCACGCTCGCCGCGCGGTGCCCGATCAGCTTCACCACCGCGGCGCTGGGCGGCGAGATCGAGGTGCCGGGGCTCGACGGCGAGACGATCTCGATCAGGATCCCGGCGGGTATCCAGTCGGGCAAGCAGTTGCGCCATCGCGGTTCGGGCATGCCGGTGCTCAACGGACGCGGGCGCGGCGATCTGGTGATCGAGATCGCGGTCGAGACACCGACCGGGCTGAGCGGGCGCCAGCGTGAATTGCTGGAGGAGTTCCGCGAAACCGAGACCGGCGACGAACATCCCCAGACCGCCGGCTTCTTCGCCAAGCTCAAGGGCATGTTCGAGGGTTAGCGGCGACAGCGCCCCCCTCGGCGACTCCGCCCGGGTCCCACCTTGATACCGAACAGCCCGGCGATGCCCGCCAGACTGAACCGTGACGGCTTCCAGACGACCATGGCGGCCGATCTCGTGCCCTGACGCTGCTCGCGATCCAGCCGCTCGACAGCGAGCAGCGTGAGCCGGTCGCAACGCCGCTCGGCGGTACTGCGCGTCTGGTCGATCAGGCGGCCGGACACGACCGCGATCGCACGCTGGCCATGGACGCGGAACAGGGCGTCGGCATCGCGCAGCGCCTGCTCGCGCAGATCGCGTTCCGCGTCGGCCGTCGATCGCTTGCGCGGGGTACTCATGCGGCCAGCAAGGCGATCCGTCCGCACCGGTCAAGCGGAATCGGCGCGCCGCGCGATCGCTACCGCACCATGCGTATCAGGCCTTGGCGTCGACCTTCGTCGTCTCGCCGGCGCGCGCCACGCCGACCATGGCGGGGCGCAGCAGCCGGTCCTTGATCATCCAGCCCGACTGCATCTCGTGGACGATCGTGCCCGGCGCCTGTCCTGCGGCGGCATCCATCTCCATGATCGCCTGGTGGCGGTTGGGATCGAGCGGCTGGCCGACCGATTCGATGCGGACGATGCCGTTGCGCTGGAACACGGTCTCGAGCTCCTTGCCCGTCATCTCGATGCCGGTGACGAGCGGCTTCATCTTACCGTCGGCGCGCAGCGTGTCGGGGATCGCGGCGAGCGCGCGCGCCAGATTGTCCGCGACCGAGAGCAGGTCGCGCGCGAAACCGGTGGTCGCATACGCCCGCGCATCGGCCATCTCGCGCTCGGTGCGACGGCGCAGGTTCTGCATCTCGGCCTGGGTGTAGAGCACCTGCTTGCGCGCATCGTCGAGCTCGGCGCGCAACGCGTCGTGTTCGGCGAGCTCGGGTGCGGCTTGCGCGGTCTCCGCGCGCAGCGTGTCGTCGCCATCGACGGTATCGGTCGCGTTGGTGTCGTTGTCGTTCATGCCATCAACCTGGAAAGCGTGTGGGCCGTGAAGTCCACCATGGGCACCACGCGCGCATAGTTCAACCGCGTCGGGCCGATCACGCCGACGACTCCCAGCACGCGCCCCTCCGCGCCACGATACGGCGCCGCGATGATCGACGAGCCCGACAGGGCGAACAGCTTGTTCTCGGAGCCGATGAAGATCTTGGTCGCCGACCCGTTGCGCGCGCTGTCGAGCAGGCGGGCGATCTCTTCCTTGCCCTCGAGCTCGTCAAGCAGCTGGCGGATGCGCTCGAGATCCTCGGCGGCGGCGGGGTCGATGAGATTGGCCTGGCCGCGCACGATCAGCACCGATCGCTGCGCGCCGTCGCTGCTCCACACCGCGAGGCCGCGCCGCACCAGTTCGCCCGAGACGCGATCGAGCGCGGCGCGATCGAGCCCGATCTCGGCGGCGATCCGCATCTGCGCCTGGGCGAGCGTGAGCCCGGCGAACGCGGCGGAGATGTAATTGGCGGCCTCGGTCAGCGCCGCGCCGCCGGTGCCCGGCGGCAGATCGACGACCCGGTTCTCGACGCTGCCGTCGGTTCCGACCAGCACCGCCAGCGCCTGATCGTGGCTCAACGGCACGAAGCCGAACTGGCGCAGCATCGGCTCCTGCGTGGGGACCAGCACCAGCCCCGCGCACGCCGACAGCCCCGAGAGCACCGCACCGGCGGACGCGAGCGCATCTTCGATCGGGCCGCCGCGCCCGACCCCGCGCTCGATCGCGGAGCGTTCCTCGGGCGAGACCTCGCCGGCCTGCATCATGCCGTCGACAAACAGTCTGAGCCCGCTTTCGGTCGGCATCCGCCCGGCGGAGACATGCGGCGCCGCGAGCAGCCCGGCTTCCTCGAGGTCCTGCATCACGTTGCGGATCGAGGCGGGCGACAGGTTGAGCCCGGCAAGCTGCGAGATCGTGCGCGACCCGACCGGCGCGCCCGAGCGCAGATAGCTCTCCACCACCACCCGGAAGATCGCGCGCGCTCGGTCGGACAGTTCGGGGATCGCGGCACGAGGCATCGTGACGGATGTAGGGATTCGCTGCGTGCACCTCAACAAGTCCCGGCGCTTCGTTTCCGTTCGGGCTGGGCGAAGTCGAAGTCTCGGCGCTTCGGCACTTTTTCCATCAGGACCGTTCGTGTCGAGCGCCGTCGAGACACCCGCGTGATGAGGACCCCTCGACTTCGCTCGGGGCGAACGGCCGTTGGTAAGATTGATCTCGAACACCCGGTCGCCCGCTCATCGCGAACGGCGGCCGGCGCTTGTTGGATGACGGCGCCGCCCGCCCCCGCTACAGCGCCCCGAACATCCACAGGAGCCTGCCCCATGCGTCCCTCCGGCCGCGCACCAGACCAGATGCGCGCGATCACGATCGAGCCCGCCGCCACCCGTCACGCCGAAGGGAGCTGCATCATCTCCTTCGGCGATACCCGCGTGCTGGTGACGGCAAGCGTCGAGGAGCGCGTGCCGCCGTTCCTGCGCGGCAAGGGCCAGGGCTGGGTGACCGCCGAGTACGGCATGCTGCCGCGCGCCACCCACACGCGGGGCAGCCGCGAGGCGGCCAAGGGCAAGCAATCCGGCCGGACGCAGGAGATCCAGCGGCTGATCGGGCGGTCACTGCGCGCGATCTGCGACATGAGCGTGCTCGGCGAGCGCCAGATCACGATCGACTGCGACGTGCTCCAGGCCGATGGCGGCACGCGGACCGCGTCGATCTCGGGCGGCTGGGTGGCGCTGCGCCTCGCGATCGACAGGCTGCTCGCCGAGGGCAAGCTCGCCGCCGACCCGATCACCGCGCAGGTCGCCGGCATCTCGTGCGGGATCTACGAAGGCACCCCGGTGCTCGACCTCGATTATATCGAGGACTCGAACGCGCATGCCGACGGCAATTTCGTGCTGCTGTCGACCGGCAACATCGCCGAGGTCCAGGCGACCGCGGAAGGCGCGACCTATGACGAGGAGGCGCTGCTCCGCCTGCTCCGCCTCGCGCGGATCGGCTGCACCGAGATCTTCGCGGCGCAGTCGAAGGCCACGGGCCGATGAGCGCGGGAGCATGATTCGAAAGCTGGCGCCGGGGCGGCTGGTGATCGCCAGCCACAACCAGGGCAAGATCCGCGAGATCGCCGCGCTGCTCGGGCCGCACGGCATCGCGCCCGTGCCGGCGGGCGATCTCGACGTGCCCGAACCCGAGGAGACCGGCACCAGCTTCGCCGCCAACGCCGAACTGAAGGCGCGCTTCTCGGCCGACCTGACCGGGCTTCCCGCGCTCGCCGACGACAGCGGGCTGTGCGTCGATGCGCTGGCCGGCGATCCGGGCATCTTCTCGGCGCGCTGGGCGGGGGATGCGAAGGACTTCGGGATGGCGATGGAACGGGTCCATCGCGCGATGATCGACAAGGCGCCCGAGGCCGGCCGCGACGCGCATTTCGTCTGCGCGCTGTCGCTGTGCTGGCCCGACGGGCATATCGTCACCGTCGAAGGCCGGGTCGACGGCCACATCGTCTGGCCGCCGCGCGGACCTCACGGCTTCGGCTACGACCCGATGTTCCGACCCTGGGGCCACGACCTGACCTTCGGCGAGATGACGCCGGACGCCAAGCAACCGCTGACCCACCGCGCCGACGCCTTCGACAGGTTGGTGGCGGCGGTGTTTTGAGTTCCCTCGCGCTCTACGTCCACTGGCCGTTCTGCGTCGCCAAATGCCCGTATTGCGATTTCAACAGCCATGTCCGCGCAGCGATCGACGAGGCGGCGTGGCGGGATGCGCTGCTCGCCGATCTCGCCCACGAGGCCGCGCTGACGCCGGGTCGCACGCTCGGCTCGATCTTCTTCGGCGGCGGTACGCCATCGCTGATGGCGCCCGCCACCGTCGCCGCGATCCTCGCCGCCGCCGAACGCCACTGGGGCTTCGCCGAAGCCATCGAGATCACGCTCGAGGCCAATCCCTCGTCGGTCGAGGCGGCGAACTTCCGCGCGCTGGCGCACACCGGCGTCAATCGCGTCTCGCTCGGATTGCAGGCGCTCGACGGGGCGGCGCTGGCCTTCCTCGGACGCGTCCATACCCTCGCCGAGAGCCTCGCCGCGCTCGATACCGCGCAAGCCGCGTTCGACCGGGTCGGCATCGACCTCATCTATGCGCGCCCCGACCAGGACGAGACGGCGTGGCGCGCCGAGCTGACACGCGCACTGGCGTTCGGCACCGAGCATCTCTCGCTCTATCAGCTCACCATCGAGCCCGGCACGCGCTTCGCGGCGCTCGCCGACAGGGGCGCCCTGCCGATGCTCGACGTCGAGACCGCGGCGCGGCTGTTCGAGCTCACGCGCGCCGAGACCGCGGCGGCCGGGCGCCCCGCCTACGAGATCTCCAACCATGCGCGGCCGGGGGCGGAGAGCCGGCACAACCTCGCCTATTGGCGCTATCGCGACTATCTCGGCGTCGGCCCGGGCGCGCATGGCCGTCGCGGCGGGCTCGCGACGATGCGCCGCCGCAAGCCCGAGAACTGGCTCGCCGCGGTGGCGCGCAACGGCCACGGGATCGAGATCGAGGACGCGCTAGATCCGGCGACGCGCGCGACCGAGGCGCTGCTGATGGGTCTCAGGCTCGACGAAGGCGTCGATCTCGCCGCGATCGCGGGCGCACGCGGGATCGACGCGATCGTCAGGGACGCCGCCATCGACCGGCTGGCCGCGCATCGCCTGCTGACCCGCACCGGCGATCGGCTGCGCGTCACGCCGGCGGGCATGCTGCTGCTCGACGGAATCCTGGCGGAGATCGTCCGTTAGGCCAAGCCGCGCCTAACCGCCAAAACCGGTCGCGGCGGGGGATACGATGGTGACGCCGCCCGTGCCGATCTGCTTCACGTCGAGCATGCGCTGCGCGATGCCGTCCTCGCCGAAGCGGAAGGCGCCGTCGATCCCCGAGAAGCCGCCCGGATCGCTCAGCTTCCTCGTCGGGAACGCACTGCCCGGCTTCCAGTCGGACGAGATCCTGACGGCGAGCAGCACCGCGTCGTAGCCGAGCGAGGAGAGCCGGTACGGGCGCCGCCCGAACCGCGCCTCGTACTTGATCGAGAACTGCGAATAGAGCCGATCCGACACCGCGGCGAACCAGGCGCCCGCCATCACCTTGGCGCCGGACAGCGTCGGCTCGGTGTTCCACAGCTCGGTGCCGAGGAGCCGCGCGCCGCTGCCCGATTTGCGGACCAGCGGCGCCGCGACCAGCGCGATCCGGCCGCTGTCGGCGATCAGCAGCGCGTCGTAGCTCCTGGGATCGCCGAGCTTGCGGACGGCCGCGCCGAGGCTGGCCGGCGAGCGATCATACCCCTGCATCGACACGACGCTGGCGCCGGCCATATCGACCGCGTGGAGCAGCGCGTTCGAGGTCCGCCGCCCATAGAGCCCGTTGGGGACGAGCGCGGCGATCCGCTTCAGCCCGCGCGAGGCGGCATAGGTGGCGACGCGATCGATCGACTGGGTCGGCGTGAAGCCGAGCAGATAGACGCCGTTGCCCGCCACCTCGGTATCGTTCGAGAAGGAGAGCACCGGCACGTGCTGCCCGGCGGCGACCGGTGCCACCGCGCGCACGTCGGCGGCGAGCAGCGGGCCGAGGATCAGCCGGTTGCCGTCGGCCAGCGCATGCTGGGCGGCGGCGGCGGCGCCGGCCGCGGTATCGTAGCTGGTGATCCGCAGCGTCGTGCCGCCCGCATCGATCAGCGCCATGTTGGCGGCGTTGGCGATCGACTGGCCGATGCCGGCCTCGGGTCCGGTCAGCGGCACCAGCACCGCGACGCGATCGCGCGGCCGCTCCTCGGGCAACGCCCCCGTCGCCGGCGGCACATGCGTCGGCGGCGGCGGCGGCGGTGGCGCGCGGCCACCATCGGGCACCAGCGTCGCGCAGCCGGCGAGCAGCGCGGACAGCGCGATTCCCGCGGCGCGCAGGCCGCTCATCCATTGCGGTCCGCGCACGCCCTCTGCCATGACATATCCCATGCTCGACCCTCTCCCGCCCGGGCTCTACATCGTCGCCACCCCGATCGGCAATCTCGGCGATCTCTCGGCCCGCGCCACGGACATCCTGTCGCGCGCGGACCTGATCGCGGCCGAGGACACCCGCGTTACCGCCACGCTGCTCCGCCATATCGGCGCCGGGCGGCCGATGACGCCGTATCACGATCACAATGCCGATCGCGTCCGGCCGGGACTGGTCGCCAGCCTGGCGACGCGCGCGATCGCGCTGGTCTCGGACGCGGGCACGCCGATGATCTCGGACCCCGGGTTCAAGCTGGTACGCGAGGCGCGCGCCGCGGGCCATGCGATCGTGACGATCCCCGGCCCCTGCGCGGCGGTGGCGGCGCTGACCCTGGCCGGCCTGCCGACCGACCGCTTCCTGTTCCTGGGCTTCCTGCCGAGCCGCGACAAGGCACGCGGCGACGCTATCGCCGAGATCGCCGGCGTGCGCGCCAGCCTGGTGCTCTACGAGAGCGGACCGCGGCTCGCCGCGACGCTCGCCGCGCTCCACGCCGCGCTCGGCGCGCGCGAGGCGGCGGTGGCGCGCGAGATCAGCAAGCGGTTCGAGCAGTGCGTCACCGGCACGCTGGGCGAACTGACGGCGCGCTATGCCGATGCGCCGCCCAAGGGCGAGATCGTCGTCGTCGTCGGGCCTCCCGGCGCGGCGCCGCCACCCGCCGAGGACGATGTCGAGGCGCTGCTCCGCGCCGCGCTCGAGCGGCTGCCCGCCGCGCGCGCCGCCAAGGAAGTCGCGGCGGCGACGGGCCGGCCACGCGCGGAACTCTATGCGCTCGCGCTGGAGATGAAGGGGTGAAGCGCCAGGCGGCGGAGGCGCAGGGCCGTATCGCCGAGCGGCAGGCGGCGGCGCATCTGCGCAGCCATGGCTGGGACATCCTGGCGATGCGCGTCCGCACGCCTGCCGGCGAGATCGACCTGGTCGCGCGGCGGCCGGGCCTGCTCGCCTTCGTCGAGGTCAAGGCACGCGCCAGCGCCGCCGCGCTCGACCTCGCGCTCGATCGCAATCGGCTGGTACGGGTCGCCGCGGCGGCCGAGGCGCTGATCGCGCGCTTCGCGGAACCCGGCGACGACATCCGCATCGATGCGATCCTGATCGCGCCGGGCCGGCTGCGCCACCTCGAGAATGTCTGGGAGGGATAGGAGCGATCGCGCCGCGGCCACCATCGTCATCCTCGCGACAGCAGGCATCCCGTCAGGGCACCACGCCAAACGACATATCAGCGTATGCCGGACCTGTTCCGGCATCAACCGTCGCGCGACGTCCGGACACAGGAGAATGGACGACCGGGAGTCCCGGCACAGGGCCGGGATGACGACGGACTTCGGCAAACGTCCCCCGTTCGCCGGCATGGCGAGAAGGGAGGGATCGCGGCTACCCCGCCAGCTTCTGCCACAGCTTGCCGAACCGCGCTTCGGTCTGCTCGGTGGTCCGGCCGGCGGGTTCGGGCTGAACCGCGGCGGCCGTGGTCTCGCGCAGCCGCGCCGAGAGGTACACCGCGAGCGCGCGATAGAAGCGCGCGGCGAACACCGGCTCCTGCTCGAAACGCTTGACGATCGCGTCGCGCGGGATCTGGAGCACCTCGGCCTTGTCCGCGCCGGCGATCACCGAGACCGAGGGCGGCCGCTGTTCGATGAACGACATCTCGCCGATCACGTCGCTTTCGCAGAGCGTCACGACCGGGCGCCCCTCCGCGGTCACCACCGACAACCGGCCGCGGATCACGAAGAACAGATGCGCGACGGGCTTACCCGCTTCGACCAGCCGCTCGCGCGACCGCACGACGCGCAACTGCCCCTGCGAGAGGAGCCAGATCATGTCGGCGTCGCTGAGACCCGCAACGATATACTGCGCGCTGCGCATGGCTCGCCCCCTTTCGCCGCCGCCGACCCACCGGACGCGACCCCGCGGCAATGTGGACCGCGTCACCCCGCGGAGCAACCGCCCAGCGGGCGCCCGGCCGGGCCGCCGCGACCGAAGCCGGCACGGGCGTTGCCGTCGCCGGCGGGCACGCGCTAAGCGGACGGGGTGACGCTTCCCATCCATGCGGTGCTGCCCGATCTGCTCGCCGCGCTGCGCGCGGGTACGGCAGCCGTGCTGGTCGCGCCGCCGGGGGCGGGCAAGACGACCGCGGTCGCGCCCGCGCTGCTGGGCGAGGCGTGGTGCGTCGGCGAGGTGCTGCTGCTCTCGCCGCGCCGGCTCGCGGCGAGAGCGGCCGCCGAAAGGATGGCCGAGATCGCAGGCGAGCCGGTCGGCCGCAGCTTCGGCTATGCGACCAGGCTCGATACCCGGCGCTCGGCGGCGACGCGGGTCACGGTGCTGACCGAGGGCATCTTCCGCAACCGCATCCAGGCCGATCCCGAACTCGCGGGCATCTCCGCGGTGCTGTTCGACGAAGTCCACGAGCGCGGTCTCGACAGCGATTTCGGGCTGGCGCTGGCGCTCGACGTGCAGGCGGCGCTGCGCCCCGATCTCAGGCTGGTGGCGATGTCGGCGACGCTCGACGGCGCGCGTTTCGCCGCGCTGATCGGCGCGGGCACACCGATCGTCGAGAGCGCGGGCCGCGCCTGGCCGCTCGCGCTGCGCCATATCGGCCGCGACCCCGGCGAACGGATCGAGGATGCCGTCGCCGCCGCCTGCCGGCGCGCGCTGGCCGAGGCGGACGGCGGCATTCTCGCCTTCCTGCCCGGGGTCGCCGAGATCGAGCGCACCGCCGAACGGCTCGACGCACTGCCGGCGGGCGTGGTGCTGCATCGCCTCCACGGCAGCCTCGACGCGCGCGAGCAGCGCGCCGCGATCGGTCCCGCGCCGCCGGGCGTGCGCAAGCTGGTGCTCGCGACCAGCATCGCCGAGACCAGCCTGACGCTCGACGGGGTGCGGGTGGTCGTCGATTCGGGGCTGGCGCGCCGCCCCCGCTACGATCGCGCCGCCGGGGTGACGCGGCTCTCGACCGAGCGGGTGAGCCGCGCGGCGGCGACCCAGCGCGCCGGCCGCGCCGCGCGACAGGGGCCGGGCGTGGCATACCGATTGTGGGAGGCCGCGGCGACCGCCGGGCTGCCGGCCCATGATCCGCCCGAGATCCTCGAGGCCGATCTTTCCGCGCTGCTGCTCGACTGCGCGCTGTGGGGCGTGGTCGATCCCGCCGCGCTGCGCTGGCTCGATCCGCCGCCGGCCGCCGCCGTCGCCGAGGCACGCATCAGGCTGGCGGCGATCGGCGCGCTCGAAGGCGATGGTCGGCTGACCGCGCATGGCCGTGCGATCGCGGCGCTGCCGGTCGCGCCGCGGCTCGGGCACATGCTGGTCACGGCCGCGGCGATCGGCCTGCGCGACATCGCGGCCGAGGTCGCGGTGCTGCTGTCCGAACGCGGGCTGGGCGGCGACTCGAGCGATCTCGCGCAACGCCGCGCCCGCTGGCGGGGCGAGCGCGGGCGCCGGGCGGACGCGGCGCGCGGTCTCGCGCAGCGCTGGGCGCGGCTGGTGCCGGCGAGGTTCCGCGATCCGCTGTCCGCCGAGGAGGCGGTCGCGGTCTGCGTGGCGCTGGCCTATCCCGATCGCATCGCGCGGCGCCGCGAGGCGAGCGGGGGGAGCTGGGCGTCGGCGGGCGGACGTGGCTTCCGCCTCGATCCGCTGTCCCCGCTGGCGCGCGGCGACTGGCTCGCGGTCGCCGAGACGCAGGGGCGCGCCGCGGGCGCGCGCATCCTGTCCGCCGCCGCGATCGACCGTGCGACGATCGAGCGGCTGTTCGCCGACCGGATCGTCGAGACGCGCGCGGTGCGTTTCGATGCGGCGACCGGCGGCGTGCTGGCGACACGCGAGCGCCGGCTCGGGAGCCTGCGGCTCTCGGGCGGTCCCGACGATCGGCCCGATGCGGCGGCGATCACCGCGGCGCTGGTCGAGGGCGTACGCGCGGCCGGTGTCGGCGTGCTCGGCTGGCCCGAGACCGCGGTGGGGCTGCGCAAGCGTGCCGCCTTCGCGCGCGGCTTCGACGAGACGATCGCGGACCTCTCGGACGACGCGCTGCTCGCCGCGCTCGACGACTGGCTGCCGCCGTTGCTCGACGGGCGGCGGCGGCTCGACCAGATCGATGGCGGCGCGCTCGCCGCCACCCTGTCCGCCCGGCTCGGCTGGGACGGGGGCCGTGCGGTCGATCGCCTCGCGCCCGATCGGTTCGAGACGCCCGCCGGCAGCAGCCACGCGATCGACTACACCGCCGAGGCCGGGCCGACCGTCGACCTGCGTCCGCAGGCTCTGTTCGGGCTGGCGGTCCATCCGGCGGTGGCGGCCGGACGCGTGCCGCTGGTGCTCTCGCTGACCTCGCCCGCCGGCCGGACGATCCAGACGACCCGCGACCTGCCGGGTTTCTGGGCGGGGAGCTGGGCGGCCGTGGCGCGCGAGATGCGCGGGCGCTACCCGCGCCATCCCTGGCCGGACGATCCGGGCCGCGCCGATCCGACGCTGCGCACCAAGAAGGCGCGAGCCCGCGCTTGACGCGCCCGCTCCCGCTGCGGCAACGCATCCGCCACGCTATCGAGGGACAGGTCGCATGGCCGGCGCGCGCATCTATCAGCGGATCAAGAGCAGCATGCAGTCGGGCCGCCGCCAGGTCGGTCAATGGACGCTCGAGTTCGAGCCCGCCGAGGCCAAGATCGCCGATCCGCTGATGGGCTGGGCGGGATCGGGCGACACGCGCGAGCAGGTCCGCCTGACCTTCCCGACGTTGGCGGCGGCGACGGCGTACGCCGCGCAGTACGGCATCGCCGCGAGCGTGGTCGCGGCGCACGACCGCTCGCTCAAGCTGCAGGCCTACGCCGACAATTTCCAGGTCGGCCCGATCGTGCCCGCGGGCGAGGAAGATGGCTCCGCTGTCGCCAAGGCCCCCGCCCCGCGCCAACACAGCCTGTAGAAAAGGGCGACGCCGACGCGCCGCGCCTCTCGGGAGACGATACCGGAGCCAACGGCAACTCTCCAGGCCCCCGCTCGCTGGTCAGAACCAGGTCAGCCGCTCGGAGGTTGCGGTCGAACGGCGGTAGGGGTGATGTCTACCCGCGCGGATGGAAATGGTCGTGGATGCCCTGGGCCATCGCCCTGGAGATGCCCGGCGCCTTTTCGAGATCCTCCGGCCCGGCGCCGCGGACCGCTCTGGCCGATCCGAAATGCATCAGCAGCGCCTTCTTCCGCGCCGGTCCGATGCCGGGAACGTCGTCGAGCGGATTGGCCGCCATCGACCTGGCGCGCCGCGTGCGATGCGCGCCGATCGCGAAGCGGTGCGCCTCGTCGCGCAGCCGCTGGAGATAGAACAGGGTCGGCGAGTTGAGCGGCAGCATCGATTCGCGCCCGTCGGGCAGGTGGAAATGCTCCCGGCCGGCGTTGCGATCCGGGCCCTTGGAGATGCCCACGACGGGCACGTCCTCGACACCTGCCTCCTGAAGCGTGCGGTAGACCGCCGAGACCTGCCCCTTGCCGCCGTCGATCAGCAGCAGGTCGGGCCACGCGTCGGTGCGGCGATCGGGATCGTCCTTCTCGAGCCGGGCGAAGCGGCGTTCGAGCACCTCGCGCATCATCGCGAAATCGTCGCCGGGCGCGGTCTCGGGGCGCTTGATGTTGAATTTGCGATAGGCGGACTTGCGCATGCCCTCCGGCCCCGCGACGATCATCGCGCCGACCATGTTGGTGCCCATGATGTGGCTGTTGTCGTAGACCTCGATGCGTGCGGGCGGCTCGGGCAGCTCGAACAGCTCGGCAATCTCGCGCAGGATCCGGCCCTGCGTGGTCGACTCGGCGAGATGGCGGTCGAGCGCCTCCTCGGCGTTGCGGGTCGCCTGCGCGAGCAACCGGCGCTGCTCGCCGCGCTGCGGGCGGCGCAGATCGATCCTGCGCCCGGCACGCTCGGCCAGCGCCTCGGCGAGCAGGTCGGCCTCCTCAAGATCGCGGTCGATCAGCACGACGCGCGCCGGCGGCACCTCCTCGTAGAATTGCGCGAGGAAGCTCTGCAGCACCTCGGTGGGCTCGACCTCGGCGGTGTGCGCGGGGAAGAAGCTGCGATGGCCCCAGTTCTGGCCGCCGCGGATGAAGAAGGCCTGGAGGCAGGTGACGCCGCTGCGGCAGGCGAGCGCCCAGACGTCCGCATCGGACACGCCCTCCGCGTTGATCGCCTGCGCGCCCTGGATATAGGTGAGCGCGCGGAGCCGGTCGCGCAGTACCGCGGCAAGCTCGAAGTCCATCGCCTCGGCCGCCGCCGCCATCTGGTTGCCGAGCTTCTGCTGGACCTGGGTCGACTTGCCCGCGAGGAACGCCTTGGCGTCGTCGACCAGCTCGGCATAGGCGGCGCGGTCGATGCGGTCGACGCACGGCGCCGAGCAGCGCTTGATCTGGTGGAGCAGGCAGGGCCGGCTGCGATTGGCGAAGAAGCTGTCGGTGCAGCTGCGCAGCAGGAACAGCTTCTGGAGCGCGGTCAGCGTCTTGCGGACCGCGCCCGCGCCCGCGAACGGCCCGTAATACTGGCCCTTGGCACGCCGAGCGCCGCGATGGAGCTGCGCGCGCGGGAACGCATGATCCTCGCGCAGCAGGATGAAGGGGAACGACTTGTCGTCGCGCAGCAGCACGTTGTACGGCGGCCGGAAGCGCTTGATGAGCTGCGCCTCGAGCAGCAGCGCCTCGGCTTCCGTGTTGGTGGTGACGATCGTCATCGCGCGGGTCTGCGCGACCATGCGTTGCAGCCGCTTGGTCA
>CAXTNX010000008.1:54437-70137 GCA_964245815.1 uncultured Sphingomonadaceae bacterium | reverse complement strand
CTGTGGCCTGCGGCTCACATCCCCCACAAGGCGGGGCAGACCGGACGCTTACGCACATGATGCAGGAGTGGTCCGACATGGTGGATGCCTGGGTCGCTGGACAGAAGCGGATCGCCGTCCTGGTGGCGCCCTCGATGCCTATGCTCGCGCTTGACCCCGCGCTCTGACCGGCCGCGCCTTACGCTTGCGCACGTCGGGATGCGGCGCCCGGCCGATAGTCGAGTGGCGGGCCGTGGCCAGACGCTCTGTCAGCCAGGCCTCGACCTCGGCCAGGTCCCACACAACGCAGCGCGGCGTCAGCGCGAAGCGGCGGGGGAACTCGCCGCGCTGTTCCATCTCATAGATGGTGGTGTCGGCCAGCGGCACGATCTGCCGGAGTTCATGGCGGCGAATCATCCGCTTTTTGAGAGTCTCAGATTCCATCGACATAGCTCTACTCCAACGAGATTGGCGTCTGGTCCCGATTGGAGCCGATAGGCCTGAGAAGAAAAGAGCCAACGTGCTGGCGTAGGGCTCGCGGCGGTTTTGGCGTACAATCGGCGGATTGTTCTCGTCGCTCGTTGTGCCTTAGTCCGCCTTGAGGGGCAGAGCGATGGCCGATCGACTAGACTGACCCCTCTGCCACAAAGTCGCTGCGATGATCCGGGTCTTCTCGGTTCCAATCTCGACAGCGTTTGGCGTAGTTCGGGGCGGATCAATGGGAACGCAGGCCGCCCAGGGCCGGTGACGGCTCGCAGCTCGATCCGGCCGTCGTCGGCTTCGAGCGTCTTCACCAGCTCGGCGCGGTGCGACATCAGCCCGTGCTGGAGGTTGATGCCGGCCAGCGGAGCGGGCAACTGGCGCATGTAACTGGCGGGTGCGCCGACCAGGCTGCAGAGCTGGCCGTAGGACCAGTGAGTCGGCGCCACCGGCGCATCCTGACCGGGCACGATCAGCGCGAGCCGCTCGGTATCGTCGCGGCTTCCCGCTCCCGCACAGGAGCCGGTCCGATGTCGCTTTCCCTCGCCCAGAAGAACGCCTGGAGCCTCGCCCGCACGCTCATGGTCTGCATCACCCTCTTCAAGGCCGGTCCTGGCTACGGGGTCGTGCCAAGCGCCGAGTTCGACGGCGATCCTGCTACCGTGCTTCAAGAGTACGACCCGTGGTCGTAGGGGCCAGTGCTCATCGCGCGCCACGTGGATGTGCAAAGCCGGTGCGGGTCACCCACGACCTGCCGCCCGCCGTGCATCGCGACCTCGTCGCTTATGCCGAGGCCCTGGCGCGTGAGACCGGCGCGGCCGTGGAGCCGGTCAAGCTCATCGCGCCGATGCTGGAGCGGTTCATGTCGACGGATCGGGCTTTCGCAGCGGCTCGCCGTCGCCGGCAGACGCCTTCCGAGACTGAACCCTCGCCGCGCTCAGAAAGCGCCTGAGGGCCGGATTGTCATTGTCCGGGGACCAGATCGCGCTGAACGGCTGCACTTCGCCAGCCAGTGGGACGAAGGTCACGCCGGGGTAGATCACGCTCGCCTCCGAACCGCAGATGACGCTCAGCCCAAAGCCGAGCCCGACCATGGCCATCAGGCCCTCGCGACCGACGCGATGCTGATTGATGCGCGGCGTGAAGCCGAGGCTCGCGAGCCGCTGGACGATGAAATCGTGCACATGAGGTCCCGGCGCCGACTGAGAGACGATGAAGAGGTCGGCCGCCATGTCCTGGATATCCAGAACGCCCCGCGCACAGCGGGGATCGTCCGCCGGAAGAGCGGCGAGGATCGGTTCCGACCAGAGCCCCTCGACCTCGCAGCCTGGCGGCTTCGGAGAATCCATGACGAACGCCACATCGAGCGTCCGCTCCATCAACGCGGCGAGAAAGGCGAATGACGCATCAGTCGCTCGCCGTTCGAAATGTCGTGATCATGATCAGCCAGCGGAGCGCAGTGGCAAGTTCGACCATGGCTGATCGCGCGACCCGCCAGGAAGCGGGGCCATCGCAGGATGCCCAGCTAATGACCGGTCCGCTTGAGTTGTTTCGAGCCGCAGATAGTGTGATAAAACCTCAGCACTTGTTCGAATGATTGGAGGTTTTGTCACATGGCCGGCGCATCGGCTGCAACCCAGCGCGCGCGCGCAATTGACCGCTTGAAGGCGGGCGGGATCGTGCGGCTGCGTGACCTCGTTGCGGAAGGCATCCGGCCAGAAACCGTCTCGCGGCTGGTCCGCGAAGGCGTGGTAATCCGGCAGGCTAGGGGCCTCTATCAGAGTGCCAACGCACCGATCGATGCCCGGCATATGCTCGCCGAGGCCGCCACGCTCGCGCCGAAAGCCGTGATCTGCCTGGGCTCCGCACTGCAATTCCACGACCTCACGCTGCAGCGGCCATCTGCGGTTTGGATGGCGATCGATCGAGCCGGCTGGAAGCCCACGGCTACCTATCCTCCCATGCGTTTTGTCCGTTTCAGTGGTCCGCTGCTCGGCGAAGGCGTCGAGCATCACAAGATCGAGGGTGCCGTGATCTCCGTCTTCGACGCCGCAAAGTCCGTGGTCGACTGTTTCCGCTATCGCAACAAACTCGGCCTTGACCTCGCGCTCGAAGGCCTGCGCGAGGGCCTGCAGCGTCGCGCCTTTACGCTCGATCAGCTTACGACCTATGCCAATCACGCGCGCGTCTGGAATGTGATGCGCCCGTATGTCGAAGCGATGGTCGCCGATGGCACGTGAGCTGCGCAACATCGGGGCGTCGATTCGTGCGCGGCTGCTCGATCGCAGTCGCCTGGAGGGGGCGGACTTTCAGAACCTGCTCACACGCTATGCGCTTGAGCGGCTCCTCTATCGACTGAGCGTGTCGGCCGAGCGCGATCGCTTCGTCCTCAAGGGTGCGATGCTGTTCGCGGCTTGGCTTGACGACCCGTTCCGGCCCACAGGTGACCTCGATTTGCTTGGCTTCGGCGATGATGAGGTCGAACGTATCGCCGACACATTCCGTGGCATTTGCGCTATCGAGACAAGCGACGATGGCGTGACCTTCGATGTTGACGGGCTGAAGGCAGCCGCGATCCGGGAAGGCGCGGACTATGGCGGCGTTCGCGTTCGAACCGGCGCCACGATTGGTGGCGCGCGCGTGCCCATCCAGATCGACATCGGCTTCGGCGACGCGATCACGCCGGGCGCGATCGAGCTCGAATACCCGACCATGCTGGACGGGCCAGCACCGCGCCTCCGTGCCTATCCCGTTGAAACGGTCGTTGCAGAGAAGTTCGAGGCGCTGGTGAGCCTCGGCCTGGCCAACACCAGAATGAAGGACTTCTACGATCTCTGGCTGATCTCGCGCACCTTCGCCTTCGAAGGTGCCGCTCTGGCCGAGGCCATCCGACGGACATTCGAGCGCCGGCGGACCAATCTGCCGCTGGAAGTGCCGACTGGCCTCTCGGACACGTTTGCGCGCGAAAAAGCTGGTCAGTGGCGCGCCCTCTTGCGGCGGGAACGGCTTGCCTTCGCACCTGACGCATTCGACGAGCTGATTGATGGCCTCCGGGTCTTCCTGCTGCCGGCCACGAGTGATTTTGTGCGCGATCAGCGATGGCCAGCTGGTGGACCGTGGGGTCAGGAACGAGCATGACGCGCCTTGCTCCGGCAAGGTCGGCAAAGCGATCCGCGCCCTTTTTGGTGGCGGTGCCTCAGTGCAGGCAGATTGCCATTTTCTCCGCCTGACGGTATTCTGTAGGTGTTGCTGATGAAGATGAGTCGTGTTGCAGAGTATCAGAATCCGGGCGATAGAAGACGATACATCTCGAAAAGTGCATTCGACGCACCGGGCTCCATAAATCAAGTAGAATCAAAAGCGTAACTTTATGCCCGTTTCCGCGACGGTATTTTTCTGATGAAAATATATTTTCACCAATCATATCAATTAGATAAGATAGGGTGAAACAATCGAGTGGGAATGAAGCGGATAAAGCGGACGTCCGGCGGATGTCCGCCCGCTTCACTCGGCGGCGCGAGCCGCCGCGGGGTGAAGGTATGACCACCCTCTACGGCATCCGCACCTGCGACACGACCAGGACGGCACGCGCCTGGCTCGACGCGCACGGCGTCGCCTACACCTTCCACGACTACAGGACCGCCGGCATCGACCGCGCCGTGCTGGAGGGCTGGGCCGACGAGCTCGGCTGGGAGGCGCTGCTCAACCGCGCGGGCACGACCTTCCGCAGGCTGTCGCAAGCCGAACGCACCGACCTGAACCGCGACCGCGCGATCTCTCTGATGCTCGCCCAGCCGTCGATGATCCGGCGGCCGGTGCTCGACACGGGCGCGGCGCGGATCGTCGGGTTCAAGGCGGAGCGTTATGCGGAGGTGTTCGGGTAGGCAGGCGGCAGCGCGTCAGATCAGCCATGGAAAGACCCGCTCCAGCGCCGTCTTGCCCGCCTCCGTAACGATATGCTCGCTGGTCAGCAGCCCCGTTTCGACTAATGTCGTCGTGACGGAATCCGCAGCCGGCGTCCCGCCTTGGAACACCTCCAGCAGCCGCGATGCGATCATCGATCCGGACGGCGTGAGTTGCTCGGGCATCGCTCAGCTCTCCGTCGTCCGCGCGATCAGTGCAGACGCCTGCAGCATCGCAAGCGTGTTGCCCGTCACCATGATCTGCTGGCGGCCGGCCTGGCCGCTGGTGTTGGCGTCGTAAAGCGACTGCCAGTTGGTCGTGCCGAACACGGACGTCTCCGGACCGGTCCAGTCGCCCGAGGTGTAGCCGTCCGCGGCGACGCAGGTCCGGGCGATGAACCTTCCGGTGTCGACGAACGCCTGCCTGAGCTCCCCGCTGATCCCGGCGAGCGGCAGGACCTCCATCGCGAAAGGTACCATCATCAGGCCGTCGCTGTGTGGATCGCGCGTGTTGGCGAGGAGCAGCTTGCCATTGACCATGCGTCCATAGGCCTGCGTCGAGACCAGCGCGTTGGCGGTCCGTACGGCCTTGATCCGATACGAGTCATCGTGGGTGAGCGCGTACAGCTGCGCACCGAGCACGCAATACGCCGTCGCGGCAAGCAGATAGGTGCTGTCGACCGCCAGGATCGGCTTGCCGAAGAAGCCGTGCAGGGGCTGCAGGAAGGCCGCGTCGCGGTCCTGCGGATTGGGTTCGGCATGGTCGAGCCGCAGATCGGCCTCGACGAGATATTGCGCCTTGCGGAGGCGCGGGTCCGACGGGACGTTCGCGCGCTCGCGGGTCGGTCCGGCCGGATCGGGGGTCAGATAACGATCGTGGATGAGGTCGAAGATCGACGTCGCGTAGGCGCGCATGAAGTCCAGTTCGAGATGCCGGTGCGCATAGAGCGCACACAATGCCATGACCGCCTCGACCGAGGCGCCGGTCTTGCCGATCTGGCGATAGTTCGGGTGCGCGGCGATCGTGTAGGTGGAACCATAGCGACCCGCCCGGAACGGCCGGCCGACATAGCGGATGGCCGCCGTCGGTCCGCGAGCGGCCGCCGTGCCGAGGCCGTAATCGAGATTGGCCATGTTGGGCGCGGCGGCGGCGTAGGCGACCGGCGGGTTGCTGGTGCCGTCCGGGTCGAGGAAGTTGGTGCAGGCGTTGCAGATCGTATCGACCATGTTGCCGAGCGCGGCGGTCCCGGCAGCGGCATCGCTCAACGACTGATGCGCGTGCATGAAGAACATCGCCTGCAGGCAGGCATCGTCAAAGGTATAGATCGTCGCGCCGCTCGTGTCGTTGCCGGCAAGCATCATCGGGGTCAGGTCGGGGCGGGCGATCTGGTGACGATAGTTGGCGTCGAGATACGATGGCATGGTTCGGCCCAGCCCGCAGAGGTCCAGTCGGGCTTCGTGGAACAGCACGTTCTCGAGACATGCCATCTGCCAGAACGAGGGATGTCGGACGCCGGGGTCGACCCGGCCGTTGCGGGGTCCGCCGCCGGAAGTCGGGCGAATGTGGTTCGGCACGGCGCCACGGTCGAAGAAATGGGAGAGCGCGCCCTGCAATCCGCGTCGCAGACCATCCCGGATCGCGGGATCGTCGCGCGTCCGGATGGGAGACGCGGAGCGCGACCCGAAGACGCCGGTGAGCTTGCCGCCGGTCGCCGCGCCGACAAGCGTGACGCCACCCGCCAACATCATGGTACGTCGATCGGGAGCGATGCGGAGCATCGCAGCACCCATGAGCGCGGTCGGCTTGTGGTGCAAGCGTCACAGGTGGAAACCGGTGTCGTGTCGCCGGTGTGCGCGCCGTGCTGGAGTGCTGGGCCGACGAACTCGGCTGTCGGCATCACCGCCCGGTCGGAGGAGGACGCCGAAACTTTGCTGCGCCGCGTGATCTCCAGCGATTGGGGCATCATAGCGGTCGAACCGGTAGTGGATGCCGCCTCGTTGGATCAGGGGCATGTCATTCCCAACATGGGCAACATGCTTCGCCGAGGCATCTGGTATCCGCTCGGATACGGCCACCTGACCGACTGAGCCTTCGTCCGCTTATGGGGCGTTAGCTGCCTTAGAGCCGGATGAGTTTACCCTGGCCCGTTCGTGCTGAGCTTGTCGAAGCACCGCTCTTCCCGCCCGCGAACGGCCGGCCCGCGGCAAGAAGGACGGTGCTTCGACAGGCTCGGCACGAACGGAGTTCGGGGCGGTTCTATCCGACGTCATCGCGCTCCAGGGATCAGGCACAATCAGGCTGAGCCGCCCACATCCGTTCGTCCCGAGCGAAGTCGAGGGACCGGCACGACACGGGCGCGGGTGTCTCGACTTCGCTCGACACGAACGGATCAGGGTAACCTCATCCCGCCTTAGCTTCCCGATCCCGGTACCCGCGGTGACAACCGAGACGTCGCGGTGCGACGGCGGCGTGCCGAACGTCGCCTCTTCCCATGTTGGAATTGGCGGGATAGCCGGGAGGTCCACCCGACCGGCAGCGGAGACCGGACATGGCCCCATCGTTCGACCGAATGTGTTCCGACGTTGGAATTGCCCCCGCGAGACGGTGTCCGGCGCGCCGCGATCTATTCTTTTCCAACACCGCCGATCTGCGCATTCCAGGCGCCCTCGCGATCCGTTCCGGCCGCGTTCGCGCGACGCGCAGCGCGGTCTCTATGGCCTCCGCGCGCCTTCCGGCGACGGCCGGGCGTCGAACCCGAGACGCGGCGTGACGGTCCGTCCGGTGGACGCGATGCGTGACGCGGCCCCGACCGTGTCAACTTCGTCAACTTCGTCGCGGCGGCGCGCGCCATTTGCCCGCGCCCGCCGCCGCCGCTAGACGCTGCACCCCATGTCCACCACCTTCACGCTCGACACGTCGACGAGCCGCGCGACGCCGGTGTCCGCGCCGGTCAGGCGGCTCACCGTGCCCGCGATCCGCGATCGCAAGACGCGTGGAACACCGCTCGCCGAGCCGGTGGTGATGCTCACCGCCTACACCGCGCGGATGGCGCAGCTGCTCGATCCGCATTGCGACATGCTGCTGGTCGCGACAGCCTGGGGCAGGTGATCTACGGGCTGCCTTCGACCATCCCGGTCAGCCTCGACATGATGTGCGCGCACGGCGCCGCGGTGGTGCGCGGATCGTGGCATAGCGTCGTCGTCATCGACATGCCGTTCGGCAGCTACGAGGCCTCGCCAGGTCAGGCCTTCGCATCCGCCGCGCGCATCCTCAAGGAGACCGGTGCGGCGGCGGTCAAGCTCGAGGGCGGGGAGGCGATGGCGCCGACCGTCGCGTTCCTGGCCGCGCGCGGCATCCCCGTGGTCGGCCATGTCGGGCTCACCCCGCAGGCGGTCAACGCGCTGGGCGGCTATGCCGCGCGCGGCCGCAGCACGGCGGAGGAGGCGAAGATCCAGGCGGACGCGCGCGCGATCGACGATGCCGGCGCCTTCGCGCTGGTCGTCGAAGGCGTGGTCGAGCCGATCGCGGTGACGATCACCGCGCAGGTCGGCTGTCCGGTGATCGGCATCGGCGCGTCGGCGCAGTGCGACGGGCAGGTGCTCGTCATCGACGACATGCTGGGGATGTTCGAGCGCACCGCGCGCTTCGTCAAGCGTTACGACGAGCTCGCCACGCGCATCACGGCGGCGGCCGAGGCCTATGCCGGCGAGGTCCGCGCGCGCAGCTTCCCCGGCGGCGCGCAGACCTACGCGCCCAGGGCATAGCCGATGCCGCCACATCCGTTTGTGCGGACGCGTCCGTCCCGCTAAGGGGCAGACCCTAGCGCCGCTTCTCGCGCCGGAGACGATGATTGGCCCGCACGCCCCAGACCGACCAGGCCTTCCTGCGCGACGTCGACGACGAGGTTCGCCGCGACCGGATGGCCGGGCTCGCGCGGCGCTACGGCGTGATCGCCGTGGTGGCGGCGGTCGTCCTGCTGATCGCGTTCGGCGGCTATCTGGCGTGGCAGCATCATCGCGACACGGTGGCGGGCGAGCGCGGCGAGCAGATCACCGCGGTGATGGCGTCGCTGACCGCGGGCAACGCGGCGCAGGCGCGCACGACGCTCGACACGCTCGTCGCGGCCGACGCGAGGGGCTATGCGCCGGTCGCGCGCATCCTGCTCGCCGACATGGCGATCCGCGACGGCAATCAGCCGGATGCCGCCAACCGCTTCATGGCGGTCGCCAATGACGAGGGGGTGCCGCAGCCGCTGCGCGACCTCGCGCTGATGCGCGGCACGTCGCTGGCCTTCGACACGCTGTCGTCGCAGGAGGTGATCCGCCGGATGACGCCGCTGACCGGCGCCGGCCGGCCGTGGACGGGGAGCGCGGGCGAGCTGATCGCGCTGGCGCAGCTCCGCCAGGGGCAGGGCAAGGCGGCGGCGGCGACGCTCGCGACGGTGGCCCGGGACGCGACGGTGCCGCGCAGCCTGCGCGAGCGCGCCGCCCAGCTCGCCGCCGATCTCGGCGAGGACGTGACCGTGACGGATGCGCAATCGTGAGCACGGCGGACGCGAGCACGGCGAAGACGACAGGATGCGGGAACCGGAGGTGGGGATGACGAGGATCGCGAAGCGGGCTGCGGCGATCGCCGCGCTGGCGCTGCTCGCCGGCTGCGGCGTGTTCAAGGGCGGCGACGACAAGCCCAAGACCGCGGTGCTCGGCGCGCGTATCCCGGTGCTTTCGGTCGAGGCGAGCGTATCGACCGATCCGGCGATCGCCGCGCTGGCGGTCGTCGTGCCGCCGCCCGAGGCCAACGCCGACTGGCCGCAGCCCGGCGGCAATCCGCAGAAGCTGATCGGCGACGTCGCGCTCGGCGCCCAGCCGCGGCGCGTGTGGACCGCGCGGATCGCGGGCGTCAAGGCGGGCGCGCGGCTCGCCGCCCCACCGGTGATCGCGGGCGGCCGCGTCTATGCGATGGACACCGCCGCGATCGTCCACGCCTTCGATGCGCAGAGCGGCGGGAAGGTGTGGGAGACCCAGCTGCTCGGTCGCGTCGGCCCGGGCATCAAGCGCGGCGGCGTCCCGGGCATGATCCTCGGCAAGGCGCACAAGAGCTTCAAGCGATCGCTGTTCGGGGGCGGCGTCAGCTTCGACGACGGCAGGCTCTACGCGTCGAACGGGCTCGGCGAGGTCGCGCAGCTCGATCCCGCGACCGGCAAGATCGGCTGGCGGGTGACGCCGGGCGGCCCGCTGCGCGGCGCCCCGACGCTCGCCAACGGTTCGGTCTATGTGATGACGCAGGACAATCAGCTGTTCTCGCTGAACGCCGCCGACGGCGCGACGCAATGGACCGCGTCCGGTCCGTTGCAGAGCGCGGGGGTGTTCGGCGCGGGCGCGCCGGCGGCGGCGCGCGGCACGGTGATCGCGGGCTTCTCGTCGGGCGATCTCAATGCGTACCGCTACGAGAATGGCCGCGTCGTCTGGCAGGACGCGCTGACCCGGACCAGCGTCTCGACCACGGTCGGCGACGTGTCGGATGTCGACGCCTCGCCGGTGATCGACGATACGCGGGTCTATGCGGTCGGCGCGGGCGGGCGCGCTATCGCGCTCGATCTCGTCACCGGCCAGCGTCTGTGGGAGCTCAACATCGGCGGCATCTCGACGCCGGCGCTGGGTGGCGACTGGCTGTTCGTGGTGTCCGACCAGGCGCAGCTGTTCTGCATCCAGCGCACCTCGGGCAAGATCCGCTGGGCGACGCAGCTGACCCGCTGGCGTAACGAGAAGAAGAAGACCGGGGGGGTGTTCTGGAGCGGTCCGGTGCTCGCCGGCGGCCGGCTGGTGCTCGCCAATTCGCTGGGCGAGCTGATCTATGTCGATCCCGCCACCGGCAAGGAGCAGGCGACCGAGGAAAAGGCCGCCAAGGCGCCGATCACCCTTCCGCCGGTGGTCGCCGGCGGCACCCTCTACCTGCTGGCGAGCGACGGAACGCTGTCGGCGTGGCGGTAGCACCCGATCTTCCAAACGGATGACCAGATGGCGCCAGGGTCTCGTTGCCCGGCGGCGGCCCGCGCTCGCGTTTGCCCGCGCGATCGGCTAATCGCCGCCGATGTCCCGTCTCCCCATCGTCGCGATCGTCGGCCGTCCGAACGTCGGCAAGTCGACGCTGTTCAACCGCCTGGTCGGCAAGCGCCTCGCGCTCGTCGACGATCGCCCCGGCGTCACCCGCGATCGCCGCGAGGGCGATGCCGATCTGCTCGGGGTGCCGTTCCGCATCGTCGACACCGCGGGGTTCGAGAACGATGATCCGCAGACGCTGCCCGGCCGGATGCGCGCGCAGACCGAGGCCGCGGTCGCGCAGGCCGATGCCGCGCTGTTCATGATCGACGCCCGCGCCGGCGTCACCCCGCTCGACGAGACCGTGGCGCAGTGGCTGCGCGGCAGCGACACGCCGATCATCCTGGTCTGCAACAAGGCGGAAGGGCGCGCCGCCGAAGCCGGCGTGATGGAAAGCTACAATCTGGGGCTCGGCGATCCGATCGCGTTCTCGGCCGAGCATGGCGAGGGGATGGGCGACCTGTTCGAGGCGCTGCTCCCGCATATCGAGAAAGATGGCGAGGAGGACGAGCCGGACGCGGACGGGGACAGCCCGGACGCGCCGCTCAAGCTGGCGATCGTCGGCCGCCCCAACGCCGGCAAGTCGACGCTCGTCAACAGGCTGCTCGGCGAGGACCGGATGATCACCGGGCCGGAGGCGGGCATCACCCGCGATTCGATCGCGATCGACTGGCTGTGGCCCGATCCCGAGGGTCCGGTCCGCCGCGTCCGGCTGATCGATACCGCGGGGCTGCGCAAGAAGGCCAAGATCGAGGACAAGCTCGAGAAGCTGTCCGCCGCCGACGCGATGCATGCGGTCGATTTCGCGGAGGTCGTGGTGCTGCTGCTCGACGCGACGCGCGGGCTGGAGGCGCAGGACCTGCGCATCGCCGACAAGGTGCTGGAGGAGGGCCGCGCGCTCGTCATCGCGCTCAACAAGTGGGATGTCGCGGAAGGCCAGTCGGCGCTGTTCAACGGCGTCAAGACCGCGCTCGACGAGGGGCTGGCGCAGGTCAAGGGCGTACCGCTGCTCACCGTCTCGGCCGAGACCGGTCGTGGACTCGACCAGTTGATGACGGCCGCGTTCGCGACCCGCGCCGCCTGGTCGATGCGGGTCACGACGGGCCAGCTCAACCGCTGGTTCGAGGCCGCGGTCGAGAAGAATCCGCCGCCCGCCCCCGGCGGCAAGCGTATCAAGCTGCGCTTCATCACCCAGGCCAAGACGCGCCCGCCGGGCTTCGTCGTGTTCGGCACGCGCGTCGACCAGCTTCCGATGAGCTACCAGCGCTACCTGGTCAACGGCATCCGCCGCGAGCTCGGCTTCGGCGCGGTGCCGGTGCGCCTGACGCTGCGCGCCGCCAAGAATCCGTACCGGAGCGCGGATTGAGCGAGGAGCGGCTGCTCGACCTGCGCGGGCTTCGCTGCCCATGGCCGGCGTTGCGCGTCGGCCGCGCGCTGCGCGAGGGGGATGTCCCGGTGATGGCGGTCGCGGACGATCCGGCCGCAACCGCCGAGATCGCGGCGGTGGCGGCGGCGCGGGGTTGGGTGGTGACGGCGGCCGAGACGCCGCTCGGCATCGGATTGCGACTGGTAACCTCCGCCGTCATCCGCGCGAAGGCGGCGATCGCGTTGCCGTCGCCGCCGCAAGAAGAAGCGGGATCCGCGCCGTCGCGGGGATGACGAAAAGACTCAGCCCCCGACGATCCGCGTCGCCTGCGCGAGCTTCGCGAGTCCTCCAGGCCATATCCGCAGCGCCCCGACGATCGCCGCCTGCCGCCATGGTGCCCCCCCGATCCGCTGGAACGCCTTGGCACGGCGCACCGTCGGCGCGACGTCCGCGCGCAATCGGTCGTGGTAACGGTCCGGACCCGCGCCTTGCGCGAGGCATTCGGTGGCGAGCGCCGCGCTGTGCAGCGCGATCCCCATGCCGTCGCCGCAAAAGGACGGGATCACCGCGGCCTGGTCGCCCAATCGATAGGCCGCGTCCGTACCGTCGTACACATAGCCATAGGGGATGCCGGTAATCGTCAGCGGTTTGTCGAGGATCGGTTGCGCATCGCCGAAGCGGGCGCGGAACGACGGGAGGCGCATCAGCCAGGCGAACAGGCCCGGCCAGTCGCCGCCACGCCGCAGGAAGGCGTCGCGGCGGACCAGCAGGCAGAGATTGGCGACCGCGTTCTCGACCATCTGGATGCCGGCATAGCCATCCTCGAACAGCAGCAGCTCGATCGTGCCGGCAAGCGCGCGCCGGCTCGTCACGGACAGCGTCCAGTAGGTCTTGAAGGCGATGAACGCATCGGGATCGGCGGCGACGTCGCGCCGTGCGCCGCGGACCTCGTGCTTGCCGTTGGCGAGCGCCAGCCGCCCGGCCACGATGTCGCCCGCGCCGCTCCTGACCGTCTGCCGGTCGATGCCGCGCACGACCACGCCGCGATCGACATGCGCGCCGCTCCGCCGCGCCTCGTCGAGCAGCGCCTCGTCGACCCGGAAACGGGTCAGCCCCATGCCGACGAACGGCAGCCGCGTCTCGACCGTCCGCCGCCCCGCCGTCAGCCGGACGGTATCGATCGGCGCGCCGCCGAGCCCCGCGAGATCGAGGCCGAGCGCCGCCAGCCGCCGCTGCGTGCCCGCCGACATGAACTCGCCGCAAACCTTGTGCCTGGGCTCGGTCTCGCGTTCGATCAGGTGCGCGCGGACGCCCCGTCGTGCCAGCCCGACCGCGAGCGCGCCGCCGGCCAGCCCGCCGCCGACGATGACGACGTCGCTCATCGCGTCCAGCCGAGGCAATAGCGGAATGGGAAACGCCAGCGGATGGCGATGTCTTCATCCGTCAGCCCGGCGCGCCCGATCAGCCGGCGCCAGTCGTCGCGCCGGAAACTGCGCGCGATCGAGACCGGGCCGTCGTGCCGGACGAACGGGTGCCAGGGGGTCAGCGTGACGATCGCCCTGAAGCCGTGGAACGGCAGCCAGTGGCGGTGCAGGTCGTTGACGAACCAGCCGATCCGCGCCTGCCGCGTCATCCAACGGAGGAAGCGCACGATCTCGGCGTCGGGCATGTGGTGCGTGACCAGCGAGCTCAGCACGATGTCGATCGGCTCCGTCTCGGCCATGTCGAACAGATCGCCGGTCCGGTAATCGATCGCCCATGTGGGCGGCGTGAGCGTCCCGGCGATCGGCGCGCTCCGCGGATTGAGGTCGATGCCGACCAGCCGGACCGCACGGCCGCGCCGCCCGGCCCAGCGATGGATGGCGCGCAGCATGTCGCCCGCGCCGAAGCCGACGTCGAGGATCGTCACCGGCACCGACGGATCGCGGCCGCGCAGCGCCCGATCGAGGAACGCGAGCGTCGGCGGGCGTGCGAGCGTCAGCGTGTTGACCCTGGCGAGATCGACCACGCAGGCGGCGAACACGTCCGCCGGGACATCGTCGCCGTCCATCAGCTCGGCTTCGGCGGATCGCTCGGCGAAGCGGCGCATCATCCTCGTCCGAGCAGATCGAAGCGGAAGCTCTCCGCCGCCAGCCCCGGTCCGAAGGCGACGCCGAAACCGGGTTGCGACGTGATCGCCGGATCGGCCAGCATGCGCGCGAGCACGAACATCAGCGTCGCCGACGACATGTTGCCGTTGTCGCGCAGCACCGCGCGCGAGACGGCGAGCGCGTCGGCGGACAGGCCGAGCCCGCGCTCGACCGCGTCGAGGATCGAGCGCCCGCCGGCATGCACCGCCCAGAGCCGGTAGGCGTCGGGCGCGACGCCGCGCAGCAGGCCGCGCTCGTCGAGGAGTCTCAGCTCGTCCTGCATCGCCTGGCCGATGCGCAGCGGCACTTCGCCGCTCAGCACCATGTCGAAGCCCTGGTCGCCGATCCGCCAGGTGATCGCCGCGGCACTGTCGACCAGCGTCGTCGCGCGGAAATCGCGCAGCGCGATGCCCCGGTGATCGGCGGTCACCAGCGCGGCCGCGCAGCCGTCGCCGAACAGCAGCATCGAGAGCAGGGATTCGAGATCGTCGGTCCGCTGGAAATGCAGCGTGCAGAGCTCGAGATTGACGACCAGCACCCGCGCCTCGGGCGTCGAGCGGACGATATGATGCGCGAGCCTCAACGCGTTGACCGCGGCATAGCACCCCATGAAGCCGACGAGCGTGCGTTCGACGCCGGGATCGAGCCCGGCCTCGCCGACGATCAACTGGTCGAGACCCGGCGCCACGAACCCGGTGCACGAGGCGACGATGAGATGGGTGATGCGCGTGCGCTCCGCCGCGATGTCGAGCGCATCGATCGCCGCCATGGCGAGCCGCGGCGCCCACCGCTCGTAGCGCTGCATGCGCTGTGCGGTGGTCGGCCAGGTCTCGCCGTCGTAGAAGCCGCCGGTGTCGGCGATGCGGCCGTCGGGCAGTGCCACCGGCTCGACATAGGAGAACCGCCGCGCGATCCCGGCGCGCGCGACCATGCGCTCGAACAGCGGGCGAATCTTGTGGCCGTCCAGCTGCCCCGAGACGTAGCGGACGAACGCGTCATGGACGTCGTGCGGCGGCACCGCGGTGCCGATCCGGTTGATGTGCGCGACCGCGGTCATGCCCGGCGGCCGATCAGCACCGCGTTGAGGCCACCGAACGCGAAGCTGTTCGAGACGAGGATGTCATGGTCGATCGCGGTCGCTTCGAGCGCCAGCGGCAGATCGCAGGCGGGGTCGGCGCCGCGATGGTTGAGGATCGGCGGCGCGACGCGGTCCTTGAGCGCCATCATCCCGAGCACGAACTCCAGCGCGCCCGAGCCGCCGATGAGATGGCCGTGCGCGGACTTGGTGGCGATGACGAGATCGTCGGCCAGCGCGTCGCCATAGACCGCCCGCAGCGCCGCCGCCTCGGTCCGGTCGTTGAGCGCGGTGCCGGTGCCGTGGCTGGAGATGAGCACGGGGTGGCCGAGCGCCACCCCGGCGTCGGCGTGCGCGAGCCGGATCGCGCGCTCGACCCCGGCCTGGTCGGGCGCGGTGATGTGCGCCGCGTCCGAGCACGCGCCATAGCCGAGCAGTTCGCCATGGATCGTGGCGCCGCGCGCGGTCGCGCGATCCCAGTCCTCGAGCACCAGCAGGGCGGCGCCTTCGCCGAGCACGAGCCCCTGGCGATCGATCGAGAAGGGGCGGCAGGTATCGGATGCCATCACGCCCAGCGATTGCCACGCCACCCATGAACCGAGCGTGAGGCACGCTTCCGCGCCCCCCGCGATCGCGACGAACCCGTCCCAGCGCCGCAGTACGCCTGCCT
>CAXTNX010000008.1:24735-54427 GCA_964245815.1 uncultured Sphingomonadaceae bacterium | reverse complement strand
TGCGGACGCGGAAATTCCTCACGGTCGAGCGCAAGGCGACCGTCTTCATGGTAGACCGGAACGACGCTCCTGTCGAAGCGGCGCTCCGCGATCGCGACATCGGCACGACCGCCGCGGATCATGTGCGCCGCCTCGCCGATCGCGTGCGCCGAGGACGCGCATGCGCTCGCCACCACGAAGGCCGGGCCATGGACGCCGAACAGCATCGCGATCTGGCTCGCCGGCGCGGAGATCATCGAGGTCGGGATCGATTGTGGGTGGATGCGCGCGAGGCCGCGCGCGAACAGGCGGTGGAAGCCCGCCTCGACCGTCGCGTTGCCGCCGCTGCCGCAGCCGACCACGATCGCGGTGCGCTCGGCGAGCACGGCATCGCCGAACAGCTGGGCGTCGTCGACCGCCTCCAGGGCGGCGGCGGTCGCGAACGTCGAAAGCCGGTCGAGCTGGCCGAGCGCGCGACTGCCGAACCGGCCGATCGCGGCGGTCATGTCGGGCGTCTCGGCGGCTGCCGCCGCTCCGGTCATCGCCCATGCCGGGTTGCCGGTCTCGTGCGCACGTTCGATCGGCCGGATCGCGCCCGCGCCAGATCTCGCGCGCGTCCAGCTTTCCACAAGACCCTGCCCCAGGCCGCTGACGCATCCCATCCCCGAAATGGCGATCCGCCGCATCAGGTGCCGGCAGGCTTCGTGGCAGGCTCGGGCAGCGGCCTGTCGGCGGCCTTGGCGGCGATGATGTCGATGAACTGCCGCAGCGTCCCGGCCTCGGCGGCTTCCTCGTTGGTGATCGAGATGCCGTAGCGGTCCTCGACCGCGAAGATCACGCTCACCATGTCGATCGATTCGATCTGGAGCGTCGCCAGCCCGACCTCGGGCTGGAGGCTTTCTGTGGGTATCCCGGTCTCCTTGACGATGATCGCGATCACGTCGTCCGCACTGACCTGCACAATCGTCTCCTCGGAAAGCATCCGGCGCGGGCCGGGGTGGCGGAGCGACGGGGCGGCAGCACGTGGCCAGCGTACCCGTCGCTGCCGGACGTGACCGGCGCCTCACTGCCGCACATCGCGTTCCCCGGCAATTCGCCATTTCGGATGGCGCGCGCGGCGGGTCGCTTGCCGGGGAACGATCCGCCGGCCGTCATGTTCATCGGACGCAGCGGGTTGAGGGTCAACTGTGACGCATCGCAAGCCGCATCTGCCGACCAAGACCTGCGCCGCCTGCCAGCGTCCGTTCGCGTGGCGCAAGAAATGGGCGCGCGACTGGGACCAGGTGCGCTTCTGCTCGGATCGCTGCCGGCGCGACGGCGACGCCGGATCGCCCCGACGGACCGGACCAGCCTGACGCGGACGTCATCGCTGCCCCGGGCGGAGCTCGACGAACAGACCCTCGGCGTCGGCGCACAGCCGGTCGCCATCGCGCAGTTCGCCGCGCACGATCCGCTTGCGGCCATCGACCGACAGGACCCGGGCGGTCACCTGCAATTCCCTGTCGATCGGGGTCAGCGAGCGATAATTGACGTGGAGGTACGCGGTGCGCGCCATCGTCGCGACGCCGACATTGGCGGGGAAGCCGAGCACCTCGTCGAACAGCAAAGCGATCGCGCCGCCGTGCGCCGCATCGTTGGCACCCGCGAAGTACCGGCCGAACGTGACCCGCGCCTGGACAGATGTGCCGTCATGAACGTCGATCGCCAGGGGTGGGGACATCACCTGACCATGACCCGGCACATCGAACATCCGCCCGAACATGCGGTCGCCCTCGGCCGCCCGGTACGGCCCGAGGCGCGTCGTCCAGGCGCGCAGGCCGGCGTCGAGGGCGCGGCTCGTCTCGTCGTCGAGCCGCGCGCCCGCCACGCCGTCGAGGAAATCACGCAGGGCATCGATCATGTCCGCATAGGCCGAGCCCGCGGGCGCTGGCGACGGTCCGTCGCCCAACGCCGTCGGCATCGGAGACGATAGCGGCATCGGAGACGATAGGCGGTCAGGCATGGTTCGGGCTCCGCGATGTCGGCGCGATCCTAGATCAGAGTTGCGGCGATTGCGAAAGTGCTGCCCCGGACGGTGATCGCGTGGGATCGCCGCCGATCGCGATGTGGCGGACGCGGCGTCCGCGGGATAGGACGACGCCATGACCCACCGCATCACGATCCGCCGTCCCGACGACTGGCACGTCCATCTGCGCGACGGCGAGATGCTGCGTGCGGTGGCGGGCCACACCGCCCGGCAGTTCGCGCGCGCGATCGTCATGCCCAACCTCACGCCGCCGGTGACGACGGTGGCCGCCGCCGAGGCCTATCGCGCGCGCATCGTCGCGGCGCTTCCGGCGGACGCCGCCTTTACCCCGCTGATGACCTGCTATCTCACCGACGACGCCGATCCGGCCGGGATCGCGCACGGTTATGACGGGGGCGTCTTTACCGCCTGCAAGCTATACCCCGCGCACGCCACGACCAATTCCGCGCAGGGCGTCACCGATGTCCGCAGGCTGACCGCGGTGCTCGAGACGATGCAGCGTATCGGCATGCCGCTGCTTGTCCATGGCGAGGTGACCGATCCGGCGGTCGACATCTTCGATCGCGAGGCGGTGTTCATCGACACCGTGCTGGCGCCGCTGGTCGCGGACTATCCCGCGCTGAAGATCGTGCTCGAGCATATTACCACCGCCGAGGCCGCCGATTTCGTCGCCGGCAGCGGCGCATGCGTCGCCGCGACGATCACGCCGCAGCATCTCGTCATCAACCGCAACGCGCTCTTCGACGGCGGCATCCGGCCGCACGCCTATTGCCTGCCCGTCGCCAAGCGCGAACGTCACCGCCTCGCGGTGCGGCGCGCGGCCGTCTCGGGTTCGCCCGCTTTCTTCCTCGGCACCGACAGCGCGCCGCACGCCGTCGCGCGCAAGGAGACCGCGTGCGGCTGCGCCGGCATCTTCAACGCGCCGTTCGCGCTGGAAAGCTATGCGCAGGTGTTCGAGGAGGAGGGCGCGATCGACCGGCTGGAGGGGTTCGCCTCCGAGCACGGGCCGCGCTTCTACGGCCTGCCGCTCAACGAGGGCACGGTGACGATCGAGCGCGCCAGCGTGACGGTCCCAGAGCGGATCGGTGAAGGCGGGACGGCGGTGGTGCCGTTCCATGCCGGCGAGACGCTGCGATGGCGGTTCGCGGGCTAGACCGCGGTCCCGTCGCGCACCTTGCCGAAGTGGCGCGACAGCGGCGCGCCGAGCAGAAGGAAGCCCAGCATCATCACCGGCAGACCGTGGCGCACGCTCGGCAGCAGCTTGTCCGCGGCGACGATTCCGGCGAACAGGTTGGCGCTGCCCCACAGGAAATTGAGCAGCGGGGGCGACGGCGCGACGCCGCGCGGCGTGCTGAACGGCGTCGGAAAAGGTTCGCCGCGCAGGCCGGCGGCGAGATGCGGGAGCGCGTTGCAGATCAGCGCACCCGCGAGCAACAGCGCGACATAGCCCATCCTATCACTCCCTCGCACCCGATCGCGCCGCGTCAGATGGCCCCGGATGCGTCGTGCCGTCAACGCCGCACGGGCTTGTCGCCGGGCGCATCCGCGGCGAAGAGGGGCGGCGCGCCGCCGCAGGCGGGCCGGGAGGACCGCTTGAGCACCACGCGCGCCGGACTTGATGCGGTCATCATCGGCGGCGGTCATAACGGGCTGGTCTGCGCCTGGTATCTCGCGCGCGGCGGTCTCAAGGTGCGCGTGATCGAGCGGCGCGACATCGTCGGCGGCGCGGCGGTGACCGAAGCGTTCCATCCCGGTTTCCGCAATTCGACCGCGAGCTACACCGTCTCGCTGCTCAACCCGAAGGTGATGCGCGACATGCGGCTGGCCCGGCGCGGGCTGCGCATCGTCGGGCGGCCGGTGTCCAACTTCCTGCCCCAGCCCGATGGTCGCGCGCTGATCGTCGGCGGCGGCCTCGCCCGCACGCAACGGGCGTTCGCCGCCTTCTCGGCGAAGGACGCGGCGGCGCTGCCGGCCTATCTCGCGATGCTCGACGGCGTCGCCGACGTGCTGCGCGATATGGCGCTGGTGACGCCGCCCGATGTCGGCGGCGGGGCGGACGCGCTGTTCGCCGCGCTGCGCCAGGGCGGCCGGCTCGGCCGGCTGCCGATCGCGCGGCAGCGCGATCTGCTCGACCTGTTCGCCAAGTCGGCACGCGCCTTCCTCGACGGCTGGTTCGAGAGCGAGGCGATCAAGGCGGCGTTCGGCTTCGACGCGATCGTCGGCAATTTCGCGAGCCCCGATACGCCGGGCTCCGCCTATGTGCTGCTCCATCACGTGTTCGGCGAGGTCAACGGCCGGAAGGGCGCGTGGGGTCATGCGATCGGCGGGATGGGCGCGATCACCCAGGCGATGCGCGCGGCCTGCGAGGAGGCGGGCGTCGAGATCGTCACCGGCACGCCGGTCGTGCGCGTGCTGGTCGAGGACGGGCGGGCGGTGGGCGTGCGCACCGCGGACGGCGGCGAGACGGTCGCGCGTGTGATCGCCGCCAATGTCGGGCCGCGGCTGCTCTACGAGGGGCTGATCGATCCGGGCGATCTCGCGCCGGACTTCCGGCGGCGGGTGGCGGGCTATCGGGTCGGCTCGGGGACGTTCCGGATGAACGTCGCGCTGTCCGCGCTGCCGCGCTTCACCTGCCGGCCGGAGCCGGGCGAGCATCTCCAATCGGGCATCATCATCGCGCCGACGCTCGATTACATGGATCGCGCCTATACCGACGCGAAGGCGACCGGCATGGCGCGCGCGCCGATCGTCGAGATGCTGATCCCGTCGATCGTCGACGACAGCCTGGCGCCGCCCGGACAGCATGTCGCGAGCCTGTTCTGCCAGCACTTCGCGCCCGTGCTGCCCGACGGGCAGAGCTGGGATATGCGGCGCGAGGCGGCGGCGGACCTGATCGTCGATACGATCGAGCGCTGGGCGCCGGGCTTCCGCGCATCGGTGATCGCGCGGCAGATCCATTCGCCGCTCGATCTCGAGCGCACGTTCGGGCTGTCCGGCGGCGATATCATGCATGGCGCGATGAGCATCGACCAGCTCTGGGCGGCGCGCCCGATCCTCGGCAACGCGGCCTATCGCGGGCCGATCGCCGGGCTCTACATGTGCGGCGCGGGCTCCCATCCCGGCGGCGGGGTGACCGGCGCCCCGGGACACAACGCCGCGCGCGAGATCCTGCGCGACCGGCGGTGGTGGCGGCGGCGACCGCGCGCGCGTGGCTGATCGCCGGGTCGCCCCGGCGGCGTCTCATCCTTCCGTTTCCGCCTGAGCGGCGTTCGGCCGTTTTGCCAGCTCCGGCGAGGGTGGGAGAGCGCGGTGTCGTCTCGGGCTCAGGCCGCCCGCAGGTCTCGCAGGAACACGTCGGTCGCGGTGCGCAGGTCGAGCGCCTGTCCCGCCACCCGGCGCGCGGTGTCGCTGACCGCGGCGGTGAGCGCCCCCGCCGAGCGGGCGCTGGAGGCGAGGTCCGCGATCTGACCGCGTACGCTGTCGACCTCGCGGGCGACCGTGCCGCTCTCCTGGCCGATCTCCAGCGTCGCACGGCGCTGCTCGTCGATCGATTGCGCCATCGAGGCGGCGATCGCGGCGACGTCGTCGATCTCGCCCGCGGTGTCGCGGATCGAGGCCATCGCCGAACCGATCCGGCTGGCGATCCCGCCGACCTGGGCGGTGATGTCGTGCGCGGCGGTGCTCGACCGCTCGGCGAGCGACTTGACCTCGCCCGCCACGACCGCGAAGCCGCGCCCGGCATCGCCCGCGCGCGCCGCCTCGATGGTGGCGTTGAGCGACAGCATCGTGGTCTGGCGGGTCATGCCCTGGATCAGCGCGACCATGCTGTCGATCTGCCCCGTCGCGTCCGCCATCGTCGCGATCCGGTTCTCGCTGTCGGTCGCGGCGCGGCGGGCGCGGTCGCTGAGCGTCGCATGTTCGCCGATCCGCGCCGCGATCGAGGCGATCGCCACCGACAGCTCGTCGACCGCGCCGGCCAACGCCGAGACCGCGGTCGCCGCGATCGCCGAACGGTGCGAGACGAGATCGGAGGTCGTCGCCGCCGTGCCGATGATCGCGTCGAGCTCGTCGGCGGAGCACTGCATCGTCGCCATCGCCTCGGCCTGCGCGGCGGCGGCGGCGAGCACCTCATGCTCGAAGCGCTCGGCCAGCGCCAGCATCTGCGCGCGGCGCTCGACGGCGGCGTCGCGCGTCTCGCTCGCGCGGCGCTCGGCTTCGTGCGTCTTCTCCTCGGCGCGCGCCCGGCGACGCGCCTCGGCTCTGCCGATTTCCGCGCCGAGCTCGTCGCCGAGCCGGGCCGAGCGCACGAACATGCGGTTCTGGTCGATCGCGACCTTGCCGACGATGATGATCAGCAGCGTCGCCAGCGGCACCGCGATCGCGGTCCGGTCGTGATGGTTCGCGAAGGTCGCCATCAGCGGGACCGCGTTGGGAATCGCGAACAGCTGAATAGCGGCGGGGAGATTGACGTACATGATCAGCGCGACCGAGATCATCGCGAGCTGGAGGCAGGCGACCAGCATCGCGACATGCGGACCGTTGTCGCGCGGCAACAGCGCGAGCGTGAGCAGCGCCCAGGCGATGCCGTGCGTCGTCGCCAGCTTGGCATGATAGAGGGCGAGCCCACGCGGGTCGGTCCGCGCCGCGAGGCGCGGCAGCCTGAACAAGGCCCAGATGCAGCACGAGATATTGACACTTTCCGCGCCGACCAGAAGCGGCCGATAGCTGATCGGCCAGAACAGGATGGCGATCACGAACATCGCAACCACCGAGATCGGCGCGATCCAGCGCACCGCAGCCGTGGTGGCGGCGAGCTGCTCTCCAAAGATTCGTTGGCCGAGCCCATCCGCGTCCGCGCGGAAATCGACAAATTCGCGCGCATAGCCGCTCGCGTGGGCGATGATCCGACCGACTCGCTTCACCATACCCCCCCTGACGACCGTCGTTCCCGCACGTCCTAGGCGCGTTTGGTTAACGGATGCCTAGAGCTGCCGCGCCCGGCTTGCCGGTCCGGGCCGTACATCCTAGAGCGCGCGGCCATGACCCAACCCCCCGTCAAGCCGTGGATCGACGGCATCGCGCCCTATGTTCCCGGTCGCGCCACCGCGACCGGCGGCATCGCGGCGGCGAAGCTCTCCTCCAACGAGAACCCGCTCGGCACGCCCGAGACCGCGCGTGCGGCGTTCGCCGCCGCGGTCGGCGATCTGCAAACCTATCCCGATGCCGGCGCGACCCGGCTGCGTGCGGCGATCGCGGCGCATTACGGCGTCGAAGCCGAGCGCGTGATCCATGGCACGGGATCGGACGAGGTGCTGCATCTGGCAGCGGGCGCGTTCGCCGGTCCGGGCGACGAGGTGCTCTACGTCCGCTACGGCTTCTCGGTGTATCCGATCGCGGCACGCCGCGTCGGCGCGGTGCCGGTGATGGCGGCGGACCGGGATTATGCGACCGACGTCGACGCGCTGCTCGCCGCGGTCAACGCCCGCACCCGCGTCGTGTTCGTCGCCAATCCCAACAATCCGACCGGAACCTACACACCTAGCGAGGCGCTGCTCCGCCTGCATGCCGGGCTGCCCGCCGATTGCCTGCTGGTCGTCGATCAAGCGTATACGGAGTATCTCGATCCGGGCGACGACGACGGCGCGCTCGCGCTCGCGCGGACCGCGCCCAATGTGCTCGTCACGCGGACCTTCTCCAAGATCTTCGGGCTGGCGGCGGCGCGGGTCGGCTGGGGCTATGGACCGGCGCGCGTGATCGAGGCGATGAACCGCATCCGCGCGCCGTTCAACGTCACCACCGCCGGGCAGGACGCCGCGATCGCCGCGATCGCCGATACCGGCTTCGTCGCGCGCAGCTACGCGCACAACCGGATCTGGCGCGACTGGCTGGGCGGGGAGATCGGGCGGCTCGGCAATGCCGGGCTGCGCGCGATCCCGTCCAAGGCCAATTTCGTGCTCGTGCTGTTCGAGGGCCGGCTCACCGCCGAACAGGCGTATGAGGGGCTGATGGCACGCGGGCTGCTCGTGCGCTGGCTGCCGGGGCAGGGGCTGCCCCACGCGCTGCGCATCACGATCGGCACCGAAGCGCAGATGCGCGGCGTCGTCGCGGGCCTTCGCGAGATGGCGGGCGTCGAGCCGGTCTGATGCTGCCATTCGCGCGTGTTTCAGTCATCGGGCTCGGGCTGATCGGCTCGTCGATCGTCCGGGCGGTGCGCGACACCATGCCGACGGTCGCGCTGTCCGGCACCGACGCCGATCCGGACGTGCGGGCGCGCGCCGCCGCGCTCGATCTGGTCGACGATCTCGCCGATAGCGCGGGGGCGGCGGTGATCGATGCCGATCTCGTCATCCTGTGCGTGCCGCCGGGCCGGATCGGCGCGGTCGCGCGCGAGATCGCGCCCGACCTGCCCGCCGGGTGCGTCGTCTCGGACGTCGGCTCGGCCAAGGCGGGCGTGCTCGCCGAACTGACCGCAGCGCTGCCCGATCATGCGGTGATCCCGGCGCACCCGGTCGCAGGCACCGAGCATAGCGGGCCCGACGCGGGGTTCGCGACGCTGTTCCGCAACCGCTGGTGCATCGTCACCCCGCCGGACGGCGCCGACGACGGCGCGGTGGCGCGTGTCGTCGCGTTCTGGACGCGGCTCGGGTCGCAGGTCGAGACGATGCGCGCCGCGCACCACGACCGCGTGCTGGCGATCACCAGCCACCTGCCGCACCTCATCGCCTATACCATCGTCGGCACCGCTTCGGACATGGAGGAGGTGACCGCGAGCGAGGTCATCAAATACTCCGCCGGCGGCTTCCGCGACTTCACCCGCATCGCCGCCTCCGATCCGACGATGTGGCGCGACGTGTTCCTCGCCAACAAGGACGCGGTGCTCGAGATGCTGCAACGCTTCAGCGAGGACCTGACCATGCTCCAGCGTGCGATCCGCTGGGGCGAGGGCGATACGCTGTTCGAGCTGTTCAGCCGCACCCGCGCGGTCCGCCGCTCGATCCTGGAGCAGGGCCAGGACGATCCCGCGGCGGATTTCGGCCGGAAGCATTAGGTCTCCAGTCGCCCGCGGGATCTCTGCGACCCGATCGGCGGTCCGGGCGGCGCTCGATCGTCTTGCGGCATCGCGCACCATAAAATCACAAATCCGATCAGTAGGCGCGGATTAATCCATTTAATTCGCCGCGTTCTTGCGCGCATAGCGAGCCGTCAAGCAGCGGAACAGCAGCGGAGAGAAGCCATGAACGTCGAGACGAAATGCCCGATGGGGTTCGGCAGCAGCGGTCAGCGCAATCGCGGGTGGTGGCCCAACGCGCTGAGCCTGGAAGGGCTCAACCAGCATTCTCCGCGCTCGAACCCGATGGGCGACGGCTTCGATTATGCCGCGGCGTTCAAGAGTCTCGATCTGCATGCGGTGATCGGCGATCTTCATGGACTGATGACCGATTCGAAGCCGTGGTGGCCGGCCGACTTCGGCCATTATGGGGGCCTGTTCATCCGTCTCGCCTGGCACAGCGCGGGGACCTATCGCATCGCGGACGGTCGCGGCGGCGCCGGCGGCGGTCAGCAGCGGTTCGCGCCGCTCAACAGCTGGCCGGACAATGCCAGCCTCGACAAGGCGCGCCGCCTTCTGTGGCCGATCAAGCAGAAGTACGGCCGCAACCTCAGCTGGGCGGACCTCTTCGTCCTGGTCGGCAACGTCGCGCTCGAGTCGATGGGGTTCAAGACGTTCGGCTTCGCCGGCGGCAGGGCCGACACATGGGAGCCAGAGGAGCTCTATTGGGGGCCCGAGGGTTCATGGCTTGGTGACGAGCGCTACAGCGGCGAGCGACAGTTGCAGGAGTCGCTCGGCGCGGTCCAGATGGGATTGATCTACGTCAATCCCGAGGGTCCCAATGGCAATCCCGACCCGGCCGCTTCGGCGCGCGACATCCGCGACACCTTCGCGCGGATGGCGATGAACGACGAGGAGACGGTCGCGCTGATCGCCGGCGGTCACACCTTCGGCAAGACCCACGGTGCGGGCGATCCGTCGTTTCTCGACGTCGAGCCCGAGGGCGCCCGCATCGAGGACCAGGGGCTCGGCTGGCGCAGCAGCTACGAGAGCGGGGTCGGCGCGCACGCGATCACGTCGGGGCTCGAGGTGATCTGGAGCCAGACGCCGACCCGGTGGTCGAACCACTATTTCGACAATCTGTTCAAGTTCGAATACGAGCTCACCGAGAGCCCGGCGGGTGCCAAGCAGTGGATCGCCAGGGACGCGCCGGAGGACGTTCCGGATCCCTTCGATCCGGACAGCAAGCGCCGCCCGACGATGCTGACGTCGGATCTGGCGCTGCGCGTCGATCCTGCGTACGAGGCGATCTCGCGCCGGTTCTACGAGAACCCCGATCAGTTCGCCGATGCCTTCGCACGCGCCTGGTTCAAGCTGACCCATCGCGACATGGGCCCGATCCAGCGTTATCTCGGGCCGCTCGTGCCGCAGGAAGAGCTGATCTGGCAGGATCGTATTCCGGCGCTCGATCATCCGCTCATTGACGCGAGCGACATCGCCGCGCTCAAGATCAGGATCCTCGCGACCGGGCTTACCGTGTCGCAGCTCGTTTCCGCCGCCTGGTCGTCGGCCGCGACCTTCCGCGGCTCGGACAAGCGCGGTGGCGCCAACGGCGCGCGCATCCGGCTGGCGCCGCAGAGGGACTGGGAGGCGAACGACCCCGCCGATCTCGCGCAGGTGCTGGCCACGCTCGAAGGCGTCCAGGCCGACTTCGACGGCACGGCGGCGGGCGGCAGGAAGGTCAGCCTGGCGGACCTCATCGTGCTCGGCGGCGGCGCCGCGATCGAGAAGGCCGCGAGGGATGCGGGCCACACCATCACCGTGCCGTTCACGCCCGGTCGGATGGACGCCACGCAGGAGCAGACCGACATCGTTTCGTTCGCGCCGCTCGAGCCGCGCTCGGACGGGTTCCGCAACTATCGGCGGGCCGGGATCGCGCACTTCATGGCGCCCGAGGAGTCGCTGGTCGACAAGGCGCAGCTGCTGCGGCTGAGCGGCCCGGAGATGACGGCGCTCGTCGGCGGCCTGCGCGTGCTGGGCGCCAATGCCGGCGGTTCGAAGGACGGCGTCTTCACCGACCGGCCGGGGCAGTTGACGACGGACTTCTTCGTCAACTTGCTCGGCATGGACACGGAGTGGGTGGCGACCGAAGGCGACAATGCCTTCCAGGGCTTCGATCGCACGACCAGGCAGCCCAAATGGACCGCGACGCGCGTCGATCTGGTGTTCGGCTCGAACTCGCAGCTCCGTGCGCTGGCCGAAGCCTATGCCACCGACGATGCGGCGCCGGCATTCGTCGCAGCCTTCGTCAGGGCATGGAGCAAGGTGATGGACCTCGATCGTTTCGACATCGCCTGAAATCTGGTCGGCGGGCCTGGCGCGACGCGTCCGGGCCCGCCCCGCCAACGACCCTAAACAGGACTTTGAAGCAGGCCGGTATCTGGTATCGTCCGTTACTCACTGAGCCACAGGGGTTTGCATGGCGCGATCGGAGCTGCCGCGATGATCGGGCGATGGGTGCGGCATGGCGTCGCCGGACTGTCGATCGGTCTGGGGATGTCGGCGGTTGTCGGTCATGCCGCGCTGGGCGGCTCGCGCGCCAGCGTCGAGCAGGACCGCGCGCATTTCGGCGCGACGATGGCGTCCGAGGCGAGGGGGGTCGCGCGTATCGCGATGCTCCAGCCGACCGGCGGCGGGACGATCCGCGAATACAGCAATGCCGACGGTGTCGTGTTCGCCGTCACCTGGCAAGGACGGGCGCGTCCCGACCTGCGCCAATTGCTCGGCGACCGGTTCGAGACCGCGTCGAACGACATGGTGGCGCGACCTCACCGGCGGAATGCCCGGCTGATGACCGTGCGTCACGCCGAGCTGGTGGTGCGCAGCCAGGGACGGCCGGGCGCCTTCTCCGGCTTCGCCTACGATCCACGGCTCGTTCCCGCAGGCTTCTCGTTCGATGATCTTCGTTAGGCTCCGCGCCCTGCTTGCGAGGCTGATTGTCGTCTGGCTGCTGACCCTCGTCGCCGCGTGCGGCGGGGGTGGCGGCGGTGAGTCGACCCCGACGACACCCACCACGCCGACCACCCCGACGCCGCCGGTCACGCCGACGCTGAGCAACTTCGCCACGGTGATCGTCGACGATGGCCCGACCGCGCTCGGCAGCGGCGACAATCCGACCCGCGCGGTCGATCTGCCGTACGTCTCGGTGACGATCTGCGTGCCGGGCACCGCGACCTGCCAGACCATCGACCATATTCAGGTCGATACCGGCTCGATCGGCTTGCGCATCCTGCGGCCGGTGCTCAATGCGGGCATCGCCGCGGCGTTGCCCGGCGAAACGGCTCCGTCGGGCAATCCGGTCGGCGAATGCTACGGGTTCGTCGACGGGTATGTGTTCGGTTCGGTCCGCATTGCGGATTTCAAGATCGGCGGTGAGACGGTCGCCGCGATGCCGATCCAGATCATCGGCGACACCGGCCGCTATGCGTCCGCCCCGCGCGAGTGCACCGCGGGCGGCGGATCGGGGATCGCGACCGTCGCCGATCTCGCCGCCAACGGCATCCTCGGGATCGGCACCACGCCGACCGATTGCGGCGTCGACTGCACGCGCGCGGGCGGCGCGTCGGCGGCGATCTATTACGACTGCCCGTCCAGCGGCTGCGCGACGATCATCGCGCGGGCATCGACGATCGCGGCGCCGTTCGAGCAGTTGCCCAATCCCGTCGCGGCGATGACGGTCGACAACAACGGTACGATCCTCGTACTGCCGGCGCTGCCGGCGACGGGCACCGCGACCGCGACCGGCACGCTTTATTTCGGTATCGGTACGCAGACCAACAACCAGCTCAGCGCCGCCCACGTCCTTCCCGTCACGCTGTCGTCCGACGCCAATGGCGATGGCCTGCTGACCGCGACCTACAAGGGACAGACGCTGCTCCAGAGCTTCGTCGACAGCGGCAGCTCGGCGTATTTCTTCCAGGATTCGGCGCTGCCCCGCTGCACCGATCCCGACGACGCGGGTTACTACTGCCCGGCGTCGCCGCTGACGCTCGCACCGACCCTGACCGGCACCAACGGCAGGGTCGCCGATGCCTCCTTCACGCTCTACAACGCGCATGCCCAGTTCGCGACGGGCAACGCCGCGGTGCCGGGCATCGGCGCCGATGGCGGCGCGATCCCGGGTTTCGATCCGCCGGCGAACAGCTTCGACTTCGGCGCGCCCTTCTTCTTCGGACGATCGGTGTTCACCGCGATCGAGGGGAAGACGGCAGGCGGGACGGCCGGCCCGTTCGTGGCCTACTGAGGCGCCGCCGCCCGCGGCGTCAGCCGCGGGCGGCGGCGATGTGGCGATCGATCACCGGCCCGAGCAGCTCGAGCGGAACGCCGCCGGTGGTCACCACGGCATCGTCGAACGCCGCGAGATCGAACCGCGCGCCAAGCGCGGCCCGCGCCTTCTCGCGCTGGCGCAGGATCTCGTTGTGCCCGGTCTTGTACCCGCACGCCTGGCCTGGCGACGCGCAATAGCGATCGACCTCGCTGGTCATCGCCGCCGCGCCCTTACCGGTCTGCGCGGTGAGGAAGTCGACCGCCTTCTCGCGGCTCCAGCCCATCGCGTGCAGCCCGGTATCCGTGACCAGACGGCAGGCGCGGAACTGTTGCGCCTGGAGATAGCCGATCCGGCCGAACGGATCGTCGGCATAGAGGCCATGCTCGTCGACGAGCTGCTCGGCGTAGAGCGCCCAACCCTCGACAAAGGCGTTGAAGCCGAACAGCGAGGTGATCAGCGGCACCTCGGCGTGGTGCTCGGCAAGATAGGCGCCTTGCCAGGTATGGCCTGGAATGCCCTCGTGCGCGGTCAGCGTCGGCAGCTGGTACTTGGGCCACAGCGACGTGGTCTTGAGATTGACGTAGTAGATCGCGGGCCGCGACCCGTCGAGCGCGGCGAAGTTCATGTAGCCGAGCGCCGCGCCGTCCTGGATATCCGTGGGCACGCGCCGGACCACGACCTCGGCCTTGAGATCGAGGTGCGACAGTTTCGGCAACATCGGCCGGACCCGGGCGATGTTGCCGTTGAGGTAGCCTATCAGGTCGGCGCGCCCGGCATCGGTATCGGGAAAGAGGAAGCGCGGATCCTTGTTGAGCGCGGCGACACGCTCGCCGACCGTGCCTTTGGTCAGGCCCTGTGCCTTGAGCAGCGCGTCGATCCGGCCGAGCAGCTGCGCGTTCTGGTCGAGCCCGATGCGGTGGACCTCGTCCGGGGTCTGCGTGGTCGTCGTGCCGAGGCGCAGCGCCCAGCGATAATAGGCCTCGCCATCGGGCAGACGCGCGACGCTCGGCTCTGCCGAGGCGCTGGCGGTGGCGCCGGCGAGCGCGGCGATCTGCCGGTCGAGCGCCGGATAGACCATCCGGTCGAGCAGGCCTGAGGCACGCGCCGGCCAGTCGCCGGGGAGGCCGGCCTTGGCGGCGCGCTGGCCGAGCGAGACGACCAGCGCCTGCTCGGCGGCGGGCTTGGCGCGATAGGCGCGCAGCTGCCCTAGCGCGTTGGCGGCAACGAAGCTCGGCGGCGCGACGCCGATCGCGGCGTCATGCACGATGCGCGCGGTCTCGTCGTCGATCTGGCGGGCCATGCCGGCGACGCGCGCCAGATAGGCCTCGGCATCATCGGATGTCTTGACCGGCTGCACCGAATTGAGGAACTCGGGCGTTTCGAGCACCGTGCCGTTCTGCTGGCTCACCACATAGGGCTGCGCCCCGCCCTGGAAGCCGTCCTTGGCGCCGCGTCCGTAGCGGAACGCCGTGCCCTCGATCGCGCGGTCCGTCGCATAGGCGACGGTATCGTAGCGCAACCGATCGGCGGGCGGGAGCCGGTCGCGAGCGACGCCCGCGAGACGCGCCTTCATTGAGCGCGCCTGCGCGTCCCACCGCGCGATGGTCGCGGCCGACGCGCTCGATACCGCGCCGCGCAGCGCCGCGCGCGCGCCGGTATCGACGCCGAGTTGCGTGGCCTGATCGGGCTCGAGGACGAGCATCTCGTCGGCGAAGCGATCGAGCAGCGGGCCCACCGCCACGGTCGCGGCCGAAGCCGGCATCGGCAGCGCCGCCGCGAGCGTGGATGCACCGATATAGTGGAGGATGTCGCGGCGGGCGGGGTGAGGCTCATCGATCATGTGGCAAGCCTAGCAAGGCACCGCGCGTTGCGCCACCACGGGAATCGGACGCGACACGGATCTGTGGGTGCTGGTCCACGGCGCAGGGTCGGCGAAGAGCGGGCGATCCCGGACTGCGTGCCGACCGAGCCGCCGGGCGGCGTCAGCCGTCGGTGCGCGGATTGATCGGGATGCTCATCGCATAAGGCAGCTCCGCCGACGAGATCGTCGACTGCCGGCCCTTGTCGTGGATGATCGTGACGCGGCCGAACGCGGGCGTGACCACAAAGCCCGTCGCGGTGTCGATCCACCTGTGGAGCGCCGCGCGTGCGTCCGCGAGACCGATGCCGGCGACCTTGACGTCCGCCGACGCTTCGAGCTCGTCGGCGAGCTTCAGCACGCGTTCGGCGACGATCTGAGCCTCGTCCGCCTGATTCCTGTCCATCATCGCTTCCTCCGCACGGCAAATCTCATCTTAGAGCGAACGATCTGCGCGGCAAGGCGTTCAACACAGGTGGATCGGAGATCGGCAGCGGACTACACCGCACCGGCGATTTCTGTGGTGCGGGATTTGGGGTATGGGCCGTATCCTGCGATACGGCTTCAACCGATTATGGAGGACATCATGGCTGACGACGAGCTGGAACTGGCGAGCTCCGCGCGCAAATATTGGACGTCGGAGGGCTTCGAACGCGGTGGCGCCATCCGCGAGGTCGACTACGCGTCCCAGTCCGGTGGTCTTGATCCGTCGCTTCAGGGTATCAAGATCGTCGATTGCGATACGCACATCACCGAGGCGCCCGATCTGTTCACCTCGCGGTGCGCCGCCAAGTTCAAGGACAAGGTGCCGGTCGTCCGTCGCGTCGACGGCAACGACCGCTGGTTCGTCGGCGATCGCGACTTCGGTACGCTTGGCGGCAACGTCATCCGCAACGACAACAACAAACTGCTCGGCCGCCTTGCCTTTCCGACGCTGGACGAGGCGCATCCGGGCGGCCACGAGATCAAGCCGCGGCTCCAGGCGATGGACGACATGGGCGTCTACGCCCAGATCTGCTATCACAATTCGGGCGTGACCCAGGCCGGATCGCTGATGAGCCTCAGCGACAACGATCTCGCGGTCGCGATCATCAGGATGTACAACGACGCTGCGGTCGAGCGGCAGGAGATCTCCGGCGACCGGCTGTTCACGCTCGCGCATCTGCCGATCTGGGACAAGGCGGAGATGGACCGGGAGGCGCAGCGTTGCGTCGATATGGGGATCAGGGGGTTTGTCCTGCCCGATACGCCGGAGCGCATCGGCGTGCCCTCGTTCATGCACGGTTACTGGGACAATTTCCTGCAGCTCTGCAACGATACCGGCATGCCGCTCAACTTCCACCTCAACGCCGCCATCGACCCCAACACGCTGACCTGGGAAGGTTTCCAGTTCGAGCAGACCCTGTCGGTCGTCGCGACGATGTTCTCGATCGGCAATGCGGCGACGCTCGGCAACTGGATGGTCAGCGGGCGTCTCGATCAGTTTCCCAAGCTCAAGATCGGCCTGATCGAGAGCGGGATGGGCTGGGTGCCGTTTGCGGTGGAGGCGCTCGAGCATCAGTTCAACGAGATGCTGCCCAACATGTCCAAGGTGCTCCAGCGGCGGCCGTGGCAGTATTTCCGCGATCACTTCCACTGCACCTTCTGGTTCGAGACCTCCGGGCCGCAATTGCTGCTCGAGACCATCGGGGTCGAGAACGTGCTGTTCGAAACCGATTTCCCGCACCCCACCTCGCTCTACCCGGGCGTGCAGGACCACATCGTCAACACGCTCGGCGGATACGACTATTCGATCCGCAAGAAGGTTCTCGAGACCAACGCCGTCAAGCTCTACAACCTGCCGTTCTGACACTAGCATCCCGGCGCCGGATACCGGCGCCGGGATGATTCATACCGGTCTCTTGCGTGCCTTGCCCGCCGCCGCCGCTCTCGGCTAGCGGGAAGGGCGATGACAGAGGCCACACTCCCCGCGACGCCGCGTCTCGCCGCGACCGTGCTGCTGGTGCGCGACGATCCGTTCGAGGTGCTCATGGTCCGCCGCGCGACGCGGCGTATCGACGCCTTTTCCGCCGCGATGGTGTTCCCCGGTGGGGTCGTCGATGCCGGCGACCATGCGGAGACGTGGATCGATCTCGTCGACGGCGCGCATGATCTTGCCGGGCATGAGCGGGCGCTGCGCATCGCCGCGTGTCGCGAGACCTTCGAGGAGTCGGGCATCCTGCTCTCCGATCGGGGCATGACGGACGGTCTGCCGGGATCGGGGTTGAGCTTCGAGGTGGTCGTTCGGTGGGCGGGCGTGCGGCTATCGCTCGGCGAGCTCGTCCATTTCGGGCACTGGATCACGCCCCGGATCGCACCACGCCGTTTCGATACGCATTTCTACCTGTGCCGCGCGCCCGCAGGGGCGGTCGCGGTGTGCGACGGGCGCGAGACGGTGGCGGTCGAATGGCTGTCGCCGCACGTCCTGCTCGCGCACGCCGCCGCCGGGCAGGGCCGCATCCCCTTCGTGACACGGATGAACCTGCTTCGTCTGGCCGAGTGCGCGGATGTCGACGGTGCGCTGGCAACGGCGCGTGCCCGCCCGCGCTTCACGGTCGAGCCGCAGACCATTCGGCGCGGCGACACGACGGTCGTCACCATTCCCGCCGAGGCCGGCTATGGCGTGACGGAGGACGTGCGCGACCCCTAGCGACTCCCGCAAGCGGCGAGGACGCCGCCATCCGGCGCCGATCGTCCGGAGCTTGAAGATCGTCGGTCGATCTCGCTGGCCTCGAGCGTTGTGATGATGGACAGCGGCATGATGTCGGTGACCGCGCATCACATCAGCGCCGAAGACGTCGATGCAGCGGTGGGCGAGAACCGGCCGCTCGTGCTGATCGCGCTCGACGGGTGTCCGCTCGACGCGAAGATCCGGCTCCTGCCGCCATTTCCCGTGATCGGCATCGGCGATCCCGCGCATCCGCTCGCCGCCCGGCTCGACACGGTGATCGAACCGCCGATGACCGTCGCGGGTGTCGTCGCTGGCATCGAGCGGAACCCTGCCGCCGCCGCCGCGCTGGTCGATCTGCTGCGCGCCATCGATGGCCTCGACGGGCATGAAGCGCTCACGCGCGAATCGCGCCGCATGGCGATGCTCCAGGGCGGCGTGGAGCATCTCGCCTGGCTTGCCGCGCGCCGGCCGGCTCCCGCCGCACGGCCGCCGGGGACCGTCAGGATCGAGCGTCACGACGCCATCCTCGATATCGTGACCGATCGGCCATGGGCGCTGAACGCGATCGATCGCGCCATGCGGGACGGTTTGCGCGAGGCGTTTACCGTCGCGGCGCTCGATGCGGATATCGCCAGCGTCCGGTGGCGCGCCAGGGGCCGTGCGTTCGGTATCGGCGCGGATCTCGCCGAGTTCGGCACGACCCGCGATCCGGCGACCGCGCATGATATCCGGATGCGCACGCTACCGGCGCTGTCGTTGCTGCGCTGTGCGGATCGGGTGATCGTCCACGTCCAGGGTGCCTGCGTCGGCGCGGCGCTCGAGATGGCGGCGTTCGCGGGGCACATCGTCGCGGGTCGCGACGCCTGGTTCCAGCTTCCCGAGCTTGCGATGGGGATCATCCCGGGGGCGGGTGGCTGCGTCTCGCTGCCGCGGCGGATCGGCCGTCGGCGGGCGGCGCTGATGATGCTCTCGGGCCGGCGGATCGGCGCGGAGACCGCGTTACGCTGGGGGCTGATCGACGCGATCGAAGAGACGGCGGCCGGCGACGAACGTGGCGCGGACCAGCTTTGACGACAGCGCCGTGCGCGCCTGCGCCCATGGCCGGTCGAGCAGGCAGAGGTCGGCGGGGGCACCGACCGCGACCGTGCGCTTCCGGCCCAACGCATCGGGCGCGCGCAGGAAGAGATCGCGGGCCTGTTCGGGCGTGAGCGCCTCGTGCGGGCCGATCGCCTCGCCCGCGCGCGTCCGGCGCGACACCGCGGCCGCCATCGCCGCCCACGGATCCGGGCGGCCGAACGGCGCGTCGCTGCCGCCGGCGAGCGTCACCCCGCCATCGAGGAAGCCGCGCAGGCGGTACAGCAGCGGCTGCCTCTCGGGCTCGACATCGCGGCGATAGGCGTCGCCGCGCTCGGCGATGAAGTGCGGCTGGCCGACGACCGCGAGACCGAGCCGCGCCATCTCGGCGATCGCAAAGTCGGGCGTGACCGAGGCGTGCTCGATGCGGTCGCCGGGCTCACTCCCGGCCTCGTCGAACAGCGCCAGCGTATAGATTAGCTCGACCTCGGTCGCGCAGTGGACCGCGACCGCGCGTCCCTGCCGGTGCGCCGCGGCGACGAACCGGACCGTCTCTTCGAGCGCGGGAAGCCCGGCTTCGTGGAGGTGCAGTTTCGCCGGTCCGAGCGTGAGCCCGGGCGCCATGTCGCCCGGCGCGAGGCCGAGGCTGCCGGCGAGCAGCACGCGCTGGGGGAGCGCGCCGCGCGCGATCTCGGCAGCGAAATGGCGCGCGATCGCCGCATCGTTGGCGGGCGATATCTCGGTCAGCCCGGTCACGCCGACGCGCGCCAGCATGGTGCCCACCGCCGCGAACGCGGGCGGCGTGGCGACCAGCGCGCGTCGCAGCCAGGCGTCCTCGTCGAACAACCGGCCGGTAAACCGCCCGCCGTCATGCTCGAGCCCCGGTGGCGGCGCGGCACGCGCCAGGATCGCCGCCAGGCCCGCCGAGTTGAAGAACCACATCCGCCCCGAGCGATGCTGCACGCGTACCGGCCGATCCGCGACGATCCGATCGAGCGCGGCCGCATCGGGCAGCCCGGCGACGCTCTCGTGATAGCCGGTGCCGCGCAACCAGCCGCTGCCGGGGACGCCCAGCGCCGCCGCCAGCGCGTCGCGGGTCGCGACATCGGGCGGTCCGCAGGGGACCGACTCCAGCGACGCCGCCAGCGCGGCGACATGGATATGGTGGTCGTGCAGGCCGGGCAGCAGCACGCCGCCGTTCGCATCGACGACGTCCTCGCCGGCGCGCGCTTCCAGCCGGCCGATCGCCTCGATCGCGCCCGCGCCGATCCGCACGTCGGCGAGCGATCCGTCCTCCAGCTCGGCATGCCGGATCAGCATCGGCGGCGGACCTGCGGAAAAAGCGCGCCGGTCGACCCCGCCCATCGTCGCAGGCTGGTCGCGAGCGCCGCCGCATCGCGGGTCCGCGCCGCGGCGAGGCAATACGCGGCGACGTCGCGCATCGCGATCCCGTAGCGCCCGCCCCGGCGTCGTCGCCAGAGCGTCCAGCCGGCGAGCGCGGCGTGGATTCCGGTCAGCGGATCGGCGATCGCATCACCGACGAAGCCGACCCGTCCGCTCGCCGCATGCAGCGCCGCGCTGAGACCCGCCGCGACCCCGACATCATCGCCGAAGCCCACCCAGCCGGCCGGCTCGCCGCGCGCGCCATGCGCGGTGATCGTCAGCCAGACCAGTCCGGGGGTTCCGCGCACGATCGCGTCCGCGTCGATGCCGAGTTGCGCGAGCGCGCGCGGTCTTGCCGCCTCGATGACGATATCGGCATCCGCGATGAGCGCAAGCAGGGTCCGACGATCCTCGCCGCCGCGCGGATCGAGCGCGCGATGCGCCTTGCCGCGGTCGAGCAGCGCATGGAACGCAGGCTGCCCCGCGCGCATCCCATCGGGCCGTGCCGGGCTCTCGATCCTGCTCACGACGCAGCCCGCCAGCGTCAGCAGATGCGCGGCGAGCGGGCCGGCCCATAGCGCCGAGAGATCGATCACGCGCGGCCGGTCGCGCCGTGGCGCGCGGCCCTCGCCGCCGGCCGTCAGGGCGACGCACGGCGGACCGCACCGACCGGCCTCCCGCATCGCCGCGACCGGCAGGCCCAACAGCCGCGCGCGCGCGACCAGCGCCGCCGCGTCGCACCGTGCGACGCGCATGGCGATCGCAGCGTCGTCCGCGGGATCGAGCGTGTCGTCCTCGAACAGCGCGGCGAGCAGGTCGCGATCGGACGGCCGCGCGAGATTGAGCGCCACCACATCGTCCATCGCATCGATCAACCGGCACGCGCCGCCGGCCGAGACCCGGCCGGGAATGCGCGAGCCGTTCAGCATCGCGCGCTCGCCGAGCAGCGTGTCGCCATCCAGTGCGGCGATCGCGCGGCTCCCGGTCGCACGCGCCAGCCGGGCGAGCGTGTCGGTCGCGATATCGGCGAGCGGGATGCCGGGCGCCGGCACGCCGCTCAATCCTGGAACAGCCTGCGGACCTCGCGCCTCAGCAGCTTGCCCATCTCGTTGTACGGCAGCGCGTCGCGCACCAGAATACGCTCGGGCACGCGCGACGAGCGCAGCCGCTCGCGGACCAGCGTGCGCAACTCGGCCTCGCCGGGCGAGTCATGGCCGGGCCGGACGACCAGCGCCACGCCCACCGCCTCGCCCCATTCGATCGACGGGATGCCGACCGCGGCGACATCGGCGACCGCGGGATGCGCGAGCAGCACGTCCTCGATCTCGCCGGGTGAGATATTCTCGCCGCCGCGCACGATCACGTCGTCGGCGCGGCCGGCGAGGAACAGGTAACCGTCGGCATCGAGCCAGCCCGCGTCGCGGGTCGGGAACCAGCCGTCCGCATCGAGCGCGCTGCGTTCCTTGTACTCGCCCGAGACCTGATCGCCGCGCACGTAGATCTCGCCGCGCTCGCCGGGGGGGAGCGGGCGGCCTTCGTCGTCGCGGATCTCGAGCTCGATCGTCGGCAACGGGCGACCGACCGATCCCAGCCGCGCGCGCGTCTGCGGGTCGGCGGAGCCGTGCGCGGCGCGATGCTCGTCGGGGCCGAGCAACGCGACGGTCGAGCTGGTCTCGGTCAGGCCGTAGGCGTTGGTGAAGCCGGTGCCGGGAAACAGCGTGAGCGCGCGATCGATCATCTCGATCGGCATCCGGCCACCGCCATACGCGATCGAGCGCAGCGCGGAGAGATCGGCGTCGTGTCCGGCATCCAGCCGCGCGATGATCCGCGACAGCATGGTCGGGACGACGAACGAATTGGTCGCGCGTTCGCCGGCCGCCAGCGCCAGCCATGCCTCGGGCTCGAAGGCGGGCAGCAGCAGGATCCGGCGCATCGCGTAGATCGAGCTCAGGAGCGCGGCGATCCCGGCGATGTGATAGGGCGGCACGCTGACCAGCGCCGCCTCGTCCTCGCCCGCCGACATGAACTCGACCGTGCCGAAGATATAGGACAGCAGGTTGGAATGACGCAGCAGCGCCGCCTTGGGCGCCGCGGTGGTTCCGCTGGTGAAGAGCTGGACCGCGATCCCGGCCTCGGTCTCCTCGGGCTCGGGCGCCGTCTTTCCGCGCGCCTCGGCGTGCGCGCCGAAGGTCGTCCGATCCCGCACGACATGGCCGCCGTCCAGATCGAGTCGGGCGACGCGCGCGGTGTCGCCGACGACATAGGCGGGCGCGATGCGGCCGAGCAGCGCGGCGAGATCGGCGTCGGCGAGGCGATAGTTCAACGGCACGTAGGGGATGCCGGCAAGCCCCGCGCCGAACAGCGCGATCGCCGCCGCCTCGCTGCTCTCGTCGAGCAGCGCGACATGCGTCGCCCCGCTCTCCCGGAACGCCAGCGCCGCGCCGCGGGCGGCGGCGAGCAGCGCGGCATAGGACCAGCGCCGGCCGTCGCAGACCAGGCCGATCCGCGTGCCATCGGCGTCCGCGGCCATCTCCAGGATGAGCGAGATGTTCATGCGCGGCGAATCAGTCGGACGAGGGCAGGGGCTTGGCGTCCTTGGTGCCCAGCGCGACCCCGTCGATCGACAGCGAGCCCCTGCCCGCCTTGACGCAGAGCAGCTCGACGGTGCCCGCGGCATCGACATAGCGTTTGCCGATCCTGCTGCCCGCGGCGAACGCGGGATCGATCGTTCCCGGCCCGGCGGGCTTCGCCTCGACCATCGGCGCGCCCCCGCACGAGACGACCGCGTCGCCACCCTTGATGACCATCACCTCGGTGTCGCACACCGCGCTCTTGAGCTTGGTTCCCGGTTTCATGTCGTCCTCTTCGTTCCGTCAGTCTGCCAGTCTCGGGCAATCGCGCCTACCGCCTTTAGGCTCCCGATGCGATCCCATTCGATGCCCATCTCCAGAACGCGGGCGCCCTCGATCCCCTGCCTAATCTCGTACGCCCGCCGCGGGACCGCGTCCCGCCGGATACGGTCTAGCGCCGGAGCATGCGAAAGGCATTCTCGCGTGCCCTGCCGAGACGCGATTGCGCCACGGCGATATTGAGGACGGCGTGGGGGCGCGGCTTGCGCGATCGCGGCGCGACCGGCAAGCATCGTGCGAAGGGACGCATCCGCCGGCCCGCCAGCAGGATGAGACCGGTATGAAGATCGACACGTCGCTGCCCGCCATCGTCACGGGCGGCGCCTCGGGGCTGGGCAGGGCGAGCGTGGTCGCGCTCGCCGCGGCCGGCGCCAAGGTCGCGATCTTCGACCTCAACGAGGCGGCGGGCGAGGCGCTCGCGCGCGAGATCGGCGGCACGTTCTGCAAGGTGGACATCACCAGCGAGGAGAGCGTGGTGGCGGGCTTCGCGAAGGCGCGCGCGGCGCATGGACAGGAGCGCGCGATCGTCCATTGCGCGGTGGTCGTCAAGAGCGGCAGGACGGTGAGCCGCGACAAGGAGACGGGGGGGTTCAAACGATCCTCGACCGAGGACTTCATCCTTTCGGCGAACGGCGTGCTGGTCGCGACCTACCGCGTCGCTTCGCTCTCCGCGCTCGGCATGGCGTCGCTGGAGCCGCTGGAGGACGGCGAGCGAGGCGTCATCACCCTGACCTCCAGCGTGGCGGCGCAGGACGGGCAGATCGGTCAGGTGTTCTATGGCGGCCTCAAGGCCGGAGTGAACGGCATGGTGCTGCCGATGGCACGCGATCTCATGGATCTCGGCATCCGGGTCAACGCGATCATGCCGGGCATCTTCGCGACGCCGCCGATGCTCGGCGTGCCCGAGAAGATGCTGGAGAGCCTCGCGGCGTCGGTGCCGTTCCCCAAGCGGCTCGGCAAGCCCGAGGAGTTCGCGTCGCTGGTGCTGGAGCTCGTCCGCAACGTCTATTTCAACGGCCAGGCGATCCGCCTGGACGGCGCGATCCGCATGGCGCCGCGGTGAGCGGATGATTCCCTGGCTCGGCAGCGGTTCGGGTCGCTCGCCTTGGGCCATATCGACGGCGTCGCGAGACCGGTCATCTGAAGAGGCGATGACCGCTCCGGGCTGATCTGGCGCGAACGGTCAGCCGCGCGTAGACCATCGGTGTCGAACGGACGGGCAGGGGAGCGGCGGGCGATGGCGGCGGAGAAACGCGCAGGGGGCGGGTGGAAGGCGCTCGAGCCGCTGCGCGACAGGACGTTCCGGAACATCTGGTCGGCCAGCCTGCTCTCCAATTTCGGCCAACTCGTGCTCGGCGTCGCCGCCGCCTGGGAGATGACCCGGCTCGCGTCGGCCGGCATGGTCGCGCTCGTCCAGACCGCTCTGATGTTGCCGCTGATGCTGGTCGCGGTGCCGGCCGGCGCGGTCGCCGACATGTTCGATCGCCGCAAGATCGCGATGACCGGCCTCGCCTTCTCGTCATGCGCGGCGGCGACGCTGACCGTCCTGTCGACGGCGGGTCTGGCCGGGCCGTGGGTCCTGCTCGGCTTCTGCTTCCTGATCGGCGCCGGCGTCGCGCTGTACAGCCCGGCCTGGCAGGCGTCGATCAGCGAGCAGGTGCCGCCCGAGCATCTGCCGGCCGCGGTCTCGCTCGGCTCGGTCAGCTACAACATCGCGCGCAGCTTCGGGCCGGCGGTCGGCGGCGCGATCGTGCTCGCGTTCGGCGCCAAGGCGGCGTTCGCGACCAACGCGCTGCTCTACCTGCCGCTGCTCGGCGCGTTCTTCCTGTGGCGGCGTCGGCATGCGGTGCCGCGCCTGCCTCCGGAAAGATTGTCCCGCGCGATCGTCTCGGGGCTGCGCTACGCCATCCACGCGCCGACGGTGCGCACCGTGATGATCCGTGCGGCCGCGTTCGGGCTGATGGCGGCGGCGAGCGCGGCGCTGATCCCGCTGGTGGCGCGCGACCTGCTCCACGGCGATGCCGGCACCTACGGATTGCTGCTCGGCGCGACCGGCGCGGGCGCCGTGATCGGCGCACTGCTGTTCAGCGACGTGCGCGATCGCTTCACGCCCGAGAGCGCGGTCCGCGCCGCCACCGTCGTCGTCGCCGCGATGGTCATGGTGGTCGGGTTCAGCCACTCGCTGCTGCTCAGCGCCGCGGCGCTGGCGGTTGCGGGTGCGGCGAACATGCTGACCATCTCGATGCTCAACGTCGCGATCCAGCTTTCGGTGCCGCGCTGGGTCACCGCGCGTTCGCTCGCCTGGTACCAGTCCTCGCTGACCGGCGGGATCGCGGTCGGATCGTGGTTCTGGGGGCAGGTGACGATCACGCACGGCGTCGGCACGGCGTTCGTCTTCTCGGCGATCGGGCTGTTGCTGCTGCCGCTGCTCGGGCTGGTGCTGCCGCTCGCCGGCACGGCACCGGTCGATGTCGACATCGTCGAGATCACCAACGAACCCCAGGTCGCGCTGGCGATCACGCAGCGCAGCGGCCCGGTGATCATCGAGCTCGACTATCGCGTCGATCCTGCGGAGGCACGGATGTTCTATGATGCGATGCTCAAGCTCCAGGGCGTGCGGCTGCGCAACGGCGCGTTCGACTGGTCGATCGCGCGCGACATCGCCGACGCGGCGCTATGGACCGAGCGCTTCCACTTCCCGACCTGGCAGGACTATCTGCGTCAGCGCACCCGCTTCACCGAGGCCGATCTCGCGATCCAGGCGGCGGCGGATGCCTTTACGAGCCTGACCGGCCCGCAGCGCGTGCGACGTCGGCTGGAGCGACCGCTCGGTTCGGTGCGGTGGCGCGCCGACACACCCGATCCGCACCGCGACCTGGCGCTGGGCATCTACGCGCCATGACGGTGCCCCGGGGTCGATTCCGCCGGGACCGAAGCGACGTGGTCATTCAATAGGATCGCCAACGCCTCGCGATCGCGGATCGTCGCCGCGCGCTTTCCGCGATCATGACCGTCGGCGCGTCGGCGTCACCGAAACGATCGTCTGATCACCGAGGCATCGATCACGCGCGGCCGCCCCGTCTCGAGCGCAGCGATATGCCTGATCCATCGACGCGCCAGGGTTCCGAACTGGCTCGGCTTGCTGCGATTGCACAGCGCTCCATCGGTCTTGTCCTACATGCAATCGCGAGCATCTCGCGCGCCACGTGCTGACCGCGGAGATATTCCTACCGCAGCGCAACAAAGCTGTTGACAGGCGTCCGGCGAAACACTAACTCTGCTTATCATTAGGAAGGTCGGTCTATCGGGGCCGCCCCAGCACGGAGAAGTCGCGTGAAGAAGATGATCCTCGCCGCCATGACGCTCTCTTTCGCCTCGGCGCCTGCACTCGCCGCCGATGCGCCCGCCCCGATGGTGTCCGTCGCCGTCGCCGCCGCGAAGGGCAAGATGCTGCTCGCCGCAGACGGCGCGCGTCTCGCCCCGATCTATCGCGTCGCCGGTGGCGATCCGCAGATCATCCTCGATGGTCGCATGGTCACCGTGCCGAGCAACACGGTTGCGATGGTCGACGGCAAGCTGACCACGTCGCTGACCAAGGCGCAGGTGACATTGCTCCCGTAAGCAGACCTTCGACCGGCTCGCCGGGCCGGACCTGTGCATCGTGATGCACGGGTCCGGCCACAACCGGGTCGGGCATTTCGTTTGGTCCCTAGCCGGCGTCGGACGAATGCTCGGGTTCGAGCGCGACGGCGCGAAGCGCCTTGCGCTCCGCGATTTCGCGGCGGGCGCCCCCGATATGCAAGGCGAGCTTGTCGAGCAGCGCATCGAGCGTCTCGAGCTCCGCCTCGTCCATCGAGGAGAACATCTCTGCCTCGTAGATCGCCGCGGCCGCGGCGACCTTCTTGAGCAGGGGCTGCGCGGCGGCGGTGAGGCAGACGCGGTAGGCGCGGCGATCCTGCGGATTCTCGAGCCGCTCGATCAGTCCGTCGGCGCAGACGCGATCGATCATCCGACCCGCCGTCACGTCCGACATCTCGAGCTTGGCGGCGAGTTCGCGCTGGGTGCTTCCCGGATTGCTGGCCACCGCGGCGATCAGCACCCATTTGGCGCGGGTCACGCCCATCTGTTCGACGCGCTCGTCGAAGCGCTGGCGCATCTGGCGCGCGAGCACCGTCATCTTGAGACCGATCCCCCGCCTCAGGTTGACGGGGGGATGGGCCGCGACGCCGTGCGGGTTGCCCAAGACGCTCACGCGCGCCCGACGATCGTGGCGGGCGCGTCGGTGTTGGTCCCGCGCGCGGCCACCATCCCGGGACCCGGACGTATCGCCCGGAGCGCGCCCGCGGCGACCTTCCCGAAGCTCCGCGGCGTGGCGACCGCATCGTTGATAAAGGCGTCAGGCATCCGCTTCCTATCGTCAATCCGTTGCCCGGGTGATGTTGGCGCGCGTTGGGCGCAGCGGCGATCTTTCGCATGGATCGTGACGGAAGGAAAGATTCGCGCGCGGCGCGTGTCCCGTTCGGGACAAGGCGACCGCTTCTCGGGCCGCCGCTGGTCGCTCGACAAGGCAACAGCGTGGCGATGTCCGTCTCGATCGGGTCTCATGTTCCCATAAGGGAGGTTCCATGCCGTCGGCGCCTGTGCGAGATCGGCGGTGCCCGCACACATCGTTGCGAAACAGGACGAGAGACTTGGACGAGCGTCGCCATCATCTGCTGACCGCGCCGACGGCGCTGCTGATGGCGCAGGCGCGCACGCGGCGCGACGCGCGCGAACCGGCGCGGACGACCTATTCGCGCAAGGTTTTCATCCCGCTGACCCAGCTCTGTGCCGATGTCTGCCACTACTGCACCTTCGCCAAGCCGCCGAGCCGCCTGGAGGCACCCTATCTGTCGGTCGCGCGGGTGCTCGAGATCGCGCGCGCCGGCGCGGCGCGGGGATGCCGGGAGGCGCTGTTCACGCTCGGCGACGCACCGGAGCGGCGCTATGCCGCCGCACGCGCGGCGCTCGCCGATCTCGGCTTCGCCCGGACCATCGACTATCTCGAGCATGTCGCGCGGATCGTCGTCGCGGAGACCGGGCTGTTGCCGCATGTCAATGCCGGCGTCCTGCCGCGCGCCGACTTCGATCGGCTGCGCGGCGTCTCCGCATCGGCGGGGCTGATGCTGGAGAGCATGTCCGATCGGCTCTGCGAGCGCGGCGGCCCGCATTTCGGTTCGCCCGACAAGGCGCCCGGGGTGCGGCTCGCGTCGCTGGAGGCGGCGGGCGCGGCGGGCGTCCCGATGACCAGCGGCGTCCTCGTCGGCATCGGCGAGACTGCGGACGAGCGGCTCGATGCGCTGTTCGCGCTCCGCGATCTGCACCGCCGGCACGGACATCTCCAGGAAGTGATCGTCCAGAACTTCCGCGCCAAGCCGGGCACCCGGATGGTCGATGCGCCTGAGCCTACTCACGATGCGCTGCTCCGCACGATCGCGCACGCGAGGCTGATCCTGGACGACGCGGTGTCGGTCCAGGCGCCGCCCAACCTCAACGACGATCGGCTCGCGACCCTGCTCCATGCGGGTATCGACGACTGGGGCGGCATCTCGCCGGTCACGATCGATCACGTCAATCCCGAGGCGCCGTGGCCCGAGATGGGCCGGCTGGAGCGGATCTGCGCGGACGCCGGCCGTCCGCTGGTCGAGCGGCTGACGATCTATCCGCGCTTCGTGCAGGACGCCGCGACGTGGCTCGATCCGGCGATGCGCGCGCCGGTGCTGCGACTGGCGGACGCCGAGGGACTGGCCCGCGAGGGCGCCTGGTGCCCGGGCACGACGCTCCCCGCGCCGGGCAGCCCGGCGCGCCCGCTCGGCAGCCCGGCGCTCGCCCGGCACGACGCGCTGTCCGGCATCCTCGACAAGGCGGCCGCGGCGACGGAACTGACGGAGACCGAGATCGCGACGCTGTTCGCCGCGCGCGACGGCGCCGCGCATGCGGTGGTCGCCGCCGCCGACGCGCTGCGCGCCGGAGTGAATGGCGATACCGTCACCTACGTCGTCAACCGCAACATCAACTACACCAATATCTGCACCTATTCCTGCGGCTTCTGCGCCTTCTCCAAGACCTCGACCAGGGCGGGCACGCGCGACCGGCCCTATCTGCTCGCCGAGGCCGCGATCGCCGCGCGCGCGCGCGAGGCGTGGGAGGCGGGCGCGACCGAAGTCTGCCTGCAGGGCGGCATCCATCCAAGCTATACCGGCGAGACCTATGCGGGCATCCTCGCCGCGGTGAAGCGCGCCTGCCCGCAGATGCACGTCCATGCCTTCTCGCCGCTGGAGGTCAGCTCGGGCGCGGCGACGCTGGGCATGTCGCTGCGCGATTATTTGTGGCGGCTCA
>CAXTNX010000008.1:12360-24725 GCA_964245815.1 uncultured Sphingomonadaceae bacterium | reverse complement strand
AACGCTGGGGGTGAGCGTGCGCGACTATCTGCTGCGGTTGAAGGACGCCGGGCTCGGCTCGCTGCCCGGCACCGCGGCGGAGATCCTCAGCGACGACATCCGCGACCTGATCTGTCCCGACAAGCTGACGACGCGCCAATGGCTCGACGTGGTCCGTACCGCGCACGAGGTCGGGCTGCCGACCACCGCGACGATCATGTTCGGTCATCTCGAAAGCCCCCTTCACTGGGCGCGCCACCTGCTCGCCATCCGCCGCCTCCAGATGGAGACCGGCGGCTTCACCGAGTTCGTGCCGCTTCCCTTCGTCCATATGGAAGCGCCGCTCTACAAGCGGGGCCGGACGCGCAAGGGGCCGACCTGGCGCGAGACGGTGCTGATGCACGCGGTCGCGCGTCTCGCGCTGCACGGCGCGATCGGCTCGATCCAGTGCTCGTGGGTCAAGCTCGGGCTCGACGGCGCGGCGGCGATGCTGGGTGCGGGCGTCAACGATCTCGGCGGGGTGCTGATGAACGAGAGCATCAGCCGCGCCGCGGGTGCCGCGCACGGGCAGCAGGTCAGCGTCGCCGATCTGCGCGCCGCCGCGACCGTCGGCGGGCGCACGCTGCGCCGGCGCACGACGCTCTACGGGATGGTCGACGAAGCCGAATCGGCGCTGGCGGGCTGAGCGCGGCGGCGGCGCTGTAATCCGCGCGCGTGCGGCGCTAAGGCGTCCCGATGATCGCGATCCATCCGCTCGCCGGCATCGGCGAGGTGCAGCCCGGCGACCAGCTCGAGATCCTGCTCGGCGTCGCCTTGACCGACGCCGGCGTCGCGGCGATCCGCGCCGACGACGTGCTCGCGGTGACGCAGAAGATCGTCTCGAAGGCGGAAGGGCGGTTCGTCGATCTCGCGACGATCGTGGCGAGCGCCGAGGCGGAGCGTTTGGCGGCGGTGACGCGCAAGGATGCGCGGCTGATCGAGCTTGCGCTGCGCGAATCGACCGCGGTGCTGCGCGCGGTGCCGAACGTCTTCATCACCCGCCACCGGCTTGGCCATGTTATGGCGAACAGCGGCATCGACCGATCGAACATCGGACCCGGCGGCGAGGAGCGGGCGCTGCTGCTGCCCGTCGATCCCGACGCGACCGCCGCGCGACTGGCCGCCGCGTTCGGCTGCGCGGTGGTGATCACCGACAGTTTCGGCCGGCCGTGGCGGTACGGCGTCACCGGCGTCGCGATCGGCGCGAGCGGGCTGCCGTCGCTGATCGACCGCCGCGGCGAGCCCGATCGCGATGGACGCCGGCTCGAGGTGACGCAGATCGCGCTCGCCGACATGATCGCCACCGCCGCCGCGCTGGCGATGGGCGAGGGCGCCGAGAGCGTTCCCGCGGTGCTGATCCGCGGCCTCGCCTTCCCCGCCGGGTCGTCGCCCGCCGCCGTGCTGGTGCGCGCGCTCGAGGAGGATCTGTTTCAATGACCGAGAGGGTCGTGGTGCTGACCGGTGGGGTGGGCGGCGCCAAGCTGGTGCTCGGCCTGGCCCACGCGATGCCGGCGCAGGACATCGTGGCGATCGTCAACACCGGCGACGACTTCCGTCATCTCGGCCTGTGGGTGTCGCCGGACATCGATACCCTGCTCTACACACTCGCCGGCAAGTCGAACGCCACGCAGGGCTGGGGGCGCGAGGGCGAGACCTGGCAGTTCATGGACGCGCTGCGCTCGCTTGGCGGGCCGGACTGGTTCAATCTCGGCGATGGCGATCTCGCGCTCCATGTCCTGCGCACCCAGGCTCTGGCGCAAGGCGAGACGCTGAGCGCGGTGACGCACCGCCTCGCGCGGGCGTGGGGCGTGCGCGTCGCGATGCTGCCGATGACCGACGATCCGGTCTCGACCTATCTCGATACCGACGCGGGCGAGCTGGCCTTCCAGCGCTATTTCGTCGAGCGCCGCTGCATGCCGGCCGTGCGCGCGATCCGCTTCGTCGGTGCCGATGCCGCGGCGCCCGCGCCCGGCGTGATCGAGGCGATCCGCGATCCCGCCACCCGTGCGATCCTGATCGCGCCGTCCAATCCCTATCTCAGCGTCGATCCGATCCTCGCGGTGCCCGGTATCCGCGACGCGCTGTCCGCCGCCCGCGCGCCGGTCGTCGCAGTCTCGCCGATCGTCGGCGGCAAGGCGGTGAAGGGGCCGACCGCCAAGCTGATGGACGAGCTCGGCGTCGCCGTGACGCCCGCGACGATCGCGGCGCATTATGCCGGGATCATCGACGGTCTGCTGGTCGACGAGCGCGACCCGGCGGAGACGCTCGCGGTGCCGCATGCCACTGCCGACACGCTGATGAACACGCTCGACGACCGGATGCGCGTTGCCCGGGCGGCGCTCGGCTTGGCGGAGCGGCTCAGCCTGGCCCGTTCGTCCTGAGCGAAGTGGACGTACGGCATCGGTAAGAACGGGGCGCCGACTTCGCTCGGCCCGAACGGTGGCGGGACGGACGACGGTCCGGACGGTCGTCACGCTGAGGTCTTCCCGCCTGCCGCATTGCACGGTCCGAACGCGGGAACGATGCTTTGCGCGTGCGCGGCGTGGCATGTTGCCCGCGCGGGATTGCGGTGCGATTGGCGGCGGCGACATCGAAGAGGAGACGGACATGGCCAGGATAGCGGTCGTCGGCGGCACCGGACATCTCGGCAACGCGCTCGCCAAATGGTTGGTGCGCGCGGGGCATGACGTCGCGATCGGGTCGCGCGCCGCCGATTCGGCGGAGCAGGCGGCGCGCGCGCTCGGGTCCGACGTGCGTTCGGGGACCAACGCCGAGGTGGCGGCGGGCAACGACTTCGTGATCGTCGCGGTGCCCTATGCCGCGCAGGCGGCGACGCTCGGTGAGATCGCGCCGCTCGTCGAGACGGCGATCGTCGTCGACACGACGGTACCGCTGGTGCCTCCCAAGGTCATGCGCGTGCAGCTGCCTGCCGCGGGATCGGCGGCGCTTGAGGCGCGCGCACATCTCGGTCCCGATGTCCGGCTGGTCACCGCCTTCCACAACGTCGCCGCGCATCGGCTGGCGACCGGAGACGATGTCGACTGCGACGTGCTGGTGTTCTCCGACGATGTCGCCGCACGTGCCGCGGTGGTCGAGCTGATCGCCGGCATGGGGATGCGCGGGCTGGCGGCGGGATCGCTCGCCAATTCGGCGGCGGCGGAGGCGCTGACCTCGATCCTGATCTTCATGAACAAGACCTATGCCGCGGACGGCGCCGGCATCCGCTTCACCGGCCTGACCACCGCGCCGCCGGTGGGCTGAGCGCGCGGCCCGTCTTGACCTGCTGGATCGTCGTGCCGGTCAAGCCGCCCGGGTTCGGCAAGACCCGGCTGGCGGGCGTGCTCGACGATGCCGGCCGTCGCGATCTCGTCGCGGCGATGCTGCGCCACGTGGTCGATGCGGCCGGGGCGATCGAGGGCGCATCGGTCGCGCTGCTCGGACCGTCGCGCCACGGGCTCCCGCCGACGTTGCCGTTGCTCGACGATCCCGGCCTCGGGCTGAACGCCGCGCTGGCATCGGTCGTGCCGGTCGCGCTCACCGCCGATGTCGACCGACTGGTGGTCGTGTCCGGCGATCTCCCACGGGTCACCGCCGCGGAGATCGAAATCCTCGTCCGCGTCGTGCCGCACCGGGCTGCGGTCGCGACCGATCGCGCCGGCACGGGCACCAACGCACTCTCGCTCCCGCTCCCGCAGGCGCTCGCGTTCCGCTTCGGCTATGGTCCGGCCAGTCTCGAGCGGCATCGTGCCGAGGCGGCGCGGCTCGGCCTGCCGCTCGATGTGCTCAGGCGCGGCGGGCTCGCCTTCGACATCGACCTGCCCGAGGATCTCGCGCAGCTCGAATCGCCAGGACGGTATCACCCGATGTAGCGGTGAACCGCCTGTCCGTCGCGCCGTCGGTATCGGGTTGCGCGCGAACGGACATGATCGCTCACGCCGCCATTTCGCGGAGCAGGCCGAGCACCGTCCGGGCATCGTCCTCGCGTGCGATCAGCAGATCGGGGAGGTAGACGTCCTTGCCGTTGTAGACGAGCGGGCTGCCGTCGATCCGCGAGCAATGCAACCCATGAGCCCGCGCGACCGCGACCGGCGCCATGCTGTCCCACTCATGCTGCCCGCCGGTGTGCAGGTAGATGTCGGCCTCGCCACGCACCACCGCCATCGCCTTGGCACCCGCCGAGCCCATCGGGACGAGCGCGGCGTCGAGACGCGCCGCGACATCGACCGCTTCCCGGGCGGGGCGCGTTCGGCTGACCACCATGCGGCGCCTGGCGGGCGGGGCGGGGACCGCGTTCACCTGGTCGGTACGCAGCACGAGATCGAGCCCGGGGAGCGCGACCGCGCCGATCGCGGCAACGCCGTCGATCGCCAGTCCGACATGCACCGCCCAGTCGTTCCGGCCCTCGCCATATTCGCGCGTGCCGTCGACCGGATCGACGATCCAGACGCGGTTCCTGCCGAGCCGCGTGCCGTCGCACGTCATCTCCTCCGACAACAGCCCGTCGTCGGGACGCGCCTCGCGCAGCGCATGGACGAGGAACTGGTTGGCGGTCTGGTCGCCCGCCTTGCCCAACGCCTGGCGAGAGAACACGCCGCTGTCGCGCACCGCGATCAGGATGCGCCCGGCGACCTGTGCGAGATGCGCGGCGAGCTCGGCGTCGGTCATGCCTGCGCTCATGGGACGAGCCTGGCGACGATCAGATCGGCGGCCTGATCCGGGGTGAGCCCGGTGGTGTCGATGCGGATCTCGGGATGTTCGGGCGGCTCGTAGGGGCTGTCGATGCCGGTGAAGTTCTTGAGCTGACCGGCTCGCGCCTTGGCGTAGAGGCCCTTGACGTCGCGCTTTTCGGCTTCGGCGAGCGGTGTGTCGATATGCACCTCGACGAACTCGCCCGGCGCGATCATCTGCCGCACCATCTCGCGCTCGGCGCGGAACGGCGAGATGAAGGCGGTGATGACGATCAGCCCGGCATCGGTCATCAGCCGGGCGACCTCGCCGACGCGCCGGATATTCTCCACCCGGTCGGCATCGGTGAAGCCGAGATCCTTGTTGAGACCGTGCCGCACATTGTCGCCGTCGAGCAGGAAGGTGTGGCGGTTCATCCGCACCAGCTTCTTCTCGACGAGGTTGGCGATCGTCGACTTGCCCGCTCCCGAAAGCCCGGTGAACCACAGCACCGCGGGTTTCTGGTTCTTGAGGTCGGCATGTCTGTCGCGGCCGATATCGGTCGCCTGCCAGTGGATGTTCTGGCCGCGCCTGAGCGCGAAGTGGATCATGCCGGCGGCGACGGTGGCGTTGGTGATCTTGTCGATCAGGATGAAGCCACCCAGCGTGCGGTTCCGCTCGTAGGGCTCGAAGACGATCGGCTTGTCGGTCGAGAAGTTGGTCACGCCGATCGCGTTGAGCTCGAGCGTCCTGGCCGCGAGATGCTCCATGCTGTTGACGTTGACCTGGTATTTGGGTGCCTGGACGGTGGCGGTCGCCTGCTGGGTGGCGGTCTTGATCCAGTAAGGGCGGCCGGGCAGCATCTCCTCGTCCGCCATCCACACGATCGTCGCCTCGAACTGGTCGGCGACCTCGGGCGGATCGTCCGCGACCGCGATGACGTCGCCACGCGAGCAGTCGATCTCGTCGGCGAAGGTCAGCGTCACCGACTGACCGGCCACGCCCTGCTCCAGATCGCCGTCGCCCGCGGCGCCGGTTTTCGGCATCGTGACAATGCGCGTCACGGTCGAGGTCTTGCCCGACGGCAGCACGCGCACCGTGTCGCCGGGCGCCACCGCGCCGGTGGCGATCAGCCCGGAGAAGCCGCGAAAGTCGAGATTGGGGCGGTTGACCCACTGGACCGGCATGCGGAACGGCCTGGTCTGCGCGGACGTGACGTCGAGCGCGACCGTCTCGAGATGCGCCATCAGCGACGGCCCGGAGTACCATGGCGTGTTGTCGGACGGCGCCGTGATGTTGTCGCCCTTGAAGCCCGAGATCGGCATCGGTGTGAAGGCGGCGATGCCGATCGATGCCGCGAACGCGGTATAGTCCGCGACGATCTCGTCGTAGCGCGTCTGATCGTAGCCGATCAGGTCCATCTTGTTGACCGCCAGCATCAGCTCGCGGATGCCGATCAGGTGCGCGAGATAGCTGTGCCGGCGGGTCTGGACGAGTACGCCCTTGCGCGCATCGACGAGGATCACCGCCACGTCCGCGGTCGAGGCGCCGGTCACCATGTTGCGGGTATATTGCTCGTGGCCGGGCGTATCGGCGACGATGAACTTGCGTTTCTCGGTGGCGAAGAAGCGATAGGCGACGTCGATCGTGATGCCCTGCTCTCGCTCGGCGGCGAGCCCGTCGACGAGCAGCGCGAAGTCGATCTCGGCGCCCTGGGTGCCGACGCGCCTGCTGTCCGCCACGAGCGTCGCGAGCTGGTCCTCGAAGATCACCCTGGCATCGTACAGCAGCCGACCGATCAGCGTCGACTTGCCGTCGTCGACCGAGCCGCAGGTGATGAAGCGCAGCAGCGACTTGTTCTGGTGCTGGGCCAGATACGCGTCGATATCCTCGGCGACGAGCGCGTCGGTCCGGTAGCCGGGCCTGGCGAGCGTGTCGGTCATTGTCCGGTTTCCCGTCCGTCGCGAGCGGCGTCGAGGGACGTGATCCGGGCGCGCGCGGATGCCGCGACGTCGCCCGGCACGAACGGAGGGAGCGCGCGGGGCATGTGGACGTCCATCAGAAATAGCCCTCCTGCTTCTTCTTCTCCATCGAGCCGTCGCCCGCATCCTTGTCGATCGCGCGGCCCTGACGCTCGGACGTGGTGGTGAGGAGCATCTCCTGGATCACCTCCGGCAGCGTCGCCGCCTCGCTCTCGACCGCGCCGGTCAGTGGATAGCAGCCCAGCGTGCGGAAACGGATCGAGCGCATGGTCGGCACTTCGCCGGGTTCGAGGCGGAAGCGCTCGTCGTCGACCATCAGCAGCATGCCGTCGCGCTCGACGGTCGGGCGCGGCGCCGAGAAATACAGCGGCACGATCTCGATGTCGTTGAGGTGGATGTACTGCCAGATGTCGAGCTCGGTCCAGTTCGAGATCGGGAACACCCGGATGCTCTCCCCCTTCGCCTTGCGCGCATTGTAGAGGTTCCAGAGCTCGGGGCGCTGCGCCTTGGGATCCCAGCGGTGCGAGCCCGACCGGAACGAGAAGATTCGCTCCTTGGCACGGCTCTTCTCCTCGTCGCGCCGCGCGCCGCCAAAGGCCGCGTCGAAGCCGTATCTGTCGAGCGCCTGCTTCAATCCCTCTGTCTTCCACATGTCGGTGTGGAGCGGACCATGATCGAAGGGATTGATCCCGCGCGCTTGCGCCTCCGGGTTCCGATAGACCAGCAGCTCCATCCCTGCGGCCTTCGCGGCGCGGTCGCGCAGCTCGTACATCGCCTTGAACTTCCACGTGGTGTCGACATGGAGCAGCGGAAAGGGCGGCGGCGAGGGATAGAACGCCTTGCGCGCGAGATGCAGCATCACCGCGCTGTCCTTGCCCACCGAATAGAGCATCACCGGCCGCTCGGCCTCGGCGACGACCTCGCGCAGGATGTGGATGCTCTCGGCCTCCAGCCGTTCGAGATGAGTCAGCGTCTTGGTCACGGCGATTCCCGTCATAGGTCGTCGGCCATGTCGGGGCTGGTTGCCGCGCCGGCCAATCAGAAGTTTCGTTGTGTGATGAAGCCAGGCTATTGTCGACCGGGCGTCCTTTCGTCGCTGCGGCGCGTGATCGCGATCGGCCGCTGCGGACGTCCACGACATGCCGTGGATCATGACCGCCGCGATGGCGAGCGCCGGCGTGTCGCGGGAGCGATGCCCGGCCGTCCGACTTGCCGCTGCGGCCGCTTTCTGTCTTTGGTCGGCCGCGGGCCGCGGAAGGATGTCATGGACGATCGGGGGCGAGGCGATCAGCGTTACGGTCACGATGCGCTCGGCGACGAAATGGTGCCCGATCCGGCGCGGGACGATGCGACCGTGCCGACCGCGCGGCCCGGGAGCCGCAATTCGCGCCTGCGCGCGCCGCTGCTGATTGGCGGTCTGATCGTCCTCCTGCTGGTCGGGCTGATCGTCTATCTGAAAGGCGGCCGCTACGAGATCACCGAGGATGCGTCCCTGCGCGCCGGGCAGGGCGCGGTGGCGGCCAATGTCGGCGGGCAGGTGATCGCGATCGCGGTCCGTGAGAACGACCGCGTCCACGCGGGCCAGACGCTGTTCCGGATCGATCCGCAACCCTACCGGACCGCGGTGGAGGAAGCGGCGGCGCGGCTCGCCGACGCGCGCGCCCAGATCGGATCGCGCCGCGCCGACTATCGCCGGGGCGGCGCCGCGATCGCGACCGCGCGCGCGCGCCTGGCCTATGCGCAGGCCGAGGCGGCGCGGCAGCGGGAATTGCTGGCCGAAGGGATCTCTTCGCAGAACCAGTACGACCAGGCGTTGCTCGATGTGCAGACCGGCCGCCAGGCGGTACAGAACAGCCTGCAACAGGCGGCGAGCGTCAGGGCGACGCTCGGTGGCGACGCGGCGACGCCGGTCGACCGTCAGCCCGCGGTGCGGGCGGCACAGGCTGTGCTCGATCGCGCGCGGCTCAATCTCGGCTACACGCTGGTGCGCGCCGCGCAGGACGGCATCGTCACCCATGTCGACCAGCTCCAGGTCGGCAACTCGGTCGCCGCAGCGCGACCGGTGTTCACGCTGGTCGCCAGCCGGTTGTGGGTGGAGGCCAACTACAAGGAGAGCCAGCTCCGCTACATGCGCGTCGGCCAGCCCGCGACGGTGAGGATCGACGCCTTTCCCGGCGTCACGCTGACCGGGCATGTCGCGAGCTTCAGCCCGGGCACCGGCAACAGCTTCGCGCTGCTGCCCGCGGAGAACGCGACCGGCAACTGGGTCAAGGTCGTCCAGCGACTGCCGGTCGAGATCAATCTCGATCACCTGCCCGCGGGCCTGCCGCTCCATGCCGGACTGAGCGCGCAGGTCAGCGTCGATACCGGCCATGTCCGTCATCTCGTGCCGCAGGCGGTGAGGCGATGAGCGACGCGGGGCACGTCTATCCGGATCCCACGACGCGGCGGCTGCTGACGCTGTCGACGATGGCCGCGACCGTGATGAGCGTGCTCGACGCGACGATCGCGAACGTCGCCTTGCCCCACATCCAGGGCAGCGTCTCGGCGTCGCAGGACGAGATCAGCTGGGTGCTCACCTCCTACATCGTCGCCAGCGCGATCATGATCCCGCTGACCGGCTGGATCGCGACCCGCATCGGCCGCAAGAAGGTGATGCTGATCTCGGTGGTCGGCTTCACCATCGCCTCCGTGCTGTGCGGGGCCGCCAGCAATATCGGCGAGCTCGTGCTGTTCCGGATGATACAGGGCGTGTCCGGCGCGGCGCTCGTGCCGATGAGCCAGGCGATCATGCTCGACATCAATCCGCCGGAGAAACACGGCTCGGCGATGGCGTTCTGGAGCATGGGGGCCGTGCTGGCGCCGATCTTCGGCCCGGTGGTCGGCGGCTGGCTGACCGAGAACATGACGTGGCGGTGGGTGTTCTTCATCAACGTGCCGATCGGCATCCTCACCTTCGTCGGAATCTCGACCTTCCTCACCGAATCGAAGATCGATCGCGCGGCCAAACTCGATCTGTTCGGCTTCGCCACGATCGCGCTGGCGGTGGGGCTGCTGCAGCTCGCGCTCGACCGCGGCCAGCAGCAGGACTGGTTCTCCTCGACCGAGATCTGCGTCGAGGCGACGCTGTCGCTGTTCTTCTTCTACGCGTTCGTCGTCCAGATGAGGACCGCGGCGAATCCCTTTTTCGACCTCGCGCTGTTTCGGGATCGAAACTTCGCGTTCGGGCTGTTCTTCGCCTTCATGATCGGCGTGATGGTGTTCGGCGTGCTCGCGCTGCTGCCCTCGATGATGCAGCAGCTGCTTGGCTACCCGGTCGTGCTGACCGGGCTGGCGGTCGGTCCGCGCGGGATCGGCATGATGGTGTCGGTCCTGGCGGTCGGCACCCTCATCAAACATATCGATTCGCGCTTCCTGGTGATGACCGGCCTCGGGCTGATCTCGCTGTCGATGTACATGATGTCGGGCTTCTCGCTGCAGATGAGCGTCCAGACCGTGATGCTGTCGGGCGTCGTCGGCGGCGTCGGCAACGGGCTCGCGTTCGTGCCGCTCTCGACGATGGCGTTCGCCACGCTCGACGCGCGCTTCCGCAACGCCGGTACCGCGATGTTCACGCTCATCCGCAATCTGGGTTCGGCGATCGGCATCTCGGTGCTGCAGGTGATGATCATCCGCAATGCCGCCGTCGTCCACGCGCGCCTCGTCGAAGGCGTCCGGCCCGACAATCCGGTGATGGCGATGCGCGCGCCCGGCTTCGACTTCGGGGCACCGGACGCGGTGGCGCGGCTCAACGGCGAGATCACCCGGCAGGCGAGCATGGTCTCCTATGTCGACAGCTATCGCGCGATGTTCGTCCTGATCGCGCTGCTGATCCCGCTCGTGCTGGTCATGCGGCCGCCGAAGCGCATTGCCAAGGACGAGGCGCTCGCGATCCATCCGGAGTAGGAGGAGCCGGCGGGCAGCGGAAGGATCCGGACCGGCCCGGCGCTGCGGTGGTGCGGGTCGCCCGAGCCTTCGGCCTCGTTCGGGAGGGCCTTCGTTCGGGACGAGCGGAGCCGACCGGAACCTTCAGACGCTAAGCCGCGAGCCAGCCGCCGCCGAGCAGCGCGAGCAGCTTGACGTCGATGGCGATGCCCGCGATCCGCCGCGCCGCGACGAACGCCGCGACCCCGGCCAGCGGGACGCGATGTACGGTGATGTCCTCGCCGTCCGTGCCGCCGCCCTCGCCGACCTGCGTCAGCCCGTGACAGCGCACCAGCGTGAAGGTCTCCGAGACCATTCCCGGCGACGAGGCGAATTCGCCGAGCGGCTCGATGCGCGCGGCGCTGTAGCCGGTTTCCTCGATCAGTTCGCGCAGCGCCGCATCCTCGATCGCCTCGCCCGCGGTCTCGTCGCCGACCAGACCCGCGGGCAGCTCGAGACAGACGCGGCCGAGCGGCACGCGATACTGCTCGACGAGCAGGACATGGCGTTCGGCATCGTCGTCGATCGCCAGCATCACCGCGGCGCAAACGCCGCGGGTGCGGCCGACATATTCCCACTTGCCGCGACTCCTGGCGGCGATGAACCGCCCCTGCCAGCGGACCTGCTCGGGCGCGTCGCGGTCGGGATCGCTCATAGCAGGATCAGCCTGTCGGGCAGCTCGTTGGTATCGTCCGCCGAGCGCGGGAAATGCGTGGCGAGCAGCGCGCCGATTCGCTCGACCGCGGCGATCATGCCATCGGCGGGGCGACCGTCGCGCACCGCGTCGATCAGCGCGTGCATCGCCTCGCCCCACGCCTCGGGCGCGACCTTGCCGTTGATCGCCGCGTCGGCGACGATCTCGGCACGATGCTCGGCGAGGCTGAGATAGAGCAGCACGCCGGTGCGCGCGCGCGTGCGGTTCTCGGCGGCCAGCCTGAACAGCAGCACCGCGCGCCGTCGCACCCGCCGCGTCGCGGTGGCGGGCGGGGTGAGCAGCCGGCGCAGCGCCGGACGCCCGAACATGAACCGCCCGGTCAGGAACAGCACGATCTCGAGCGCGAGCAGCGCGAGGATCAGCTCGGCGGGGCGGGGCGCCTGCCAGCGACCGGCGATCGGCTCGACGAGGCGGTGCGCCAGCGCCGGGACCGCCGCGACGAGCGCAAGGCCGAGCAGCATGAGCAGCACCGTCCAATGCAGGACGACGTCGTGATAGCGATCGGACTCGGTGGCGATGATCGTCACCACTTCGCCGTCGCTCGCCGCCTCGGCGCGCGTCACGGCACGTGCGACGCGGGCGCGGTCCTCGATGCTCAGCATCACCAGCCCCCCGATGCGCCACCGCCGCCGAACGACCCGCCGCCGCCGCCGGTGAAGCCGCCGCCCGTCCAGCCGCCGCCGCCGTCACCGCCATCCCCGAACGAGCCGCCGCCGCCGCCCCAGCCATCGCGCCGGTCGGTCAGCTCGGACGCCGCCCACAGCCAGATCGGCCAGCTTGATCCGCCGAAGCTGCTGCCGGAGCCACGCCGGCCGAAGCGCGCGAACACGACCGCCGCCATGATGACCAGCCAGACGAGCACCGGGATCAGCCCGCCGCCACCGCCGCCCGACGAGCGCGCGTGCGCCTTGTCCCACGCCGCGATCGCCGCCTGCTGACGCGAGCGGGCGCGCTTCGCGGCGGCGCGGACCGCCTGCCGGCTTCCCGCCGCCGCCTCCACCGGGAGCTACTTCAGCTCGGGC
>CAXTNX010000008.1:0-12350 GCA_964245815.1 uncultured Sphingomonadaceae bacterium | reverse complement strand
CCGGCTGGCTGAGCACGTCGATCAGCGCGTCGCTGCCCGCCGCGATCCCGCCGGGCATGTCGCCGGCCTTGAACGCGGGCAGGATCTTCGCATTGATGACGACGCTCGAATAGGCGTCGGTCAGCACGCCCTCGAGCCCGGTGCCGACCTCGATGCCGACCTTGCGATCGGCGGGCGCGACCAGCAGGATCGCGCCGTTGTTGGCGTCCTTCAGCCCCACGCCCCAGGCGCGGCCGAGCTTGTAGCCATAATCCTGGATCTCGTCGTCGCCGAGGCTGGGGACGGTCGCGACGACGAGCTGCCGCCCGGTCTTCTGCTGGAAGCCCTGGAGCTTCCGATCGAGCGCGGCCTCGGCATCGGGCGGGATGACGTTGGCGGCATCGGTGACGAGGCCCGTGAACTTCGGGAAGTCCTGCGCGGATGCCGGTGCGCCGAACAGAGCGAAGAGCAGCGCAACCAGCCAGACCGTCCCGCTTCTTCGCGGCGCAGCGGCATGTCCGCGTTCGCGCGGATGCCGATTGATGAATATGGCCACGATCGCGACCTAGAAACTCACCTTGGGCGCTTCCTGGGCATTCGCGCTGGTCGCCTTGAATGGCTGGATCGGCTTGGCGCCATAGACGATCTTGGCGGTGATCGCGGCGGGGAAGGTGCGGATCATCGTATTGTATTGCTGGACCGCGGCGTTGTAGTCGCTGCGCGCGACCGCGATGCGGTTCTCGGTGCCTTCCAGCTGGCTCTGCAGCGACAGGAAGCTCTGGTTGGCCTTGAGATCGGGATAGGCCTCGGTCACCGACAGGAGCCGCCCGAGCGCGCCGGACAGCTGGTTCTGGGCATCCTGGAACTGCTTCATCTTGTCGGGATCGGCAAGGTCGCCCGCGTCCAGCGTCACCGACGTCGCCTTGGCGCGCGCCTGCGTCACGCCCTCCAGCGTCGATTGCTCATGCGTGGCATAGCCCTTCACCGTCGAGACCAGGTTGCGGATAAGGTCGGCGCGGCGCTGGTACTGGCTCTCGACATCCGCCCACTTGGCCTTGGCGTTCTCCTCCGACGCAGGAATGGTGTTGACCCCGCAGGCCGAGAGCGAAAGCCCGGCGAGGGGGGCGAGAACGGCGAGGCGACGGACGGTCATGGACGGGCTCCCGGAGAGTCTGGTGCGGCCAATACAGCGGCGGAGGAGCGGCGGCAATGTTGGCGCTTGTCCATCGGCCGTCGCGCGCTAGGCTCCGCCCGGACCATATCGACGGGGGATGATCGATGCTGCAGGACTTCAAGGCGTTCATCATGCGGGGCAACGTCCTCGATCTCGCGGTCGCGGTCATCATCGGCGCCGCCTTCAACAAGATCGTCACCTCGCTGACCGAGGACGTCATCATGCCGATCATCGGCAAGATCTTCGGCGGGCTCGATTTCTCGAGCTATTTCGTGCTGCTCTCGCCGGTCCCGGCGGGCTATTCGGGGTCGCTGACCGACTATGCCGCGCTCAAGAAGGCGGGCGTCGCGCTGTTCGGCTATGGCGCGTTCATCACCCAGGTCGTCAACTTCGTCATCGTCGCCTTCATCATCTTCCTGATCGTCCGCGGCGTCACCAAGGCGATAACGCTCGCCGCCCGGGAGCAGGCGGCGACGCCCGCCACCCCGGCGCCCGACAGCGCCGAGGTGATCCTGCTGCGCGAGATCCGGGATTCGCTCGCGCTCCGCCGCTGAGCACGGCAGACGGGGCCGGCGCGGAACCGGAGCCGGGTTCCCGGCTTTCCGTTCCCCGTCCAGGGAGTTCGCCATGCACCGTCTCATCGCCGTCGGCCTTGCCGCATCGCCGCTGACGCTCGCCGCCTGTCACGACGGGAGAAACGGCGGCGACGCGGTCCGCGCGCGGTACGACAACAGCGCCGACGCGGTCGAGCGGCAGGCGCAGGCGCAGCCCGAACCGACCGCCAGGAAGATCTACCAGGCACGCGCCGACGCACTGCGCGAGGAGGGCAGGGATCGCGAGACCGGATTGAACGGTGGCAGCCCGAGCAGCGGTCCGGGCGGTACGACGAGCCGGTGAGCCCCTAGCCCTCTCCCCCGAAGGGAAACGGGCTATCAAGCGCTAGTTCGCGCGGCGTCCCCCGGTCAGCGCCATCGACGTGTCGGCGCTGGCGATGCCGGCGCGCGCGCCGGCATCGATCGCCGGGAAGCGCGGCCATTGGCCCTGCGCCAGCGCGGTGAGGCTGACGGTGCGCTCGCCCGACTGGTTCTGGTACATCCAGTAGTTGCGCAGCACCGTCGTGACATAGCCGCGGGTCTCGGCGTACGGGATCGATTCGATGTAGAGCAGCGGATCGTTCTGCGCCTTGTTGTTGACGTTCCACCGCGCCACCGCGCCCGGCCCGGCATTGTAGGCGGCGATCACCTTGGGGAGCAGCCCGCCGGTGCCGGCGGCGTCGCGCAGTTCCTCGAGGTAGAGCTGGCCGTAGTTCATGTTGACCGCGGGCGTCGACAGGCTGGTGCGGATCACCGGCGCGCCGCCGCGATGCTTCTCGATCAGGTCGGCGGTGCCGGGCAGCACCTGCATCAGGCCATAGGCGCCGGCCGGTGACAGCGCATCGGTGCGGAAGCGCGATTCCTGGAGCGCGTGCGCGAACACCAGCGCCTTGTCGACCTGCCAGCCGCCCTGCGGCATCCAGTTGGGGGCGGGATAGCGCGCGGACGCCTCGACGACCTCGCCCGCCGGCGTGTTGTGCGCCAGCCAGATCTGCGTCGCGGGCAGGTTGAGCTGGGCGGCGAGATGGAGCAGCCCGCGATGCTGGCCGTCGTCGCCGATCCTGGCCTGCCAGCGCAGCATCTCGTCGGCGAGGCCGTATTCGCCGATCTCCACGAGCGCGGCGGCACGGCGCACGTCGGGGCTGCGCGCCAGCACCGTCCATTCGTCGTTGCTGAGCGCGGCGCCGGTTGCGGCGGTCTTGGGGGTGATACCGAGCATCCGCGAAGCGAGCAGGCCGTAGAAGGTCTCGGGGATGCGCGCCGCCTGCTTCAAGCGGGCCTGCACCTTGTCGAAGCGACCGCAGGCGAGCGCGGCGCGCGCGGTCCAGAACAGGCCGGCCGCTCTCATCTCGTCGTCGCCGGCATTGCCCGCCACGCTCGAGAAATCGGCCTCGGCGGCGCCGCAGTCCTTGGCGCGCCAGGCCGAAAGCCCCGCGACCCATGCCGCCTGCACCGACCAGTCGCCCGCGCCATGCGCGGCCTGCGCGGCGAGCCGCGTCGCGGCCGAGTCGTCGCCGTTGAGATAATAGCTCCACGCGATACGCTGTTCCCACTCGGTCTGCGCCTCGGCGCCGATCTGGCCGGTCGCGGCGACGAGCAGCGCCTCGGCCTGCGCGGGCTGGTCGGTCTTGAGCAGCGGGCGCGCCTCCTGCGCCAGCGCCGCGGCAGCGATGTCGCCCGCGGCCGCGCGGGCGGCGATGCGGCGCGGCGCGCCGTTCACCCAGTCGAGATCGCGCGCCACCGGCAACGCGACATCGCTCGCGCCACGCTTCCTGGCGAGCGCTGCCAGCTGCGGCGCCTGGGGCAGCTCGGGCGCCTGCGCGAGCAGCGCGACCAGCGGGTCGCGCTCGACCCGCGGCGAGTTGCGGGCGAGGAACAGCTCGGCGGTGGCGACCGGCGCCAGCACGCTCGCCGGCTGCGCGGCGATCCCGGCGCGCGCGGCCGACCAGTCGCCCGCTCGAATCGCGTCGAACACCGCGCGGTAATCCTGCCGCTCCTCGGGCGAGAGCTGTCCCGCGTGCGGCTGCTGTCCCTGCGCGATCAGCGCCGGGGTCGACGGCAGCGGGTCGCTGGCGGCGCGTGCCGGGCTCAGGCTCGTCGCGCAGAGCGCCGCGGTCAGGGTCAGGCGGGGAAGGGACATCACCGGGCGAGCACTCCGATCAGTTGGCGCATCGCGGCCCAGGCCTCGGCCTTGCAGGCCGGGGTCCGGCGCAGGATGCGCGGATGGACGATTGCGATCGCGGCCACAGTGCCGCCATCATGGTTAAGATTCCTTAAAACGCCGCGCTCGAGCCCCATCGCGCGCGCCGCCTCGTCGCCGAGCACCAACAGCGCCTTCGGGCGGACGAAGGCAAGATGCGCTCGCATCAGCGCGGCGAGCGGTGCCGCCGCCCCGCCGATCTTGCCACCGATGATCCGCGCGGGTGACAGCGGCGCGAGGTAGATGGCATCGCGTGCCGTCCCCATCGCGGCGAGCATCGCGTCGAACAGCGCCGCTTCCGCGGTCAGCAGGCGGGCAGCCTCGAGATCGGCTTCGTCGGGCATGTCCGCGACCACCGCGAGCGCCGCGTCCGCATCGCCCGCCGGCGCGATCCGGCGGCGCGGCGGCGGGGCGGCGGCGACATAGTCGCCGGTCGCGAGCAGGTCGCGGAAGGCGGCGAGATCGCCCGGCAGCGCGCGGGCCGCCGGCGTCCGCGCCACGACGGCCGGGCGCGCCGCCGCCGGCGCCAGCCAGTCGCACGGCTGTTCGGAGATCGCGGCGTCGACGCCCGCATCGGCCCACCAGCCGAGCGCACTCGCGATCGCATCGCCAAATCGGTGAGACCCCCCGGTCAGCATCGTGTCTTGTCGCGCGGCCTTGACGTTGACGTCAACCTTCACCAACCCATCTAGGGTCAAAGCGTTAGGGTGCTGCGGCGGGGTGCGCCGCGGGGTGGATCACGGGTCTTCAGGAGCGATGATGTCCGACCGGGAATCGATGGAGTATGACGTCGTCATCGTCGGCGCCGGGCCGGCCGGACTCTCGGCGGCGATCCGGCTGAAACAGCGTGCGGACAGAGAAGGCCGCGACGTGTCGGTCTGCGTGCTCGAGAAGGGCTCCGAGGTCGGCGCGCATATCCTGTCGGGCGCGGTGATCGATCCCAAGGCGCTCGACGAGCTGCTCCCCAACTGGAAGGAACTCGACAGCCCGCTTACCGTGCCGGTCACCGAGAACCATCACTGGGTGCTGTCGGCGACCGGCAAGTGGGAGATGCCGCACGCCATCTTCCCGCCGTTCATGTCCAACAAGGGGACCTACACCTGTTCGCTCGGCAATGTCTGTCGCTGGCTGGCGGGGCAGGCGGAGGCGCTGGGCGTCGAGATCTTCCCCGGCTTCGCCGCGGCCGAGATCCTGTTCGACGAGGCGGGCGCGGTGCGTGGCGTCGCGACCGGCGACATGGGCGTCGCCCGCGACGGCCAACGCAAGAGCGACTACCAGCCCGGCATGGAGCTGCTCGCCAAGTACGTCTTCTTCGGCGAGGGCGCGCGCGGCCACCTGACCAAGGAGCTCAAGCGCATCTTCGATCTGGAGCGCGACTGCCAGCCGCAGGTCTATGGCATCGGGCTCAAGGAATTGTGGGATGTCGATCCCGCCAGCCACGTTCCCGGCCGCGTCGTCCACACCCAGGGCTGGCCGCTCGACGATGCGTGGGGCGGGGGGTTCATCTATCACCAGGCCAACAACCAGGTCGCGATCGGCTTCGTCGTCGCGCTCGACTACAAGAACCCCTGGCTGTCGCCGTTCGAGGAGTTCCAGCGCTTCAAGCAGCATCCCGCGATCCGGCCGCTGCTCGAAGGCGGGAAGCGCGTCTCCTACGGCGCGCGCGCGATCAACGAGGGCGGCTGGCAGTCGGTGCCGAAGCTCGCATTTCCGGGTGGCGCGCTGATCGGCTGCTCGGCCGGGTTCGTCAACGTGCCGCGGATCAAGGGCACGCACACCGCGATGAAGTCGGCGATGCTCGCCGCCGACGCGGCGTTCGATGCGATCGCGGACGGACGCTCGGCGGATACGCTCGAGGCCTACCAGCCCGCGCTCGACGACAGCTGGGTCGCGCGCGAGCTGAAGGGCGTCAAGAATGCCGAGCCCGCGGTCGCCAAGTTCGGCGGCACCTTCGGCACGCTGATCGCCGGCACCGACATGTGGATGCGGCTGCTCCACATCGGCCTGCCGATCACCCTCAGGCACAAGAAGCGGGACAACGAGAAGCTGTGGCGTGCCGGCGCATCGAAGAAGATCGCCTATGCCAAGCCCGACAACGTGGTGAGCTTCGACAAGCTGACCTCGGTGTTCCTGTCGGGCGTCAATCACGCGGAGGATCAGCCGATCCACCTGACGCTCAAGGACGCCTCGGTGCCGATCGACGTCAACCTCGCGCTCTATGAATCGCCCGAGCAGCGCTACTGCCCGGCCGGCGTGTACGAGATCGTCGGGCGCGAGGAGGGCGATCCCAGATTGCAGATCAACGCGCAGAATTGCGTCCACTGCAAGACCTGCGACATCAAGGACCCGACCCAGAACATCAACTGGGTGGTGCCCGAGGGCGGCGGCGGGCCGAACTATCCGAACATGTAGCCTGCCGTTCCGGCCAACGCGCGCGATCGTAACGGAGCCGCCCTGTCGATGACCCGCCTCGCGATTCTAGCCATGCTGCTGCCGTTCGCGACCGCCGCCCGGACGGCTCCGCCTGCCGGCGCGCCGATGCGCGAGGTGTGGGTGGCGGACGATGCGGCGGGTTCCGCGGAGCGCACCGTCACGCTCGCGCTGCGCGATGCGCTCGCGGTGGTTCCGGCTCCGGCCGCCAGACGTCACCGCCGCGTCCGTACGCCGCCGGTCGTGCCGAGCGCGCCGGCATCGCGGATCGTCTATCTCGCCGACGACGTCCGGCTCGATCGTCGCCGCGGTCATTTCCGCTACACCGCATTGCTGACCGATCGCAGCTTCCGGACGACCACGTCGATCAGCGGCCGCTGCCGCGTCGATCAGGTCGCGGCGTGCGCGCGCGCGATCGTCGCGCGGCTGCCCGCCTGATCGCACGGCCCTTGCCAGGCCGCTTGCGATCGCCGAAACCGCGCTGCGGTGCCCCTTCCGCACCGCGAGCGTTGTTGACGACATGAAGTCCCGCCTCCTCCTCATCGCCTCGCTCGCCGCGGTCACGACGCCCGCCATCGCGCGCACCGAGGTGCCGCGCCGCGCCGACCGCACCGCGATCGCCGACTATGTGCGCGCCCGTGTCGCCGACGATCTCGGCGAGCTCGGCGTCGCCGCGAACAGCTTCGCCGCCGCGCTCGATGCCAGCCCCGACGACAACCGCCTGGCATTGCGCACGCTGCGCCAGGCAATCGCGGCGGGCGACATGACGCTTGCCGCCAGAACCGCGCGCGCGCTCGATGCGCGCCACCTGCTGCCCCCCGACGGCACGGTGCTGCTCGCCGGCGACGCGCTCGCCGCGAAGGACTGGAAGCGGGCGGTCGTCTATGCCGATCGTATCCAGGACGAGAAGCTGTTCGCCTTCCTCGCGCCCGCGATCCGCGCCTGGGCGGCCAATGGCGGGCATGGCGATCCGAAGCTGCTCGATGGCGGGCCGCCGAGCCCGCTGGTCACCGCCTATGGCGCCGAGCACCGCATGCTGATGCAGGTCGCGACCGGTGATCCGGGCGCGGGCGTCGCCGCGCTCGACGCGCTGGCGCTGCCCGAGGGCGGGCGCGCCGCGCGGCTGCGCATCGCCGCCGCGGCCACGCTCCAGAAGCGCGGCAGGAAGGCGCTTGCCGCCGCGGTGCTCACCGGCGGCGATCCGGCGATCGCGCGCGCGCGCGACGTGCTCGCGCGCGGCGCGCGGCTGCCCGGCGCGATCGACAGCGCGCCGACCGGCGTCGCCGAGCTGTTCGCGCGCGTCGCCGCCGACATCAACCGCGAGCAGGCCGGCACGCTGGCGATCGAGTTCGCGCGGCTGTCGACGCAGCTCGCGCCCGATACCAGCGAGGGCTGGCTGCTCACCGCCTCGCTGCTCGCGGGCGCGGGCGACAATGGCGCCGCGCTCGCCGCGCTGGATCACGTCGCGGCGGACGATCCGTTCATCGGCTCGGCGCGCGACGTGCGGCTGACGTTGCTCGCCCGCACCGGGCGGACCGACCAGGCGCTCGCCGAAGCCGAAACCGCTGCGCAAACGCCGGCGGCGACATCGGGCGACTGGTCGCGCTATGGCGACCTGCTGACCACCAAGGAACGCTTCGCCGCCGCCGCCGCGGCCTATGCGCGCGCGCTCGATCTCGCCGGCGGCGACAAGGCGACCGCGGACGTCGCCTGGCCGCTGCTGCTCCAGCGCGCCAACGCGCAATTGCAGGGCGGCGACTGGCCGGCGGCGAAGATGACGTCCGAACGTGCGCTGGCCTATGCGCCGCAGCAGCCGGCGCTGCTCAACTTCCTCGGCTATTCGGATCTGGAGCATGGTGGCGATCCGGTACGCGCCGCGGCGATGATCGCGCAGGCGGCGGCGCTGTCGCCCGACGATCCCTCGATCACCGATTCGCTCGGCTGGTCGTGGTACGTGCGCGGCGATCTCGCCAAGGCGATTCCCTTGCTCGAGCAGGCGGCGCGCGGCGCGCCGGCAGAGACCGACATCAACGATCATCTCGGCGACGCTTATTGGCGTGCCGGGCGCAAGCTCGAGGCCCGCTATTCGTGGCGTGCCGCGCTGGTCTCGGCGGATCCCAGGGATGCCGACCGCATCCGCGCCAAGGTCGATGGCGGCGCGCCCGCCCGGCCGTGACGGATGCAGGGGCCGCGCGCGAGATCGCGCACGCCAAGCTCAATCTCGCGCTCCACGTCCGCCGGCGCCGGCCGGACGGCTATCACGACATCGAGACGCTGTTCGCGTTCTGCACGGACGGCGACGCGCTCGGGGCGACGCCGGCGGACACGCTGTCGCTCGCGATCGGCGGACCGTTCGGCGGCGGACTGTCGGCCGGCCCGGACAATCTGGTGCTGCGCGCCGCGGCCGCGCTGCGCGTGGCGGCGGGCGTCTCGGCAGGCGCCGCGATCCGGCTCGACAAGCGGCTGCCGATCGCCGCGGGGATCGGCGGCGGATCGGCGGACGCGGGCGCGGCGCTCCGCCTGCTCGCGCGCCTGTGGCAGGTCGAACTTCCGCCGGCGCGGCTCCACGCGATCGCCGCCGCGCTCGGTGCCGACGTGCCCGCCTGCCTGCTCTCGCGCACCTGCCGCGGCGACGCGCGTGGCGACGCGCTGCTGCCGGTCGACGACCCGGCGTTGCGTGGCCTGCCGGTGCTGCTCGTCAATCCCGGCGTCGCGACGCCGACCGGGCCGGTGTTCGCGGCCTGGGATGCGATCGATCGCGGCGCGCTCGGGCAGGGCGATCCGCTCGCGGTCGCACGGGCGGGGCGCAACGATCTCGAGTCGCCGGCGACGCGGCTGGTTCCGGCGATCGGCGCGGTCGCGGCGCTTCTCGCCGCGCAGCCCGGCGTGACGCTGGCGCGGATGTCCGGATCGGGCGCGACCTGCTTCGCGCTGTTCGCCGACAGCGCGACGCGCGATGCGGCCGCCGCGGCGGTCGCGCGCGACCGGCCGGACTGGTGGCAGCTCGCGTCCAGCCTGCGCTAGCGGGGCCCTTGCGCCGCGCATCGGTTGCGCCATGGTGCGCGCGAAGGGGCAATGCGATGCGGCGAACGATGGTGGCGGCGGCGATGATCCTGCTGGCGGGAGGCATCGCGCCCGCGTCGCGGCTATGCCGCGACACCAAGGGTCTGTTCACCCCGTGCACCGGCGAGCGCCCGCCCGCCGCGCCTCCGCGCCGCCATCGTGGTGACGATCCTCCGACGGGCTCGGCCGTCGCCGATCGCCCGGACACCGGGCGCCGTCATGCCGGTCGCCCGGACGCGAAACCGCCGTTGGTCGCCAGGAGCCGCCTGTGTCGCGACACCAAGGGTCTGTTCACACCCTGTCCGCGCTGACCCTCAGCGCCGCCAGTGGCCGGTCTCCATCCAGGCGAGCAGGCGGCGGAGCGGGAGCAGCCACAGCCAGCCGATCCCGGCGACGAGATAGAAGATCGGCTGGACCAGCGACGGCAACCGCCCGACCGGACCGGAGAGCTGGACGACGAGCACCACCCACAACGCGATCAGCGCGAGGATCAGCAGCGCGCCGAACGGCTTGCGGAAGGTCGGGCGCGGGGCGTCGGTCATGTCTCGATCCATTCCAGTTCGGTGACGATGCCGTGCAGCGGCACGTCCCATGCGTCGACCGGCAGCGTCGCCACCTCCTGCACGCTCCACGCGATGCCGATGCGCCATGCGTCGGGGTGCGCGGCGAACCAGCGGTCGTAAGAGCCGCCGCCCTGGCCGAGCCGCGCGCCCCGCCGATCGAATCCGACCAGCGGCACGAGCAGCACCGCCGGGAGCACCGCGCCCGCCGCCGCGGGCTGGGTGCTGCCCAGCGGCCTGCGGGCGCGTGGGCTGCCCGCGGACACGAACGTCATCGTCCGGTCCGCCGCGACGTGCGGCAGCGCGGTCTGCGATCCGCGCCGTGCAGCGTCCTCGAGCAGCGGCAGGATGTCGGGTTCGCCGCCCGTCGCGACATAGCCGGCAAGCGGCCCGGCGCGACCGAGCACCGGCCGCACCCGGTCGCGGATCGCGGCCTCGCACGCGGCGAGGCGATCCGGCGACAGCGCGGCGACGAACCCGCGTCGCGCCGCACGCAGCGACGACCGCAACGCCGGCTTGTCTGCTTGGGGGAGGGGTGGTGGGACCGCCATGGCCGTGTGCCGGAATATCCTCTGACGCCTCAACGTCAGGTGGGAGCCGTATGTGCCGGGCCAGGGCCCGACCAGGGACAACCCCCTAGGATGGTGAATCGCCTCAGGGATAATCGCAAAAGCTCGCACCGGGCAGTGCCCACCGCACCTGTATCTAGGCGCGGCGAGCGCTTGCCGCAATGGCGGGTCACGCCGGCGCTTCGGACGGATCGCCGTCGGACGTGCCGTCGGCGAGCGCGGCGATCGCCTCGATCCGCCCGGCACAGCGTTCGAGCGCGTCGGCATGGGTGTCGTATGCGACCGCCGCGCTGCGCGCCTCGTCGAGATCATCGGCGAGCAGCAGCGCGGTCAGCACCAGCTCGCGCGGCTCGTTGCCGCGCCCGACCGCGCGGATCACGTCGGCGGCGCGCGCGTCGATCAGCCCGGCGAGCATCCGCAGCCGCTCCTCGCCGCCATCGCGACAGGCGATGTCGTAGCGCCGGCCGCTGATCTCGATCGTCACCGTCGCCATCAGCCGTCGCTGCCAAGCAGACGATCGAGCCGCGCCAGCGCCGCCGCGGTGCCGACACGCAACCGCTCGTGTCGTTCCGCGAGATCGCCCTCCGCCGGGGCGGGGCCGGCGCGCGCGATCCCCGCCTCGATCCGGTCGATGGCGGCTTCGATGCGGGAGAGGGCCAGCGTGACGCGGTCGTTCGCCATGATGCGACCGCATAGCACGAAGCGGAGCGCCGACAAGCGGTTGCGCTGGATGGCTGCGGTGCGGTTGACGAGTCCGCCGTCAGCCGACAAAGGATGCCGCGTTATCGGGTCGGGCGCTGGCAGGTGGAGACAAGGAAATGGCGGTCAAAGTTGCGATCAACGGCTTTGGCCGGATCGGTCGTCTCGTCGCGCGCGCGATCCTCGAGCGGCCCGATCGCGGCCTCGAGCTGATCGCGATCAACGATCTCGGCAGGCCTTCGGACAACGCGCTGCTGTTCAAGCGCGATTCGGTGCACGGCGCGTGGAAGGGGGACGTCGGCGTCGACGGCGACGCGATCGTCGTCGACGGTCATCGCATCAAGGTGACTGCCGAGCGCGATCCAGCCAACCTGCCGCACGCCGCCGAGCATATCGACATCGCGCTCGAATGCACCGGCCTCTTCACCGATCGCGCGAGCGCGGCCAAGCATCTGACCGCGGGTGCCAGGCGGGTGCTGATCTCGGCGCCCGCCAAGGGCGTCGACCTGACCGTCGTGTTCGGTGTCAACCACGACAGGATCACCGCCGAGCATACGATCGTCTCGAACGCGTCGTGCACGACCAACTGCCTCGCGCCCGTCGCCAAGGTGCTGCACGAGGCGATCGGCATCGAACGCGGGTTGATGACGACGATCCACAGCTACACCAACGATCAGCGTATCCTCGACCAGGTCCATTCGGACATGCGCCGCGCGCGCGCCGCGGCGATGTCGATGATCCCGACCACGACCGGCGCGGCGCGCGCCGTCGGCGAGGTGCTGCCCGAGCTCAAGGGCAAGCTCGACGGCTCGTCGATCCGCGTGCCGACCCCCAATGTGTCGGTGATCGACCTGACCTTCACGCCGAGCCGCGACACCAGCCGCGAGGAAGTCAACGGCCTGCTCAAGGCGGCGGCCGACGGGCCGATGCGCCACGTGCTGGCCTATACCGACGAGCCGCTGGTCAGCCACGACTTCAACCACGATGCGCATTCGTCGACCGTCGACAGCCTCGAGACCGCGGTCATCGAGGGCAAGCTGGTCCGCGTGTTGAGCTGGTACGACAACGAATGGGGCTTCTCGA
>CAXTNX010000007.1:0-70295 GCA_964245815.1 uncultured Sphingomonadaceae bacterium | reverse complement strand
CTACGTCAGATCGTCAAATTACCCTTGCAACGCGGGAGCCATCCACAGAGAACGTTCGGTTCCACACGTCGCCGTCCAAAAGCGGACTGGCGGCTTTCCACCAATCTGGAATCTTCGTGATCAGTCCAACGGAGCAGTTTTCCGTCATGCGTTTCGCGGGGGGCTGACAACGGGGCTCGCGGCTCGCGATGTCGCGGACTCTTGCGCTGCGCACCGAGCTGTAGCACACACGCTTTCGGACGAACCAAGAACCGCGGTTTTCTACGGGTTTCAGTGGCGCTGAAATGTGGAGCAGATTCCCTTCACCCGCTCCACCGGTCGTCGTCCGTGCGGCCGGTGCTCGCCGTGCGGATCGACGATGCGCGCCAACTCGTTGACGAGATGGCGGCCTGCGGCGGCAGGGCGATCCGCGCGGTGCCAGCATCGCCGACCGTGTGCGGACGGGCACCGCCGGCGTCATGTCGAGCGCGGCGTCGGGCTCGATCACGATCCTCGTCGACAATGCCGGCATCACCGGGTTCGCGCCGTATATGGGCCCGCCCGACTTGGTGCGCGGCGTTGATCTTTCCGGATCGAAGGCCTATAGACAAGGGGTCTTGGTACCTGCGCGGTGTCCTCGTCCGTCCGCGATCAATGACCGCAGAACGCCGGTTCGTGCGCTGAATCTCCGGGAGATCGTCTTGGCGACCAATGCCATCGACAGCTCTTCCGCCGTTCGCCCGGCGCGGTCACACGAACGCCCGATCGTTCGCGGTCCGCGGTCGACGTCACCCGCGTCTTCGGCACTCTACCACCACCATCAGGCGGGGCAGCCCCGTCAAGGGACCAATGAACCGTCAACCGCTCCTCTTCGCTCGACCGACCCCCCTCACTCCCGGCGCCGGAAACCCCGTGCCAGCCGGCGTGCTGTCACCGCGGGAGCTACGCCGGATCATCGCCGAACAACTCGACTGAACGACACGCCCGCGCGCGGCCCTGTCAGGAGACGATCATGTCCGTGACCACCGACTTCTACCTCGCGCGTGCCGCGGAGTGCGCGCGCGATGCGGACGCCACCGCGCTCAGCAACGTGCGCGAGCGGTTCCAGCGCTCCGAAGCGGCCTGGCGGGCGATGGCGGATCGCCTCAAGCGTGGCGAGGACATGCGCGATGCCGAGCTCGCCGCGAAGGCGGCGCGGACCGCCGAGCAATCCTAGCCGGGCGCCCGTCCGGCCGGCTCGGCGCGGGACTGACCCGGCGCGTCGGTGGCGTGGTGCGGAGGGCGCTCCTTGAAGTCGGCGACGCGGCGCAGACGCAGCCGGCCGGCGATCAACCCTCGAGCAGGACGGCGACGTGCGCGGGTCCGGCCTTCGCGGTACGATAGGCGGAGGCGGGCAGGGACGCCGGCATCAGTCCTGGCTGTTGCCGCCGCCGGTGGCGGGCTGGCCGTCGCCGGCGTCCTCGTCGCGCGTGACGCGCGCGGTCATGCCCGTCGCGTCGGCATCGTCCTGGACCTGCTGGTCGGGCGAGACCGCGGGCGCCGGCACGGGCCTCGGCGGCGCCTCGTGCCTTGGCATCTCGACAACCCGCGGCGCGGGCTGCTCGGGCGGCGCGACCGGCTCCGGCTCGACGATCGCCTCGTTCTCGGCGGGCGGCGGCGGCGGCTCGGACCGGTCGCATGCGGCAAGCAGCAGCGTCATGGCGCTCAGGGCGACAAGCAGGACGGCCCGGTTCGGCATCGCAAGTCCCTTCATCGCAGCGCCACCTGCTGCCTGGCGCGGTTGGCGCTCGTCTTGAGCCGATCGGCGAGCGCCGCGTCCCAGCCATAGGGATCGTCGAGGAAGCTCACCTTGCCGTCCGCGCTGGCGTAGCTGGTCCAGTAGAACAGGAACACCGCGATCGGCGTGGTGAGCTGGGCACGCACCGTATCGCCCCTGGCGAGTGCGGTATCGATCGCGTCCGCCGACCAATCGGGCGAATCCTGGAGCGCGAGCTTGGCGAGATCGACCGGATGCGCCAGCCGCACGCAGCCATGGCTCGACAGCCGGCTATAGCGCCCGAACGTGCCCTGCGTGGGGGTGTCGTGCAGATAGACGCCATAAGGATTGGCGAAGTCGAACTTGACCTTGCCGAGCGCGCTCTTCGGCCCGGCCTTCTGCTGGAGCCGGGCGCCACCGCCACCGGTATCGATCACCTTGAAGCCGTGCGCGGCGAGATAGCCGCGATGCGCCTTCTCCTTGGGCCACAGCTCCCTGGTGGCGATCGACGACGGCACGTTCCACGGCGGGTTGAACACGATGCTCTGGATCTGCGAGGAGAGCATCGGCGTCTCGTCGCCGGGCCGTCCGGTCACCGCGCGCATCGAGGTGACGGGCTTGTCGGCGTCGAACATGGTGAGCACCGCGGCGGCGATGTTGACCTGGACGCGATGCTCGGGAAGCTCGGCCGGCAGCCAGCGCCAGCGCTCCATATTCGCCTCGATCTGGCGCACCCGGTCGTGCGCGCCGACGTTCAGCGCCGCGATGGTCGCGGCGCCGAGCGTGCCGGTCGGCTCCAGACCGTAGCGGCGCTGCGCACGCTGGATCGCGGCGGCGGTATCGTCCGATACGGTCTTGTCCTCGATCGCGAGACGGCGGCGCAGCGTCGCGGCATCGGTGCCGAGTGCGACCTGCGGCCATCCGCCGGCCCGGTCGATCGCGCGGTAGCCGGCGAGCGCCGCCTTGAGCGTGTCGTATCCCGCATAGGGCGGCGGGAGAGCCGCGATCCACGCCGAAAGGCGATCGGCCTGCACCGCGGCGGTGAAGCCCGGCCAGGGATCGTAGGCGACGGGCCGCAATCCCCAGTCGTTGAGGAAATCGGACGGCGCGAGGCGGCCGTGATGCAGCGCCTGCGCATAATCCATCGCGGCATCGACCAACGCGGCGGTGTCGCCGCCGGTGGGCGCGGCGCTGGTGCCGTCGGATGGCGCGATACCGTCGGCCGCCGCGCCGTCGAGCATCTGGCGCAACTGCGCGATCTGCCTGTCGGACAGGTGAGGCCTGACATGCGGCACCGCGACGACAGGCGGAGAGGCGGGCGGTGGCGGGACGGGCGGTGGCGGGACGGCGAGCGCCGGCACCGCGTCGGGCGCCTGCCCGGCGGCGAGCAGGACGGGCGCGAACAGCGTCGCGAGAGCAAGGCGGCCAATGCCGATCGTCACGATAGAGCAACTCCACGACGGCGCGGGACACCGCCGCCAGGACGCGTGAAAGACCATGCGGCGCGGGGTTGCAACGGGAAACTCGCGAACCCCGATCGGCGATCGCGTCAAACCGGCTGTCGTGCGTCGCGACACATGCTAGGGCGGGTCAACGGCTTGGTCCGGACCGGCCCCGAACGGAGGAGGATCGATGACGAACGCGCTCTTGATCGTCGGGATCGGCGGCACGACGGCGCAACCGTCGTCGACCGAGCAGGCGCTGCGCATCGCGCTGGATGCCGCGCGGGCGGCAGGCGCCGCGGTGCGGCTGTTCGGAGGCGAGGCGATCATGGCGTTGCCCCACTACAGCGCGGCGGCGGCGGGCACGCCTAGCGCGCGCGATCTGGTCGCGGCGCTGCGCGAAGCGGACGGCCTGATCCTCGCCAGCCCCGGCTATCACGGCGCGATCTCCGGGCTCGTCAAGAACGCGATCGATTATCTGGAGGAGACCGCGCGTGACGAGCGGGTGTATCTCGACGGGCTCCCGGTCGGCCTGATCGCGACCGCCTATGGCTGGCAGGCGACGGGCTCGACGCTCGCCACGCTGCGCTCGATCGTCCACGCGCTGCGCGCCTGGCCGACGCCGTTCGGCGCCGCGATCAAGACCTTCTCGGGCATGTTCGAGGACGGCGTCTGCACCGATGCGGCGAGCCGCAACCAGCTTGAGCTCGTCGGCCGGCAGGTCGTCGAGTTCGCGCAGCTCCATCGCCGCACGCCCGCCGCGACGGCGACCGGACCGAGCGGCGAGGACTAGCATCCAGGCCCGGAGGGTCTTCTTCCCGATCGTGACGGTCGCGCTCCGGCGATGGCGGCATGGTTAACTTTGCCGTATCCGACATCCGTAACGGTCCGTCGTGCGTATCTGACGCGCGGTCGCAGGAGATCGCTGTGGAGAGGACGATTTATGTCGATCAATACGTTTCGCGCCGCGGCGCTTGGCATGGCGCTTATCGGAGCGGTGCCCGGATTGACAGCGAGCGTCGCCGCCAACCCGATGGTCGGTGGGGCCGCGATGTTCCCCACCAAGACGATCGTCGACAATGCGGTGAACTCCAAGGACCACACGACGCTGGTCGCCGCGGTCAAGGCGGCGGGCCTCGTCGATACGCTGTCCGGGCCGGGTCCGTTCACGGTGTTCGCGCCGACCAACGAGGCCTTCGCCAAGCTGCCCGCGGGCACGGTCGACACCCTGCTCAAGCCCGAGAACAAGGCGACGCTGACCAGCGTGCTGACCTATCACGTCGTCTCGGGCGCGATGACCTCCAAGCAGATCGCCGCCGCGATCAAGGCCGGTCACGGCACCGCCACGCTCACCACCGTGCAGGGCGAGCCGCTGACGGCGGCGATGAAGATGGGCAAGCTGGTGCTGACCGACGCCAAGGGCGGCACCTCGACGGTGACGATCAAGGACGTCATGCAGTCGAACGGCGTGATCCATGTCGTCGACACCGTGCTGATGCCGTGAACCGAACGAGCCGCCGGCGCATGCCGGCGGCTCGCTATCCTGCTTTGCGCGCTCGATATTTTCACGAAGTCGTACGGATCAAGTCTGCCCACCCGCTCGTTATGTTGATCCTGATTAATATTATGGCCCGGAGTGCCGGCGAGATGGGTGAACGGAATGCGATCGGCGATCGAGACTGTGTCGCGCAAGGTCCTCGTCGTCGAGGACGACCCGATGATCCGCATGTCCGCGACGGCAATGGTCGAGGATCTTGGCTTCGAGGTGTTGGAGGCGGAGAGCGCGGACGAGGCGATCGCGCTTCTGGAGGCGCACCCGGACATCGGGGTCGTCTTTACCGACATTCAGATGGCCGGATCGATGGATGGCCTGCAACTCGTCGCCTATGCGCATGATCGCTGGCCGCCGCTGAAGTTCATCATCGTCTCTGGCGATTGCGCTCCATCTGTCGCGGACATGCCGGAGGGCGCGCATTTCTTCGCCAAACCCTATGATCGCGGCGCGATCGGGCGGACGCTCCATCGGATCATGGCTATCGCCTGACGGTCGCGGCGGAACCACCGGCGCGGCGGCTCGTCGGTGGCGTCATGCGCGCCTTCTCCTGCCCCGGATGCGATCAGCTGCTCGGTTTCGATGGGCGGAGCTGCCCGAGCTGCGGTCATGGCGTCGGTTTCGAGCCGCAGGCGGGGCAGTTCCATGTCCTCGACGACGACGGTTGCTGGCGCGGGCACGAGGGGCGGGACGGGGCGGGATTGAGGCCGTGTGCCAATGCACGGCTCGGGGCGTGCAACTGGTTGCTGTCCGGCCCACCGGAGCGGACGCTGTGCGAGGGCTGCAAGTTCAACCGCGTCATCCCCGACCTGGCGATCGCCGGGGCGCTCGAGCGCTGGACGAAGATCGAGGCCGCGAAGAAGCGCACGATCCACACGCTGATCCGGCTGGGTACGCCGCCCGCCGTGCTCGGCTCGGGTACGTTCGGCCTCACGTTCGACTTCCTCTACGATCCCGCTGCCGAGCAGGGCTACGCGCCGAACCTGCTCACCGGGCATCAGGCCGGCATCGTCACGATCAACCTGATCGAGGCGGACGACGTCGCGCGCGAACGCCTCCGCCGCGCATTCGGCGAGCCCTACCGGACGCTGGTGGGTCATTTCCGTCACGAGATCGGCCACTACTACTGGCATCGGCTGATCGAGTTCACCCCCGATCTCGGGCCGTTCCGCGCGTTGTTCGGAGACGAGCGGGCGAACTATGCCGCCGCCCTCCAGGCCCATTACGCCGGCGTGCGACGCGACGGATGGGAGACGGATCATGTCTCGGTCTATGCGACGACGCACCCATGGGAAGATTTCGCCGAGACCTTCGCGCACTATCTCCACATCGTCGATACGCTGGCGACGATCGGCAGCTTCGACATGACGGTCGGCATGCCGCCCGCGGCGCTCGGCGACGGGCGGTCAGGAGTCGGCTTCGATCCGTTCGGCGCCGACACCGCGACGCTGATCGATGCGTGGATCCCGCTCGCCTATGCGATCAACGCGGTCAATCGCAGCATGGGACAGCCCGATCTCTATCCGTTCCGGATCACGCCGCAGATCGTGCTCAAGCTCGATTTCGTCAATCGCCTGCTCGCCTTCGCGGCCGGCCGCTGGTCGCCGGGCGACCGGGAGGGGGCCGGGCTCAAGGCGATGATCGCGACCTTCGGACATGGCGTGGAACTTGGGAGCTGAAGGGGTAGGGGCTCATCCCTCCAGCGGCACCACATCGACGCGCGTTTCGATGCGCTGCGATCCGCCGCCGACGAAGATGCCGTCGATCGGCGAGACATCGGCATAATCGCGCCCGATCGCGGTGACGAGGTGGCCCGATCCGGCGATGCAGCCATTGGTCGGATCGAGCCCGACCCAGCCGCGCTGCACCCCGCACCACAGCGCGACCCAGGCGTGCATCGCATCGACCCCGACCAGCCGCGCCTGGCCGGGTGGCGGGACGGTGCGCAGATAGCCGCTGACATAGGCCGCCGGCAGCCCGACCGCGCGGAACGCCTCGATCAGGATGTGCGCGAAATCCTGGCAGACGCCGCGCCGGATCGCGAACGCGTCGGCGACCGGCGTGTCGGCCTCGGTGGCATCCGAATCGTAGCGGAACTGGCGCTGGATCGCGCGCGTCAGGGCGAGCCCGGCGGCCAGCACGGGCGCGTCGGCAGGCAGCCGCGGTCGCGCCCACGCGGCGATCGCGCCTTCCCCCGGCAGCAGCGGCGACGGGTAGAGGAACAGCGTGGGCGAATCGGGATCGAGCGATCGCTGCGCCAGCGCCGAACCCGCGACCGCGCCGATCGAGGGGTCGGGGATGTCGAGATCGAGCATCGCATCCTCCGCACTCGCCTCGAACCGCGCGCGGATCTCGAGCGTCTCGATCGGCTGGTCGATCTCGACGCGGGTGAGATGGAACGGATAGGCGCCCGCGCGGTCCTCGCGCAGCGATGGCCGGGGCTCGATCGCGAGCGAGAAGCCGCTCGTCGTCTGCCCCGGCCACGCGACGGGCGCGAGGCGCAGGTTGAACCGCGCCAGACGTACCGGCGACCGATAATGGACCCGGGTGACGTGATCGACGCGGTATCTCACGCCAGCCGCGTCATGTTGGCCGCGCGCTCGCGCCCTTGCAGGAAGAAGCGCGCGCCGATCGCGTCCGACAGATCGAGCAACTGCTCCTCGATCCACGCGAGATCGTCGTCGTCGAGCGTCTCGGCGGTCCTGGCGGCGAGCACCGCGGCGATCGCTGTGGCGATACGGACCGGTGGCTCGGGCATGCCGTCGTCGCGCAAGGTGGGCAGCGCGCCGAGCCGGCGGACGATGCAGTCGACCTGGAAGGCGAGCGCGCGCGGATTGCCGGGTTCGAGCACCAGCATGTCGCGCACCGGCAGCAGCGCGAGACCCGAGAGATAGCGCATCCGGTAGCTGATCTGGCAATCGCACAGGTCGAGCAGCAGGCCGAGATCGTCGCTGGTCGCGGCGTCGGTCGCGAAGGTGCGGAGCAGCCGGCAGAGATGGACGCCGCGTTCGATGCGGCGGCCGATATCCTGGAACTGCCAGGCGGGGCCGCGCACCATGTTCTCGGCGGCAAGGCCGGACATCGCGGCGCAGCGATCGATCAGCCGCGCGGCATGCTCGATCAGCGCTTCCGCGGGATGCTCGGCGACCGAGCCGAGCGGGCGCGACACCAGCCGCCAGACATCGATCGAGAGCCGCTCGCGCAGGCCCTGCGCGATCCCGGCGGCGGCGCCGAACAGCGCATGCGCGCTCGCGCCGAGCGCGGTATCGCCGATCGCGCGCGCGCACAGCGCGGTGACGCCGCCGGCCAGGGCGGCACGTGGCGCGGCACCCCATTCGACGAGCAGCCCGGCGACCTTGCCGAGCGTCGCGCCGCTGAGCGCGGTGGCGCCGTCCGCCTCGATCGTGCCGCCGAGCAGCGCGCGCACCATCCGCAGCACCATCTCGCCGCGCTCGAGATAGCGCGACAGCCAGAAGAAATTGTCCGCCGCCTTGCTCGGCAGCGTGCCGGCGACGCGGCGGATCGCGGGCGAGAGACTGGTGTCGAGCAGCGAGATCGCCGCCTCGGGCCGGTCCGAGACGATGCAGACATCGGCCGAGAGGTCGCCTTCGCCCATCAGCACCGCGCGGATGTCGCCATGCGCCGCCAGCCGCGCGAAGCCGCCGGGCATCGCGCGCCACGCACCGTCGCCGTCGCGCGCGAGGAAGGCGCGCAGCGTGAAGGGACGTGCCGCGAGGACACCGTCGATCAGTACCGGCGTGGTCGACAGGCGGACGAGCTCCTGCCCGACATAATCCATCGGCCGGTGCGCCATGTCCGCGGCGAGCGCCGCACGGTCCGCCGGATCGAGCCGCGCGCCGATGCGCGCGCGGCCGCCGGGCAGCCCGGGCAGCGCGCGCCCGAAAGCCGGCCCGACCGCCAGTTCGTCGAGCCGTTCGCGGACGAGCCGGTGTTCGGCGTCCTGCCCGCACCACCACGTCGCGATGTTGGGGAGCACGAGGTTCTCGCCGGTCAGCGCGCGCGCCAGCCGCGGCAGGAAGGCGGCGAAGGCGGCGCTCTCGACGACGCCCGCGCCCGGCCAGTTGGCGACCGCGAGACCGCCCGCGCCGAGCGCCTCGAACAGATCGGGCACGCCGATCCGCGAGCGCGCGTCGAACGCCAGCGGATCGAGGAAGCGCGTGTCGATCCGCCGCCACAGCGCATCGATCCGCTTGAGCCCTTCGATGGTGCGGACATAGAGCCTGTCGTCCTTCACCGTCAGGTCCTCGCCCTCGACCAGCAGCAGGCCGAGATAGCGCGCGAGATGCGCCTGTTCCGGATAGCTCGGGTTGAAGCGGCCGGGCGTGAGCAGCGCGATGCGCGGGTCGACGCGCTCGCAGCATGCCGCGAGCCCCTGGCGGAAGCTCGCGAAGAACGGCGCGAGCCGGCGCACGTTCATGTGGCCGAGCAGGTCGTCGGTGGCGCGCGCCATCGCCAGCCGGTTCTCCAGGGCATAGCCCGCGCCGACCGGGGCGCGGGCATGATCCGACAGGACGCGCCACTCGCCATTGGGACCGCGGCCGAGATCGGCGGCGTAGAATTGCAGGCGATGGCCGCGTGGCGGGGCGACGCCGCGCATCTGCCGCCAATAGCCGGGGCTGCCGGTCACCACCGCGGCGGGAAGATGGCCGTCGGCGACCAGCCGGCCGGCGCCATGGACATCCGCCAGCACGGTTTCCAGCAGATCGGCGCGCTGCGCGAGGCCGTGCTCGATCGTGTCCCATTCGCGCGCCGGGATCAGCAGCGGCACCGGGCTCAGCGGCCAGGCGCGCTCGTCCTGCTCGCCCGCCAGGCGGAACGCCATGCCGAGATCGAGCACCTGCCGCGCCGCGCGCGCGTGGACGCCGGCAAAGCCACCGCGCTCGCGTGCCGAAAGCCCGGCCAGCATCGCTGCCCAGCGCGGCGCCATCTCGGCGTCGGCCCCCAGCATCAGGTCGCCAGCGCCCGCCTCGCCGGCATAGCGGGCCAACGCGTCCTGCTCGGCGGACGCGGTCATCTGCGCGGCCGCCGTCACAGCGGCGGCGGGCGACGCAGATCGAGCGTCATCGCGAACTCGCCGGCAGGCTCCTCAGGCGGCATCGCGACCTGCCCGGGGGTATGGCCGTGGTCCTGGAAGCGCGCCTTGCGCCGCGCCTCGGCCTCATAGGCGTTGACCGGCACGTCGTCATAGCTGCGGCCGCCCGGATGCGCGACATGATAGACGCAGCCGCCGAGCGAGCGGCCGCTCCACGCATCGAGCACGTCGAAGGTCAGCGGCGCGTTCACCGCCAGGCGCGGATGCAGGCAGTCCGCCGGCGCCCAGGCCTTGTAGCGCACCCCGCCGACGCCTTCGCCGGGCCTGCCCGTGGGCGTCATCGGCACGCGCCGGCCGTTGCAGGCGACGACGTGCCGCCCGGCGACCAGTCCCGAGGCGCGGACCTGCAATCGCTCGGTCGAGCTGTCGACATAGCGCACCGTCCCGCCGATCGCGCCGGTCTCGCCGAGCACGTTCCACGGCTCCAACGCATGCGCGATCTCCAGCATGACGCCGCCCGCCGTCACCGCGCCGTGCACCGGGAAGCGGAACTGGCGCTGCGCCTCGAACCAGGCGGGATCGAAGTCGTAGCCGGCGCCGCGCAGATCGGACAGCACGTCGAGGAAGTCCGCCCAGACGAACTCCGGCAGCATGAAGCGATCGTGGAGCTGCGTCCCCCAGCGCACCAGCCCGCCCTGCCGGGGCTCGCGCCAGAACCAGGCGGTGAGCGCGCGAAGCAGCAATTGCTGCGCGAGGCTCATCCGCGCGTCGGGCGGCATCTCGAAGGCGCGGAACTCGACCAGGCCGAGGCGCCCGGTCGGGCCATCGGGCGAGAACAGCTTGTCGATGCAGATCTCGGTGCGGTGCGTGTTGCCGGTCACGTCGACGAGCAGGTTGCGGAACAGCCGGTCGACCAGCCACGGCGGCGGCATCTCGCCCTCGCAAGGTGCGGGCACCTGCGCGAGCGCGATCTCGAGCTCGTAGAGCCCGTCGTGGCGCGCCTCGTCGATCCGCGGCGCCTGGCTGGTCGGGCCGATGAACATGCCCGAGAACAGATAGCTGAGCGCCGGATGACGCTGCCAGTAGAGCACGAACGACTTGAGCAGATCGGGGCGCCGGATGAACGGGCTGTCGTCGAGCGCCGCGCCGCCGAGCACGATATGATTGCCGCCGCCGGTTCCGACCGCGCGTCCGTCGATCATGAACTTGTCCGCGGTCATGCCGTGCCGGCGCGCGGTGTGGTAGAGCGTCTCGGTCAGCTCGACGGTCTCGCTCCAGCTCGATACCGGCTGGACGTTGACCTCGATGACGCCGGGATCGGGGGTCACCTTGAGCACCTGGAGCCGCGGATCGGGTGGCGGCGCATAGCCTTCGATCCGCACCTCGACGGCAAGCGCCGCCGCCGCCGCCTCGACACCGGCGACGAGCTCGAGATAATCCTCCAGCGCGCGCACCGGCGGCAGGAACACCGAGAGATAATGCGCCTTGGGCTCGACGGTGATCGCCGTCCGGACCGCGCCCTCGATCAGCTCCTGCTCGACACGCTCCTGCGCGGCGGTCGGCGGCGTCTCGCCCCGGCTGGCGACCTGACGCTCGCGCGGGTCGGGCGCGGCGATCTCGATGCCGGCCTGGCGCGCGAAACCGGGAAGGGGGCCGCGCGGCTCGCTGGTGTCGCGCGGGTGGATATAGGGAAAGGCGGCGGGCGGCACATAGGGCAGCGAGCCCAACGGCAGGCGGTAGCCGAGCGCGCTGTCGCCGGGCACCGCGTACAGCTTGCCACGCCGCAGCCGCCAGCTTTCGCTCATCCACGAGCCCTGCTGAGCCGCCTGCCAGCGCTGCACGGGCAACACATAGCCGACCGGATTGGCGAGACCGCGCGCAAAGGCGCGGACCATGCGCGCGCGCGCCTCGGGATCGTCGATCCTGGGATCGTCGGGGGTCGTGTTGACCGGGAGATCGGCGGCCTTGCCCGTCCATGCCTCCTCGTCCTCGAACACCGGCGAGACGTTGGCCGGCGCGAGGTGCAGCCCCGTGGCGATGCCGTGGAGCAGCGCCTCGGCCATCGCGGCGGTGGCGGGCGGCTTGTCCCCGCCATCCTCCCGCGCGATCAGCGATGCGTCGCGCCACACCGGCACGCCATCGCCGCGCCAGTAGATCGCATAGGCCCAGCGCGGCAGGCTCTCCCCCGGATACCATTTGCCCTGGCCGTGATGAAGCATGCCGCCGGGCGCGAAGGTCTCGCGCAGCGAGCGCACCAGCTTGTCGGCATAGCCCTGCTTCTCCGGGCCGACCGCGCCGCCGTTCCACTCGTCCGCCTGACCGCCGTCCGCCGCCACGAACGTCGGTTCGCCGCCGGTCGTCAGCCGCACGTCCTGCGCGACCAGATCGGCGTCGACGCGATCGCCCAGCGCCTGCACCGCCGCCCAGCGCTCGTCGGTGAACGGCCTGGTGATCCGCACCGCCTCGGCGATGCGGGTGACGCTCATCTCGAAGTGGAACGACACCTCGGCGGGTTCGGCCATGCCGCTGATCGGCGCGGCGGAGCGATAGTGCGGGGTCGCGCACAGCGGGATATGGCCCTCGCCCGCAAACATGCCCGATGTCGCGTCGAGCGCGATCCAGCCGGCGCCGGGCACATAGGCCTCCGCCCAGGCGTGGAGGTCGACGACGTCCTGGGTGACGCCCTTCGGCCCTTCGATAGGCTCGACATCGGCGACGAGCTGGATCGAATAACCCGACACGAAGCGCGCGGCGAAGCCCAGCCGGCGCAGCAGCTGGACGAGCAGCCAGGCCGAGTCGCGGCACGAGCCGCTGCCGATCGCGAGCGTCTCCTCGGGCGTCTGCACACCCGATTCCATGCGGATGACATAGCCGACCTGGCGTTGGATCCCGGAATTGATCTCGACGAGGACGTCGATCGTCCGCTCGCGCGTGGCGGCGTGCCGCGCGACCAGCGCCTCGAACAGCGGCCCCTGCGGCTCGGTGTCCCGATAGGCGGCGAGATCGGTCGCGAGATCGGCATCGTAGGTGAAGGGATAGGTCTCGGCATAGGGCTCGACGAAGAAGTCGAACGGATTGACGATGTCGAGATCGGCGAGCAGGTCGACGTCGATCGAGAAACGATCGACCGGATCCGGAAACACGATCCGCGCCAGCCAGTTGCCGTGCGGATCCTGCTGCCAGTTGAGGAAATGGTTCGGCGGCTCGATGGTCAGCGCGTAGTTCGGCACCTTGGTGCGGCTGTGCGGTGCGGGTCGCAGGCGGATGACCTGCGGACCCAGCCGGATCGGGCGGTCGTAACGATAGGCGGTGAGGTGGTGCAGGCCGGCCTTGAGCATGCGTACAGTCAGAGGCCAAACCGGCGGCGAGCGCAAGCCGGCTCGGCGATCCACCGGCTGATGGGCGCGCAGGACGGGACCAGCGCGCTCAACCGGATCGGGCAGGTCGCGAGGTGCATCGAGGCCTGCCCACGCGACTGCCTGACGCGCGCGCTGCACTGGGCGGAGGCGAGCGACGGCGCGTTCGATCCGGTGGCCGCAGCGCACGCCGGAGGCACCTGGCGCGACATCGAACCGGACGGCGACACCGGGCGCGTCCGAGGCGCGGCGCGGATCGGCCTGTCCGGGATCGCCAAGGGTCACGCAGTCGATCGCGACGCGCGACGCGCGCCGCGGCCGGTGCCACAGGCGGCGTGGTCGCCCTGGCGGCGTCAGAAGCGCGTCGCCAGCGAGAGGCCGCCGCCGCCGCCATCCGCCCATGGCACCAGCCGCACGCCGTCGTTGCGCCTGGAGGTGATGAGGAAGCCGCTCGCGCTGCCGATCGCGGCACCGGCGACGACATCGTACCAATGATGCTTGCGCGCCTCGACGCGTGCCGCGCTGACGAACGAGGCGAGCGCGAATGCCGGTATGCCGACCTCCCAGCCATAGCGGTTCTCCAGGCTTGCCGCGGCGGCGAACGAGACTGCGGCGTGACCCGAGGGGAAGCTCTTGTCGTCGCTGCCATCGGGGCGGCGTTCGTGGATCAGTTCCTTGAGACCGTAGGAGACGCCACCGGCGGCGGCGATGCTGCCCGCCGCCTCGAGATCGCCGCGCCAGTCGCCCTGCACGGCGGGCACCCCAAGCGCGGCGGCGACGAGGATGTCGCGACCGATCGAGCTCGCCACCGCATAGCCATGGTCGCTCGCCTGCGCCGGCGCGACGCCGGCGACCAGCAGCGCGCCGGCCGCACCCAAATCCCGCACCCGCATCGCCATTCCTTCCGAACGCTCATGATCCCCTACGACACCGCAAGGCCGAACCCGCAGTTCAAAACCGCGTGGTCGCGCCGAGGCGGATGGTGCGTGGGCGCAGCGGCGTCATCTGATCCCCCGCCACGACGCCGAACGGATTGCCGAGCGCGAAGACGTTGCCGCGCGCGTCGGCCAGATTGGTGATATCGATCGAGATCGTCGTGCGCCCCGCGGGGATGCTGAGGCCGGCGGCAGAATCGATAGAACGTCCCTGCCGCAGGTCGAGCGCCGTGCCGACGCCGAGCCGCGAACGCCCGACATAATCCAGCGATGCGCTGAGCGCGATCGGGCGACCGAACGCCCGCGCCGTAAAGCGCGCGCCGACCCGCGCGACGACGTCGGCGATGTTGGGCAGCGTCGCGTCGCGCTCGCCCTCGAAGCCGGCCGCGGGGTGCGACAGCCGGCTCTGGTTGAGGAACAGCGCGCCGTCGAGGATCAGCGCGTCGACCACGCGCCACGCCGATTGCAGCTCGAAGCCGAGCACCCGGCCCGTGCCGATATTGTCGGTATAGGGCAGCCCGTCGGTCGCGACGAGATCGGCCTGGATGCGCTCCCAATGCGTGAAGGACAGTGCGGCCGCGAACCTCAGCCGGTCCCCAGCCATGCCGCGGCGGACGCCGATCTCGCTGGTCGCGACGCTGTCGGGCGCGAACCGCCGAACGCCGTCGGCGGCGACCGACAGACCACCCGACCGATAGCCGCGCTGGTAGCGCGCATAGAGCGAGATCATGCCGTCCGGCTTCCACAGGAGCCCGACCGAAGGCAGCGCCGAGACATCGTGACGGCGCGGCGCCGTATCGCCGCCGGCATCGAGCGCGCTGCCGACGGTGCGGTCATAGGCGATGCGCCCGCCCGCCGTCACCGACAGCGTGCGGGTCAGCGCGCGCGTCCCCTCGCCATAGACGGATGCCTCCTCGACCGTATTGCGCGTGCCCGCGATCCGGCTCGGCGCAGCGGGCGGTCCGAGCGTGCGGGTCAGGCGGTCGGTGCTGTGGAGCAGTTCGATGCCGACGACCCAGCCGTTGCCGCGCGCATCGTGTCGCGACGCCCGCGTTTCGTTGGTGAGCAGCGTGATGCCGTCATCCTCGGTGTAGCGCCGTGGTGTCGCCCGTGTCGTGCTGGCGTCGTAGACCGAGGCGACATCGTGGAACACGGCCGAGGTGGCGGAAACCAGATCGATCGTGCCCGCGCGGTGACGGACGACCAGGCTCGCGAGCGCGTAATCGTTGTCGAACGGCTGCGCGAGCACGCTGTCGCGCTCGAGCGGCGGCAACCCGCGCTGGGCGTATTGTCCGTCGCGGCTGTTGATGTCCTGTATCACCCCGCTGAGGTCGATCGTCCAGTCGGGCGCGGGCGCGATCCTGAGCGTCGCGCGGCCGCCGCGGGTCGTCGTGCGGTTGATGTCCCTGGCGTTGCGGGACGGATCGTCGATATAGCCGCCGTCGATGCCGCCATAGACCACGCCGCGCAACGCGATTCCGTCGCGGACCACCGGCAGGTTGGCGATCAACGCGCCGTCTCCGCCGGTCGCGCCGTGCGCCGTGGTCGATACGCCGGTCGAGAGCGCCAGGCTCGCGACCGCGAGATCGGGCGGGACGGGGACGAGGCGGATGATCCCGCCGAGCGAGCCGGCGCCGTAAAGGGTGCCCTGCGGCCCTTCGAGGATCTCGACGGAGGCGATGTCGTACAGCGCGAGATCGGGGTCGGGTGCGTTGTAGTTGAGCCGGGTCTCGCCGAGATACTGGCCGACGGTCGCCGCGGTGGGGCCGTTGAAGCTCGAATCGGCGATGCCGCGGATGAACAGCTTGTTGCGCCCCGGACCGAGATGCGTGGCCGAGAGCGCCGGTTGAAGGTCGAGCAGCGCCTCGCTCCCCCGGCCCAGCCGACCAGGCCGGATCGCATCGGTCTCGACCACCGAGACGGTGCCGGGGTAGGATGCCACGTTCACCGCGCGCTTGCTGGCGGTGACGACGATCGCGGTCGCGATCGCGACCGAGGTCTCCGCGACGCGCGGCGTCGCCGGCCGATCCGGTGCCGCATGGCAGCGTGCGACGATGCGGAACGTCGCGGCATCCACCTCCACCATCGTCGCGCCGCTGTGCGCGAGCAGCCGGCGCAATGCCGCCGCCGCGCTCATCCGGCCGTGCACGCCCGGGACCGCGATCTCGGTCAGGGCGGCGTCGGCGATGCCGATCGTCACGCCGGCCTGTGTCCCGATCGCGACGATCGCGGCGCCGAGCCGCCCCGCGGGAATCGCGAGCGATCGCACCGGCGCCGCGGCCAGCCCGGCCGGCGACAGCGACGCGAGCACGAGGAGGATCGCCGTCGCGGCCCTCACCGGGCGGGCAACGCCATCCGCCAGCCCGCGCCGTCGCGATGGATCCGGGCACCGGTGATCGCCGCCACGCGCCGAAACATCCGCGTCCGATCGGGATCGATCATGATCACGCCGGTGAAACGCGCCGATGCGGCATTGCGATCGACATGCACCGGCTCGCCGATCGAACGCGCCAGATCGGCGGCGACCTCGGTCATCGGGGCATCCGCATAGGTCAGCCGGCCCGATCGCCACGCGCCGACCGCGGCGGCATCGACATGTCGCACGATCGCGGTGCGCTGCGCGATCTCGATCGCGTCGCCGCGGCCGATCCGCACCGCCGCGCCGCCCGGATCGTAGAGGATCGCGCCCTCGTGCACCGACGCCCGCGCCCCGCCGGACTCGCGGACGATATCGAACGCGGTTCCGAGATCCTGGAACGTCGCATCGCCGGCATGGACCACGAAGGGATGCGCGGCATCGTGGACGACCGCGAAATACGCCTCGCCGCGCTCCAGCGAGGCGGTGCGCGGATCGCGGTGATCGAGTTCGATCGCGCTGTCGCCGTTGAGCGCGATCCGCGTGCCGTCGAGGAGCGCCACCGTGCGTCGTTCGCCGGCGCCCGTCCGGACGGTGTAGGCGATGCTCCCCCCGCCATGGGTCATCACCGCGGGCACCGCGACCAGCGCCGCCAGACCGGCGGCGACGGCGAGACCGATGCCGGTACGATTCCAGCGTCGCCTCGCGGAGATCGCCGGATCGATCGCCGGACCGCCCGCCGGATCGTCGCTGGCCGGTCCGACCGCCGTCGCGGCCGATCCGGCGGGCCCGAGACCGGCGACGGCGGTGGCGATGAGATCCGCCATCTCGTCGAACGCATGGGCATTGCGCGGATCGACGTCGAGCCAGTCGGCGTGCGCCTCCCAGTCCGTGAAATGCGGGTCCTGGATGCGTCTGACCCAGTCCAGCGCCTCGTCGCGGCGGCGCGCGTCAGCGGGGCTCATCGCTGGCCTCCGGTGCGCAGGCGGCGTCCTCGCCGAGCAGCATCTCCTGAACGCTTGCCACCGCGCGATAGGCCTTCTGAAGCTGCTTCTCGACCGCGCTCAGGGTGATGCCGAGTTCGCCCGCGATGTCGCGCTGGGAGATGCCCTCGATCCGGTAGCGCCGGAAGATCAGATCGGTCCGCGGGCCGAGCGCGGACAGCACCGCCTCGACCCGGCGCAGCGTCTCGCGGCCGAGCAGCGTGCGTTCCGCGCCGGGCGCGTCGCCCGCGCCGCCGCCGCCGGCATCGCTGTAATAGGCGTCCTCGCGCCGCCGCCGCCTGATACTGCCGCGCTGCCGGTCGAGCATCAGATTGTGGGCCATCCGATAGAGATAGGCACGCGCATCGACGAAGCCGATCTCGGTATGACCGTCCAGCTTGAGCCACAGGTCCTGTAGAAGATCCTCGGCCTCGTCGCCGGCGCCGCGTCCGCGCAGATAGCGGAGCAGGGCAGCCCGGTTCGCCATGAACGCTTCGGCGAGACCACCGCCCGACATCCGCCCGTCTCTCTCCCTCGCCGCAGCGCGCGACGAATAGGCCGGCGGGACGGGTGCGGTAAAGGCCGACGATCGGGTGCCCGCGGCGGACGTCCCCGATCGTCTGCAACGACCATGCGTGGCGAGGATGCGTTCAGGGTGCTGCCTTCCGATCCGCCCCGCCTTCCGGCGCGAACCGACAGGAGACGGCACCGATGGTGGCGATCCGCAGTCGCTGGGGCGATCAGTCGCTGTCGCCGACCCGCCGCACCGCGACCTGCTGGAAGATCAGCTCGGCCTGCCCGAACACGGTCAGGAAGCTGACGTCGGTGGCATCGCGGCCGACGCCGATGCGGACGATGCCGTCGCACGGCGCCAGCCCGGTCGCATCGACGATATGCCAGCCACCGTCGAGCCAGACCTCGGCGACCGCGTGGAAATCCTGCGGATCCAGTTGCCAGGCATAGGCCGCGACCATGCGCGCCGGGATGCCGGACGCGCGCGTCATCGCAATCAGCAGGTGCGCGAAGTCGCGACAGACGCCCTGCCGGCTGATCAGCACGTCGGTCGCGGTGGTGGTCGCATCGCTCGTGCCGGCCAGATAGTCGACATGCGCGCGGATCCATTCCGCCATCGCGTGGACCTTGGTGCCCCCCTCCAGCGCGCCGAACTCGCGTCTGACCAGCGCATCAAAGCGGTCCGCCTCGCAATAGCGGCTGGGAAAGAGATACGGAACGACGAGCGCGGGCAGCCGGCGCAGCGCGTCCGCCGCCATCCCCGCGAGCGGCACGATCGGCCGCTCGACGTCGACCAGCGCGGTGTAGCGCGCGATGACCCGTCCCGATCCGCGGGTCCAGGTGCGGCGGCCAAGGCTTTCCTCGGCCGCGATCGGCATCAGCGGCTCGACGCCGGAGATGTCGAGCAGGTCCTCGATCAGGATCTGATCGTGCATCTGCGCGACCTCGAGCGCGAGCAGCAGGTCGGCGGGCTGCGGCAGGCTATAGTCGAGCGTCGCGTCGATCGACAGGCGCATGGCGGTTCCGATCCCCGGGGTGCGCTACCCGAACAGACGGATGGCGCCGGCGTTCCGCGGGCATGAGGCGACGGCGCGCGATCGTCCCCGCGTCGGCGGACCACGGCATCTCCGCATCATCCCGTCATAAAGCGGCAATCACGCCGCAATGGGGAGGCGTTCAACCGGCGGCGTCTGCACATCGGTGAGGGCCGCTGACTATGTTGCTTGAATTGAGGCCGCCGGTGATCGCAAGCCGCGTCCGTCGGGCGCGGGCCGCGACGGTCGCGGTCGTCGTTCCGATCCTCAATGAGCGCGGCAACATCGCGCGGCTGGTCGCGGCGCTCGATCCGGTTCTCGCCGGCTTCGAGGCCGAGATCCTGTTCGTCGACGACTGGTCGACGGATGGCTCCGCCGATGTCGTCGCCGGGCTTGCCCGCGACCGCGGCGACGTGCGCCTGATCCGCCGGTACGGGCGCCGCGGCCTGGCGTCCGCGGTGATCGAGGGCATGCTCGCGACGACCGCCGACATCGTCGTGGTGATGGACGGCGATCTCCAGCACGACGAGGCGATCGTGCCCGACATGATCCGCGCGGTCGCGCGCGGCGAGAGCGATGTCGCGGTCGCCTCGCGCTACCGGGCCGGCGGTTCGTGCGGCGAATGGACGGCCGATCGCGCCGTGCTCAGCCGGGTCGCGACGCGGCTCGCGCATGCCGTGATCGGGCACGGGGTGGGCGATCCGTTGAGCGGCTTCTTCGCGATCCGCCGCGATCTGGCGGTGGCGCTCGTGCCGCGGCTGTCGGGCGGGGGCTTCAAGATCCTGCTCGATCTGCTCGCGTCCGCGCCGGCGCCGATGTCGGTGCGCGAATTTCCCTATCGCTTCCGCAGTCGCACCGCAGGCAAAAGCAAGCTCGGCAGCGGCGTTGCGCTCGACTTCGTGCGCCTGCTGGTGCGCCAGGGCGTGCGCAGGCTGCTGGACCCGCGGCCGGCGGACGCCGCGCCCGCCTCGCCGGGCGGGCAGCGTCGCGCCGAATGCTTATGATGCACGCGCCCGTCGATCGCGCGGACGCGTCGGCAGGCGTCCGCAAGCGCGGCCCGATCGCGCGCTGGACGGTTCCCGCTCTGCTGATCGTCGTCGCGCTGGTCACCCGCTTTCAGCAGTTCGGCAATCCGATCCTGCACATCGACGAGCAGTTCTACCTGCTCGTCGGCGACCGGATGCTGCGCGGCGCGGTGCCGTATGTCGATATCTGGGACCGCAAGCCGATCGGCCTGTTCCTGATCTATGCGGCGATCCGCTGCCTGGGGGGGGCCGGCATCATCCAGTATCAGCTCGTCGCGAGCGCGTTCGCCGTCGCCACCGCGCTTGTCGTCGAACGGATCGCGGCCAGCCTCGTCCGATCGTACGCGTCGGTGGCGGCCGGTGTGCTCTACCTGCTCTGGATCCCGCTGCTCACCGGACAGGGCGGCCAGTCGCCGGTGTTCTATAATCTGTTCATGGCGCTGGCCGCGCTTGCCGTCATCCGCGCCGAGGCGGCGCGCACCGACCGGGCGTTCGTCGGTGCCGGCGCGCTGGCGATGGGTCTCGTCGGCATCGCCTTGCAGATCAAGTACAGCGCGATCTTCGAGGGCGTGTTCTTCGGCGTGGTGCTGCTCTGGCGCGGCGTCCGCGCCGGGATGCGCGCGGCGCTGCTGCCCGTGATGCTGTTGTGGATCGCGGTCGCGCTGGCGCCGACGCTCGCCGCCGCGGCGGTCTACCTGGGGATGGGCGATTTCCAGGCGTTCTGGTTCTCCAATTTCGTCTCGATCTTCCAGCGCCGCGATCTCGGCAGGTCCTACGCCCTTCGCAACGCGGCGTCGCTGGCGCTCTACCTCGCGCCGCTCGTCGTCATCGCGGTCGCGGGCGCGAAGGCGCGGTGGCTGCGGGGGGCACGCTCGTTTTCGGCGTCGTTCGTCACCGGCTGGCTCGTGTGCGCGATCGTGGCCGTCATGGTGTTCGGGTATTATTTCGACCATTACGGGTTGCCGATCGTCGTTCCCGCCTCGGTCAGCGCGGCGACCATATTCGACGATCGGCGCCGGCGGCGGTGGAGCGCCGTGCTGCTCGCGGGGGCGCTGCTCGCCTGCATGGTCCTGCCGACGTTCAATCAGCGGCGGCGCGGCACGCCCGAGCAATTCCGCGCGGTGACCGCGATCGTGCGTCCCTACGCGTCGCGCGGCGTGCTAGTGTGGGACAATCTGCCCATGCTGTACATGGTGCTGAACGTGCCGCTGCGGACACGCTATCCGTTCGCGAGCCATCTGCGCGATCTCAACGAGACCGGCGCGATCGGGGTGGATCAGGCGCGCGAGGTGACCCGCATCCTCGAGACGCGTCCCGCGATCGTCGTCATCGATCACGACACGCCGCCCAGTCGGCCGCACCCGACCACCGAGATGGTGATGAACCGCCTGGCCCGGGATTACCATCGTATCGCATCGGTCCGGGTCGGCAGGCATGACCAATATGTCTTCCTGCTCAACGGCCTGCCCGTGGTGACGATCTCTCCGGCGATCCTCTCGAAGCCGACGTCGCTGCCATACCGCCGCCGGGATCGCGGCGCGCGAGCAGCGGGATTGGACCCCGGGTCGGTCACGCCGCGGGTAATGTGATCGTCGCGGTGAGGCCGCCGCCGGCGGCATTCTCGAGCATCAACGCACCGCCATAGAGCTCGACGATCTCGCGCGCGATAGACAGGCCGAAACCATGGCCGTCGCCGCGCTCGTCGAGCCGCGCGCCGGGCTGGAGGACGAGGCCCAGCGCCGCCTCGGCGATGCCGGGGCCGTCGTCGGCGATCGCGATCCGGATCATCGCGCCGGCGCGCTCGGCGGACACGGCGAGCGAGGAGGTGGCCCACCGCCAGCCATTGTCGAGCAGGTTGCCCAGCACCTCGTCGACGTCCTGCGGATCGCAGCGCACCGCAAGCGCCGTGGGGATCGCGATCGTCGCGCGCACCGGGCGTTCGGCATGGATGTGCGTCAGCGCATCGACGATGTCGGCGACATGGCGCCGGAGCCCGGTCGCGATCCGGCCCGCGCCCGCCGGGCTCGCCGCGCGCGCACGGCCGAGATGATGGCGGACATGCCGGTCGATCCGCTCGACATGCGCTGCCAGCCGCCCGTCCGGGTCGCGACCCGCCGCCGCGAGATCGAGGCGGAGCGCGGCGAGCGGCGTCTTGAGCCCATGCGCGAGATTGGCGACATGCCCGCGCGCCTGGTCGAGCGCGACACGATTGGCGTCGATCAGCGCGTTGAGCTCGGCGATCAGCGGCAGCAGCTCGGTCGGCTCGGTCGCATCGACATGGCCTCGCGTGCCGGCGCGCACCTCGCCCACCATCGTGCGGAGCGTGGCGAGCGGCCGCAACCCGAAGCGCAACTGGATCAGGATCGCGGTCGCGAGCGACACGCCGAGCAGCACCAGCGAGAGCAGCAGCGGCCGCATCGCGGCATGGAGCGGCCGCGACGCCACCGATCGCGGCCCGGTCGCGACGATGCGCGCCGCGCCCGCCCGGGTGGGTACGGCAAGGACACGGCCGTGCGCGCCATCGCGACCGCGACCGTCGATGTCGAACGGACGCGGCCGGGTGTCTCCCGGGTCGTTGCGCAGGAACGGCAGGGATGGCGCATCGGGGACGGCGATGTCGGTGCCCTGCAGCGAGACCGAACGCGCCGTGCCGCGCGGCGCCTTCACCTCCCACGCCCAGTCGCCGCCGGGCGTATCGAACGGCGGAAGGTCGATGAGCCGCGCGCGGTCGAGACGGCCGTCGGGGCGCACCGCGCGTGCCACCAGCACGATCTGCGCATCCAGCCGCTCGTCGAGCCCGTGCATCACGAAACGCTCGAGGACATGGCCGATCGTCACTGCGGCGAAGGCGAGCGCGACCAGCAGCGCGACGATCGCGGTGCCGAGCAGCCGCCCGAACAGCGATCGCGGCATCAGCCTCATGCCGGATGCCCGGTCAGCCGGTAGCCGCGCCCGCGTACCGTCTCGATCAGTTCGGCGCCGATCTTGCGGCGCAGGCGGCCGACGATCACCTCGAGCGAGTTCGAATCGACATCGGCATCCCCCTCGTACACGCGCTCGAGCAGGTCGAGCCGCTCGACCACGATCTCCTTGCGCAGCATCAGGCAGGACAGCACGCGCCATTCGAAGGCGGTGAGCTTGAGCGGCATGCCGTCGCGCTCGAACTGGCCGGTCTGCGCATCGAACGCGACGCTGCCGCAGCGGATCACGCTGGCGGCATGGCCCGCGGCGCGGCGGACCAGCGCGCGCAGCCGCATCACCAGTTCCTCGACGCGGAACGGCTTCACCAGGTAATCGTCCGCGCCTGCCTTGAAGCCCTGCACCTTGTCCGACCACGCGTCGCGCGCGGTGAGGATCAGGACGGGCAGGGCGCGGCCGCCGGCGCGCCATTCGCCGAGGATCGAGATGCCGTCGCGCCTCGGCAGACCGAGATCGAGCACCGCGACGTCATACGCCTCGGTGCTGCCGAGATGCGCGCCGTCCTCGCCGCTGGTCGCGACATCGACCGCGAAATGCTCGGCACGCAGCGCGCGCGCGATGCCGTCCGCCAGATCGCGATCGTCCTCGACCAGCAATACGCGCATCGGTTCTCCGCTCCTCGTCCGCCTGCCTGCTAGGCCCACCTGCTAAACCGAAACTGAACCGCGCGGTTCAGCGCGGGTCGGGTGCGGACGGCTAGACCATTCTCACCAACCAAGGAGCCCGTCGATGACCGATGACACCACATCCAACCGTCCCGCCACGTCCATCCGCATCGCGCTCGCCAGCATCGGCCTGCTTGGCGCGGGCGCGATCGCAGGCGGCGTCGCCAGCCATGCGATGCGCCCGCCGATCGAGATGGCGCCGCTGCACCCCGTCACGATCCGCAGCCTGCCGGGCAAGACCGGCATCGTCACGATCCGCGGCCGGGTCGCCGAGACCTACGGCAACAAGTTCGTGATCGACGACGGCAGCGCGCGCACGCTGGTCGATACCGGCCCGGCGGGCGACGAGACGCCGCTGGTCGCGGACGGCGGCGCGGTCACCGTGCAGGGCCGCTTCGAGCACGGCTTCGTCCGCGCCTCGTTCCTCGTCGATCCCGCGGGCACGGTCACCGCGCTCGGGCCGGTGGATCGCCCGCACGACCATCACGGCCCGCGTCGTGGACCCGGAGACGACGGGCCGCCGCCGCCGCCGGGACCCGCCCCCGTCGCGCCGCCGCCCGCAGCCGACTGAACGCCCATGCCCGCCGGCTCGAGAACCGATCCGAGCCGGCGGCGTCGACCATCGCGGTTCGGCGCGGGTCGGCCGCATGCTGTTGAACGCGCCGGGAGCAGATGATAGCGGCGTCGCGCTCCGTCGTTCAGGCGGTCGGCGGAGCGGGTTCTGCCGATCATCGCCGTTGGGGGCATATGCTTTTCCTGAAGGCGATCCGCCGGCTTGCCGGACGGGCGCCGCCCGCACCGCCGCCGGCGGCGCTTCCGCTCCATCCCGGCCTCGTGGTTCCGGCGCCGGTGCACACCGGGCGGCGGTGGCGGCGCGGCGTTCGCGACCGCATCGAGGGGCGCATCGTCGCCGACTACGATGTCGTCGCGGCGTATCCCGATGCGATCACGCGCGTCTACGAGGTCGTCGACGGCACGAGGGAGACGCCGCCGGTCGACATGCCGATGAGCGTGATCGAGGTCGCGAACGGCATCGTCATCCCCGGCTATGTCACCGTCGATCCGCAGCGCGGATATCTTTTCGTCAACCACGCCTATTCGAGCCTGCCGGTCACCTCGGGGAGCCCCGCGCTGAGCCGGGGTGCGACCTTCGCGCTGACGCCGCGCGATCCGATCGAGCTGCCCGGCCGGGTCGTGGTGATCGGCGGCCCCTTCGAGTCCAACTATTACCATGGCCTGCTCAACTGGTTCAGCCGTTTCGCGTTGCTCGATCGTCTCGCGCCGGCGCTCGCGGAAGATCCCTCGCTCCGATACCTGATCGACCAGCATGCGCGGGAGGAGCCGTTCATCTCGATCCTGGCGGCGCTCGGTATCGCGGCGGACCGCATCGTGTGGAGCGGCGACGAGCGGGATTACCGGATCGAGAAGGCGATCTTCGTCTCGTTCGTCCAGGAAAACCTGATGTGCGCGGAACTCTTCCGGGAGATGGCGCGGACCATCCGCCGCGCGGTGGGCGTCGATCACGATCGGCCGGGGTGGCGGCGGTTGTGGCTCGGTCGCGAGCATCATCCCGACGCGCGGCGACGGATCCACAACATCGACGCGATCGACCCGATCCTCGATGCGCATGGTTTCGAACGCGTCGTGCTCGAGCGGCTGTCGTTCGCGGAGCAGGTGACGCTGATGTCGGAGGCCGCGATCGTGCTCGGCTCGCACGGCGCGGGCTTCGCCAACATCATCTTCTGCCCGGCCAATTGCCAGGTCCTGCCGATCGAAAAGGACTTCACCCTCTTCCTCGGCATCGCGCACCTGTTCGTCACCCTCGCCGGCGTGTTCAAGCTCGGGACCGAGGTGATCCCGGCGGTTTCGGTCCGGGCGCCGGGCACCGATTACACGACCTTCCTGGCCGCGCATTTCGCCGATGCCGTCGTCGCGCCGGACCTGGTCGAATCGGCCATCGTGCGCGCGATCGGGCGTGCCGATGGCACGACCTAGGGGCTCGCCGCCGCGCCGCGGTTCAGTCGAGGATCGCGATCTCGGTCACGGCCGTGCCGGTCTCGGCGGCGCGGCGGATGCCGCGCTGTTCGCGGCGCTCGGCGGAGACCGCTTCGAGATGCCATGCCGACGCGGCGCGAAGCGCGACGGTGCGGACATTGTCGAGCTGCGCGTCGCTGGCAAGCTTGTGATGATGCGCTTCCTGGGCGCGGCACAGGTCCGATGATAATTGCATCTGTTCCCTTTCGATCGGCGGACTTCGGCTCGACGTTGCGCCTATTTGGTGGCGATCTCGGTCGCCTCGGCGCGGAAATGCTCGCGCAGGTGAGCGCGCGCGGACGTCGCGGTCGGGAACGAGCCGTCGAGCATCGCCGAGGAGACCAGAGGATAGCCCTGCGAATTGAGCCGTGTGGTGCGCACGGTCACACGGTAATTCCCCTCCGACTCCTTGGTCAGCAGATACGGGCGGAGGGCGGGCTTTGCCATTCGGGAGCTTCCTTTGAGGACGGTGCTTGCGGCGTGACCCACCCCACGCGCCAGACGGCGACGCCGGGAACAGGGGCTTCGTCCGGTCTTCGTTCCGCCGCTGGATCGCGACGGAGGCGTCGCATTCACAAGCGGGGCGCCAGCGCACCCGATTTGCGACCTCGCATCCCGGATCACGAAATGCGAGCATCGCTTATGTGGGCGCAATCGACCGTTACGGCAACCGTCCAAATCATCCGGGTGGCAATATATCGACGGTCAGCGGCCGGCGAGGATGCGGCGGTACAAGGCGAGATAGGCGTCCGCCATGCGATCGACGGTGAAGCGCCCGGCGATCGCGCGGCGCACCGCGGCGCGGTCGATCTCGCCGATCCGCGCGACCGCCGCGATCGCCTGGGTCGCGTCGTCGACGAGGAAGCCGGTCACGCCGTGATCGATCAGCTCGGGCATCGATCCGCGCCGCGCCGCGATCACCGGCGTGCCGCACGCCATCGCCTCGATCACCGACAGGCCGAACGGTTCGTCGAAATTGACGAGGTGGAGCAGCGCGCGCGCCGCGCCGAGCGCACGCAGCCGGTCGGCGCCGCCGACCACGCCATGATAGCGGACCGTCACGCCGTCGGCGGCGGGCACCACCTCGCGCTCGTGATAACCGGCGTCCTGGACGAGCCCGTAGATATCGAGCCGCCGCGCGACCGCGCGCGCGACCGCGATCGCCTCCCGGGCGCCCTTGTCGGGATGGATGCGGCCGAAGAAGAGCAGGTCCTCGCTGCCCACCGGATCGAACGGGAAATCGTCGATCGGGATACCGTGGTGGATGGTCGCGGCGTAGCGCAGGTCGGGGTGGCGATCCGCGGCGCTGATCGCGACAAGATGCACGCGGTCCTGATACGGCGCGTACATCGGCATGATGCGCTCGGACGAGAAGCCGTGGATCGTCGTGACGATCGGCGTATCGGTCAGCCCCGAGAAGGCGTGCGCGGGGAAATCCGCCTGGTTGTGGATGAGGTCGAAGCGGCCGGCCTGCTCGAACAGGTGCGCGAGGTGGCGATATTCCCAGACCTTCGCATCGATCGTCGGGTCCTCGCTGTAGGGTGCGGGCACGACGCCGTCGAGCCGCGCGGTCGTGACGCTGTCGAGCGTCGCGAACAGGGTGACGTCGACGCCGCGCGCGACCAGCGCCTCGGTCAGCAGGCTGGTGACGAGCTCCCACGGCCCGTAACGGCGCGGCGGCGTCCGCCACGCGATCGGTGCGAGCATCGCGACGCGCATCTCAGCGCGCATCCGCGAGGCGGAGGATCAGGCCTTCGTCCGGCGCGAGCCTGTCGTCGAGCGGGCGGATCGGATGGGTCGACCCGAGCGTCGCGGTCGCGATCGTGCCGGCCGGGGGCACGAGCGTGCGCGTCTCGCCGCCGAGATTGAGCACGATCAGCAGGCGCTCGGCGTCATCGCGGCGCTCATAGGCGAGCACGTCCCGATCGCCGTCGACGAGCGCGAAGCCGCCCAGCACGAGCGCGGGATGCGCGCGGCGCAACGCGAGCAGCGCACGATAGAGGCTCAGCATGGATCCCGGATCGCGGTCCTGCGTGGCGACATTGCGCTCCGGCCAATCGCCGTTGAGTGGCAGCCAGGGCTCGCTGGTGCTGAACCCGGCGAAGGGCGAGGCATCCCACGGCATCGGCGTGCGCGAGCGGTCGCGTCCGATGCCGATGCCGGGCTGGCGGAGGTCCTGCGGATCGCGCACCCGATCGCACGGGATGGCGACCTCGCCGATGCCGATCTCGTCGCCCTGATAGAGCGTCGGCGTGCCGCGCAGGGTGAGCAACAGCATCGCCGCCACCCGCGCCTGGGCCTCGCCGATCCGCGCGGCGATCCGCGGCGCGTCGTGGCTGCCGACCACCCAGTTGGGCCAGCCGAACGCGGGGAGCGAGGATTCATACGCCGCGATCACGCGCCTCAGCACCGCCGCGTCCCACGGGTTCTCGATGAGCTGGAAGTTGAACGGCAGATGCACTTCGGGGCGATCGGCGGTGCCGTACCAGCGCGCATGCGCCTCGTTGGGCAGGAAGATCTCACCGATCAGCACGCGCTCGCCGTAATCGTCGGCCAGCGCGCGGAACGCGGCGGCGACGTCATGGGCCTCGGGCTGATCGGTCGAATAGCGCTGGATCAGCCGGTCGCGTTCGGTGCGTCCCGGGCGCCAGGCGGGATTCGCCGGATTGTCGGGCAGCCCGTCCGCCTTGACGATGTGCCACAGCACGTCGATCCGGAAGCCGTCGACGCCGCGATCGAACCAGAAGCGCAGCACGTCCATCATCGCCGCGCGCAGATCGGGATTGCGCCAGTTGAGGTCGGGCTGTTCCTTGAGGAAGGCGTGGAGATAATATTGCGCCGTGTGCGCGTCCCATTCCCAGGATGAGCCGCCGAAGTCGCTGATCCAGTTGTTCGGGGGTCCGCCATCGGGCGCGGGATCGCGCCAGATATACCAGTCGCGCTTCGGGTTGTCGCGCGACGCGCGGCTCTCGACGAACCAGGGGTGCCGGTCCGAGCTGTGGTTGGGAACGAAATCGAGCAGCAGCTTCAGCCCGTGCGCGTGGACCGCGGCGAGCAGCCGGTCGAACGTAGCGAGATCGCCGAACATCGGCTCGATCGCCCGATAGTCGGCGACATCGTAGCCGAAATCCGCCATCGGCGAGGGGAAGATCGGCGACAGCCAGATCGCGTCGATGCCGAGACCGGCGAGATAGGGCAGCCGCGCCACGATGCCGGCGAGATCGCCGATGCCATCGCCATCGCTGTCCTGGAACGAGCGCGGATAGACCTGGTAGATCGTCCCGCGTTCCCACCAAGGCGGTGCCTCGCGCGAAGGTCCCACAAGGCGGATCGCGTCAGGATGCGGGAGAGAGTGGTGGAGCCGTGGGGGATCGAACCCCAGACCTTCGCAATGCCATCGCGACGCTCTCCCAGCTGAGCTACGGCCCCACAGTCTCGTCCGGCCGGCTGGGTTCCGGCTCGGCCCGCCGCCCTTATGCCAGGCCGCGCGGGCTTGCAAGCGGCTGATCGGTCGCCGAACCGGATCGCCGATACCGGATCGACCCTAGACTTCCTCGTCCTCGTCGCGCTTGGCGACGCCGAGATCGTCGTCGCCGCCGAGATCGTTGTCGTCGTCCACGCGCTCCTCCTCGTCCTCCGCGATGTCGAGATCCTCGCTCAGATCGGCATCCGGCTCGACGTCCTTGACCTTTTCCGGCTTGGGCGCATCGAAGGGCAGCGGCTGCTTGGACTTGAGGACGGGCTCGGGCTCCCAGATCACGCCGCAATTGATGCAGGCGACCGGGCTGTCCTTGCCGAGATCGTAGAAGCGGGTCGCGCATTTCGGGCAGGTCCGCTTGGTGCCCCATTCAGGCTTCACCATGAAGTGTCGTTTCCCATCGGTTTCGGAAGGGTGCCGCCGGCCTGGTCGACCGGGGGCACGATGCGGCGGGTGCCTTGCCACAGCCCTGGGGCACTGTCAAAAGCGCGCGCCTATGGACACCGCCGCTCCCCGATCGCTGCGCCTGGTGAGCGATGGCCCGCTGCGCGGCCGCGTCCGCGTTCCCGGCGACAAGTCGATCTCGCATCGCGCGCTGATGCTCGCCGCGCTGGCGGTCGGCGAAAGCCGGATCGAGGGGCTGCTCGAGGGCGAGGACGTCGCCGCGACCGCGGCGGCGATGCGCGCGATGGGCGCGTCGCTGGATCGCGCGGGCGACGGCGTGTGGCACGTCCACGGTGTCGGCGTGGGGGGGCTGCTCCAGCCGGCGATCGCGCTGGCGATGGGCAATTCGGGCACCTCGACACGGCTGTTGATGGGGCTGGTGGCGAGCCACGCGCTGACCGCGACCTTCACCGGCGACGCGTCGCTGTCGCGCCGCCCGATGGCGCGGGTGATCGAACCGCTGGCACGGATGGGCGCGGACATCACCGCCTCGCCGGGCGGACGGCTGCCGCTGATGGTGCGCGGCATCGTGCCGGCGGTGCCGATCGACTATCGGCTCCCCGTCGCATCCGCGCAGGTCAAGTCGGCGGTACTGCTCGCCGGGCTCAACACGCCCGGCATCACCCGCGTGATCGAGCCGGTGCCGACGCGCGATCATTCGGAGCGGATGCTCGCCGGCTTCGGCGCCGCGATCGACGTGGCGGTCGAGGCGGACGGCACGCGCGTCATCGCGCTGCGCGGGGAGGCCGAGCTCGGTCCGCGGCGGATCGTCGTGCCCGGCGATCCCTCGTCCGCGGCCTTCCCGGCGGTGGCGGCGTCGATCGTGCCGGGCTCGGACATCGTCATCGAGAATGTCGGCCTCAACCCGACCCGCGCCGGGCTCTATGCGATGCTGCGCGCGATGGGCGCCGACATCGCGTTCCAGGACGAACGCATCGTCGGCGGCGAACCGGTCGCGGATCTGCGGGTGCGCGCATCCGTATTGACCGGCATCGAGGTGCCGCCCGAGCGCGTGCCGAGCATGGTCGACGAGTTCCCGATCCTGTTCGTCGCCGCCGCGCTCGCGCAGGGCCGCTCGACGATGCGCGGGCTGGACGAGCTGCGCGTCAAGGAGAGCGATCGGATCGCGGTGATGGCGACCGGCCTGCGCGCGATCGGCGCGCGTGTCGAGGAGCGCGCCGACGGGCTGGTGATCGACGGCACCGGCGGCGCGCCGCTGGCCGGCGGCACGACGGTGGCGACGCATCTCGATCACCGCGTCGCGATGAGTTTCGCGGTCGCCTCGCTCGCGGCGCGCGCGCCGGTCACAGTCGACGACCGCGCGCCGATCGCGACGAGCTTCCCGACGTTTCCGGGATTGATGACGACGCTCGGCGCGATCGAGTTGTCCGATCCCGTGGCGGCATGATCGTCGCGGTCGACGGACCCGCGGCGTCGGGCAAGGGCACGATCGCCAGGGCGCTGGCGGCGCGTTACGGCCTCGCGCATCTCGATACCGGGCTGCTGTACCGCGCGGTCGGCCTCACCGTGCTGCGCACCGGCGGCGATCCCGCGGACGAGGACGACGCCGTTCGCGCCTGCGGCTTCGACGCGCATCTGCTCGGCGACGCCAATCTCAAGAGCGAGGCGGCGGGCAAGGCGGCGTCGATCGTCTCGGCGCATCCCGCGGTGCGTGCGGCGCTGCTCCAACGGCAGCGCGCGTTCGCGCGTCGGCCGGGCGGCGCGGTGCTCGACGGGCGCGACATCGGCACGGTGATCGCGCCCGACGCCTCGCCCAAGCTCTTCGTCACCGCCGCGCCCGAGGTGCGGGCACGGCGACGCCACGACGAGCTGGTCCGGCTCGGCCTCCGGGTGACGCTCGATCATGTCCTGGGCGACATCCGTGCGCGCGACGAGCGCGACAGCGCGCGCGCGGCGGCGCCGCTCCGCCAGGCCGACGATGCGGTGCTGCTGGATACCAGCGCTCTCGACGTCGACGCGGCGATCGCGGCGGCGGTGGGGATCGTCGCGGCGGCGATGGAATAGGGGCGGTCATCTGGGCGAAGGTTCCGCTGGGGTGACGTCGCAGGCGCTGTATAAGCGCGCCCGGTGACAGACGAACCCGCCCCGACCTGGCCCGGCCCGCTCGCCGGCATCCGCGTACTCGATTTCACGCGCGTGCTCGCCGGACCCGCCGCCTCGCTCGCGCTCGCCGATCTCGGCGCCGAGATCATCAAGGTCGAGCCGCCGGGCGTGGGCGACGAGACCCGCGCCTTCCCGCCGATCCGCGACGGCGAAAGCCATTATTTCCTCAGCGTCAACCGCGGCAAGAAAAGCATCGTCGTCGATCTCAAGAGCGAGGCGGGTGTCGCGCTGGTCCGCGATCTCGCCGCCAAATGCGACATCGTCGTGGAGAACTACCGACCCGGCGTGATGGACCGGCTCGGGCTCGGCTACGAGATCCTGTCGGCGATCAACCCGCGACTGATCTATTGCGCGATCTCGGGCTATGGCCAGACCGGCCCGCTGCGCGACCGGCCGTCGTTCGACATCGTGCTGCAGGCGATGTCGGGCGCGCTCAGCGTCAATGGCGAGCTGGGCCTGCCGCCGACCAGGCTCGGCATCCCGCTCGGCGATCTGGTCGGCGGGATCAACGGGCCGATCGGTATCCTGGCGGCACTGTACGAGCGCAGCGTGACGGGGCGCGGCCGGCTGATCGACGTCGGCCTGATGGACGGGCTGATCGGCATGCTCGGCTACCTCGCGCAACTGCGCTTCTTCACCGGCGAGGATCCGCGACCGCAGGGCGCCCAGCACGCCAATCTGGTGCCCTACGGCATCTTCCCGTCGAGCGACGGCTCGATCGTCATCGGCTGCCTGACCAACGTCTTCTGGGCGCGCATCTGCCGGGCGCTCGAGATGAGCGACTGGATCGACGATCCGCGCTTCGCGACGATCGAGGCGCGGCGCGACCATCGCGTGCTGGTCAACCAACGCATCGGCGCGTTTACCAGCCGCCGGACGACCGAGGCGCTCGTCGAGCTGCTGGTGCTCCACCATGTTCCGCATGCGCCGATCCTCGGGATCGGCGATGCGCTGGCACAGCCGCAGGCGGTGGCGCGCGCGATGGTCGTCGAGACCGAGCATGCGACGCTGGGGACGATCCCGATCGTCGGTCGGCCGATCAAGTTTCCGGGCGACGGCCAGCCCGTGCCGACCGCGCCGCCGGTGCTCGGCCAGCATACCGACGAGATCCTGCGCGATATCCTCGGCCTCGCCGCCGCGCAGATCGAGACGCTGCGGGCGACCGGCGTGGTCGCCTGACGGCGCGGGACGGGGACAGGATGCCGATGTCCCGGCGGACGCCGCGATGACGACGAGGGGTCACAGCGCCGTGCACTGCTCCGCGAGCCACTCGCGCACGTCGGCGGGCACCAGCGGGCCGATCGCGGCGAGGACGCGCGCATGATAGGCGTCGATCCAGGCGCGCTCCGCCGGCGAGAGCAGATCGAGATCGATCAGCGCGCGGTCGATCGGCGCCAGAGTCAGGGTGTCGAAGCCGAGCAGCGGCTTCTCCGCGCCGGCCACCTCGCGCGGCGTCACCAGCACGAGGTTCTCGATGCGGATGCCGTAGGCGCCGGTCTTGTAATAGCCCGGCTCGTTGGACAGGATCATGCCCGCGCGCAGCGGCTCGTCGCCGCCCGATTGCCCGCCAGACGGCGAGGCGATGCGTTGCGGCCCCTCGTGCACCGACAGATACGATCCGACGCCGTGGCCGGTGCCGTGCGCGTAATCGAGCCCGGCCGCCCACAGATATTGCCGGGCCAGCGTATCGAGCTGGCTGCCGCGCGTGCCCGCCGGGAACACCGCGGTGGCGAGCGCGACATGGCCCTTGAGCACGCGGGTGAAGCGATCGCGCATCTCCGCGGTCGGCCGTCCGATCGCCAGCGTGCGGGTGATGTCGGTCGTGCCGTCCTCGTACTGGCCGCCGGAATCGACGAGGTAGAGCATGTCCGCCGCGATCGGCAGCACGGTCCTCTCCGAGACGCGGTAATGCACCACCGCGCCGTTGGGGCCGGCGCCCGAGATCGTGTCGAACGACAGGTCGCGCAGCGCGCCGGTCTCCTCGCGGAAGGCGAGCAGCCTGGCCTGGGCGGTGAGCTCGTCCTCTCCGCCCCTGGCGGCGACCGTCGCGACCCAGTGCAGGAAGCGTGTGATCGCGGCGCCGTCGCGCAGATGCGCCGATCGGCTGCCCGCGATCTCGGCCGCGTTCTTGATCGCGCGCGGCAGCACGGTCGGGTCGCGCGTCGCCTCGATCTTGGCGCCCGTCGCCTCGAGACGCGCGAAGATCGCGGCGACCGCGCGATCGGGATCGGCGGCGACGCTCCTGCCGGCGAGCGCATCGAGCGCGGGCGCGAAGGCGGCGCGGGGGCGCACCGTCACCGCATTGCCGAGATGTTGCGCCACCGTCTCGTCGATCTTGCCCGGATCGACGAACAGCTCCGCGGTGGCATCGGCATGGACCAGTGCATAGGCGAGCGCCACCGGGGTCCGCGCGACATCCTTGCCGCGGACGTTGAACGCCCAGGCGATCGAATCGAGCGCGGACAGCACCACCGCGTCGGCACCCTGACCGGTCAGCCAGTCCGCGATGTCCTGACGCTTGGCGGCGGCGGAACGCCCGGCGAGCGCATCGCGCTGGATGACGAGCCGCGCATCGGAGGGATCCGGCCGGTCGGACCACACCGCATCGACCGGATTGACGTCGACCGCGACCAGCGTCGCGCCCTTGCCGGCGAGCGCCTTGCCGGCCGCCTCGACCCACCCGCGGGTGTGGAGCCAGGCGTCGTAGCCGATCCGTGCGCCGGGCCGGGCATTGTCCTTGAGCCAGGACGCGACCGATGTGTCCGGCAGCGACTGGTAGCTCCATTCGGCCGCGGAGACCTGCTCGCGGACTTGCAGCGTGTAGCGCCCGTCGACGAAGATCGCGGCTTGCTCGGGCAGCACGACGGCGCATCCCGCCGAGCCCTCGAACCCGGTCAGCCAGGCGAGGCGCTGCGCATAGGCGCCGACATATTCGCTCATATGCTCGTCGGTGAGCGGGACGACGAAGCCGTCGAGGCTGCGGCGGGCGAGTTCGTCGCGAAGCGCGGCGAGGCGATCGGCATGGGTCGACATCGCGCTTCCCTATCCGGTTCCGCGGGAGCGGCCAAGCCGTGCGCTAGAGCCGCGCGGCGATCGCGACGACGGTCGCGAGCAGCGGGATCGCAGCGCCGATCGCAAGCCGCCAGCGCGGTATCCCCTCGGCCGGCCGCGGTCGCGCGACCATCATGACCGCGCCGAGCGCGACCGCGGACATCGTCCAGACGTGATAGCGCACTTCCGAGGCGACGCTGAGCGGGACATAGCTCAGCGCGTAGAGCGCCGCCGACCAGAGCAGCGGCAGCGCGATGTCGTCGCCGCGCCGCGCCGGCGCCGCGACGAGCAGGCCGAGCCCCAGCGCCAGCCAGCAGGCCGGCCAGCCAAGCGGGGTGGCGGTGCTCGCGGTGGCGAGGCCCGCGAGGATGTCGCGCAGCCGGCTCGGCGGGACGCGATAGCCCCACGGGTTCGGGTCCGAGGCGAGCGACAGGCCCGGTAGGTCGTCGTCACGCACCCAGAGGCGCAGGTTGCGGTTCGCATGCGCGAGGCGGTGCTCGGCATAGGCGAGCGGGTAGCGGAGCACCGCCGCCGCCCACCAGCGATACGGGCTCCGGCCGCTCGCGAGGAAGGCGGGGCGGAGCAGCGCGAACCCGACCGGGCACGGGTCGGCGGTCCACCATGCATAGCGGTCCCAGGAGACCGGCGACCAGCAGTCGCCGACGATCCGGGTGGGGGCGGCGACCGGGACCGGCGGCAGGACGTCCGCGCCGGAGAAATGCGCGATGCCGCCGAGATCGTAGATCACCAGCGAGAGCGCGACCCCGCTCCTGTCGGCATCGAGCAGGCGATCGGCGAGCGGCATCGCGACGACCAGCGGCACGAGCGCCGCGATCGCGGTCGATGCCAGGCGGACGCGCGTCGCCGTCCAGCGCGGGGGAAGTGCTGCGACGAGCAGCGGCAGGCAGGCCGCCGCCGCGTTGAAGCGCAGCGTCGCCGCGGCGAGCAGCAGGAGCGTCGCGACGACCGCTTTCCACCGGTCGCCGGGCCGGCGCCCCGCGAGCAGGCCCGCGGCGACGAGCAGCGCGCCCGCCATCAGGCTGTCCTTGAGCACGGTCCCGACCAGCCAGAACGGCACCGGCAGCAGCGCGCAGGCGAGCGTCGCCGTACCCGCGCGCGCGCCGCGCCGCCGCGTCACGGCCCGGGCGAGCAGCCCGAAGCCCAGCCAGTAGAGCGCGACCTGAAGCACCAGCATCGGCGCCGGCCCGCTCCCGAATATCCCGAGCTGCCGCCACAGCCAGTTCATCGCCGGCGGGTGCCAGTCGTCGTAGTGGCCGCTCAGCGCCTGGCGGTACTGGCGGATCGCGTCCCACACCATGATCCCCGGCCGGAACGCGACGAGCTGAAGCGCCGCGAGCGCGAGGATCGCGATAGGAAGAGCGAAGCGGCGGAACATCGCGGCGCGCGATAGGGCGAGGCGGGCCGGGGCGGCAAGCAACTCTCTTCGTCATCTCCTTGAACGTGGGGTTCCGGCCTGTCCTTCCGTGGCGAGGTAGCGGGATCCCGGCTTTCACGGGGATCACGGGGAGGCTAAGGCTCCGCCATGATCGATCCCGCCACGCTGCCCACCCCCCCGGTCGCCGACCGCATTCCCCACAGCGCCGGGCGTCACGGGCGGACGGTCGAGGACCCCTACCACTGGCTCAAGGACCAGGGCTATCCCACCGTCACCGACGAGAAGGTACTGACGTACCTGCGCGAGGAGAACGCCTATTTCGACGCCGCGATGGCGCCGCTTAGGCCGCTGGTCGACACGCTGTTCGCCGAGATGAAGGGGCGCATCCAGGAGGACGATGCCAGCGTGCCGCGCCGCGACGGCGACTGGCTCTACTGGTGGGCGTTCGAGACGGGGGCGCAGTATCGCCGCTGGCTGCGCCGGCGTGGCGATGGGACCGGCGCCGACGTGGTGATCCTCGACGAGGTCGCCGAGGCGGCGGGACACGATTATTTCCGGCTCGGCGCGCTGTCGGTCAGCCCCGACGGGCGGCTGCTCGCCTGGACCAGCGACGCGAGCGGCGCCGAGCGCTTCACGCTGCGCATCCGCGATCTGGCGAGCGGCCGGGACATCGAGACGGTCAGCGGCGTCGTCAACGGCGCGGTGGTGTGGTCGGCGGACTCGGACGCGATCGCGTACACCGAGGTCAACGACAATTGGCGGACGTTCCGCGCGCGGCTGCACCGGCTCGGCGGCGATCCCGCCGACGATGCGACGCTCTACGAGGAGCCCGATCAGGGCTTCAACGTCGGGCTCGGCCGCACCCACGACCGTCAGTGGCTGGTGGTGCGCACCGGCGATCACGCGACCAGCGAGGTGCGGCTGGTGCCCGCCGGCGATCCCGCCGCCGCCCCGCTGCTCGTCGCGCCGCGCGTCGTCGACCGGCAGTACGAGGTCGACGCCGCGCACGGCACGCTCTGGGTGCTGACCAACGACGATCACGTCAATTTCCGCATCGCGTCCGCCGATCCCGCGACGCCGGGCGAATGGACGACGGTGGTCGCGGGATCGGACCGGGTCTATCTGCGTGGGCTGACCGCGTTCGCGCGGCATCTGGCGATCGAGGAGCGGGTCGATGGGCTCGACCAGATCCGGCTGCGCGGCTATGACGGCATCGAGCATCGCGTCGCCTTTCCGGAAGCCGCCTATGTCGCCGGGCTCGGCACCAATCCCGAGTTCGACAGTCCCGACTACCGCATCGGCTACGCCTCGATGGTCACGCCCGACACGGTGTTCGATTACGAACCGGAGGCGCGCACCCTGACGACGCGCAAGGTGCGCGCGGTGCCGTCGGGATACGACGCCTCGCGCTACGCGACCGAGCGGCTGATGCTGCCGGCGCGCGACGGCGTGTCGATCCCGGTGTCGGTGGTCTATCGCAAGGGCTTCGCGAAGACCGGGCGCGGGCCGCTCTATCTCTATGCCTATGGCGCCTATGGCCTCGCCTATCCGCCGGGCTTCTCGTCGGATCGGCTCAGCCTGCTCGATCGCGGCTGGGCGTGCGCGATCGCGCATATCCGCGGCGGCGACGACATGGGCTATGGCTGGTATCTCGACGGCAAGGCCGAGAAGCGCTGGAATACCTTCCACGATTTCTCGGACGCCGCCCGCGGTCTGATCGCGGCCGGCTTCGCGGCGCCCGGCCGGATCGCGATCCAGGGCGGATCGGCGGGCGGCGAGCTGATGGGCGTGGTCGCCAACACCGATCCCGAGCTGTGGGGCGCGGTGGTGGCCGACGTGCCGTTCGTCGACGTCCTCAACACGATGCAGGACGACTCGCTGCCGCTGACGCCGGGCGAATGGCCCGAATGGGGCAATCCGATCGCCGATCCGGCGGCGTTCGACCTGATCGCGAGCTACAGCCCCTACGAGAACGTCTCCGCCCAGGCCTATCCGCCGATGCTGATCACCGGCGGCCTCAACGATCCGCGCGTGACCTATTGGGAACCCGCCAAATGGGCGGCGCGGCTGCGCGCGACCAAGACCGACGCCAATCCGCTGCTGCTCAAGATCAACATGGGTGCGGGCCATGGCGGCAAGTCCGGACGCTACGAGGCGATCACCGAGCGCGCGGAGGCGTACGCGTTCATGATCGAGGCGTTGGGACAATAGCGCAGGCCATGTCGCGCACCAACCTCCGTTCGGGCTGAGCGAAGTCGAAGCCCAGCGCCGTACCGGCCCTTCGACTTCGCTCAGGGCGAACGGGGCGGGGTACTCAAGCCCCCAGCGCGAGCAGCGCGAAGGTCGCCAGCCAGTGCTCGCCCATATAGTCGTCGGCGAGATGGGGCAGGGCGGCGGCGAGATGGCGCTCGGCGGCCGGGCCGGCAAGCGTGTCGAGCCCCGGCAGTTCGCGAGCCAATATCCGCCAGCACCAGGCTCGGCTGAGATTGAGACCATCGAGATGTGCGATCTTGCCGTCAGAACGATCCGAGACGGTGGCGGGTGTGAACAGCGTCGCGGGTTCGCCGCTCCGAAGACGCGGAAGGAACGCCTCAAACCAGGCGGCCCCACTCACCACGTCAAATACCTCCGTCATCAACACCGCTTCGATCAGCGTCGGCGACAGGAAGTCGTCGCCCCCCGGCTCCCAGGCCTGAGCGTCGCGATCATTGTCGAACCAAGCGAGCGCCCGTTCCTGGATCAGTATGAACAGCATCGTGTCGTTCTCGATCGCCCAGCGGGAGACCAGCAGGCAGGCGAACGCGGTGTTGAAGTGCGTGCCGGTGCGGATCGGATAGGTGAGCGTCTCGATATAGCCGCCGAAGCGCTCGGCGAGACGGCGGGCGAAGGGCGCGAGCGCATTCGCCCAGTCGGTGTCGTGCCGCGCCGCCTCGGCGTGTAGTGCGAGCAGCCAGGCCCAGCCATAGGGGCGCTCCCAACCAGGGTTGCGCTCGGCATAGGCCTGCTCCACCGCGACCTTTGCCGCCACGAACAGTGCGTCGGCGCGCGCCCGGATCTCCTCCGCCTCGGGCATGTCCGGATGAAGGCGCGCGAGCGTCAGCAACTGCCACCAGCCGTGGACGCAGCTGTGCCAGTCGAAGCTGCCGTGGAAGATCGGGTGCTGCGCGGACGGCGCGATCGTCTCCGGTCCGGTCAGCATGTGCTGGACCAGATAGGGATATTCGCGCCCGACATGGCCGAGCGTCAGCGCGGCGAAGCGGCGGGCGGCGGCGCGATCGATCGTCATCGGAAGGCGAGCCCATAGAGCAGGGCGACGTTGACCGCGAACAGGATCAGCGCGGTCGGCGCCTGCGCGCGGATCACGGCATGGCGATCGCGCAGGTCGAGCAGCGCCGCGGGCACGAGGTTGAAGTTCGCCGCCATCGGCGTGAGCAACGTGCCGCAGAAGCCGGCGAGCATCCCGATCGCCGCGATCGGCGCCGGATCGCCATGATGGACGTGGACCAGGAGCGGCACGCCGATCGCCGCGGTCATCACCGGGAAGGCGGCGAACGCGTTGCCGGTGACGATCGTGAACGCCGCCATGCCGATCGCATAGGCGAGCACCGCGCCGGTCAGGCTGCCCGCCGGGATCGCGGTGCCCATGATCCGGCCGACCGCGTCGCCGACGCCGGCGAGCGCGAAAACCGCGCCGAGGCTGGCGAGCATCTGTGGCATCAGCGCCGCCCAGCCGACCGAGTCCATCAGCCGCAACCCCGCCACGAACGGGCCGAGCGGGCGCGGCCGCAGCCAGGCATAGCACAGCGCCAGCGCGGCGATCGCGCCGGCGGCGAGCGCGACCAGCGTCGCCTGCCGGGGATCGACGAGCATGGGCATGGTCTTGAACGCCAACGTGCCGCCGACCGCACAGATCGGCACGATCAGCGCCGCGGCGAACAGCCGGTTGCCGTGCCGCGTGGCCGCGGCGGCGCGCGCCGCTGCATCGGGAGCAGGGCTCGCGCCACGGACCAGCTTGAGCCCGGCCAGCGCCGCGAGCGTCAGCGCCAGCCCGCCATTGGCGCGATCGCCGAGCCGGTCGCCCGCCAGGAAGCTCAACGCCAGCAGCGCCCAGAACGCCGCGTTGCCGGGGCGTCGATCGACGGCGCTGAGCGCGGCATAGATCGCGAAGACGATGCCGGCGATCGCATAGACGAGACCGAGCCCGATCACCGGTAGCGCCGTCCGAACAGCCACAGCCGCGCCGCATGGACGGCGAACGCCGCGATCGCGGTCGGGATCGCATAGACCGAGAGCTGGAACGGCGAGAGCGCGATGCCATAGCCGGCGAGCACGCCCTTCATCAGCAGGATCGAGCCCAGCGCGATGAAGATGTCCTCGCCGAACAGCAGCCCGATATTGTCGGTCGCCGCCGCCATCGCGGGGACGCGGCCGTCGTCGTCGGTGCCCGCCGCCTCGATCGCCATCGGCGCGAGCAGCGGCCGAACCGTCTGCGGATGCCCCGCGATCGAGATCAGCCCGAGGGCCGCGGTCACCTGGCGCGCGAGCAGATAGAGCGTCAGCAGCCGAGCCGGCGTCGCGCCGCGCATCGTCGCGCCGCGCATCGTCGCGACCAGCGCGCGCGCACGCTCCTGGAGGCCGTGTGCCTCGAGCACGCCGACCACCGGGAGCACAAGGTAGACGATGGTGACATAGCGGTTCTGGTTGAACGCCCCGCCCAGCGCCGCGACGACCGCGAGCGGATCGAGCCCGGCCGCCAGTCCGGTCACCAGCGCCGCCACCGCGGTGACCGCGAGCGGATTGAAGCGCAGCAGGAAGCCCGCGACGATCACCGCGATGCCGAACAGCGGGAGCATCTACTCCCCTCCCTCCGGGTATGCCTCTGGGTAACCGGCCTCTGGGCGCATGTGACGGTCCACGGTCTGAGCGAAGATCCGCCCGCGCGCGATCAGGCGATCGCGGCCGGATCGGTCTCGGCATGGCTCAGCGCCTCGGCGGCCTTGAGCACCGCCTCGGCATGACCCGGCACCTTCACCTTGCGCCAGACATTCGCGATCCTGCCCGCTGAATCAATCAGGAAGGTGGCGCGCTCGATGCCCATATAGGTCTTGCCGTACATCGATTTCTCGACCCAAGTCCCGAAGGCGTCGCACACCGCGCCGTCCGTGTCCGAGGCCAGCGTGACCTTGAGGTCGTGCTTGACGGCGAACTTGCCGTGGCTCTTCGCGTCGTCCTTCGAGATGCCGATCACCGCGGCGCCCGCCATGTCGAACGCGCCCTTGAGTGCGGAGAAATCCTTGCCTTCGGTGGTGCAGCCCGGCGTGTCGTCCTTGGGATAGAAATAGAGCACCAGCGGCTTACCGCGCAGCTGCGCCAGCGTCAGCGCGCCGCCGTCGGGCGTCGCGAGCGTCACGTCGGGTGCCGTGTCTCCGGGCTTCAAGTCCGCCATCGTCATTCTCCTGCCTGATCCGTTATTCGTCGCCACGCCGTGCTCACTTCGGCGCGCGCCGCGGCGAGCGCTTCCAGCAGCGTGGTCCAGTCGGCAACGCCGCAGGCGCGCGCGAGTGCCGCCTGCGCCGGCGATGGCGGCTCGATCGCCGCGGGCGCGATCAGCCTGAGCGCGACCAGCATCCGGGTGAGCAGATCGTGCGCGGGCGCCAGCGCGGCGGGGAGCAGCCCCGCCGTGACGAGCGCCGCGATCGCGCCCGGCAGCCGCGGATCGAACCCGGTGCGATGCTCGAGCTGGGTGACGTGGACGGTGAACTCCAGGTCGACCAGCCCGCCGGACAGCAGCTTGACGTCGAGCGGTCCGGCCGGCGGTTTGTGCCGCGTGATGTCGCGACGCATCTTCACGGCATCGGCGATCAGGCGATCGGGCTCCCGAAACCGGATCAGCGTCGCATCGATCGTGGCCTTCAGTCCGGCGCGCGCCGCAGCACTGCCGAACACCGGCCGCGCCCGGGTCAGGGCCATATGCTCCCAGGTCCACGCGCTCTCGCGCTGGTAGCGGCGGAAGCTCTCCAGGCTGACCGCGAGCAGCCCCTGCACGCCCGACGGACGCAGCCGCGTATCGATCTCGTAGAGCGGTCCCGCGGCGGTCGGCACCGACAGCGCGGCGCTGACCCGCTGCGCGAGCCGATTGAAATACGGCGTGCCGGCGAGCGGCTTCGCGCCATCCGATTCGGCGCGATAATCGCCGGTGAACAGGTAGACGAGATCCAGATCCGAGGCGTGGGTCAGCGCCGCCCCGCCGAACCGGCCGAGCGCGAGGATGACGAGCTCGCCGCCGGGCACCCGCCCGTGCGCGGCCTCGAACGCCGCGACGGTGGCGACGGCCAGCGCCTCGATCGCGCCTTCCGCGATCCGCGCGTAACCGGCCGCGACGTCGAGCGGATCTCGGGCGCCCGAGACGAGCTGCACGCCCTGGGCGAAGCGCAGTTCCGAGACCTCGCGGCGGACGCGATCGAGCAGCGCCTGGTAATCCTCGCCCGCCGGACCATGCGCGAACCGCGCCGCCAGCGTCGCGACGTCGCCCGGCGGATCGAGCGCGGTCGCGTCGATCAGCGCGTCGATCAGACCGGGGCGGCGGCCGAGCATGTCGGCAAGCGTCGGCGCGAGGCTCAGCGTGTCGCCGAGCAGCCGCATCAGCGGTGGCCGCGCCTCGAGCAGGCGGAACAGGTTGATCGCGCTCGGCAGCGCGCGGACGACGTCGTCGAAGCGATTGAGCGCCGCAGCGGGATCGGGCGCCTGGCCGAGAGCGGCGATCAGCCCCGGCAATACCGCTTCCAGCGCATCCTGCGCCGGGGCCGAGCGCAGCGCGCGTGCCCCGCCCCCCCGCCAGGCGGCGATCCGCTCGGCGGCCCGCGCTGGCACCGCGAAGCCGGCGGCTGCGAGATCGATCGCGAGCGCATCGCGATCGATCGGCAGGCGATCGCCCGCCGGAGGGTCGAGGCCGTCGTACAGCGCGCCGACCGCCTCGACCGACGGCGCCAGGGCGGCGAGCAGCGCATCGCCGTCCGCGCGTCCATCGAGCCGGGCGACTCCGTCGAGCGCGGCGCGGGCCGCCGGCAGGCTGTGCGTCTGGCGGTCCTCGACCATCTGGAGGCGATGCTCGATCGTGCGGTAGCGCCGGTAGGCGTGCGCCAGCGTCGCGGCGTCGTCCCGATCGATGCGACCGGCAGCGGCGAGCGCGGTCAACGCATCCAGCGTTGCCGGCGCGCGCAGCGCGGGCTCGCGTCCGCCGTGCACGAGCTGATGGATCTGGGCGTAGAACTCGACCTCGCGGATGCCGCCGCGCCCGCGCTTGAGATCGTAGCCCGCCCCGAACGCCTGCCCCGAACGATGATGGTCGCGGATGCGCCGCGAGATCGCGCGGATCTCGCCGACCGCGCCGAAATCGAGCGCGCGCCGCCAGACGAACGGGCGGATCGCCGCGAGGAAGCGGGTCCCGAGCGCGACGTCGCCCGCGCATGCCCGCGCGCGGATGAAGGCGGCGCGCTCCCAGGGCAGCGCGCTCGATTCGTAATAGCCGATCGCGGCGCCGATCGGCAGCGCGGGCGGCGTCGCTTCCGGCGAAGGCCGCAGGCGCAGGTCGACGCGGAAAACGATGCCCTCGGCATGCGGGGCCTGCATGATCTCGACGACGCGCCGCGCGATCCGTGTCGCCGCCTCGCCCGGCTCCTCGCGCGTGCGGTGCGGCAGCGTCGTCGGATCGAAGATCAGCACGGGATCGATGTCGGAGGAATAGTTGAGTTCGCCGCTGCCATGCTTGCCGAGCGCGAGCGCGGCGAAGCCGGCATGCGCCGCGCCGGGTGTCCGCTCCTCGATCGCGGTGGCGATCGCGGCGTCGAGCGCGCGATCGGCGAAGCGCGACAGCAGCCCGGTCACCGCCTCGAGATCGAGCAGGCCGGCGAGATCGCCGATCGCGACCACCAAAGCGAGTCGCCGGCGCTCGCGGCGCAGCATGATCGTCACGTCGTCGTCGTCGCGTCTCGTGGCGTCGGCGAGCGCCGCTTCGATTTCGCCCGCGGCGAGCCGCGCCGCGATCGCGGGCTCGCGGGCCATCAGTCGCCGCAGGAACGGCGCCTCGGCCTCGGCGCGCATCATCGCGCTTTGCATGGCGATCGCCGGATCGTCGGTCATCCGCCGCAACCCTTGTCGCGCCTGCGGAACGATCGCAACCCTTCGAGTCGCGCAGCGTTGTGCGATCGTGATGATGACGCGTAATCCAACCTTGCCGGACGATCGGCCTTACGATGCCGGCGGCGACACGATCCGCGCCGCGTCGGCTCGGCGCGATCGCGGTTACGGCTATGGGGAGGCGCTGGCGATGTCGTATCGTCACGACATGGGCGATCTTCCCGACGATATGGTGCGGATGCTCGCCAGGCTCAACTGAGGCCCGATCCCCGCTCCCATTTGCCGCCTCGTCCTCCCCCGGCTAAGGCCGCGCGATCATGGCCGACCCGACGCTCTACACCCGCTTTGCCGATGCGCTCGGCGCGCTCCTCGACGATCTCGAGGCCGCCGGCGATCTGCCGGCGGGCCTCTCGCGTCGCGCGATCACGATCGAGCCGCCGCGCGATCCCGCGCATGGCGATCTGTCGACCAACGCCGCGATGGTGCTCGCCAAACCCGCGGGCACCGATCCGCGCGCGCTGGCGCGCCTGCTCGTGCCGCGGATCGAGCGGATCGAAGGGGTGATGGCGGTGGAGATCGCCGGGCCGGGATTCCTCAACCTGCGTCTCGCGCCGGCGATGTGGCACCGCGAACTGGTGGCGATCCGCGCGCAGGCAGGCGATTACGGCCGCTCGCAGGGCGGCGCCGGACGTCGGGTCAACGTCGAATACGTCTCCGCCAACCCGACCGGTCCGATGCACATGGGGCATTGCCGCGGCGCGGTGGTGGGCGACGCGCTCGCCAGCCTGCTCGCCTTTTCGGGCTATGCGGTGACGCGTGAATATTATGTCAACGATGCCGGTGCGCAGGTCCGGACGCTCGCCCGCTCGGCCCACCTGCGCTACCGCGAGGCCTTGGGCGAGGAGATCGGCGCGATCCCCGAAGGTCTCTATCCGGGCGGCTATCTCAAGCCGGTCGGTACCGCGCTCGCCGCCGAATACGGCATGCGCTATGCGGCGGCGCCCGAGGCCGAATGGATCGATCTGTTCCGGAACCGCACCGTCGCGGCGATGCTCGACATGATCCGTGCCGACCTGGCGTTGCTCGGCATCCATCACGACGTGTTCGCGTCCGAGGCCGAGGTCCAGGATTCGGGCAAGGTCGCGATCGCGTTCGACCGGCTGCGCGCGGACGGACTGCTCTATCAGGGCGTGCTGGAGGCCCCCAAAGGCGACACGCCCGACGACTGGGAGCCGGTCGAGCTCACCCTGTTTCGCGCTTCCGCGTTCGGCGACGACCAGGATCGGCCGGTGCGCAATTCGACGGGCGGGCTGACCTATTTCGGTACCGATCTCGCCTATCACGCGCAGAAGGCCGAGATGGCCGACGAGCTGATCGACATCTGGGGTGCCGACCATGCCGGCACGGTCAAGCGCATCCAGGCCGCGGTCGCGGCGCTGACCGCGGGCATGCCCAAGCGCTTCGACGTCAAGCTCGTCCAGATGGTGAGGCTCCTGCGGGACGGCGAGCCCGTCAAGATGTCCAAGCGTTCGGGCCAGTTCGTCACGCTCGCCGACGTAGTGCGCGAGGTCGGACGCGACGTCGTCCGCTTCACCATGCTGACCCGCAAGGCGGATGCGCAGATGGACTTCGATTTCGCCAGGGTGGTCGAGGCGTCGAAGGACAATCCGGTGTTCTACGTGCAGTATGCGCATGCCCGCATCCGCTCGCTCCAGCGCCGCGCGATCGAGCAGCGGCTGGTGCTCGAGCCGGCCGACCCGGCCGTGCTCGACGACGAGGAGCTCGGCCTGGTCAGGCTCGCCGCGCAGTTCCCGCGCGTGGTCGAGCAGGCGGCGGCGACCCGCGAGCCGCATCGCATCGCCTTTTATCTTTACGACTTGGCAGCAGCTTTCCATGCATTGTGGAATCGTGGGAATGATGTCCCGGAACGGCGCTTTCTGGTGTCGGACCAGCCCGAAACGACGCGTGCGCGGCTTTCGCTTGCCGCCGCGATCGGGCAGGTTGTGCAAAACGGCCTGGCGATCATGGGGGTCGCCGCGGCCGAGGAGATGTGACGATGGGCGATTTGGGCCGAGACAGCTATGGTCAGCCGGAAGAGGATCGACTGCCCTGGCTGGAGCCGGTCGACGAGCAGCCCGTCGAGGAGGGCGTCTCGCCGGGCCGCCTGATCGCCGGGCTGGTGGTCGCGCTGATCGCGCTCGGCCTCGTCGTCGGCGGCGTCTACTGGCTCAAGCAGCGCGCGAGCGCACCGCAGATCGCCGCCGCCGGCGACAGCGGCGTGATCGCGCCGCCGACCACCCCCTACAAGGTCAAGCCCGCCGAGCCGGGCGGCATGAAGGTCGCCGGCCAGGGCGATTCGAGCTATGCCGCCAGCGCGGGCGCCGAGGTCAACGGCCAGATCGACCTGCACGCGACGCCGGAGACGCCGATCGCGCGGACCGCACCGGCCAAGGTCGCGGCAACCCCGCCGCCCGCCGCGGCGCCGGTCGCCGCGCCGCCCGCGCCCAAGACCCCGGCGCCGCAGGTCGCCGCCAAGGTACCGGCTCCAGCGCCCGCCGCCGCGCCAAAGAAGGTCGTCGCCAGCGCACCCTCCGCTCCGGCGGCGGGCGGCACGCAGGTGCAGCTCGGCGCATTCGGCAGCGAGGCCAAGGCCAACGCGGCGTGGAAATCGCTCTCGGGCCGCTTCTCCGCGCTGTCGGGTCTCTCCCAGTCGGTGGTCTCGGCCGAGGTCAACGGCAAGACCGTCTATCGCCTGCGCGCCGCGGCGGGCGGCAAGGCGTCCGAGATCTGCGCCAAGCTCAAGGTGGCGGGCGAGGCCTGCGCGGTCATCGGCTGACCGCTGCGGGGTTGCGGGGACTCGTCGGCGCGCCTAGCTCGCGTCGATGATCCCCGCCTTTCTCGGCCTGTCCGGCGTCGCGCTCACCGCCGCCGAGCGCGATTTCTTCCGCTCGGTGGCGCCGGCCGGCTTCATCCTGTTCGGACGGAACTGCGAGAGCCGGGCTCAGCTGCGCGCGCTGACCGACGATCTGCGCGCGCTGACCGGGCGCGACGACCTGCCCGTGCTGATCGATCAGGAAGGCGGCCGCGTCCAGCGCATGGCGCCGCCCGAATGGCCCGGGCTGCCCGCCGCGGAACGCTTCGCCGCGCTGTACGAAAAGGCGCCGGTCACGGCGATGGAGGCGGCGCGGCTCAACGCGCGGGCGATCGCGGCGATGCTGTGCGAGGTCGGCATCACCGTCAACTGCCTGCCGCTGCTCGACGTCCGCCGCGCCGAAGGCGACGCGATCGTCGGCGACCGCGCGCTTGGCGCCGAGCCGATGCAGGTCGCCTCGCTCGGCCGGCTGGTGCTCGACGGGCTGCACGCCGGCGGCATCGTCGGCGTCCTCAAGCACCTGCCCGGCCATGGTCGCGCGACGCTCGACAGCCACAAGGCGCTGCCCGTCGTCGATGCCGATGCGGAGGCGCTGGAGGACGACATCCGTCCGTTCGCCGCGCTGGCCGGTCGCGCGCGGATGGCGATGACCGCGCACATCGTGTTCACCGCTTGGGACGCGACGCGTCCCGCGACCCTCTCGCCGATCGTCGTCACCCAGGTGATCCGCGGCCGGATCGGCTTCGACGGGCTGCTGATGAGCGACGATCTCGGCATGAGCGCGCTTGCCGGCGGCTTTGGCGAGCGTGCCGCCGCGACGATCGCGGCCGGCGTCGACATCGCGTTGCATTGCTCGGGCGCCATGGCGGAGATGGAGGCGGCGGCGGGCGCACTGACGTCGATCGGCCCGGCCGCGCGCGCCCGGCTCGATCGCGCCATGGCCGTGCTGCCGGTCGATGAGGACGGGCACTTCGCGAGCCTCGCCCGACGTCGCGACGCGCTGCTCGCGCTCGCCTGAGGGCGTTTGTCCGAGACCGCGCGAAGCGCGCGCACGTCTCACGAGGAGCCCGTTCATGGACGCTTTCCGCCCCGACCCCGATGCCGACAAGATCGCCGCCTGGGACGATGCACTGTCCGCCGCGCGCGGACTGGTGGCCGGCGAGCGCGATGGCATCGCCAACATGGCCAACGTCGCGGCGCTGCTGTGGGAGATGCTGCCGGCGCTCAACTGGGCGGGCTTCTATCGCGCCATCGACGGCGAACTCGTGCTCGGCCCCTTCCAGGGCCGTCCGGCCTGCATCCGCATCGCGCTGGGCAGCGGCGTATGCGGCACCGCGGCCGCGACCGGCGAGACGCAATGCGTCGCCGACGTCCACGCCTTTCCCGGCCATATCGCATGCGACGCGGCATCGGCATCCGAACTGGTCGTGCCGATCGTGGCGGGCGGCCGCGTCGTCGCGGTGCTCGATCTCGACAGTCCCGTGCCCGCGCGGTTCGACGCCGTGGATGCCGCCGCCGCCGAGCGGCTCTGCGCGCTGCTCGCGCCGAGCCTCGGCTGAACGGGCGGAGGGCCGGGCGGCCCGCTTTGGGACGCGTCGCGCGCCGCGATGCTTCCCTCCCGCCGGTTGGCAATGGTAGCGCGGCTGGGACTGGCCCGGTCACGGGCGGAGACGAAGGGGATCGCGATGCGCAAGGCTGTTCTGGCGGGTGTGGCGGCGGTATCGCTGGCGGGCGCCGCGATCGCCGCACCGACCGGCGCTCCGCAGGACGGGGCGATGCAGGCCGGCGGCTGGGGGCCTGGCGGCTGGCAGTCGGGGGCGTATGCGCCGGGACCGATGGACCGGTCGCCGATGATGCCGCCGCCGCCGATGATGGGGCCGCCGATGGGCGGGGCGCCGATGATGCATGGCGACTACAAGCCCGCGCATCCCGGCCAGAGGCTCACGGGCCCGTGGCGCGATCCGTCGCTGACGGTCAGCGACTGGCAGGCCTGGGGCCTCGGCGCGCCGGGGCAGGGGATGCACTGGATCCGCTATTACGACGATGCCGTGCTGGTCGATGCCGACGATCGCGTGGTTACCACGCGCGGCGGTATCCCGTGGGATGCACCGCGGCATGGCTGGCACGACCATGATCCCGGCGAGATGGGCGGCATGGGCTGGCACCATCCGCCGATCATGCCCGGAACCACCAGCTATCGCGCCGGACCGGACACGGTGGTGACGACGCAGGTGATCGCGCCGCCGCCGATCGTCTACGGCGGCGGCTATGATGGCGGCTATGGGTCGGGCTACGGCTATGGCGCGGGCTATGGCTATGCGGGAGCGGGATCGACCGTGGTCGTCTCGCCGGGCATCGTCACCACGACGACGACGACCACCACCGAGCGGGTGTGGCACAAGGTTCCGGTCAGGGGCTGCCGCTGCGCCCGACCCATCCGTTCGGGAAAGCTCGTTCGTAGATAGCCTCGGCGGCGCGCGCGAACGGCGCCGCGCCGCGCGTCGTCCATTCGGCGATCGCCAAGCGATCGCGGGCGATCTCGATGACGTTGAAGCTGTTGGGGGTGCCGCGCCGCCGGGTCGAGGTCGCGGTGCCCGCCTGCACGACCAGCACCTGCGGATCGACCGACACGACCGGCCGCGACACCGTCACCGAATGGGCATGGTGATGCCCGGCGAGCACGAGATGCACGCCCGCCGCGCGCACCGCCTCCAGCGTGCGACCCGCGCCGCGCAGCGCCGGCTCGATCGCGCCGGCGTCCTCGCCGGGGAGCGGCACGAGGGGATGGTGGGTGACGAGCAGTCGCATCGCTCCGGCCGGCACGGCGCGGAAGCACGTCCCGATCGAGCGGATCTGCGTCCGCGTCAGCCGCCCGTCCTTGACCGTCAGGCCATGCGCCGAGGCGAGGCCCAGCACCGCGATGTCGGCGGTCGCGAAGAAGCGCGCCCGGTCGCGCTGGACGATGCGGCGATAGCGCGAGAGCGGATGGAGCAGCCGCGTGACCGGCTTGTGCAGCGGCACGTCGTGATTGCCCGGAACCACCAGCACGACGAGGCCGGCCGCTTCGAGCGATGCGAGGAACGCGTCGGCGGCGACGAACTGCACGGTGCGCGCGCGCTGGGTCAGATCGCCCGAGACGACGACGAGGTCCGGTCCGATCGCGGTCAGCGCGTCGCGCAGCGCATCGACGATCGCCGGATCGTGCGCGCCGAAATGGAGGTCCGATATCTGTGCGACGATCGCCATCGCGCGACGACGAGCGGACGGCCCGGCCGGTTCCGTCGCCGTCTTTACCCTCCATTTACCATCTTGACGGACAATCGGCGGTGGAAGGGGGGATGCTCTTCCGGGATGACGACGATGCGCTACCACAGCCCGCTGACCAGATTGTCCGATGACCAGATCAAGCGCGCGATCGAGCAGGCGCTGGCGCGCGGCGATCGTCCGTTCGTGGGCGAACTCGTCACCGAGATCGTTCGCCGCGGCCAACTCGTCGAGGTGTGATGGACGCCGGGCGGCGTCCGGTCGTCACCAGGGAGAGATGGCGACCGACCCCGAGCCATCGGCGCGATGCGCTGGGCACCGGGCGGCGCGGCACGGTCGCCCCGACGGAGGATCAGGCGCTGCGGCGGGAGGTCCGCGCGATGCCGATCGCGCGCGACCGCACGAGAGGCGGCGTGCGCCGAGCTAGCTCAGACGATCGAGCGCCGCGTCGTCGAGGCCGCCCGGCACGATCATCAACGGGCACGGCATCCGGCCGGCATCCGCCGCGAAATGCTCGACCAGCGCGCCCGGCCCGCTGCCGCCGGCCTGCGCCCCGAGCACCAGCGCGGCGATGCCCGGCCGCTCGGCGAGCACTGCGTGGATCGCTTGCGCCGGCGCGCCCTCGCGCACCGTCATGACGGGCTCGATCCCCAGTTCGTCGACGATCTCGCCCGCCGCGCGGATGAGCCGCGCCTCCGCGCCGAGCCGTGCCTCCTCCTCGATCGCGTGCTGCACGCCGCCCCATTGCACGAACTCCGCGGGTTCTACGATCGCCAGCATCTCGACGGTGCCGCCGGTCTTGGCGGCGCGGCGTGCGGCGAAGCGCATCGCGACGCGCGCCTCCGCACTGCCGTCGAGGACGACCAGATAGGCGCGGGGCGGGGCGAGCTTATCCATCGCCGGCGAGCGTGGGGCATCGCGCCCGGGCGTGCAAGCGCCGGTCTTGACCGGCACCCGCCGAGCGCCGACAGAGGCCGCGAACCGACGCTTGAGCCACAGGGGCGCCCGCGATGCCGATCGAACTCAAGATGCCCGCGCTGTCCCCGACGATGGAGGAGGGCACATTGTCCAGGTGGCTGGTCAAGGAAGGCGACAGCGTCAAATCGGGCGACATCCTCGCCGAGATCGAGACCGACAAGGCGACGATGGAGTTCGAGGCGGTCGACGAAGGTACGATCGCGCAGATCCTTGTCGCGGCGGGTACCGGCGGCGTCAAGGTCGGCGCGCCGATCGCGATCCTGGCCGGGGAGGATGAGGACGCCGGTGACGCCAGGCCGTCCGCGCCCGCGCCCGAGGCCGTGCCCGAGGCCGGGGCGACGGCGACCGAGGCCAAGGCGCCACCGCCGGAGGAGAAGGGCTATGGCGCGGATCCCGTCGCCGATGCGCCGGTCGTCCAAACCGCGGAATCGCCCGCCGTGGACGCGGGGGATCGCCTCAAGGCGAGCCCGCTCGCCCGCCGCCTCGCCGCGCAGCAGGGCACCGATCTTGCGTCGCTGAGCGGCTCGGGGCCGGGAGGCCGTATCGTCGTCGCCGATCTCGGCGGACGACCTGCGGACAAGGCGCCGGAAGCGCCGCCGGTCGCGGCGCCGGTCCCGCCCGCCAAGGCCGCGCCGGTCGCGGCACCCGTCGCCAAGGCGGCACCCGCCGCGGCGCCCATCCCCGATATCCCGCACCAGATCGCCAAGCTCTCGAGCATGCGCCGCACGATCGCGCGCCGGCTGACCGAATCGAAGCAGACCGTCCCGCACATCTATCTCACCGTCGACGTGCGGCTGGACGCGCTCCTTGCGCTGCGCGGCGAACTCAATTCCGCGTTGACCGGGCGCGGGGTGAAGCTTTCGGTCAACGACATGCTCATCAAGGCGCTGGCGCTGGCGCTGGTCGAGGTGCCGAGCTGCAACGTGATGCTGGCGGGCGACAGGCTCGTCACCTTCTCGCGCGCGGACATCTCGGTCGCGGTGTCGATCCCGGCCGGGCTCATCACGCCGATCGTCGCCGGCGCGGACACCAAGAGCCTGTCGGCGATCTCGAAAGAGATGCACGATCTCGGCGGCCGCGCGAAGGAGGGCAAGCTCAAGCCTGAGGAGTTCCAGGGCGGAACCGCGAGCCTGAGCAACATGGGCATGTTCGGGATCAAGCAGTTCGACGCGGTCATCAACCCGCCGCAGGGTATGATCCTGGCGATCGGCGCCGGCGAGCCGCGCCCTCATGTGGTCGACGGCGCGCTGACCGTCGCGACCGTGATGTCGGCGACCGGCAGCTTCGACCATCGCGCGATCGACGGCGCAGACGGCGCGCGCCTGATGGCGGCGTTCAAGCGGCTGGTCGAGCATCCGATCGCGATGCTGGCGTGACCGCGCGTCCCGGCGCACCGCTTCACCTGGGGATCTCCGATGGCGGATAGCTATGATCTGGTCGTGCTGGGTTCGGGGCCGGGCGGCTATGTCGCGGCGATCCGCGCCTCGCAGCTCGGTCTCAAGGTGGCCATCGTCGAGCGCGAGCTGCTCGGCGGCATCTGTCTCAACTGGGGCTGCATCCCGACCAAGGCGCTGCTCCGCACCTCCGAAATCTACCACTATATGCGCCACGCCGGGGCCTATGGCCTGTCGGCCGGCACGCCCGGCTTCGATCTCGCCAAGGTCGTCGAGCGCTCGCGCGGCGTCGCCGGCCAGCTCAACGCCGGCGTCAAGTCGCTGATGAAGAAGCACAGGATCGCCGTGGTCGAGGGCGCCGGCCGTCTGACCGGCAAGGGCACGCTGAGCGTCGACAAGGACGGCAAGACCACCGAGCTCGCCGCCAGGGACATCATCGTCGCCACCGGCGCGCGCGCGCGCGACCTGCCGTTCGCCAAGGCGGACGGCGCGCGGATCTGGACCTATCGCCATGCGATGACGCCGAAGGAGTTCCCCGCGCAATTGCTGGTCGTCGGATCGGGCGCGATCGGCATCGAGTTCGCGAGCTTCTACAGCGACATGGGTGCCGAGGTGACGGTGGTCGAAACGCTCGACCGGCTGCTGCCGGTCGAGGATGCGGAGATCTCCGCCTTCATGGAGAAGGCGTTGCGCAAGCAGGGCATCACGATCCATACCGGGGCCGGCATCGAGGCGCTGACCAGCACCGGCGCGGGCGTCACGGCCAGGATCAAGCGCGCCGACGGCACCATCGGGGAGCGCGACTACAGCCACTGCATCGTCGCGGTGGGCATCGTCCCCAACACCGAGGACATCGGCCTCGAGGCGTTGGCCGTGAAGACCACCAGGGGGCATATCGATACCGACGCCACGTGCCGCACCAACGTGCCCGGCGTGTGGGCGATCGGCGACGTCACCGCCCCGCCATGGCTCGCGCACAAGGCGATGCACGAGGCGGTGATCTGCGCGGAATCGATCGCGGCCGGGAACGGCAACAAGGACGTCCATCCGCATCCGCTCGACAAGCGCAACATCCCCGGCTGTACGTATTCGCGCCCGCAGGTGGCGTCGGTCGGGCTTACCGAGGCGCGCGCCCGCGAGGAAGGCTACGAGCTCAAGATCGGCAAGTTCCCCTTCGTCGGCAACGGCAAGGCGATCGCGCTCGGCGAGCCCGAGGGTTTCGTCAAGACGATCTTCGATGCACGGACCGGCGAATTGCTCGGCGCGCATATGATCGGCGCCGAGGTGACCGAGCTGATCGAGGGCTACACGGTCGCCAAGCAGCTCGAGACCACCGAGCTCGACCTGATGGCGACCACCTTCCCGCACCCCACGCTATCCGAGATGATGCACGAGAGCGTGCTGATGGCATATGGTCAGGCGCTGCATTTCTAGGATGTTCGCGGTCGCGACATTGTCGCGCTGCAACAAGAGGCTTTACATCCGGAACGCGACCGGTCCTATTGTGTTTCCGACGCCAACCCCGACCACGAGACTGGAGACCGACGCATGAAGAAGGCCCTCACGATCATCGCCGCCTCCGCGCTCGCGCTCGGCGCCGCCGCCTGCCACAAGGCGGAGGACAGTTCGGCCAACGTCGCGTCCGACGACAACATGCTGGTGCCCGCCGACGAGAACGGCATGGTCGGCGACACGAACGGCGCGATGTCCGACAACGCGATGGGCGACAATCTGTCGTCGGACAATGCGGCGATGGCCAATTCCTCCAACGCGATGTGATCGTCTGACGTGGCCGGCGCGCGGGCGACCGCCGCCGGCCATTCGAGTCCCGGCGATCCGCGGGCGGGTCGCGCGGTGAGCGGAGAAGCACCGCCCGGCGGCGAGAGCCGGACCGTCCTGATCGTCGCGCTCGCCGCCAATCTCGGTATCGCGGTCGCCAAGTTCGTCGCCGCCGCGATCACCGGATCGGCGGCGATGCTGACCGAGGGCTTCCACTCGGTCGTCGACAGCCTCAACCAGATCCTGCTGCTCTACGGAGAGAAGCGCGCCGCGCGCCCGCCGGACGCGTCGCACCCGGCCGGCTATGGCCGCGAACTCTATTTCTGGAGCTTCGTCGTCGCGATCCTGATCTTCGCGACCGGCGCCGGGCTATCGGTCTACGAGGGCGTCATCCATCTCGCCGAGCCCGCGCCACCGCAGGATCCGACGGTCGCCTATGCGGTGCTCGGCGTCTCGATCGTGCTCGAGGGAACGAGCTGGGTCACCGCGATGCGTGCCTTTGGCGGCGCCAAGGGCGATCAGGGCTGGTGGCAGGCGATCCGCCGATCGAAGGACCCGCCCGCTTTCATCGTGTTGTTCGAGGATTCCGCGGCGGTCGCGGGCCTGCTGATCGCGGGCGCCGGCATCGCGCTGTCGCACGCCACCGGCGACGGTCGCTGGGACGGCATCGCCTCGATCGCGATCGGACTGGTGCTGGGCGTCGTCGCGGCATTGCTGGCGCGGGAGAGCAAGGACCTGCTGATCGGCGAGCGCGCCGCGCCGGATCTAGTCCGCGCGATCGGCACGGCGTTCGACAACCGCCTCGAGGTGACCAGGGTCGGCGACGTGCTGACCGTCCATCTCGGTCCGCGCAGCGTGTTCGTCGCCGCCGACGTCGATTTCGTGGACAGCGTGCCGGTCGGCCGGATCGAGGCGATGATCGCGGAGGTCGAGGCCGAGCTCAAACGGGACTGGCCCGAGATCGGCGCGCTGTATATCAAGCCCCGTGCCGGCGCGGGGATCTGAGGGGGGAGCGAGGCCATGCGACGGACCGCCTTGCTCGCTCTCGCCACGCTGCCGACCGGCTGGATCGCGACGGCGCAGACGGCGGCGCCTCAGGTGGGTGCGATGCCGGCGCCGGCCCGCATCAGCTATGGGGCGCAGCTCGAGGGCTTCGATTATCCCTTCCCGGTGCGCCTCTTCCATACCGTCGCGCAGGGGCGGGCCGTCGACATGGCCTATATGGAACTGGCGCCGGCGCATGCCAACGGGCGCACCGTCGTGCTGCTCCACGGCAAGAACTTCTGCGGCGCGACCTGGGGCGATACCGCGCGCGTGCTGGCGGCCGCCGGATACCGGGTGATCGTCCCCGACCAGATCGGTTTCTGCAAATCGTCCAAGCCCGCGGGCTTCCAGTATTCGCTGCTCGGTCTCGCCCGGCTGACCGAGGCGCTGCTGCGCTCGCGCGGCGTCATCAGGGCGACGCTGGTCGGCCACTCGTTCGGCGGTACGCTGGCGCTGCGGATGGCGATCTCGACCCCGCAGCTGGTCGATCAGCTCGTGCTCATCAACCCGCTGTCGCTGGTCGACCGGCTGGCGCAGGGCGTGCCCTATGCCGATATCGACCGGCTGACCGCGCTCGAGGAGCAGCGCACGCCGGCATCGATGAAGGCGTATCAGCTCGCCAACTATTATCACGGCGTCTGGCACCGATCATATGACCGGTGGATCGACATGATGGGCGGGCTCTATGCCGGGCCGGGTCGCGCCGCGGTGATCGACGCGCAGGCGCGCACCACCGAGATGCTCGAGACCCAGCCGGTCGCCTACGAGCTCAATCGCGTCACGGTACCGACCGTGCTGATGGTCGGGACGCTGGATCGCAACGTGTTCGGCCGGACCTGGGCGCCCGAGGTTGCCGATCACGTCGCCGACGCCGGCACCGTCGGCGACAGGGCGGCGGCGCGGATGAAGGATGCGCGCTTCGTGCCGCTGACCGGTCTCGGCCATGTCCCGCAGATCGAGGACCCGGCGCGATTCCAGGTGGCGCTCATCCAGGTGCTGTCCGGCGCGCTCTAGGGTCGGTTGACCCCTTGCGAGAGCGCCGCTATAGGCCGCGCCTGCCTGAGGGGAGTTCCCCCGGGCCGATTGAACATTGCCGACGCTTGGGGAGGCTCGGGCAGGTCCTTGTCGGACTTGCATGAGCCTCGTCTGCATTCGCATGCGGCCTGAGCCCGGCAAAGTAACCATCTGAAAGGTGAAGGCTTCAATGCCGACGATCAACCAGCTGGTCCGCAAGGGCCGCGATCCGCAGAAGGCCAAGTCCAAGGTCCCTGCGATGGAGCAGAACCCGCAGAAGCGCGGCGTCTGCACGCGCGTCTACACGACGACGCCGAAGAAGCCCAACTCGGCACTGCGCAAGGTCGCCAAGGTCCGCCTGACCAACCAGCGCGAGGTCATCAGCTATATCCCGGGCGAGGGCCACAACCTCCAGGAGCATTCGGTGGTGCTGATCCGCGGTGGCCGCGTCCGCGATCTGCCGGGCGTGCGCTACCACGTGCTGCGCGGCGTGCTCGACACGCAGGGGGTCAAGGATCGCCGCCAGTCCCGCTCCAAATACGGCGCCAAGCGTCCGAAGTGACCGGGTGCAGCCCGCTCATCCCGGCGAAGGCCGGGATCCAGGGCCGCCCGTGATCCCGCTGGTTTGAAAGGTTTCAGTCAATGTCCCGTCGTCGTCGTCCCGAGAAGCGCGAGATCCTGCCCGACCCCAAGTTCGGCGATATCGTGCTGTCCAAGTTCATGAACTCCGTCATGTTCGACGGCAAGAAGTCGGTCGCGGAAGGGATCATCTATTCCGCGCTCGAGACGATCGAGAGCCGCGCCAAGCGCGATCCGCTCCAGATCTTCCACGATGCGCTCGCCAATGTCCGTCCGGGTATCGAGGTACGCAGCCGCCGCGTCGGCGGCGCGACCTACCAGGTGCCGGTCGAGGTCCGTCCCGAGCGCAGCCAGGCGCTCGCGATCCGATGGCTCATCACCGCGGCGCGTGGCCGCTCCGAGCACACGATGGACGCGCGGCTCTCCGCCGAGTTGATGGACGCGGCCAACAATCGCGGCAACGCGGTGAAGAAGCGCGAGGACACGCACCGCATGGCCGAGGCCAATCGCGCCTTCTCGCATTACCGCTGGTAGTCGCTTATATAGCTCCAGGGAGTGCTGAATGGCGACGGCGGCTGATCCATCGGAAGATGACATCCATCGATTGAACCGCGATTCCGCGAAACTTGAAGCCGAGGCGCGCAAGCTGAGGGCGGAGGCCTCCAAACTGAACGCAGAGGAGCACAAGCTTTCGGCTGAGCGGTACAAGCTGGAAGCCGAACGCTATACGCTGGAGCGGGATAAAACCCTCTCTCCCTGGTTGCTCCTGGCACAAGGTCTGATCGCCGGTGCTGCGCTCATCGGGGCAGGTGCCGGCCTCGCGAAGTTCCTTATTGGCTAGCCTTTGGGCAGCCTCAACGTAACCCAAGTTCAAAGGACCACCGCCATGGCCCGCAGCCATCCGCTCGACAAGTATCGCAACATCGGCATCATGGCGCACATCGATGCCGGCAAGACGACCACGACCGAGCGTATCCTCTATTATACCGGCAAGTCCTACAAGATCGGCGAGGTCCACGAAGGCACCGCGACGATGGACTGGATGGAGCAGGAGCAGGAGCGCGGCATCACCATCACGTCGGCCGCGACGACCTGTTTCTGGAACGACCACCGCATCAACATCATCGACACGCCGGGCCATGTCGACTTCACGATCGAGGTCGAGCGCTCGCTGCGCGTGCTCGATGGCGCGGTCGCGTGCTTCGACGGCGTCGCGGGCGTCGAGCCGCAGTCCGAGACGGTGTGGCGCCAGGCCGAGAAGTACAAAGTCCCGAGGATGTGCTTCGTCAACAAGCTGGACCGCACCGGCGCGAGCTTCGAGCGCTGCGTCGAGATGATCAAGGACCGCCTCGGCGCGCGTCCTGCGGTGCTGTATCTGCCGATCGGCATCGAGGGGAGCTTCAAGGGCCTGGTCGATCTGGTCGAGAACCGCGCGATCATCTGGCTCGAGGAATCGCTCGGCGCCAAGTTCGAATACCAGGATATCCCCGCCGACCTGGCCGATGCCGCCGCGACCGCGCGATCCGAGCTGATCGAGATGGCGGTCGAGCAGGACGACGACATCATGGAGGCGTATCTGGAGGGCACCGAACCCGACGTCGCGACGCTGAAGGCGCTGATCCGCAAGGGCACGCTCAACTTCTCGTTCGTCCCCGTGCTGTGCGGCTCGGCGTTCAAGAACAAGGGCGTCCAGCCGCTGCTCGACGGGGTGATCGACTATCTGCCGTCGCCGCTCGACATCCCGCCGGTCGAGGGGCTCAAGCTCGACGGCGTCACCAAGGATTCGCGTCCGCCTGCCGACGATGCGCCGATGTCGGCGCTCGCCTTCAAGATCATGAACGATCCGTTCGTCGGCACGCTCACCTTCGCGCGGATCTATTCGGGCAAGATGGAGACCGCCTCGCAGGTCATGAACTCGGTGAAGGACAAGAAGGAGAAGGTCGGCCGCATGCTGCTGATGCACGCCAACGACCGCGAGGACATCCAGGAGGCGTTCGCCGGCGACATCGTCGCGCTCGCGGGGTTGAAGGACACGACGACCGGCGACACGCTGTGCGCGCAGAACGCGCCGATCATCCTCGAGCGGATGGAGTTCCCCGAGCCCGTCATCGAACTGTCGGTCGAGCCCAAGACCAAGGCGGACCAGGAGAAGATGGGCGTCGCGCTCAATCGCCTGGCGCGCGAGGACCCGTCGTTCCGCGTGTCGTCGGACGCCGAGAGCGGCCAGACGATCATCAAGGGAATGGGCGAGCTCCATCTCGAGATCCTCGTCGACCGTATGAAGCGCGAGTTCAAGGTCGAGGCCAACATCGGCGCGCCGCAGGTGGCGTATCGCGAGTCGCTCGCCAGGAAGGTCGACGTCGACTACACTCACAAGAAGCAGTCGGGCGGCTCGGGCCAGTTCGGCCGTATCAAGTTCACGGTGGAGCCGGGCGAGCGCGGCCAGGGCGTGATCTTCAAGGACGAGGTGAAGGGCGGCAACGTCCCCAAGGAATACATCCCGTCCGTCGAAAAGGGCATCCGCGAGATCGCCGCGACCGGATCGCTGATCGGCTTCCCGATCATCGACTTCACCGCGACGCTGTACGACGGCGCCTATCACGACGTCGATTCCTCGGCGCTGGCGTTCGAGATCACCGGTCGCGCCGGCATGCGCGAGGCCGCGCAGAAGGCGGGCATCAAGCTGCTCGAGCCGATCATGAAGGTCGAGGTGGTGACGCCGGAGGACTATCTCGGCGACGTGATCGGCGACATGAACTCGCGGCGCGGGCAGATCCAGGGCACCGACAGCCGAGGCAACGCCCAGGTCGTCGAGGCGATGGTGCCGCTCGCCAACATGTTCGGCTACGTCAACCAGCTGCGCTCCTTCACCCAGGGTCGCGCCCAGTATTCGATGCAGTTCTCGCATTACGAGGAAGTGCCCGCGAACGTGGCCGAAGAGGTCAAGGCGAAGCTGGCGTAACCGCGAAACATTGGCTAAGGGGCGCCGCTCATGCGGCGGCAGCGCCCCGCTGACATCCCAGAGAAGGTAGGAACATGGCGAAGGCGAAATTCGAGCGGAACAAGCCGCACTGCAACATCGGCACCATCGGTCACGTCGACCACGGCAAGACGTCGCTGACCGCGGCGATCACCAAGGTCCTGGCCGAGACCGGCGGCGCGACGTTCACCAGCTACGCCAACATCGACAAGGCGCCCGAGGAGCGCGAGCGCGGCATCACCATCTCGACCGCGCACGTCGAGTATGAGACGACCGCGCGTCATTATGCGCACGTCGATTGCCCGGGCCACGCCGATTACGTGAAGAACATGATCACCGGCGCCGCGCAGATGGACGGCGCGATCCTGGTCGTGTCCGCCACCGACGGCCCGATGCCGCAGACCCGCGAGCACATCCTGCTCGCCCGCCAGGTCGGCGTGCCGCAGCTCGTCGTGTTCATGAACAAGGTCGATCTGGTCGACGACGCCGAGATCCTCGAGCTGGTCGAGCTCGAGATCCGCGAGCTGCTCTCGAAGTACGACTTCGACGGCGACAACATCCCGATCATCCAGGGTTCGGCGGTCTGCGCGCTCGACGGCAAGCAGGACGATATCGGTCACGATGCGGTGCTCAAGCTGATGCAGGCGGTCGACGAGTTCATCCCGCAGCCCGCGCGTCCGCTCGACAAGCCGTTCCTGATGCCGATCGAGGACGTGTTCTCGATCTCGGGTCGCGGCACGGTCGTCACCGGCCGCGTCGAGACCGGCGTCGTCAAGGTCGGCGAGGAGGTCGAGATCGTCGGCATCAAGGACACGCGCAAGACCGTCGTCACGGGCGTCGAGATGTTCCGCAAGCTGCTCGATCAGGGCCAGGCCGGCGACAATATCGGCGCGCTGGTCCGGGGCGTCGGCCGCGAGGAGGTCGAGCGCGGCCAGGTGCTGTGCAAGCCCGGCTCGATCAAGCCGCACACCGAGTTCTCGGCCGAAGTCTATGTCCTTTCCAAGGACGAGGGCGGTCGTCACACGCCGTTCTTCGCCAACTATCGTCCGCAGTTCTACTTCCGGACCACGGACGTGACCGGCGAGGTCCAGCTGCCCGAGGGCACCGAGATGGTGATGCCCGGCGACAACGTGTCGCTCGGCATCAAGCTGATCGCACCGATCGCGATGGATCCCGGCCAGCGCTTCTCGATCCGCGAGGGCGGTCGCACCGTCGGCTCGGGCGTCGTCGCCGCGATCACGAAGTAATCGGTTGATACGGGCGGCCGGCCCCGCTAGGGGGCCGGCCGCTCATTTTTTGCCCCGTGTCCGCCGCGTCTCGGCGGGGGGCCGGCTCTTTCAGATCGGTGGGACCCATGGACACGCAGAATATCCGCATTCGCCTCAAGGGCTTCGATCATCGCGTGCTCGATCAGGCGACCGGCGAGATCGCCGATACCGCGCGCCGCACCGGTGCGCTGATCCGTGGTCCGATCCCACTGCCCACGCACATCGACAAGTTCACGGTCAACCGCGGGCCGCATATCGACAAGAAGTCGCGCGAGCAGTTCGAAGTGCGTACCTACAAGCGCCTGCTCGACATCGTCCAGCCGACCCCGCAGACGGTCGACGCGCTGATGAAGCTCGATCTCGCGGCAGGTGTTGCGGTCGAGATCAAACTGGCGTAGTGCGCCGGCTCCCGCGGACGAGGTGATTCACCAAGACCGCGTTTCGGATCGACCCGGAGGTCGACCCGACGAAGACAGGGATACCGACCAGTTCCGCTGGTGCCCGAGTCCCCGCCATTCGCAGCGATGCGGAACACCGGCCCTGGCGGGGGCTGTCTTTCATGTGGCCGGAGGCTCGCGGAGGTCCGCGGGCCTTTTTCGTTGGCACGCTCCCGAGGATGCCGGAGGAGCCTCTGTTTGAGGAGTAGGCGATGCGCACTGGCGTGATCGCGAAGAAGATGGGGATGACCCGGCTGTTCCAGGAGGACGGCCGTCACGTGCCCGTCACCGTGTTGCAGCTCGACGCGCTCCAGGTCGTCGCCCGGCGAGAAGAGGCGCGCGACGGCTACACCGCCGTCCAGCTCGGCGCGGGCGTGGCCAAGGTCAAGAACCTGAGCAAGCCCGAGCGCGGCCATTTCGGCAAGGCCGAGGTCGAGCCCAAGGCGATCCTCGCCGAGTTTCGCGTGACCGAGGACAATCTCCTCGATGTCGGCGCGGAGCTTTCGGCGGATCATTTCATCGCGGGTCAGCTCGTCGACATCCAGGGGCGCACCCAGGGCAAGGGCTTCCAGGGCGGCATGAAGCGCTGGGGCTTCGGCGGTCTGCGCGCCACCCACGGCGTCTCGGTCTCGCACCGTTCGCTCGGCTCGACCGGCCAGCGCCAGGATCCGGGCAAGGTTTTCAAGAACAAGAAGATGGCCGGTCACATGGGTGACAAGAGCCGCACCCAGCAGAATCTGGAGATCGTGCGCACCGACGCGGCGCGTGGCCTGCTCTTCGTCAAGGGCTCGGTGCCCGGCTCCAAGGGCGGCTGGCTGTTCGTCAAGGACGCTGTGAAGGTCGATCTGCCCGAGGGCGTGCCGTTCCCGGCCGCGCTGCTCGATCGTCGCGCGCCGATCGTCGAGCATGCGGCCGCGGGTCTGGTCGACGACGCCGCGGTCCACGAGATCCCGGCGCTGCCGTCGGCCGAGGAGGTCGCCGCCGGCGTGGCCGAGGCCGATGCGCATGGCGCCGGCGTCGTCGATCCCGATGCACCGCCGACCGACGCGACCGACCGGATCGGCACCCCGGATGACTCCGGCTCCACCGGCAAGGAAGGCTGAGCGTCATGAAGATCGAAGTGAAGACGCTCGCCGCCGGGACCGCCGGCGAGATCGAGCTTTCGGATGCGGTGTTCGGCGTCGAGCCGCGCGCCGATATCCTCCATCGCGTCGTGACGTGGCAGCTCGAGAAGCGGCGCGGCACCGCACGGCCGACGCGCGAGCGTGCCGATGTCGCACGCTCGGGCAAGAAGCTGGGCAACCAGAAGGGCGGCGGCACCGCCCGTCACGGCGATCGCCGCGCACCGGTGTTCGTCGGTGGCGGCAAGGCGCACGGCGCCCGCCTGCGCGATTTCAATCCGGGTCTCAACAAGAAGGTCCGCGCGCTCGGCCTCAGGATGGCGCTGTCGTCCAAGGCGCTGGACGGTGCGCTGATCGTCGTCGACGCGCTCGACGTCGCGGACGGCAAGACCAAGGTGCTGGCGGGCCAGCTCGCGGCATTGGGCTTCGGCAAGAAGGCGCTGGTCATCGATGGCGCGGCGCTCAACGTCTCGTTCGCGCACGCCTCGTCGAACCTGATCGGAGTCGATCTGCTGCCGGCGATCGGCGCCAACGTCTACGATATCCTGAACCATGACACGCTCGTGCTGACGCGCGCCGCTGTCGAGACGCTGGAGGCGCGCTTCAATGGCTAAGAAGCAGCAGGGCGCGGGCGCGATCGATCTGCGTCATTACGACGTGATCGTCGGCCCGCACATCACCGAGAAGTCGACCCTGGTCAGCGAGCACAACGCGGTCGTGTTCAAGGTCGCGGGCGATGCCACCAAGCCGGCGATCAAGGCCGCGGTCGAGGCGCTGTTCGACGTGTCGGTGACCGCGGTCAACACGATGGTCGTCAAGGGCAAGACCAAGAAGTGGAAGGGCGCGCCCTACAAGCGCTCCGACTTCAAGAAGGCGATCGTGACGCTGGCCGAAGGCCAGTCGATCGACGTCACCACGGGGATTTAAGCGTCATGGCGCTCAAGCATTACAACCCCACGTCCCCGGCGCGCCGCGGCCTGATCCTGGTCGACCGCTCGTCGCTGTGGAAGGGCAAGCCGGTCAAGGCGCTGGTCGAGGGCCTGCGCAAGTCGGGCGGCCGCAACAACCAGGGCCACGCCACCGCGCGTGGCATCGCGGGCGGCCACAAGCAGAAGTATCGCTACGTCGACTTCAAGCGGCGCAAGTTCGACATGCCGGCGACGGTCGAGCGGCTGGAATATGATCCCAACCGCTCGGCGTTCATCGCGCTGGTCAAATACACCGACGGCGAGCTCGCCTATATCCTGGCGCCGCAGCGGCTCGCGCCGGGGGACCAGGTGGTCGCGGGCAGGAAGACCGACGTCAAGCCGGGCAACGCGATGGAGATCGGCCAGACCCCGGTCGGCACGATCGTCCACAATGTCGAGATGAAGCCCGGCAAGGGCGGGCAGATCGCGCGCGCCGCGGGCACCTACGTACAGGTCGTCGGTCGCGATCGCGGCATGGTCATCGTGCGCCTCAACTCGGGCGAGCAGCGCTTCATCCGCGCCGACTGCCTGTGCACGGTGGGCGCGGTGTCGAACCCCGACAACGCCAACACCAATCTCGCCAAGGCCGGTCGCAACCGCTGGCTGGGCCATCGCCCGCTGACCCGCGGCGTCGCCAAGAACCCGGTCGACCATCCGCACGGCGGCGGCGAGGGTCGCACCTCGGGCGGCCGTCATCCGGTCACGCCGTGGGGCAAGCCGACCAAGGGTGCGCGCACCCGCCACAACAAGGCGACGGACAAGATGATCATCCGTTCGCGTCACGCGAAGAAGAAGAGGTAGTCCGCGATGGCTCGTTCCGTCTGGAAAGGTCCGTTCGTGGACCTCAGCCTGCTCCGCAAGGCGCAGACCGCGCAGGAGAACGCGACGCGCACGCCGATCCGGACGTGGTCGCGTCGCTCGACGATCCTGCCGGACTTCGTCGGCCTGACCTTCAGTCTCTACAATGGCCGCAAGTTCGTGCCGATCACCGTCAACGAGGACATGGTCGGCCACAAGCTGGGCGAGTTCGCGCCGACGCGCTACTTCCCCGGCCACGCCGCCGACAAGAAGGGCAAGCGATAGATGTCCAAGTCCGCATCCCCGCGCAAGGTCGGCGACAAGGAAGCGCTTGCGGTCGCCACCTCGGTGCGCGGCAGCCCGTACAAGCTCAACCTCGTCGCGGGCCTGATCCGCAACAAGCCGGCTGGCGAAGCGCTCAACATCCTCCAGTTCTCGACCAAGTCGATGGCGGTCGATGTGCGCAAGTGCCTCGCGTCCGCCATCGCCAACGCCGAGAACAACCACAATCTCGACGTCGACGCGCTGATCGTCAAGGAAGCGTCGGTCGGCAAGGGCCTCGTCATGAAGCGCTTCGCCACCCGAGCGCGTGGCCGTTCGGCCCGCATCGTCAAGCCGTTCTCGCGGCTGCGCATCGTCGTGCGCGAGCAGGAGGCCGAATAATGGGTCACAAGTCCAATCCGATCGGCATGCGTCTCCAGATCAACCGGACCTGGGACAGCCGCTGGTACGCCGACGGCGCCGAATATGGCCGCATGCTGCTCGAGGATCTCCGCATCCGCCAGCACATCTTCAAGTCGCTGCCGCAGGCGGCGATCTCGAAGGTGGTGATCGAGCGCCCGGCCAAGCTGGCGCGCATCTCTGTCTATGCCGCGCGTCCCGGCGTCATCATCGGCAAGAAGGGCGCGGACATCGAGAAGCTGCGCCGTCAGCTCGGCAAGATGACCTCGGCCGACGTGTCGCTGAACATCGTCGAGATCCGCAAGCCCGAGATCGACAGCAAGCTCGTCGCCCAGTCGGTCGCCGATCAGCTCGAGCGTCGCGTCGCGTTCCGCCGCGCGATGAAGCGTGCGGTGCAGTCGGCATTGCGCCTGGGGGCAGAGGGCATCCGCATCACCTGCGCCGGCCGTCTCGGCGGCGCGGAGATCGCGCGGACCGAATGGTATCGCGAGGGCCGCGTGCCGCTGCACACGCTGCGTGCGAACATCGACTATGCCGAGGCCGAGGCGCACACCGCCTATGGCGTCTGCGGGGTCAAGGTGTGGATCTTCAAGGGCGAGATCCTCGGCCACGATCCGCTCGCCCAGGATCGCCTGATGATGGAAGCACAGACCTCGGGGGTTCGGCCGGCGCGCTGAGGGTCACCCCTCATCGCCTTATCGGCCGCCTCCCGCGCGGTGTTTGAAGGTTAGAAGAACATGCTGCAACCGAAGCGAACCAAGTTCCGCAAGGCCCACAAGGGTCGCATCCACGGCGACGCCAAGAGCGGCGCCACGCTCAACCAGGGCGCCTATGGCCTCAAGGCGATGGAGCCCGAGCGGATCACCGCGCGCCAGATCGAGGCCGCGCGCCGTGCGATCACGCGTCACATCAAGCGCCAGGGCCGCCTCCACATCCGCATCTTCCCGGACGTGCCGGTCTCGTCCAAGCCCGCCGAGGTCCGCATGGGCTCGGGCAAGGGCGCACCCGAATTCTGGGTGGCGCGTGTGCGTCCGGGGCGCATCCTGTTCGAGCTCGAGGGCGTCGCCGGGCCGCTCGCCGCCGAGGCGTTCAGCCGCGCCGCCGAGAAGTTGCCGATCAAGGTCAAGGTCGTCGCCCGTCTCGGCGACTTCAGCCATCTGACTGCGGAGGTCTGAGCCATGGCGAAGAAGGACAGCGCCAAGAAGGACGACATCAAGGTCGCGACCGACGACCAGTTGTCGACCCAGCTCTCCGAGCTGAAGCGCGAGCAGTTCAACCTGCGCTTCCAGGCCGCGACCGGCCAGCTCGAGAAGCCGAGCCGCGTTCGCGTGGTCCGCCGCACGATCGCCCGCATCAAGACCGCCCAGGTGGCTCGCGCCGCCTCGGCCGAGAAGTAAGGAGCAACCAGCGATGCCGAAGCGCGTGCTGACCGGAACGGTGGTCTCCGACAAGACCGACAAGACCGTGATCGTCTCCGTCGAGCGTCGTGTGAGCCACGCGCTCTACGGCAAGATCATCAAGCGGTCGAAGAAGTATCACGCGCACGACGAGGCGAACGAGTATCACACCGGTGAGACCGTCCGCATCGAGGAGTGCGCGCCGATCTCGAAGCTCAAGACCTGGAAGGCGATCGGCCGCATCGGCGCCGAGATCGCCGTCCCGATCCCCACCGACAACGCCTGAAGGAGGACTGACAGATGATCCAGATGCAGTCCAACCTCGACGTCGCCGACAATTCGGGTGCCAAGCGCGTCCAGTGCATCAAGGTGCTCGGCGGCTCCAAGCGTCGATTCGCGACGGTCGGCGACATCATCGTCGTGTCGATCAAGGAAGCGGCGCCGCGCGGCAAGGTGAAGAAGGGCGACGTCCATCGCGCCGTCATCGTCCGCACCGCCAAGGACATCCATCGCGCGGACGGCTCGACCATCCGCTTCGACGGCAACGCCGCCGTCCTCGTCAACAAGAACGAGGAGCCGATCGGCACCCGTATCTTCGGTCCGGTGGTCCGTGAGCTGCGCGCGCGCAATCACATGAAGATCATCAGCCTCGCGCCCGAGGTGCTGTGATGAGCGCATTGAAGATCAAGAAGGGCGACAGGGTCGTCGTCCTCAGCGGCAAGGACAAGGGCAAGACCGGCACGGTCGCGCGCGCGATGCCCAAGGACGGCAAGGTCGTCGTCTCGGGCATCAACGTGGCGACGCGGCATCGCAAGCCGACCCAGGCCAATCCGCAGGGCGGTCTCGAGAAGATCGAGGCACCGATGCACGTCAGCAAGGTCGCGATCGCGACGGCGGACGGCAAGCCGACGCGCGTGCGGTTCGAGATGAAGGACGGCAAGAAGGTCCGCGTCGCCGTCAGGACCGGGGAGACGATCGATGGCTGATGCCTACAAGGCGCGGCTCCAGAAGCTGTACGAGGACACGATCGTCGCCGCGATGACCGAGAAGTTCGGTTACAGGAACGCGATGCAGGTGCCCAAGCTCGACAAGATCGTGCTCAACATGGGTGTCGGCGACGCCACCCAGGACAAGAAGCGCGTCGATCAGGCGGCCGGCGAGATGGAGCTGATCGCGGGTCAGAAGCCCGTCGTCACCAAGGCCAAGAAGTCGATCGCGCAGTTCAAGCTGCGCGAGGGCATGCCGATCGGCTGCAAGGTGACGCTGCGCCGCGAGCGGATGTACGAGTTCCTCGACCGCTTCGTGACGATCGCGCTGCCGCGCGTCCGCGACTTCCGGGGCCTCAACCCCAAGTCGTTCGACGGCAACGGCAACTACGCGACCGGCCTCAAGGAGCAGCTGATCTTCCCGGAGATCAGCTACGACCGGGTCGACCGCATCCGCGGCATGGATGTCATCATCACGACCACCGCGACCACCGACGACGAGGCTCGCGAGCTGCTGCGTCTCTTCGGCTTCCCCTTCCCGCAGGAAGAGAAGACCGAAGAGAAGCAGGCGGCCTGAGTAGAGAGAGAACTTAAGTCATGGCGAAACTGAGTTCCATTCTGAAGAACGAGCGCCGCCGCGCGCTCGTCAAGAAAACGGCTCCCAAGTACGCGAAGCTGAAGGCGATCGCGGCCGACGAGAGCCTGGACGAGGGCGAGCGGCTGATCGCGCGCCTCAAGATGGCGGAGCTGCCGCGCAACGGCAATCCGACGCGCATCCGCAACCGGTGCGAGCTCACCGGACGTCCGCGCGGGTATTACCGCAAGTTCCGGCTGGCGCGCGTCATGCTGCGCGATCTCGCAAACAAGGGGATGATCCCCGGCGTGACCAAGTCGAGCTGGTGAGGGCATAAGATATGGCGATCAACGATCCCGTGGGCGATCTGCTCACCCGCATCCGCAACGGCCAGCGCGCGCGCAAGGACTCCGTCCTCTCGCCCGCGTCCAAGCTGCGCACCCGCGTCCTCGACGTGCTCCAGCGCGAAGGCTATATCCGCGGCTATTCCGAGGAGGCGCTGAACGAGCATCCCGGCATCCGCATCGAGCTCAAATATTTCGAGGGGCAGCCGGCGATCCAGCACGTGGCGCGCGTCTCGAAGCCGGGGCGGCGCGTGTACAGCGGCTCGAAGGAACTGCCGCGCGTCCGCAACGGTCTTGGCATCACCATCGTCTCGACGCCGCGTGGCGTTCTGTCCGACGTGGAAGCGCGCGAGCAGAATGTCGGTGGCGAAGTCCTCGCGGAGGTGTTCTGATGAGCCGCATCGGTAAGAAGCCGGTCCCCGTGCCGGCCGGCGTCACCGCCACCATCGTCGACGGTTCGCTGTCGATGAAGGGACCCAAGGGAACGCTGTCGATCCAGCTCGCCGACGAGGTGAGCTACGCGATCGAGGACGACGGCGTTTCGGTCACGCCCGCGAACGACACCAAGCGCGCGCGTTCCTTCTGGGGCCTGCAACGGACCCTGGTGCAGAACCTCGTCACCGGCGTGACCCAAGGCTTCACCAAGACGCTCAACATCACCGGCGTCGGCTACCGCGCCGCGGTGCAGGGCAGGAACCTCAAGCTCCAGCTCGGCTACAGCCATGACGTCGACTTCGCGATCCCCGAGGGGATCACCATCCTGACGCCGGATCCGACGACGATCAACATCGCGGGCAACGACAAGCAGCAGGTCGGCCAGGTCGCCGCCGAGATCCGTCGCTGGCGCAAGCCCGAGCCGTACAAGGGCAAGGGCATCAAGTACGCGGGCGAGTTCATCTTCCGCAAGGAAGGGAAGAAGAAGTAAGATGGCCAAGCTTTCCGTCTTCGCCAAGCGCCGCCAGCGCGTCCGCACCGCGCTCCGCGCCAAGGGCGGCGGGCGTCCGCGCCTGTCGATCCATCGCTCGGGCCGGCACATCTACGCCCAGATCATCGACGATGCCGCCGGCCACACGGTCGCGTCCGCCTCGACGATCGACAAGGACGTCAAGGGCCAGTCCTCCGGCGCCGGCATCGCCGCCGCGGCGCAGGTAGGCACGCGCGTCGCCGAGCGCGCCAAGGCGGCCGGCGTCTCGACCGTCGTGTTCGATCGCGGCGGCTTCCTGTTCCACGGGCGGGTCAAGGCGCTCGCCGATGCCGCCCGCGCAGGCGGTCTGGAGTTCTGATGATGGCTGACGAAACGCAGAACGAGGGCGTGATCGCCGAGGCGCCGCAGGCCGCCCCCGAGAGCGCCCCCCCGCCGCGAGAGGGGCGTGGCCCGCGTGGCGGCCGTGGCCGTGGCGGCGGCGACAATCGCGGCCGGGGCGGGCGCGACGGCAATCGCGGTCGACGCGACAATAATCGCGGCGGCGACGATGGCGGCGAGGAGTTCGTCGAGAAGCTCGTCCACATCAACCGCGTCTCCAAGA
>CAXTNX010000006.1:0-88794 GCA_964245815.1 uncultured Sphingomonadaceae bacterium | reverse complement strand
ACCGCCATCCTCTCGCAGGATACCGCGAACAACACCTTCCTGCCGATCTTTTCCAGCGACGGCGGCTTCGGCCGCGCGACGATGGGCGGCGGCGGAGACATGGCCGGCATCGCCGATCTGTCCACCTTCCGGATCCTGCCCTGGGCCGAGAAGACGGCGAGCGTGTTCGTCGATCTCTATCTCAAGGATGGCGAGCGCTGCCCGTTGGACACCCGCGGGCTGATGCGCGCGGCTTGCGCGCGGCTGGCCGAACGCGACCTGCTGTTCGTCGGCGGCGTCGAGGTCGAATGCCATGTCTTTCGCGTCAGCGACGCCAGGCTCGCCCTCGAGGATTGCACGCATCCGTCCCAGCCCGCCAGCGTCACCGCGCTCCGCCACGGTTTTCAATATATGTCGGAGCTGGTCTACGATGAGCTCGAGCCGCTGCTGTCGGTGATCAGCAGGACGCTGATCGCCCTTGGCCTCCCGCTGCGGACGCTCGAAGGCGAATGGGGGCCCGGCCAGATCGAGATCACGCTGGATCCGCTGATCGGTGTCGAGGCGGCCGATGCCGTCGCGACGATGCGATCGGCGATCAAGCAGGTCGCGCAGCGCAGGGGACTGCTTGCGACGTTCATGACGAAGCCCGCCCTGCCCAACTGCTTCTCGTCGGGCTGGCATCTGCACGAGTCGCTGGCTTTCGCCGACGGGAGCGGCAACGCCTTCGCGTCGGCCGACAGGCTGATGTCGGATACCGGCCTGCACTTCGTGGGAGGACTGCTCAAGCATGTGCGCGCGGGCTCCGCCTTCTCCAATCCTTCGATCAACGGGTACAAGCGCCTCAACGCCAATCCGCTGGCCCCCAAGCGCGCGGTCTGGTCGATCGACAACCGGGGTGCGATGTGTCGTCTCATCGGCGGCCCGGGCGACGGCGGCACGCATATCGAGAACCGCTCCGGCGAGCCGCTGGCGAACCCGTATCTCTACATGGCGAGCCAGATCCACGCCGGCCTCGACGGGATCGCGCAGGCCGAGGATCCGGGCGATCCGCTGGGCGATCCCTACGGCCAGGTAACCAAGCCGCTGATGCCGGCGAGCCTGATGGAATCGATCGATGCGCTGCAATCGTCGGAGGTTTTCCGCCGGGCGTTCGGGGACGAGTTCATCGATTACTTCATATCGATGAAAAGGCATGAGATCGGCCGCTTCCTGTCCCACGTCACCGATTGGGAACAGAAGGAATATTTCGAGGCGTTCTGATTTGGTGCCGAGACTGACCGTGCGACGGTTTTCCGGCGCCGCCGATGTCTCTCCACCGATGCGTGGTCGGGGAGAGAGGATTCGAACCTCCGGCCCCTGCCTCCCGAAGACAGTGCTCTACCAGGCTGAGCTACTCCCCGACGGAGCGCCGATCGTGCCGCCCATGCGTGGGCCGACCGGCGATGCCAAGCGGGGCGTCCTATAGGCAGCGCCGCGGTGGACCGCAAGCGCATCTTTCCCGGGCCGGGGCGTGGCGCCGGCGCCCCGCCGAGGCGGATCATCATCGCCGTGGCGGGGCGGATGCCGGCGGGCTATCGTACGATCATGAAGGACGCCGCCGCAATCGTCATCCTCACCGGCGCGGGCGTCTCCGCGGAAAGCGGTCTCGCGACGTTCCGCGGGCCGGACGGCCTGTGGGAAGGGCACCGGATCGAGGAGATCTGCACGCCGCAGGCACTCGCCGCGGATCGCGCGCGCGTGATCGACTTCTACGATCGGCGGCGCCGCGCGCTGGGCGGCGTCCACCCCAACGCCGCACACCGCGCGCTGGCGCGGCTCGATGCCGAATGGCCCGGCGACCTGCTGATCGTCACCCAGAATGTCGACGACCTGCACGAGCGCGCTGGTGCCGCGCGTCTGCTCCACATGCATGGCGAGCTCAAGGCGGCGCTGTGCGAGGCGTGCGGCGTGAGGACGCCGTTCGCCGGCGATATGGCGGCGCATCCGCGCTGCCCGGCCTGCGGGGTCGCGGCGCTGCGTCCGGACATCGTGTTCTTCGGCGAGATGCCGTATGCGATGGACGCGATCGAGCAGGCGCTGGCGCATGCCGACCTGTTCGTCTCGATCGGCACCTCCGGCGCGGTGTATCCGGCAGCGGGCTTCGTCGAGATGGCGGCGGCGGCCGGCGCCGAGACGCTCGAGATCAACCTGGAACGCAGCGCCGGCAGCGGGCTGTTCGCCGAGAGCAGGCGTGGGCCGGCGAGCGTCCTCGTGCCGGCCTGGGTGACGGCGATGCTCGCGGAATAGACGCCTGAGCCCGCGGTCACCGGCCTCCCATGATCGGCCGCTCAGATCTTCTTCGATAATCCGACGAAGAAGCCGCGCCGGGGCCCGTATTGCGGCGCGCCGACGCCGACGCCCGAACCGTCGCGGATCTCGTACTTGTGATCGCCGATATTGATGACGTCGAAGCGGACCTGGACGCCGGGACCCGCGAACTTGTAACTCGTCGAGAGATTGAACTGCGCATAATCCTTGAGCGCGGCGCCATTCGGCACGTCGCCGTCGGCGCGCAGGCCCGACCCGTAGATCATGTCGCCACCGAGCTGAAGGCCAGACAGCGCGCCGTCCTTGACGGAGTAGGATAGGCCGGCGGAGCCGGTATAGGTCTGGTCGTGATCCAGGTAGATATAGTGGTCGCGGATATAGTCCAGATCATCGGCACCGATATTGAACTGGCTGGACGTCACATCCTTGCCCTTCGCCTTGGCATAGGCGAAATTGGCATAAGCGAGCCACGGCCCCCGGGCGTAGCTGGCGTTGGCCTCGATGCCGTCGATCTTGCCACGCCGATAGTTGAATGGCGTCAGGATGATCGGGGCGCCGAACTGCCCCTCGTCGATCAGCTGGTGCGAGCGGCGGTGATACGCATCGACGCCGATGGTGGCGCCGCTGTCGCCCAGCTTCTGCTGGACGCCGACATCGACGTAATTCTGTCGCTCCGCGAACGGCGTGGTGTTGCCCAGCCCCGGTTCCGCCGCCGCGCTGGTGGAATCGAACTTCTCGATGCTGGTCGTCGAGACCAGCTCGAACGGCGCCGGCGAGAAATAGCGGGCATAGCCGGCGTGGATCGTCGTCGTCGGCGTCGGCTGCCAGACGATGTTGGCGCGCGGGGAGAACTGATGCTCGGCGCGGAAGCCCTTGTAGTGATCGAAGCGGCCGCCGACGTTCAGCGTGAGCGTCGGCACGAGCTTCCACTCGTCCTGGATGTAGAGGCTTTCGGTCGTTTCCGTCTTGGCGCCGTTGTCGACGACCGAGATCGGCGCGCCGGTCTGGTTGCCGTCGTCGTCGACCGGGAACACCGATGTCGACGTGCGGCTCGAGCCGCGGTCATGCTCGTAGAGCCCGCCGAAGCGGATCGTGTGCGCGTCCGACAGGCGATAGGCGCCGTCGACCTGGCCGCCGAAGGTCACGTCCTTCTTGAAGGCGTTCTGCGCCTGGCCGTTGAACAGCAGTTCGCCGAGGACGTCGGGCGAATATTTGAGCGACGAGTAGCGCCCGAACACCGAGCCCTGGATGCTGAGCTTTCCGCTGTCGTGGAGGAAGGCGAGCTGACCGAAGCCGGTGCGCTCGCGCTGGCGCTCGTCGAGATCGTCCGAAAGGAAGTTGCTGCTGCCGCCGACCGTGTAGGTGCCGTCCGGCGTCAGACCGCGCGGGTTCGGGATCTGGAACTTCTGGTTCGAGAAGCCGCCCACGAACGACACGCGATTCTCGCCGTCGATGATGTGATCGGCATAGCCGAACAGCTGGATCTGGTGGGTCTTGTCATGGAGCGGCGTCGACGAACCGTCGACGCTCTCGATGCCGAGCTTGTTGCGGCGATAGTCGCCGGAGACGAAATAGTTGGTCGAGCCGCTCGACCCGCCATATTCGATGCTCGGCTCGATCATGCCGTGGCTGCCGCCATAGATCGACGCCACCCCGCCATTGTTGAACAGCCCGCTCTTGGTGGTGACGTCGATGATGCCCGCGGTGCGCAGCCCGTATTGCGCCGGCAGCGCGCCGGTCAGCAGGTTGAACTGCTCGATCAGGCGCGGCGAGAGCGTCTGGCCGAATACGGCGAGGCCTTCCGGCAGGATCGTGCCGTTGATGCGGTATTGCAGGTTGTTGTGGTCGTCGCGGACATGGAACTGGCCGAAGCCGTCCTGCACGACGCCGGGCAGTTGCAGGATGATCTGGTTGAACTGCTGGTTGTCGCCGCCGGGCAGCGCCTGGATGGTCGCGTTGGTGATGGTGTAGGAGGTCGCGCCGAGGCTCGGCTGGATCGAGGCGCGCGCCGCATCGAGACGCTGCGCGGTGACGACGATCTGGTCCGCGGCGCCCGCGGCGGGGCTGGTCAGCGCGGCGGGATCGGTGGACGCGGCCGGCGGGCGGATCGCGCTGGTGGAGGCCGGCGCCGCCTGATCCCGGGCCTCCTGATCCCGCGCCCATGCCGGCGCCGCGGCCACCGCAAGCATCGTCGTCCCAAGCCATACCGATCGACGCATCAACCAACCCCTTTTTGATCTTGATGATGATATACTATATCACATCGAGCAGGGCAAGCGGATGTCGCAGCGCGGTGGAACTTGCAGGGGGCGGCCCGCTGTCCCTATGTTCGGGCGAGCATCCCGGATCACATGAGAGATCAGCCATGAGCGCCACGCATTCTTCCCGCATGATCATCCTCGGCTCCGGGCCGGCGGGCCTGTCTGCGGCGATCTATGCCGCGCGCGCGGGCATGGCGCCGATCGTCATCCAGGGCATCCAGCCCGGCGGGCAGCTCACCACCACCACCGATGTCGAGAACTATCCCGGTTTCAAGGAGGTTATCCAGGGCCCCTGGCTGATGGAGCAGATGCAGAGCCAGGCCGAGCATGTCGGCGCGCGGATGATGTGGGACACGATCGTCGAGGTCGATCTCACCCGGCGGCCGTTCCGGCTGGTCGGCGACGGCGGGCATGTCTATCTCGGCGACACGCTGGTGATCGCCACGGGTGCGCAGGCGCGGTGGCTGGGGCTCGACAGCGAGACCCGGCTGCGCGGCCAGGGCGTGTCGGCCTGCGCGACCTGCGACGGCTTCTTCTTCCGCGGCAAGAAGGTGGCGGTGATCGGCGGCGGCAACACCGCGGTCGAGGAGGCGCTGTACCTCACCAACCACAGCCACGACGTGACGCTGATCCACCGCCGCGATACGCTGCGCGCCGAGAAGATCCTCCAGGAGCGGCTGTTCAAGCATCACGGGATCACCGTGCTGTGGAACCGGGAGGTCGCCGAGTTCATCGGCGGCGAGGGCAACCAGGGGCTGGTCGCGCTCGACCTGCGTGATACCAGGACCGGCGAGATCAGCCGGCTCGACGTCGATGGCGGGTTCGTCGCGATCGGGCATCATCCCGCGACCGAGCTGTTCGCCGGCCATCTCGAGCTCGACGAGGACAATTACATCCGCGTGACGCCCGGTACGACGGACACCTCGGTGCCCGGCGTGTTCGCGTGCGGCGACGTGACCGACAAGGTCTATCGCCAGGCGATCACCGCCGCCGGCACCGGGTGCATGGCGGCGCTCGACGCCGAGCGTTTCCTCGCCGCGGCCGATTTCGAGGCCGAGGAGGAGGCGATCGCCGCGGAGTGAGGGTAGCGGCTCTCCTCGGTCGTCGGCCGGGAGCCAGATGACTTTACCTTGATCCGTTGGATCAAACCGACGCCATCCCGCCCTAGCCTCCATCCCGGCCCGCCCTTCGTCATCCCGCCCTTCGCCGGGATGACGGCGCCGATTCAGGCGTGGGCAGGCGGCGCCGAGAGGCATCGCGCCAGCGCCTCGAACGCAGCAGGCTCGGCGAAACTGTGCGAGGCGGTGGCGATGGTGATCGTCTCGATGCGCGGCGCGTCGGCGAGACGTCGCCACGCGTCCGCGAACGCCTGCGCGGTGCCGTCGCCGTCCGCGAGCACGACCGCGATCGCGGCGGGCACGCCACGCGCGAAGCGTTCGGCGAGCGCGGCATCGTCGCGGGTCGCGCTGCGCGCCACGCCGCGCGCGAGCCGGGCGAGGTCCACGCCGCCCCGCGCCAGCTTCCACCAGGCGCGTGGATCGATCAGGCGGCGCGCGTAATGGCCGCGGATCGCGGCGGCGGGCGGCAGGTCGTCGACCGGCTCGACGATCCACGGATTGGCGACGACCAGCCGCGTGATCTCCGCCGCGCGCCCGTGCAGCGCCAATGCGGTCGCGCCGTCGCACAATCCGAAGCCGGCGAGCGTCGCGATCTGCGGGAAGGCCTCGCGCAGCGCCCGCGCCGCCGCCGCGATCCCGGCGCCGCTTTCGAGATAGCCCGCATCCTCGCCCGGGCTGTCGCCGACGCCCGGGCGATCGAAGCGGACCACCGCCTCGCCCCGCGCCGCGAGGGCGTGCGCGAGCCGTTCGTAGAGCCGGTGCGGGCCGACGCGGGTCTGCATGCCGCCGGTGACGAACACCCAGCCGGTGGTCGCGTCGGCGCCACCGTCGAGGGTGGCTTGCAGCCAATCCTCGCCGAGCGGGATCGCGATGACGCGCCTCATGGCTTAGCGTCCGTCGAAAGCAGGCTCGACTCCAGATCGGATGGTCGCGAAGGCGGCATCACGGCGCCGCCCAGGCGTCGATGTCCTCGGCCAGCAGCGCCGCGAGATCGGGCGCCGAGAGCGGCTCGGGGCGGCGCCACAGCATGGGGCCGTCGACCCGCACATCGCACGGCCGTTCGTCGCCCGCGAGCCGCGCCACGCGCGCCTCGCCGTCCGGCTCGGCCGCGCAGAGCGGTCCCGACAGCGCTTCGGCGAGCGCATAGGCGCCGCTTGCCAGTAGCCCGGAGCGCCTGAGATCGGTGACGAGCGACGCGCCCGCAACCGGGCTCAGCCGCCAGCGACGCGGCGCGGGCGCGTCGAGCAGCGCGCCGCCGCGGATCGCGACCGAGCCGAGCGCAGGCGATCCGGTCTCCTGCACGATCAGCGCGCGCGCATCGGCGGTCGCACCGGTCCAATCTCCCCAGCCCACCGTCGCCAGCGCGCGCGCGCTTTCCCCGCAGCCGGGCAGGTCGGGCAGCCAGCACCCTATGCCTCGCGTCGCGAGATCGCGGCACAGCGTCGCGATCAGCGCGCGGCAGCGGTTCATCTCCTCGAACAGCGGCTGGAGGACGAGCAGCTGCGGGCCGTCCGCGGCGCCGTAGTGGAGGATCGGTTCGCCGCCCGGCAGGGTCAGGACCCGCGGCGGCGCGGTCATGCGCCGAGTTTGGCATGGACGAAGGCGGACAGGCTGCCGAACGTCTCGAGCATCTCGCCATCGACCTCGTCGTCCTCGATCAGGATGCCGATCCGGTCCTCGATCTCGGTGAGCAACCCCGCCACCGCCATCGAATCGAGCTCGGGCATCGCGCCGAACAGCGGTGTGTCCGCCGCGAGCGCGGCGGCGCGGGCCGCGTCGATGGCGAGCGCATCGCGCAGGATCGCGCGCAGGCGGTCGTCGATCGAGGCGGCGGTCTGGGTCATCACGGTCTGGCGCGCCGCCTAGTCGCTTGGCGTCCGTCGGGCAAGCCGGCGGATCGCGTGGACGCCGATGCTGATCGCGCCGCGGAGCGAGGCGGGACGGCACGCCTCGATCCGCCACACCGGCGCGCGGATGTCCATCCAGTCGGCCTTGTACGCTTCGTCGCCGAGCCCGAAGTCGATCGTCGCGACATGGTCGCGGTCGATGACATGTTCGAACAGCGCGGCGCTGAGCAGCGAGCCGGGCGAGCCGGCGCGCGCATCCTCGCGATGCGCGAGCTTGTGGATCGTCGCGACGCCATCCTCGACCAGCCAGAGCTGGGCGGCGACGGCCGCGCCGTCGGCGCGCCGCGCGATGCCGAACCGCAGCGTGCCGGCCGCGCCCTCGCGCTCGGCGAGCTCGCGCAGGAAGGGAAGACTGCCCTCGGCCGGTTTCCAGCTCGCCGCATAGACCGTCTCGTACGCGTCCCAGGCCCGGGCATCGAAGCTGGTATGGATGGCGATCGTCACCGGATGGCTGCGCGCACGCCGCGCGACGGTCGATCGCAGCGTGCCCGGCCGCGCCCGCCAGAAGGCCGCGAAGTCGATCCCCGCGACCGCGATCGACCAGTTGCTCGACGCGCGCGACACGAACGTCACCCACCCCGCCACGCGCAGCGCCGTGCCGAGCGTGGCGCGGTCCCCGTCGCGCACCGGCTGGAGCAGCAGCCGGCCATGGCGGCGCGCGGCGGCGCGCAGCAGCGGGACGAGCAGCGCGGGATCGGTCGCGATCGGTCGCCAGGCGAGCGTGTACCAGCTCGCCAGCGGCGCCGCGCCGTCGAGGAACAGCCAGGCGCGCTCGGCGCCCCGCGTCACGCGCAGCACGGCGGGTGCCGTGGCGAGGCCGTGCCGCGCCGTCATCCGGAACCAGTCGAGCCGGTCGTGGAGCCGGGGCTGCGCCGCGCGCGACAGCAACGGCGCGTCGTCGTCGATCGCGTCGAGACCCAGCCATTCCGTTCGGATCGTCATCGCGCTAATCCCCGGCGCATGGGCTTGGCGCACGCACCATCCGATTGGCAAGGGCTCGACGCGGTGCCGCGTCCGCTCGACCATCTCGCGCGGTGCGGCGCGGCGCACGACGTCGCGTACGAGGATCGCGGCGGGACGCTGGATTATGCGGCGCTCGACGCGGCGGTCGGCACGCTCGCCGCCGGCCTGATCCAGCGCGCGGCGCCGGGCGACAGGATCGCGAGCTGGCTGCCCAAGACGCGCACCGCCTGCCTGATGGCGCTCGCCTGCGCGCGGGCGGGGCTGGTGCACGTGCCGGTCAACCCGCTGCTCAAGCGCGCGCAGGTCGCGCACATCCTCGCCGACAGCGGCGCGGTGCTGCTCGTGACGCAAGCCGCGCGTGCCGCGCTGCTCGGTGCGGACGACGTGCCCGAGGGGTGTGCGGTGGCGATGGAGGATGTGCTCGGCGGCGCCGCGCCGCTGCCGCCCTCGTCGCACGATCCACAGACGCTCGCCGCGCTGTTGTACACGTCGGGATCGACGGGGCGACCCAAGGGGGTGATGCTCAGCCACGCCAATCTCTGGCTCGGCGCGATCGCGGTGGCGCATTATCTCGGGCTTGGCGCGCACGATCGCACGCTCGCGGTGCTGCCGCTCAGCTTCGACGCCGGGCTCAGCCAGTTGCTGTCGACATGGGCGGCGGGCGCGTGTGCGGTGCCGCTCGACTATCTCGTCGCGCGCGACGTCGTGCGTGCGATCGATCGCCACCGCGTCACCACGCTGGCCGGCGTGCCGCCGTTGTGGATCCAGCTCGCCGAGGCCGAGTGGCCGCCCCCGACCGCGGCGTGGCTCCGCACGCTCTCGGCGACCGGCGGGCGGATGCCGGCATCGCTGGTGCGGCGCCTGCGTGCGCTGTTTCCGCAGGCGCGGCTGCACCTGATGTACGGCCTGACCGAGGCGTTCCGCTCGACCTCGCTCGATCCGCTGCTCGCCGATGCGCACCCCGATGCGGTCGGCACCGCGATCCCGTTCGCCGAGATTCTGGTCGCGCGCGCCGACGGCACGCTCGCAGACGATGGCGAAGCGGGCGAGCTCGTCCATGCCGGGCCGCTGGTGGCGCAGGGCTATTGGCGCGACCCGGCGCGCACCGCGCTGCGTTTCCGGCCGGCGCCGCCGGGCTCGCGCTGCGGCGGGGTCGCGGCATGGTCGGGCGACACGGTGGTGCGTGGCGCGGACGGGCTGATCCGCTTCGTCGCGCGCGCCGACGAGATGATCAAGGTTTCCGGCAATCGCGTCAGCCCGACCGAGATCGAGGAGGCGGCGATCGCCAGCGGCGCGGTCGCCGAAGCGGTCGCGCTGGGCGTCCCCGACGCGCGGCTCGGCCAGGCGATCCGGCTGGTGGTGCGCGGTACCGGCGACGAGGCCCGCTTGCGCGCGCATCTCGCTGCCGGACTGCCCAGTTTCCAGCAGCCGCGCGACGTGATCTGGCGCGACGCGCTGCCGCGCAATCCCAACGGCAAGCTCGATCGCGCCGCGATCCGCCAGGAGCATCGGGAGTGAGGATGATCGGGATGACCGTGGCGCAGGCGGCCGCCTCTCCCTCGAGGGAGAGGGCTCGGGAGAAGGTGACCGACGCCAGCCGGGTTACGCTCGGCTTCGCCTCGCTCCCCCTTACCCCGACCCTCTCCCCGCAGGGGAGAGGGAGCGAGCGAGGGGTGCGACGCCGATGAAGCCGCTCGGCACCATCCCGCCGGGCTATGCGGCCGGTCCCGACGGCCGCCTGCGCATCGCCGGGCACGATGTCGAGGCGCTCGCCGCGCACGCGGGCGACACGCCGCTGTTCGTCTACGATCTCGACGCGGTCGCAGCGCGGGTCGCGCGGCTGCGCGCGGCGATGCCCGCGGGGCTGGCGCTGCACTATGCGGTCAAGGCCAATCCCTTCCCGCCGCTGGTCGGAGCGATGGCGCATCTCGTCGACGGCTGCGACATCGCGTCCGGCGGCGAGCTCGCGCTGGTGCTGGCGGCGGGGATCGCCGCGGATCGCGTCAGCTTCGCCGGCCCCGGCAAGCGCCGGCGCGACATCGTGGCGGCGGTGCGCGCGGGCGCGACGCTCAACCTCGAATCGGAGGCGGAGGCCGAGCGCGCGCTCGCCGCGGGCGAAGCGCTCGGCGTCGCGCCACGGCTCGCGGTGCGGATCAATCCCGCGTTCGAGATGCGCGGATCGGGGATGCGGATGGGCGGCGGCGCCAAGCCGTTCGGCATCGACCAGGCGCGCGTCCCCGCGCTCGTCCGCCGCATCGTCGACGCCGGCGCGGACTATCGCGGCCTGCACGTCTATGCCGGCAGCCAGGCGCTCGACCGGCACGCCATCGCCGAGACCCAGCGCCAGTCGGTCGCGCTCGCCCGCGCGATCGACGACGAGACCGGCATCATCGCGCCGCTGGTCAATCTCGGCGGCGGTTTCGGCGTCCCCTATTTCGCGGGCGACGCCGCGCTCGATGTCGAGGCGGTCGGCGCGGCGCTTGCCCGGGAGATCGCCGGCGAGGAACGCCGCTACGCGATCGAGCTCGGACGCTGGCTGGTGGCGGAGGCGGGAGTCTATCTGACCCGCATCGTCGACCGCAAGCAGAGCATGGGCAAGACCTTCCTCGTCACCGATGGCGGCCTCCACCACCAGCTCGCCGCCTCGGGCAATTTCGGTACGGTCGTGCGGCGCAACTATCCGGTCGCGATCGCCAGCCGCTTCGCCGCCGACCCGGTCGAGGAGGCCAGCATCGTCGGCTGCCTGTGCACGCCGCTCGATCGGCTCGCCGACGATGCGATGCTACCCCGTGGCGAGCCCGGCGATCTGGTCGCGGTGTTCATGGCCGGCGCCTATGGCGCGAGCGCCAGCCCCGCCGCGTTCCTGGGTCATGGTGCGGCGCGCGAGATCATGGTTCGCGCGGCCGACCGTGTAGCCTAACCTAATATTCACCTGTCCCACGCTAGTGCCTTGACCGAAGGGACCCGGCGTCCGCCGCCTGCACGGCGTGCGCGTCATCCGGTGTCCGCAAAGGGGTTCGACCATGCGTTTCACAGCCGCCCGTTCCATGCTCGCCACGGCGCTCGCGGGCACCGTGCTCGCCGGCTGCGTGAGCGGGGCGAGCGGGCCGCCGCTGCCCCCCGCCAAATTCGTCTCGAGCCAGGAGACGCCGAGCGAGCAGTACGTCATCGGTCCGCTCGACCAGCTCTCGATCTTCGTGTGGCGCAATCCCGAGCTCGGCGGCAAGGTCCAGGTCCGCCCCGACGGCCGGATCACCACCCCGCTGATCCAGGATCTCCCCGCGGTCGGCAAGACGCCGAGCCAGCTCGCCGAGGACATCAAGGGCCGGCTGACCAAGTACGTCGCCGATCCGCTGGTCTCGGTGATGGTCGACAGCTCGGCAGGCACCTATTCGCAGCAGGTCCGCGTCGTCGGCGCGACCGAGAAGCCCGCCAGCCTGCCCTACCGCGCCAACATGACGCTGCTCGACGCGATGATCGCGGTCGGCGGCCTGTCCCAATATGCGGCAGGCGATCGCGCGAAGCTGGTGCGGTTCGACAAGACCACCGGTAAACAGGTCGAGTACCCGCTCCAGATCTCCAAGCTCCTGAAGCGGGGCGACGTGAGCGCCAACGTCAAGCTCGAGCCCGGGGATGTCATCATCATCCCCGAGAGCGCATTCTGAGCCTGGCCGGAGCGAACGGGAACCGATGAACGCCATCCTCCTCGAAGCACGGATCGCGATCCACCTCGTCTGGCGCCGCCGCTGGCTGGCGCTGGGCGTCGCGTGGGGCGTCGCGCTGGCCGGCTGGCTGGTGATCTCGCTGATCCCCAACGCCTACCGCTCGTCCGCCAGGATCTATGTCGAGCCGCAGTCGATCCTGCCCCAGGCGGTCGGCATCTCGGGCGCCGACCAGCAGAACGGCATCGACACGGTGCGCCAGACGCTGCTGTCCGGCGACAATCTCGCGCAGGTCGTCCGCCAGACCGATCTCGCGCGCCAGGCCGCCAATCCGCGCGACCTGAACGCGATGGTGTCGCGTCTCCAGACCGCGATCGACATCAAGAGCACGCAGGACAATCTGTACGAGATCGCGACGACGCTCTCCGGCGGCGGCTTCTCGGACGGGCAGAACGCGCATCTCGCGCAGGCGGTGACCGAGCGGCTCGTCGATCGCTTCGTTTCGGGCAATTCGACCAGCGACGCCGCCGAGGCGCAGCGCTCGCTCAAGTTCCTCGACCAGCAGCTCGCCCAGCGCGGCGCGCAGCTGCAGGATGCCGAGAGCCGGCGCGCCGCCTTCGAGCAGCAGTTCTTCGGCTCTCTGCCGGGCTCGGGCACGATCGAGGATCGGATGGGTGCGGCACGCTCGCAGCTCGCCGACATCGATTCGCAGCTTTCCGCGGCGCAGGCGGCGGCGGGCGCGATCGGCGGCCAGCTCGCCCAGACGCCGGCCACCGTTCCGGGCTTCTCGACCGGCGGCGGCAACGCGCAGGGCCCGCGCGAGCGGGTCGCCGGTCTCCAGGCGCAGCTCGCCGCCGATCAGTCGCAGGGCTGGACCGACCAGCATCCCGACGTCGTCGCGCTGCGCAACCAGATCGCGCGTCTCCAGGGTGCCGCGAACGCCGAGCCGGTCGCCGCCGGTGCCGGCAGCCAGCCCAACCCGGCCTATCAGTCGCTGCGCGCGATGCAGGCCGAGAAGCAGGCGACCGCGGCCGCGCTCGCCACGCGCAAGGCGCAGATCCAGGGTGATCTCGGCGCGATCGCGGCGGTGCAGGCGAGCCAGCCGCAGGTCGCCTCGCAACAGGCCGAGCTCAGCCGCAACTACGACGTGCTCAAGGGCGCCTACGACAAGCTGCTGTCCGACCGCGAGGGCGTCAAGCTGCGCGCCGACGCGCAGGCGACCGCCGGCACCGTGCAGGTCCGCGTGATCGAGGCGCCCGCGCTGCCGCGCGTGCCCGCCAAGCCCAAGCGGCCGCTGCTGCTCACCGGCGTTCTGCTCGCGGCGATCGCCGCGGGTGCGGGCGCGGCGCTTCTCCGCGCCAAGCTGCTGACCAGCTACTCGACCCCGGCCGCGCTCGCCGCGGCGAGCGGGCTGCCGGTGATCGGCGCGGTCAGCTTCGTGCGCGGCGACCGCCAGAAGGCGGCGGGCGCCCGCCAGCTCAAATGGTTCGCCGGGACGGGCGGCGCGCTGGTCGGCGCATGGTTGCTGCTGCTGGCGGTCGAGTTCGTCCAGCGCGGCCTGATCGCGTGAAGGACAGGGCATGAGCAAGCACAGCCAGATCGCCCCGGGGCCCGACGACCGCGAGCCGCGCCGTACGCGGATGCCGTCGCTCGTCGAGCGCGCCGCCGCGTCGTTCGATCTCAACGCACATATCCGCGCCCCGCGCACCGGCGGGACGATGACGCCGCCGCCCGCCGCCGCGCCGCTGCCCGCGCTCGATCTCGCCGCGCGGGCGAGCGTCGCGGCACCGCCGCGCGTCGCGGCACAGCTCGTGCCGCGCGGGCGGATCGGCAGCGTCGCGCTCGACAATCTCGCCGACGGCGGCTTCATCGTGCCGGGCACCGCGCCGACCGGGCTCGCGGAGGAGATGCGGATCGTCAAGCGCCAGCTGCTCGCCGGCGTCGGCGCGGTCGACAATGGCCGCAGCGTGCTGGTCTGCTCGGCGCGCCCCGACGAGGGCAAGACCTTCTGCGCGATCAACCTAGCGCTCAGCCTCGCCGCCGAGAAGGATCTCGAGGTGGTGCTGATCGACGCCGACGTCGCCAAGCCCGAGATCCTCTCGACGCTCGGGCTCGAAAGCGGCCCCGGTCTGCTCGATGCCATCGCCGATCCGGACGTCGACGTCGAGGCGTGCCTGATCCATACCGATGTCGCGCATCTCGCGGTACTGCCCGCCGGCGGCCCGACGAACGACGCGACCGAACTGCTCGCCTCGGCGCGGACCAGAACGGTGCTCGACCGGCTGCGCGTCAACGATCCGCGCCGCATCCTGATCTTCGATTCGCCGCCCGCGCTCGCCGCCTCGCCCGCCGCCGTGCTGGCGATGCAGTGCGGCCAGGCGGTGTTCGTGGTCCGTGCCGAGCGCACCGGCGAGGCCGATCTGCGCGAGGCGCTGGCGCTGCTCTCCGCCTGCCCCCGGCCGCAGCTGCTGCTCAACGGGGTCGAATATGGCAGCGGCAGCCGCCGTTTCGGCAGCTATTACGGGATCGAAGGATGAGAACGCGGCTCCCGCTCCTCGCGCTGGCATCGGTGCCGGCGCTTGCCGCCGCGCCCGGTCCCGCGCAGTCGCAGATGGCGGCGCCGCCGACGTCCGGCCAGCCCCCGTCGTCAGGACAGGGGCGCGTCCAGATCCATCCCTATCTGGAGGTCCAGCAGGTTTTCGACGCGGACCTGTCCGGCGGCAACCACGACACCGCCGCCTATACCGGCGTGGGCGCGGGCATCGACATCTCGATCGACGCGCGCAACCTGCAGGGCCAGGTCGATTACCGCTACGATCACTTCTTCTCGTGGAGCCACCGCTATCGCGACGGCGACACCCACAACGCGCTGGCGAGCGGGCTCTACACGATCGCGCCGGGCGTGACGCTGCAGGCCGCCGGTGTCGCGACGCGCACGCGCGGCACGCTCGCCGCGTCGAGCCCGGGCTTCTTCGCCGGCAATTTCGACAATACCCAGCAGGTCTACGGCATCGAGGCGGGGCCCAGCGTCGCGCGCACGGTCGGGCCGTTCGCGGTCACCGCGGACTATCGCTTCGGCTACACCAAGGCCGAGAACGGCTTCAACACGATCGATCTCGGCGCCGGCCAGCCGCGGCTCGACAATAATTTCGCCTCGACCAGCCACGATGTCGACGCGACGATCGGGATGCCGACCGGATCGGGTATCCTGCCGTTCGGCTGGACCGCGAGCGGAGGCTATGTCCGCGACAACATCAACTTCCTCGATGCGCATTACGACGGCTATTTCGGGCGTCTCGACGTCGTCGTCCCGCTCGGCCCGACTGTGGCGCTGGTCGGCGGCGCGGGCTACGAGAAGAACAAGACCAGCCAGGCGCAGATCCTCACCGACGAGGCGGGCAACGCGGTGCTGACCGACAAGCGCCGCCTCCAGGCGGATCACGCCAAGCCACGGCTGCTGATCTACGACGAGGACGGGCTGATCTGGGATGTCGGCGTGCTGTGGCGGCCGAGCGACCGGCTGAAGCTCGAAGTGCGCGGCGGGCGGCGCTACGGCCAGACCGCGGTGACCGGCAACCTCAACTGGCAGGTCGGCCGCAACGAGACCGTCCAGGTCGTCGCCTATAACGACATCACCAGCTTCGGCCGTCAGCTCACCGGCGGCATCGGTTCGCTGCCGACCAGCTTCTCCTCGCCCAACGCGCTGATCCCGATCGGCATCGGCGGCTGCGTGTTCGGCGCGAACGGCGGGGCCGGCACCTGCCTGCCCGCGCTCTCGTCGGTCAACGCCAACTTCTACCGCTCGCGCGGCGTCTATGCGCTGGTCTCGGCGGTCCGCGGCCGGATGACCTATGGTCTCGGCGTCAACTACGATCATCGCCGCTATCTCGCCGCGGACTTCGGCGTCGCGACCGGCGGCGTCGATTATGCCGGCGTCCAGGACGACGTGGTGACGGTCAACGGCGTCGCCGCGCGCCGCCTGTCCGAGCGATCGAGCGTCACCGGCAGCGCGTACGTGGCGTGGTACGACACCTCGCTGCTCAACAGCGGCTCGTATACCACCTACGGCGTGACCGGCGCCTACACCCGGCTCATCACGCCGCGGCTGACCGGCGAGGCGGCGATCAGCGTGTATTCGGGCGCGGGCAACAGGTTCGACCAGGATACGATCGGCACCGCGCTGCTGGCGGTCCGCTACCAACTCTGACGACAAGGACGGGCGGCGTTCGCCCCCGGTGGAGACCGCGATGTACGACGAGCATTACGGGTTCAGCGATCGGCCGTTCCAGCTGACGCCCGATCCGCGTTTCTGGTTCGAGAGCCGGACCCATCGCACCGCGATGGCGTATCTCGGCTACGGCCTCGCCCAGGGCGAGGGCTTCATCGTCATCACCGGCGAGGTCGGCGCGGGCAAGACCACGCTGGTCGGTCATCTGATGGCGTCGATCGATCGTCAGCGCCTCCAGGCGATCCAGCTCGTCTCGACCCAGGTCGAGGGCGAGGACATGCTGCGGCTCGCCGCGCAGGCGCTCGGGCTCGGCACCGACGGGCTTGAAAAGGCCCAGCTGCTCGATCGCATCGAGCGGACTTTGCGGCTCCACGCCAACGAGGGCCGGCGCACGCTGCTGATCGTCGACGAGGCGCAGAACCTGCCGTTCTCGGCGCTCGAGGAACTGCGCATGCTCTCCAACTTCCAGGCCGGCGGACAGGCGCTGATCCAGATCTTCCTGCTCGGCCAGCCCGAGTTCCGCACCCGCTTCCAGCGCTCCGAGAAGCTCGAGCAGCTGCGCCAGCGGGTGATCGCGACGCATCATCTCGACGCGATGGAGGAGGAGGAGGTCAAGCCCTACATCCTTCACCGGCTCGATCTGGTCGGCTGGCAGGGCCGCCCGGCCTTCACCGAGGAGTGCTGGCTGGCGCTCTATCGTCACTCCGGCGGCCTGCCGCGACGGCTCAACACGCTGGCCGGCCGCGTGCTGCTGCATGGCGCGATCGAAGGGCTCGAGCGGATCGACGGCGCCACCGTCGACATGGTCGCCGCCGACATGGCGCAGGAGCGCGCGATCCCCGACGCCTCGCCGCCCGCCGCGAAGGACGATCCGCGCCGCCACGCCGCCGATGCCGCACCCGCCGCCGAGCCCGCGATCCGCGTCATCCGCGAGGCCGATCCCGAGATCGCCGAGCGGCTGTCGCTGCTCGAGGAGCGGCTCGACGAGCAGGAGGCCGCGATCCGGCGCGTGCTGGCGCTGCTGATCGACTGGGTCGAGGACGGGCAGACGGTCTCCGATCGCCACCAGTCGACGTATTGAGCACCGCACCGGTGCGCAACGCGCTCTCCGTCGATGTCGAGGACTGGTTCCAGGTCGGCGCGTTCGAGCGCGTGATCGACAAGGCCGATTGGAGCCACCTCCAGTCGCGCGTCGCCGCCAACACCGATGCGGTGCTCGATCTGTTCGCGCGCGCGAACGTCAAGGCGACCTTCTTCACGCTCGGCTGGGTGGCGGAGCGCGCGCCGAAACAGATGCGCCGCATCGTCGTCGACGGCCATGAGATCGCCAGTCATGGCTGGGATCATCAGCGCGTGTTCACGATGGATGCCGGGAGCTTCCGCGCCGATCTGCGGCGCGCGCGCCGAGCGATCGAGCAGGCGGCGGGCGTGCCCGTCACCGGCTATCGCGCGCCGAGCTTCTCAATCGACACGCGCACCCCCTGGGCGCACCGCGTGCTCGCCGAGGAGGGCTATGCCTATTCGTCCAGCGTGGCGCCGGTGGCGCACGATCATTATGGCTGGCCCGAGGCGCCGCGCTTCGCCTGGGCGCCCATCAAAGGGAGTGCGATGATCGAGCTGCCGGTGACCACGGCGAAGTGGCGGGGACGGACGCTCGCGGCGGGCGGCGGCGGCTTCTTCCGGCTGCTGCCCTATCGGTTCAGCGCCTGGGCGATCCGCCAGGTCAATCGCGAGTCTGCGCCCGCGGTGTTCTATTTCCATCCCTGGGAGATCGATCCCGGGCAGCCGCGCGTCGCCCGCGCGCCGCTCAGATCGAAGCTGCGCCACTACAGCCGGCTGGGTGCGATGGAAGCCAAGCTCGAGCGGCTGCTCGGCGACTTCGCGTGGGATCGCGTCGATCGCGTCGTCGCAACGCGGGTCGCGGCGTGAACCCGGCCGAGGCGGTGGCGCCGCTGCATGTCCGCGCGGCCGCCGCCGCCGACACGGACCGCGTCGCGGCCTATGTCCGCGCGCATCCCGACGGCACGCCCTTCCACCTGCCCGCGTGGCTCGACGCGGTCGCGCGCGGCACGCGCAATCGCGCGCATCTGCTCGTCGCCGAGCGGCGCGGCACGCTCGCCGGGGTGCTGCCGCTCACCGAGATCCGTTCCCTGCTGTTCGGCAACGCGTTCGCCTCGTCGGGCTTCGCGGTCGGCGGCGGCGCGATCGGCGACGACGATGCGGCCTGCGCGGCGTTGCTCGACGCGGGCTGGCGGCTGGCCGCCGAGCGCGGCGTCGCGAGCCTCGAACTGCGCGGCGGCTTTCTGCCGGAGGGCGAGGGCTGGCAGCGCAGGAGCGGCACCTATGCCGGCTTCGTCCGCCCGCTCGCCCGCGACGACGAGGCGGAGCTCAAGACGATCCCGCGCAAGCAGCGCGCCGAGGTGCGCAAGGCGCTGGGAAGCGACCTCACCGTCGAGACCGGCCGCGACGAGCGCCACGCGCGCAGGCACTATGCGCTCTATGCGGAGAGCGTGCGCAATCTCGGCACGCCCGTGTTTCCGCGCCGGCTGTTCGACGCCGTGCGTGCCGCGTTCGGCGAGGATGCCGATATCCTGACCGTGCTCAGCGAGGGACGCCCGGTTGCCAGCGTGCTCAGCCTGTACCACAACGGGACGGTGATGCCCTATTGGGGCGGCGGCACCCGGGAGGCGAGGACGTTGCGCGCCAACGAGCTGATGTATTTCGCGCTGATGCGCCATGCCCGCGCGCGCGGCTGCAGCGCATTCGACTTCGGCCGCTCGAAGCTCGGCACCGGGCCGTTCGCCTACAAGAAGAACTGGGGCTTCGAGCCCGCCCCGCTCGCCTATGCGGTGCGTACCGCCGATGGCGCGGAGGCACGCGAGGTCAATCCGCTGAGCCCGCGTTACCGCACCCGGATCGCGGTGTGGAAGACGCTGCCGCTGTGGCTCGCCAACCGGCTGGGACCGCCGCTCGCGCGCGGGCTGGGCTAGATGGCCGACATCCTGTTCCTCGCGCATCGGGTGCCCTATCCGCCCGATCGCGGCGACAAGATCCGCAGCTACCACATCCTCAGGCATCTGGCCGGCCGTCATCGCGTCCATCTCGGTGCCTTCGCGGACGACGAGGCGGATGTCGCGCATGCCGAGGCGCTGCGACCTCTGGTCCGGCGCATGCATGTCGAGATCCACACCCGCTCGCGCGGCGCGTCCCTGCTGCGCGGACTGGCGACGCGCGCGCCGGCATCGGTCGCGGCGCTGGCCAGCAGGACGATGGGCGCCTTCGTCGACGATGTGCTGACCAGCGAGAGCATCGACCGGCTTTACGTCTTCTCTGGCCAGATGGCGCAATACGCGCCGAGCGACCGGCCGTATGTGATGGACTTCGTCGACATGGATTCGGAGAAGTTCGTCGATTATGCGCGCACCGCCACCAACCCCGCGATGCGGTGCCTGTGGGGCCGCGAGGCCAGGCGCCTGTTCGCGTTCGAACGCGAGGTCGCGGGCCGCGCCGTCGTCTCGCTGTTCGTCAGCGAGGCGGAGGCGCGCCTGTTCCGCGAGCGCACCCGCCTCTCCCCCGAATGCGTGCAGGTGCTCGAGAACGGCGTCGACCTCGATCATTACGTGCCGCATGCGACCGCCTCGGCGGGAGATGCCGGCATGCGCGAGCCGCTGATCGTGTTCACCGGCCAGATGGACTATCCGCCCAATATCGAGGCGGCCGGCGGCTTCGCGCGCGACGTCCTGCCGATCGTGCGCGCGGCCGTGCCCGGGGCGCGCTTCGTGATCGTCGGGCGTGATCCCGACCCGACGCTGCTCACGCTCGGCGAGGGCGTCGAGGTGACGGGTACGGTCTCCGACGTCCGGCCCTGGCTGGCGCGCGCATGCGTGATCGTGGCGCCGCTGCGGCTGGCGCGCGGCATCCAGAACAAGGTGCTGGAGGCGATGGCGATGGCGCGCCCGGTGGTTGCCAGCCCGGCGGCGTTCGAGGGGATCGACGCCACCCGGGGGACCGAGATCGTCGTCGCCGGCGACGCGCGGGACATGGCGCGCGCGACGATCGCGCTGCTCCGCGATCCCGCGCGCGGCGATACGATCGGGCGGGCGGCGCGCGCCCGGATCGAGGCGCGCTATGGCTGGGCGGCGCGGCTCGCGCCGCTCGACCAGATGCTCAGCCACATATGACCGCGCGGCGATGACCGAGCGCGCGATCGGCGCCCCCGTGGCGCTGCGCATCGGGCGATCGGCGCTGACCGGCTGGCGCGCTCATCTCGTCGCGCTCGGCGCCGTCGTCGCGATGCTGCTCGTCCTGTTCCGGCGCGACGCGCGGGCGATGGCGCTGCTGTGGTGGCAGGCCAGCACCTACGAGCATTGCCTCGTCATCCTGCCGGTGATCGCCTGGCTGGTCTGGGTGCGGCGCGCCGCGTTGTCCCGGATCGCGCCGCGCGGCTGGGCGCTGCCCCTGCTGTGGGTGGCGGCTGGCGCGTTCGGCTGGCTGCTCGGTGAGGCGGCCGGGGTCGCCTTCGCGCGCCAGCTCGGTCTGGTGATGATGGTGCAGGGCGGCGTCGCCGTCATCGTCGGCCGCGCCGCCACCTCGATACTGCTGTTTCCGCTGCTCTACGCGGTGTTCCTCGTGCCCGCCGGCGACGCGCTGGTGCCCGCGCTCCAGACGCTGACCGCGCGGATGTGCATGGCGCTGCTCGCGCTCACCCATGTGCCGGCGCGGCTCGACGGCGTGTTCATCACCACGCCCGGCGGCTGGTTCAAGGTCGCCGAGGCGTGTTCGGGCGCCAAGTTCCTGATCGCGATGGTGGCATTGGGCGTGCTCGTCGCGCATCTCGGCTTCCGGCGCTGGTCGCGGCGGCTGAGCTTCCTCGCGCTCTGCGTCGTGGTGCCGGTGCTGGCCAACGGCCTGCGCGCCTTCGCGACGATCTGGGTGGCGCAGCGGGTCGGCGCCAGCGCGGCATCGGGGTTCGACCATATCGTCTATGGCTGGTTCTTCTTCGCCGCGGTGATCGCCGCCGTGCTGGCGGTGTCGTGGCGCTTCTTCGATCGCGCCGCCGACGCGCCGGTCGCGACCGAGCTCTGGATCGCCGGGCAGGACGCCCGCCAGCGCCGCACGATGCCGCTCTTCGCCGCCGCGCTGGCAACGCTCGGCGTGGTGCTGGTCGCGCCCGCCTGGGGACGTCTGGTCGCGGCCGGCGGCACGCGGCCGATCGCGGCTGCCGCCCGGCTGCCGCAGCTCCCCGGCTGGACGCCGATCGCCGATCGCGCGGGTGCGCTCTGGCGACCGCATTTCCCGGGCGCCGACCGGATGCTGACGGCGCGCTACCGCGACGCGGCCGGCGACACGGTCGATCTCGCCGCGATCTTCTACGCGGCGCAGGACGAGGACCGCGAGCTGGTCGGCTATGGTCATGGCGCGGTGGATCCCGAGGGCGCCTGGTCGTGGGCCAGCGACCGTCCCGCGCCGCCGGGCTGGAAGGCCGAACGGATCGAGGCGCCCGGCCCGACCGCGCGCGAGGTGCTGACCAGCTACGATGTCGGCGGCGTCGTCACCGGCAGCGCGACCCGCGTCAAGCTCGCGACGCTGCGCCATCGCCTGCTCGGCGGCGACCAGCGCGCCGCCGCGCTGCTCGTCTCGGCGCCGGGCGGCGGGGACGGCGGCGGACGCGCCGCGATCGATCGCTTCCTTGCCGCGCTCGGCGCGCCCGGGCCGGCGCTCGACCGTATCGCGGCGGGAGGCTGAGCGGGCCCGATGTGCGGCATCGCCGGCCTCTTCCATGTCGACGTGCCCAAGCCGGTCGATCCGGCGCGGGTGCGGACGATGATCGACGCGATCGCCCATCGGGGACCCGATGGCGAAGGCATCTGGACCGCGCCGGGCGTCGGGCTCGGCCATCGCCGGCTGTCGATCATCGATCTCGCCGGCGGCGACCAGCCGATGGCGAGCGCCGACGGCCGGATGGTCGTCGTGTTCAACGGCGAGATCTACAATTACCGCGAGCTGCGCGCCGAGCTCGAGCGGCAGGGTGCCTGCTTCCGGACCGGTTCGGACACCGAGTGCATCCTGCATGGCTGGCGGCTGTGGGGCGCCGCTTGCCTCGATCGCTTCACCGGCATGTTCGCCTTCGCGCTGCACGATGCCGCGACGCAGAGCCTGATCCTGGCGCGCGACCGATTCGGGGTGAAGCCGCTGCATTATGCCGAGCTGCCCGACGGCACGCTGCTGTTCGGCTCGGAGCTGAAGGCGCTGCTCGCGCATCCGCGCCTGCGCCGCGCACCCGACCTGACCGCGGTCGAGGATTTCATGGGGCTGGGCTACGTCCCCGACGACGCCTGCCTCGTCGCGGGCGTGAAGAAGCTGCCCGCCGCGCATTATCTGGTCGTCGAGCGCGGCAAGCCGGTGCCGCGCCCGGTGCGCTGGTGGGACCTCGCCTTCTCCGGCGCCGCCCGGGGCTCGACCGCCGAGCTCGAGGAAGCGCTGCTCGGTCATCTCCGCGAGGGGGTGCGCTCGCGCATGGTGGCGGACGTGCCGCTCGGCGCGTTCCTCTCGGGCGGGGTCGATTCGTCGAGCGTCGTCGCGCTGATGGCCGAGGCGAGCCGCCAGGCGGTCGAGACCTGCTCGATCGGCTTCGACGTCGTTGGGCTGGACGAGACCGCGCATGCCCGCCTCGTCGCGCAGCGCTTCGCCACCCATCACCGGGAACGCATCGTCTCGTCCGACGATTACGGGCTGATCGACACCCTCGTCGCCGCGTTCGACGAGCCCTTCGCGGACGCCTCCGCGCTGCCGACCTACCGGGTCTGCGAACTGGCGCGCGAGCGGGTGACGGTGGCGCTGTCGGGCGATGGCGCGGACGAGGCGCTCGCCGGCTATCGCCGCCACCGCTTCTTCGCCGCCGAGAACCACGTACGCGGCGTGGTGCCGCAGGCGTTGCGCGCGCCGCTGTTCGGCACGCTCGCACGCGCCTGGCCCAAGGCCGACTGGGCGCCGCGCCCGCTCCGCGCCAGGTCGACGCTGGAGGCGATCGCACGCGCCCCCGAGGAGGCGTACGCGCGCGCCGTCGCCTTCACCACGCCCGAACGGCGCGCGCGCCTCTATACGCCGGATGCGCGCCGTGCGCTCGCCGGGCACCGCGCCGAGGATCGCTGGGTCGCGGCGATGCGCGACGCGCCCGCCGTGGACATGCTGGGCCGCGCGCAATACGCCGACATGACGATCTGGATGCCCGGCGACATCCTCACCAAGGTCGATCGCACCAGCATGGCGGTGGGCCTGGAGGCGCGCGAGCCGTTGCTCGACCATAAGCTCGTCGCCTTCGAGGCGTCGCTGCCCGCCGCGATGCGGCTGCGCGGCGGGCGGGGCAAGTGGCTGATGAAACGCGCGATGCGCCGCTATCTGCCCGACGAGATCCTGCATCGCCCCAAGATGGGCTTCGTCACCCCGATCGCGGCATGGTTCCGCGGCCCGCTGGCGCCCGAGGCCGAGCGCATCGCGCGCGGCTCCGCGCTGGCCGCCTCGGGCTGGTTCGACCCGGCCGAACTCGCCCGCATCGCCGCCGAGCACCGCGGCGGGCGCAGCGACCATGGCCGGCTGCTGTGGCAGCTGCTGATGCTCGACATGTCGCTGACGAGGCTGTTCGGAATCTGAGATCGATCCTCCGATGCCGCCATCCGTACGCCTGAGCGCAGCCAAAGCGCCGCCGATATCGAAGGGTATGCCGATCCGGCACGCAGCCATGTCATCGTCGCCGTATAGAACCAGTTCAGGTCTGCCTCGTTAGGGCCTTCGCCACAGCCACAAAGGAGTTCAACCATGAAGACCAAGTTCGCGCTCGCCGCAGCACTCGCCGCGACCGCCATCACGTCGACCGCCGCCTATGCCCGTCACGAACGCGACTATCGCGGCCGCGACAGCCGTTACTATCAGCATTGCAAGCACAGCAACGGCACCACCGGTCTGATCGCCGGCGGCGCGGGCGGGGCGCTGATCGGCAACGCGCTCGGCGGCGGCACGATCGGTACGCTGGCGGGCGCCGGCGGTGGCGCGCTGCTGGGCCGTCATCTCGACAAGAAGCACGACCAGGCCCAGAACCGCCGCAACGGCTGCTGATCCCATCCAGCCACCGTTCGTCGCAGGCGGGCGGTGGCTGCCAGCGCCGGCCGCTCAGCGCGGATCGCTCGGGTAATCGCCGCGGTCGACGCCGAAGCTATCGCTCTCGACGACATGCGAGCGGACCGGATGTCCATCGGGATCAAGCGACGGCCGGTAACGGTAGCGCTGCTGGATCAACTGGCAGACCCGCGTGTCGAGCACCACGCTGCCGCTCGAGCGCACCACTCTGCATTCGGTGACGCGGCCATCGATCTCCACGGCATACCGGACGCCCACCGTATAGTCGGCGCCTGGCGCGGCGAGTTCGAGCGGCATGTCGGAATGTCTCAGCCGGCCCGCGATCTGCTCGGGCGGCGTATCGTCGCCGTCCCCGTCGCCATCGCCCCCGCCGCCATCGCCGCTGCCGTTGCCCCCCGCCCCTTGTCCGGGGCCGGCGCGATCCGAGGCGCCGGTCTGCGCCGCCGCGCCGATGTTCGGCCTGGGCGCGGTGACGATCGGCGGAGGCTTGGGCGGGACGACGATCGGTGGCGGCGCGACGACCGGGGTCGCCTTGTTCCTGAGATTGCGCGGCGCGGCCGGATTCTTCGCGCGCCGCCGGATCCGGGGGTGCGCGATGGGCGGCGGCGGGGGCGGAGGGGGCGGCTGGAGGGCCAGGACGGACAGCGCGTGCCGGGTCGCCGTGCGTATGTCGACGCTCAGCCCGACCGCCAGCACAACCCCCAGCCCGGCGACCACCAGCGCGGTGCCCAGCCCCGCCACAATCCGATCCTGCACGACTGCACGCACGCGACATCTTCCCGGCCGATCCGACACGACAACGCGTGCGCGGATCAGCGGTCCCCGTCCGGATACAGCGCCGCGACGAAATACAGTCCGTCGGGCGGCGCATTGAGCCCGAGCGCGGTACGATCGCCCGCGGCGAGCGCGGTGGCGACGTCGTCCGGCCGCCACCGCCCCTGACCGACCAGCGCGAGGCAGCCGACCATCGAGCGGACCTGATGGTGCAGGAACGAGCGCGCCGCCGCGATCACCTCGATCCCGTCCGCGACGCGCGCCACGTCGAGCCGGTCGAGCGTGCGCACCGGGCTCGCGGCCTGGCAGTGCGCCGAGCGGAAGGTGGTGAAATCGTGCCGCCCGACCAGCGATCGTGCCGCCGCCTGCATCGCGTCGGCGTCGAGCGGCGGCGGCAGACGCCAGGCACGCCCGGCGTCCAGCGTCAGCGGCGCGCGACGATCGACGATGCGGTAGCGATAGCGCCTGCCCGTGCACGAGAAGCGCGCATGCCAGTCGTCCGCCACCGCCTCGCACGCCAGGATCGCGACCGGCGCGGGCCGCAGCCGCGCGTTGAGCGCCTCGCCGAGCCGGAACGGCGCGATCGGCCTCGCGATATCGAGATGCACGACCATGCCGGTCGCATGAACGCCGGCATCGGTGCGGCCTGCGGCATGGACGCGAACCTCCTCCTGCGTCACTTCGGTTGCGGCGGTCTCGATCGCCTGCTGGACGCTCGGCCCGTGGGCCTGGCGCTGCCAGCCCAAGAACGGGCGACCGTCATATTCGACCAGCAGCCGGAAGCGCGTCACCGGCGGTCAGCCGAGACGCGTGCCCGCGGCGATCGGGAAGCCGCGCAGCAGATCGGACGTCGCCATGATCCCGCGGCCGGCGCGCCGCACCAGCAGCGGGCGGAGCGCCCCCGCGCCGCACGCGATGCGGAGCGCATCGTCGAGCACTTCGCCCGGCACGCCGCGCGCCTCGTCGATCGCCGCGGCGAGGATCTGGATGCGCTCGCCGCGATGCTCGATGAACGCCCCCGGCGCCGGGTTGAACGCCCGCACCTGGCGCTCGGCCTGCTCGGCGCTTTGCGCGAAGTCGATCCGCGCCTCGGCCTTGTCGATCTTGGCGGCGTAGCTGACGCCATCGTCGGGCTGGACGCGCGGCATGAACGCGTCGGGGGCGGCGAGCACCCGGACGATCAGCGCCGCGCCGGCCTGCGCCATCTCGTCGGTAAGCGCGCCCGCGGTCTTGTGGTCGACGCGGACCTCGTGGCGGACGAGCATCGGTCCGGTGTCGAGCCCGCGCTCCATCTGCATGATCGTGATGCCGGTCAGCGCATCGCCGGCGAGGATCGCGCGCTGGATCGGCGCCGCGCCCCGCCAGCGCGGCAGCAGCGAGGCGTGGACGTTGAGGCAGCCGCGGGTCGGCGCGTCGAGCACGGCCTGCGGCAGGATCAGGCCATAGGCCGCGACCACCGCCGCCTCCAGCCCGAGCGCGGCGAAGGCGGCGCGGTCGTCCGCCGCGCGCAGCGTCGCGGGATGACGCACCGGGAGCGCGAGCGCATCGGCGCGGGCATGCACCGGGGACGGCGCCACCGCCTTGCCGCGTCCGGCCGGACGCGGCGGCTGGGTGTAGACGCAGGCGATGTCGTGCCCGGCGGCATGCAGCGCATCGAGGATCGGCACCGCGAACGAAGGCGTTCCCATGAAGGCGATGCGCATCGCTCTTCCCAAGCGCTTGGCAAGCGGTGTGGCAAGCCCCTATCGACACGGCCATGGCATCCCCCGAAATCGAGGCGCTCACCCAGGCGCTGGCCCGGCTCCCCGGGCTCGGCCCGCGCTCGGCGCGGCGCGCGGTGCTGCATCTGCTCAAGCGGCGCGATACCGCGCTGGTGCCGCTGCTACGCGCGCTCGAGCGGGTCAGCGAGCGGCTCAGCATCTGCGGGACGTGCGGCAACGTCGACACCAGCGATCCGTGCGCGGTGTGCGCCGATCCGCGCCGCGACCAGCGCGCGCTGTGCGTCGTCGAGGAGGTCGCCGACCTCTGGGCGCTCGAACGCTCGCGGCTTTTTCCGGGCCGCTTCCACGTGCTCGGCGGCAAGCTGTCTGCGCTCGACGGGGTACGGCCCGAGGATCTCTCGATCGATCGCCTGATCGGCCGCGTCGCGGCGGGCGGCATCGACGAGATCGTGCTCGCCACCAACGCGACGCTGGAGGGCCAGACCACCGCGCACTACATCGCCGAGCGGCTCGAGGGTCGCGCGGTGCGCATCACCCGGCTGGCGCATGGCCTGCCGGTCGGCGGCGAACTCGACTATCTCGACGAGGGCACGCTCGCCCAGGCGCTGCGCGCGCGCCGCCCGATGGAGTAGCCGTCGGCAAGCCGCCTCTCCACCCACCCCGTTCGTGTCGAGCGAAGTCGAGACAACGGAGCCCGGCATGTCCCTCGACTTTGCTCGGGACGAACGGATGGTACCGGTCTCGCCGGCGCGCGTCCTGTCGGCTTCCTGACGCAAGCGACTTCAGCGCGCGTCATGAGGAACGCCGTCCGCAACTTGACGGAACCGCGCTCGAACCATAGCTCTCCGCCATGGCCATCCTGCCCATCATCGAAGTCCCCGATCCGCGCCTGCGCAAGATTTCGGAGCCCGTCGCCCGGGTCGACGACCGCACCCGCGCGCTGATCGACGACATGTTCGAGACGATGTACGATGCGCCGGGCATCGGCCTCGCCGCGATCCAGGTCGGCGAGCCGGTCCGCCTGCTGGTCATCGATCTCCAGGAGAGCGAGGACGCGGAGGGTCGGCCGGTCCGCAACCCCCGCGTGTTCGTCAACCCGGAGTTCTCCGAGCCGTCCGCGGAGACGGGCGTCTACAACGAGGGCTGCCTGTCGATCCCCGAGCAATACGCCGAGGTGACGCGCCCGGCCTCGATCCGCGCGACATGGCTCGACCGCGACGGCGTCGCGCACGACGAGCGCATCGACGGCCTGCTCGCGACCTGCCTCCAGCACGAGGTCGATCATCTGAACGGCATCGTGTTCACCGATCACCTGTCGCGGATGAAGCGCGAGATGGTGCTCAAGAAGCTCGAGAAGCAGCGCAAGCAGAGCCGGGCGGCGTGACGTCCCGGGCCTCGTCCCGTCAGGGCGAGGCAGGAAGAAGGGCTTCTTCTACCGTCGCGTGCCCTCACCCTCCCCGCCCTCTCCCGCCGGGAGAGGGCGGGGCCAGATCCACCGGCCCGAACGCGTAGGGCAGAAGCTCGGACAGCATGTGGCGCACCACCGTGCCGCCATCGGGCGCGGCGCAGTAGACCGGCAGGTCGCGACCGCCGATCTGCGCCGCCTCGTTGAGCACCTGCCGGCAGCGGCCGCACGGCGAGACCACCGCGTCGCCCTCCGGCCCATCCGCCCCCTGCACGCCACCCGTCACCGCGACCGCGATGACGTCGCGCAACCGGCCCGCCGCGTTGGCGGTGGCAAGCGCGACGGTCTCGGCGCACAGCGACAGGCCATAGCTGGCATTCTCGAAATTGGTGCCGGTGACGATCGTCCCGTCGGTCAGCAGCAGCGCCGCGCCGACCGCGAAGCGCGAATAGGGCGCGTGCGCATGGCGCGCGGCGGCGCGGGCGGCATCGACCAGCACCGCGACGCCGGCCTCCTCGATCGTGACCGTCACGCCCATACGGCCCGGTCGCCACGCCCCGCCCGACAGCCGTTCGGGCCGAGCGCGGTCGAAGCGCCGCCCGTCACGCGAACCGCCCTTCGACTGCGCTCGGGGCGAATGGCTGTCGTTCGAGAGATCCTGGCCACGTCGCTTATCCGCGGATGTGGAGCACGCAGATCAGCGTGAAGAGCCGCCGGGCGGTATCGAAATCGACCTCGATCTTGCCGTCGAGACGATCCTTGAGCAGCTCGGCCGCCTCGTTGTGGAGACCGCGCCTGGCCATGTCGACGGTTTCGATCTGTTGCGGGGTGCTCTGGCGCACCGCCTGGTAATAGCTGTCGCAGATCCCGAAATAATCCTTGATGGCCCGCCTGAAGCGCACCATCCCGAGCACCACGCTCTCCAGCGGCCGGCCGTCGGCATCGGCGACGTCGATGCCGAGCCGGCCCTCCTCGACGCGCAGCGCGACCCGGTAGGGGCCGGCATGCCCCTCGGCCGAGGCGCGCAACGGGCGGAAGTGGTTGTCGTTGAGCAGGTCGAACATCGCGACCTTGCGCTCCTGCTCGATATCCGCGTTGCGCCAGATGATCGTGCGCTCGTCCAGCGTGACGTCGATGATGCGCGGATCGGCCATGGTGGATGGATGGCTTAGAGCGTCGGGGGACGCTTGGCGAGACGACTGTTATCCACCGGCGATCGCGGCGGTGTGGATAACTCGATTGAGGTCCGCGGTCGATCGGTGGCACAAGATGACATGGCCACCCTCTTCCCGATCAAGCCCGGCGCCGAGCCGCCGGCGCCGACCGCGCTGCCCCACAATGTCGAGGCGGAGGCAGCGCTGCTCGGCGCGCTGATGATCGACAACCGGCTGTGCGAGGATGTCGGCCTCAAGCTGCGGTCCGAGCATTTCCACGAGCCCGTCCATGCGCGCATCTTCGACCAGATCATGCGCACCGTCGATCGCAACATGATCGCCAACCCGGTGACGCTGCGTCCGCTGTTCGACGCCGACGAGGGGCTGCGCGCGTTCGGCGGCCCGAGCTACCTGGCGCAGCTCACCGGATCGGGGGCCGCGGTGATCGGCGCGCGCGACTTCGCGAGCCAGGTCTACGATCTCGCGCTGCTCCGCGCGCTGGTCGGGGTCGGCCGGGCGATGGTCGAAGGCGCGATGGATACCTCGGTCGAGGTCGCTCCCAAGACCCAGATCGAGGCGGCGGAAGTCGCGCTCTACAAGGTCGCCGAGGAGGGCGGCGAGCAGGGCTCGGTCAAGCGCTTCGCCACCGCCGCCGGCATGGCGCTGCGCATGGCCGAGCGCGCGCTCAATTCGGGCGGGCATGTCTCGGGCATCACCACCGGGCTCGACAGCCTCAACAACAAGATGGGCGGCCTTCACCGCTCCGATCTCGTCATCCTCGCCGGGCGGCCGGGCATGGGCAAGACCAGCCTCGCAACCAACATCGCGTTCAACACCGCGATGCGCCGGGTGCGCGACAAGGCGGACGGGATCGAGGACGCCAAGTCGCTGGGCGCCGGCGTCGCCTTCTTCAGCCTCGAGATGTCGGCGGACCAGCTCGCCACGCGCATCCTCGCCGAGCAGTCCGGGATCAGCTCGGAAAGCCTGCGGATGGGCAAGATCAGCCAGCAGGAGTTCCGCCAGCTCGCCCGCGCCGCGCAGGACCTCGAGACGCTGCCGCTCTATATCGACGACACGCCCGGCCTGACCATCGCCGCGCTGCGGACGCGCGCACGGCGGCTCAAACGCCAGTTCGGCATCGATCTGGTGATCGTCGACTATCTTCAGCTGCTGTCGGGATCGGGCCGCGGCTCGAGCGAGGCCAACCGCGTGCAGGAGATCTCCGAGATCAGTCGCGGCCTGAAGCAGCTCGCCAAGGAGCTCGACCTGCCGGTGATGGCGCTGTCGCAGCTCAGCCGCGCGGTCGAGAGCCGGGAGAACAAGCGGCCGATCCTCTCCGACCTGCGCGAATCGGGCTCGATCGAGCAGGACGCCGACATCGTGATGTTCGTCTATCGCGAGGAATATTACGTCAGCTTCCAGAAACCGACCGAGCCCGGACCGGATGCGGGCGAGTTCGATCCCGCCAACGTCGCCTTCCAGGACTGGATGCGCAGGATGGGCGACGTCCACGGCATCGCCGAGGTGGTGATCGCCAAGCAGCGCCACGGCTCGACCGGCACGGTACCGCTCCGCTTCGACGCCAAGATCACCAGATTCTCGGATCTGGCGGAGGGTGCCGGCTACCGCTTCGACGAGCGGGGTTAGTACCACCCCCGTTCGCCCTGGGCGACGTCGAAGGGCGGGAGCGGCGCCGGGGCTTCGACGTCGCTCAGCCCGGACGGACGTCGATCCGTAAGCGACGCCTTCGCCTGCCTCACGCCGCCCGGAACTTGAGCGCCACGCCGTTCATGCAATAGCGCAGCCCGGTCGGCTTGGGCCCGTCCTCGAAGACATGGCCGAGATGGCCGGCGCAGCGCGCGCAATGCACCTCGGTGCGCTCGGTGCCGATCGAGGTGTCGTCGCGCTTGCCGATCGCATCGGGAAGATGATCGTAGAAGCTCGGCCAGCCGGTGCCGCTGTCGAACTTGGTCGTCGACGCGAAGATCGGCAGCGCGCAGCCACCGCACAGGAAAATGCCCTTGCGATGCTCGTTGAGCAGCGGACTGGACCCGGGCCGTTCGGTATCCGCCTGGCGGAGCACCGCATAGGCGGCCGGCGAGAGCCGCTTCTTCCACTCGGCATCGCTGAGCTTGAGCGGAGCGGGCGTGGCGGCGACCGCGGCGGCGCCGCCGCTGCCGCCCATGAACCGCCAGGTCAGCGCGAGCCCGGCGACGCCGACCCCCAGCATGAGGAGCTCGCGGCGGCTGGTCGAATCGAACGTGTAGGCCATGCCGGGAAGATGAGCACCGATCGCACGGTTCGCAAGCGCAGGCGGACGGATGCGCGCGGCTTTGCGACGAAGCAGCCGTCAGGCGGCGCGGCGTCCGGTGAGCTCCGCTCCGGCATCGGCGGCGAAGCGGGCATTGACCAGCACGGCCGCGGCCGAGATCGCGGTGACCACCCAGAACGCCGCGGAGAAATCGGCGAAGGCGGGCACGTCGCGATGCCCGATCGTCATCGCGAGATGGAGTATGCTCGCCGCGGTGCAGATGCCGAGCGACAGGGTCAGCTGCTGGAAGGTGGAGTAGAAGCTCGTCGCCGCGCTCATCCGCTCCTTGGCGATCTCGTCATAGGCGATCGTGTTGTAGGCGGTGAACTGGAACGACATCAGGAAGCCCGACGCGACCAGCACCGCGAAGATCGCGGGCACCGGCCAGGACGGCCGGAACAGTCCGCACGCCGCATAGCCCGCAGTGCCGAGCGTGCCGAGCACGAGCAGGCTGTCGCGGAACCCGAAGCGGCGCAGGATCGGCAGCGCGACCGGCTTCATCGCGAACGAGCCGAGCGCGGTCGCCACCGTCACCAGCCCGCTCTGCGCCGCCGAGAGCCCGATACCGAGCTGCATCATCAGCGGCAGCAGGAAGGGCTGCGCGCCCTGCGTGATCCGGGTCAGCGATCCCGCCAGCACCGACAGGCGGAAGGTCGGGACGCGCATCAGCGAGAGATCGAGGATGGGATGATCGCGCCGCCGCGCGTGGCGGACGTAGAGGATGCCGGTGGCGAGCCCGATCGCGATCAGCATGAGCGCCACGCCGCCATGACCGCTGCGGCTCGACAGCTCGAAGCCGAACAGCAGGCAGCCGAGCGCGACGCCGCTCAACGCGAAGCCGACCGCGTCGAAGCGCGGCCGCACCGGCTCGCGGATGTCGGCGATGAAGAGGCCGACCAGCACGATGCCGACCAGCCCGATCGGCAGGTTGAGCCAGAAGATCCACCGCCAGTCGAGATAGGTGACGATGAACCCGCCCACCGGCGGACCCAGGATCGGGCCGATCAGCGCCGGCATGATGAGCCACGACATCGCCGAGACCATGTCGCGCTTGGCGACCGAGCGGAGCAGCACCAGCCGTCCGACCGGCATCATCATCGCGCCGCCGATACCCTGGACGAAGCGCGCGGCGACCATCGTCTCGAGGCTCGGCGACAGCCCGCAGGCGAGCGACCCCGCCATGAACAGCGCGATCGCGGCGCGGAACACCGGCCGCGCGCCGAAGCGATCGGCGACGAAGCCCGAGGCGGGAATGAACACCGCGAGCGCCAGCAGGTACGAGGTCAGGGCGACGCTCATCGCCGGCGCGGGCACGCCGAAGTCGCGCGCCATCGTCGGCAGCGCGGTGGCGAGCACCGTCGCGTCGAGATTCTCCATGAACAGGGCGGTCGCGATGATCATCGCGACGGTGCGGTAGTTGGCGTTCCCCGGCGCGCCGCCGGCGTGATCGGCGGTGGTGGCAATGTCCTGCGCCGCCGGCACGATGCCGTCGCGCACCTCGCCATGCACCGACGCGATGCCGCGGCGGCGCGGGCGCAGCAGCCGGCCTGGATGGCGCAGCGCAGGGGGGAGGTGGATCGACATCGGCGGTTCCGGACGTGGCGTGAGGCCTCTCCGGCGGACGATCGTCTGGCGCGGTCATTCCGTCTCGGCAGGCGATATAGGTGCCATTCGGCGCACGGCCACCCGGATCAGCGCAGGCACGCATCCAGTTGGCCGCGCTGCACGACGCCGACACGCGCGGCGATGCGGTTGCCGTAGCGGCGGACATAGCCCGCGGGCGCCACCGCGCCGCGGACCTTGGGCAGCGGGAACACGGCGGCCATGCGCGCGGCCTCGACGACGCCCATCCGCCCGGCATCGTGGCGGTAATAGCGCAACGCGCCGGCATTGACGCCATAGGTGCCGATCCCGGTCTCGATGACGTTGAGATAGACCTCCATGATCCGGCGCTTGCCCCAGATCAGCTCGATCAGCGCGGTGAACCACGCCTCGAACGCCTTGCGGACATAGGAGCGGCCCTGCCAGAGGAACACGTTCTTGGCGGTCTGCTGGCTGATCGTCGAGCCGCCGCGCAGCCGGTGGCCGCGCTCGTTGGCGGCGAACGCCGCGCGCATCGACGCGACGTCGAAACCGTGATGCGCGCAGAACCCCGAATCCTCGGCCGCGATCGCGGCGCGCGCCATCGCCGGGTCGATCCGGTCGAGCGGCATCCAGTCCTTGTCGATCCCCCGCCCGTCGCGCGCGTTGGTCAGCATCGTGATCGTCACCGGCGGCGGCACGAAGCGATAGACCGCGACGAGCCCCACCGAGAGGATGACGAACCACAGGATCGATCGCCGGAGCAGGCGGAGCGCGCGCATCATGGCACCGCGCCTACAGGGTCGCGGGCGCGGCGTTCAAGCCCGGCCTGTCATCCGCGCCGGGATCGCGATAGGCAGCGGCGATGATCCAGACCGAAGCGCTTCTCGCGAGCCATGGCCTCGTCCGCCGCGGCCGCCATCTCGTGCTCTTGGCGAGCGATGCGGCGGGCGCGGCGATGCTCGACGTCTCGGCCGATCTCGTCCTGCGCTATGCGGCGCGGATCGGCGCGGACGTCAAGATCGTCCGCCAGGAGAATCATGGGAGCCCGCTGCCGCGACCGCACGCGGTCAAGTTCCACACCGCGCTCGAGCTCGCCGGCTACGATGCGGTCGCGTGGATCGACGCCGACTGCCTGGTCGCGCCGCACGCGCCCGACATCTTCGCCGCCGTCCCGGCCGATGCCGGCTTTGCCGCCTGGTGCGATGAGCATCGCGCGTTCGCCGATCGCCCGCTCTACGCGCACGGCTATTTCAACTCGGGCGTGATGGTGGCGCGCGATCCCGCGCCGTTCGGGCTGGCGATGACCTATCTGGCCGACAAGGAGACCCGCCTGACCGAGGTCGAGCGTGCGGTGATGATGGGCGAGCAGACCCCGCTCAACCGCGCCGTCCACGACAGCGGCGTCGCGGTCCACCGGCTCGGCCCGGAATGGAACTTCGTGCTCAACAAGACGCAGCGCGCGATGGTCGGCACGGCGGTGACGATGGAGACCGCGCACATCGTCCATTGCGCGGGCGGCCGCTTCCTCGGCCTCCCCGACGCCAGGGACCGCGCCGCGCGCGCGACCGGGATGCGGGCGCTGCGCGATCGGCTGGGCTGGTAGCGGCCTAGGTGGCGGCGGCGGGATGACGACCCGCGCGTTGCGGAAGCGCCGCGATCAGGACGACGATCGTCACCAGCAGCACGGCGGAGGCGAGCGGACGGCTGAGATCGAAGCCGCCCTTGTCGACCGGCTTGTCGAGCAGGTCGCCGATCGTCGCGCCGAGTGGCCGCGTGAGGATGAACGCCGCCCAGAACAGCGCCACCCGCGATGCGGTCGTGCCGTAATGGAGCGCGACCACCGCCAGCAGCGCGCCGCCGAAGACCAGCGCGCCGCCGTCGTATCCGGCCCCCGCATCCGCTATCCAGTCGCCGAGCGCGGTACCGAGCGTCTGCGAGAAAGCGATCGTCACCCAGTAGAAGGTCTCGGCGCGCGGCGAGGCGACCCGCTCGACCGAGATCGTCCCGAGCGTGCGATGCCACAGCGCCAGCGAGGCGAGCACGCACGCCAGCAGCAGGAGCGACCCGCCGGGATAACCGATGCCGAGCGAGCGGTCCGCGAAATCGGCCATCGTCGTCCCCGCGGTGGTCGAGGCGATGATCGTCGCCCAGTAAAGGGCGGGGCGGAAGCGGCCGGCGCGGATCTGCGCCCATACCAGCGCGACGAGGATGGTCGCGAAGATCGCGGTGCTGACCAGATACCCGAGATCCATCGTCATCGACAGCGTGTCTCCGCCGGTCTCGCCGAGCGTCGTGGCGAGAATCTTGACGATCCAGAAGCCGAGCGTGACGGCGGGCACCTTGGCAGGCGTGTCGTCGTCTCGCATCCATCCGTCCTTCGCGCTGCGATCCGCCGATCATGACGCCGCCCCGGCGGCGAAGCCACAGCGCGCGCGGTCGACCAGGCTCAAGCACCTGCTGGCCGCTTCCCGTACCGACCGGAACCGCCGGAGAACCCGGTGTCCGCTACAGCGGGACGTCCGGCGACCGGCGCGATTGCATGCTTTGAGCGCGTCGCCGGAACAGGAGGACAGCCCAGAGCGGTACCGACAAACCCGCAACCCTTCGGCTGCACGAGGCACGCGAGGGCGCCCACCATTCTCTCTTCCCCACCGGGGACGCGGATCGAGCGCACCGCGAAATCCGACAGGCGATCCCCCCGGTCCGGGGAGGATCAAGACGGTATCACGCCGCCGCGGCGAGCAGGCCCTTGCCGCCGGCGAGCCGCAGCATCGCCTTTTGCAGCTTGTCGAACGCACGCACCTCGATCTGGCGGACGCGCTCCCGGGACACGCCATAGACCTGGCTCAGTTCCTCGAGCGTCTTGGGATCGTCGGACAGCCGCCGCTCGGCGAGTATGTGCTTTTCGCGCTCGTTGAGATCGCCCATCGCCTCGGACAGCAGGTCGTGGCGGACGGTCTTCTCCTCGGCGTTGGCGAGCAGCTCGTCCTGGAGCGGGTCGTTGTCGACCAGCCAGTCCTGCCACTGCGCCTCGCCATCCTCGCGCATCGGCGCGTTGAGCGACGAATCGCCGCCCATCGCCATCCGTCGGTTCATCGAGGTCACCTCGTCATGGGTGACGCCCAGATCCTTGGCGATCTTGGCGACGTGCTCGGGATGCAAGTCGCCATCCTCGAACGCGTCGAGCCGGCTCTTCATCCGCCGCAGGTTGAAGAACAGCTTCTTCTGGGCAGCCGTGGTGCCCATCTTCACCAGACTCCACGAGCGCAGGATATATTCCTGGATCGACGCGCGGATCCACCACATCGCATAGGTGGCGAGACGGAAGCCGCGATCGGGCTCGAACTTCTTGACGCCCTGCATCAGGCCGATATTGCCCTCGGAGATCAGCTCTGAAGTCGGCAGGCCATAGCCGCGATAGCCCATCGCGATCTTGGCGACGAGTCGCAGGTGCGAGGTGACGAGCTTGCTTGCCGCCTCGGCATCGCCATGCTCCTGGAAGCGCTTGGCGAGCATGTATTCCTCTTCCGGCGCCAGGATCGGGAAACGCCTGATTTCCGAAAGATAGCGGTTGAGACTCTGCTCGCCACCCAGAGCGGGAATGGTGGCGGGCATCTTGCGCGCGGTCGCGGTCGCCATATCGTGTCTCCCATCGCCCGACGGGGACGGACCCCTATCCGGTACCGAATTGAAACCCTTATACCTCGAGCGACCTGAACAGTCGCTGCATATCGGGCGGAATTGTGCTTTGCAGCACCAAAGCCCGGCTTGTGATCGGATGGTCGAAACCGAGCATCGCCGCGTGCAGCGCCTGTCGCCGGAAGCCGAGATCCTTCAGTATCCCGTCGTTCCGCCCGCCGGACCGCCCATACACCGGGTCGCCCAGCAGGGGATGACCGATCGACGCCATGTGTACGCGCACCTGATGCGTCCGGCCGGTCTCCAGCCTACACTCCATCAACGCCGCACCGCGCAACTTGGTTTCAACCCGCCAGTGGGTGACCGCGCGCCGGGCATGCGGCGCCTCGACGATCGCCATCTTCTTGCGATCGCGCGGCGAGCGCGCGAGCGGGGCGTCGACCGTGCCCGCATCGCGCAGCGGGACGCCCGCGACGATCGCCCGGTAGCGCCGGTCGATGCTGTGCCGCGCGAATTGCGCGGCCAGCCCCTCGTGCGCGCGGTCGTGCTTGGCCGCGACGATCAGACCGGACGTGTCCTTGTCGATGCGGTGGACGATCCCCGGCCGCGCCACGCCGCCGATGCCCGACAGCTGACCGTGGCAGTGATGCAGCAGCGCGTTGACCAGCGTGCCGTCGAGATTGCCCGCGGCGGGATGGACGACCAGCCCCGCCGGCTTGTCGACCACGATCAGATGCTCGTCCTCATAGGCGACGACGAGCGGGATGTCCTGCGCTTCGGCGTCGGCCGGCACGGCCTCGGCGATGGCGAGGGTGAAGCGCTCGCCCGCCCGCACCCGGGTCGCCGGATCGTGGAGCGCGATCCCGCCACGGCGGACCGATCCCGCCGCGATCAGTGCCTTGATCCGTTCACGCGAAAGATCGGGGAGGACGGCGGCCAGCGCGCGATCGATGCGCCAGGTGTCGGCTTCGGCCGCGACGACCGCCTCGACGATGGAAACCCCGGCCGCCATTCGCTACGCGATGTGCGCATGGACGCGGAGATATCAAGGGCGCTGCTCGCCCGGATCGCGGCGCGGGCCGCCGCCTCGCCCGAGGCCGAGGTCTGCGGCGTGCTGCTCGGCCGACGACGCGGCGATCGCACGACCATTTGCGAGGCGATCGCCACGGCCAACGTCTCGCCCCGCCCGGCCGACCGTTTCGAGATCGATCCCGCCGCGCTCATCGCCGCCCACCGCGCCGAGCGTGCGGGCGGTCCGCGCCTGCTCGGCCATTACCACTCCCACCCCCATGGTCCCGCCTCGCCCTCGCCGCGCGATACCGCCGCGGCCGAGCCGGGCCGGCTCTGGCTGATCCTCGGCGCCGACGACGCGCGGCTCTGGCTCGCGGGCGAGGCCGGCCGCTTTGTCGCGGTGCCGCTGGTGGTTGCGTGATCGGACATCAGACGCCACAAGGGCGCGATTATGCGAGAGGGCGACGCGATGGGCATGGACGGGATCGATTTCGCGAGCCTGCTCTGCTCGCGTCTCTGCCATGACCTGCTGTCGCCGGTCGGCGCGCTCAACAACGGCATCGAACTGCTCGCCGACGAGCATGATCCGGAGATGCGCGCCCGGTGCCTCGATCTGCTCGCCGAGAGCGCGCGCGCGTCCGCCAACAAGCTCAAGTTCTTCCGCCTCGCGTTCGGCGCGGCGGGCGGGTTCGGCGACAGCGTCGACACGCGCGAGGTCAGGGCCGCGATCGAAGGGCTGTTCGGCGGCGATCGGCGCATCCAGGTGGGCTGGATGGTGGGCGATGCCGCGCTGTCCAAGGGCGCGATCAAGATCCTGCTCAACCTGGCGCTGATCGCGGGCGATGCGCTGGTCCGCGGCGGCCGGCTCGACGTCGGCGCGGAGACCGCCGGCGGCGGGCTCGAGATCGTGGTGCGCGCCGAGGGGCCGCGCATCGTGCTCGATCCGGAGCTCCGGAGCGCGCTGACCGGCGGCACCGCCCCCGATGCGCTCACCCCGCGCGCCGCGGCCGCCTGGCTGGTCTGCCGGCTCGCCGCGCAGCGCCAGGGCGAGGTGCTGATCTCCGAACCCCAGGATGGCGTGCTGATGCTGGGCGCGGCGCTGCCGGGGGCGTAGTCCGTTCCAACGCCGTTCGGGCCAAGCGAACGGAGGCGCACCGGATGTCCGCCCCCCTAACCCCTTCTTAACCACCGTCGTCGCACTAGGGACCGGAAACCCCGGGGTGCGCGCATGGAAGAGTTGCTGGCCGAGTTCATCGCCGAGACCCGCGAGACGCTCGAGCCGCTCGCCGGCGAGATCGTCGCGTGGGAAGCCGCGCCGTCCGACAAGGCGCGGCTCGACAGCATCTTCCGCTTCGTCCACACCGTGAAGGGGAGCTGCGGCTTCCTCGACCTGCCGCGGCTCGAGCGGCTCAGCCACGCCGCCGAGGGCGCGCTCGCCCAGGTCCGCGAAGGCGCGCGGACGCCCGACCGCCGGCTGGTCTCCGCGGTGCTCGCGATCGTCGACCGGATCGGCGAGCTGGTCGAGGCGCTGGCCGCGGACGAGCCCTATCCCGACGACGGCGACGAGACCCTGATCCTCGCGCTCGAGCCCGCGGTCAGCGCCGAGGCGCCGCCGAGCGTCGCCAATCCGGGCGTGCCCGCTGCGCCGCGCGCGCCGGCGCGCAGCATCCGCCTGCCCGTCGAACTGCTCGACCGGATGATGGCGGGCGTCTCCGACATGGTGCTGGCGCGCAACGAGCTGTCGCGCCGCCTGCGCGATCGCGGCGGCGACGGCGGGGTCGACGCCGCGTTCGAGCGGCTGTCGACCTGCGTCGCCGAGATGCGCGAGGCGATCACCCGCACCCGGATGCAGCGCATCGACGGCCTGTTCTCGGCGCTGCCGCGGATGGTGCGCGATCTGTCGTCCGAGCTCGCCAAGCAGGTCCGCCTGGTGATCGACGGCGGCGACGTCGAGCTCGATCGCGAGATGATCGAGATGATCCGCGATCCGCTCACCCATATCGTCCGCAACTCGATCGATCATGGCATCGAGCCGCCCGCCGCGCGCGTCGCCGCGGGCAAGCCCCAGTCCGGCACGCTGCGCATCGAGGCGCGCCAGTCCGGCAACCAGATCCTCATCGAGGTGTCCGACGACGGCGGTGGCATCGACGACGAGCGGCTCGTCCAGAAGGCGGTCTCCAACGGCCTGCTGACCCGCGAGCAGGCGGCGGTCATGCCGCGCCGCGACCGGCTCGAGCTGATCTTCTCGCCCGGCCTCTCGACCGCCGACGCCGTCACCGCGATCTCGGGGCGTGGCGTCGGCATGGACGTGGTGCGGGCGAACGTCGAGCGGATCGGTGGCGAGGTCGAGGTCGACAGCGTGCTCGGCCGCGGCTTCCGGCTGACGCTGCGCGTGCCGATGACGCTCACCATCATTCCGGCGCTGACCTTCTCGGTCGGCGCCGAACTGTTCGCGATACCGAGGGGCGCGATCGACGAGATCGCGCGCGCGGCGGGCGGCTCGGTCGAGGTCGAGCAGGTCGGCGGCGCGCTGGTCGCGCGGATCCGCGGCGAGCGCCTGCCGGTGGTCGAGCTCGCGCCGCTGCTCGGCCTCGTCGCCGCGGTCGATCGCGCGCACGCCATCCTGGTGGTGGTGCGCGCCTCTTCGGGCGAGCGCTACGCGCTGTCGGTCGACAGCGTGCAGGATCACGAGGAGCTGGTGGTCAAGCCCGCCGCGCCCGCGATCATGGCGACCGGCGTCTATGCCGGCACGACATTGCCCGACAACGGCCGCCCGATGCTGCTCATCAATCCCGCCGGCGTCGCGCAGGTCGCGGGCGTCCGCGCCCCCGAATGCCTGAACCCGATCGTCGCGCCGGATGCGCGCGAGGCGAAGGTCGAGACCGTGCCGACGCTGCTGTTCCGCGCGCGCGACGGCGCCACCCGCGCGATCCGCCTCGCGCTGGTCGAGCGGATCGAGGATGTCGACGCGGCGGGCATCGCCTTCGCCGCGGGCCGTCTGGGGCTGATCCATGGCACCCGCATCCTGCCGCTGTTCGGCTGCGACGCGATCCCGGAGACGCCGCGCGTCCGCGTGCTGCTGCTCGGCGACGGCGAGAGCGAGATCGCCTATGCGATCGCCGAGGTGATCGACATCCACGAGCTGCCGCCGCGCTGCCAGCCGGCGGCCGCACCGGGGCCGATCGCGGGCGTCGTGCTGGTCGACGGCCGCCAGATCGAGCTGCTCGACCCGTTCTGGCACTTCATGCAGGGCGGCGCGCGGATCGAGACGGTGGCGCGGCCGCTCTGCCTGCTCGACGAATCCGATCCATGGATGCGCGACGTGCTGCGCCCGCTCGTCGAGCAGGCCGGCTATCGCGTCGGCTTCGGTCCGCGCGCGGGCGAGACGGCGGCGGTGACGATCCTGTCCGCCGATCGCCCGGCCACGCCCGACGTCGCCGCCACCAGCGCGCCGGTGATCCGCCTGCGGACCGGCGCGGACGATAGCAGCGGCCCGCTCGGCAGCGTCTATCGCTACGACCGTCCGGGTCTGATGGCCGCGCTCCGCGCGGTCGGGGGAGGCGCCGGGTGACCACGCTCAAGCTCATCGCGACGATCGCCGGCCAGCGTATCGCCTTGCCCGCGGGCGCGATCGAATCGGTGGTCGAGATCGACGCGATCACCCCGGTGCCGCTCGCCGCGGCGCATGTCGCGGGTCTCGCCGCGCTGCGCTCGCGCGTGCTGACGGTGATCGACACCTACGCGGCGCTCGAGATCGGCCGCTTCTGCCCGCGCGAGCAGCTCCAGGCGGTGGTGGTGACGATCGACGGGCATCTCTACGGGCTGCTGGTCGACGAGGTCGAGGACGTGGTCGCGATCGCGGACGAGCCGGAACCACAGCCCGCCGGTCTCGCGCCGGGCTGGTCGGCCAACGTGATCGGCCTGATCGAGCATGACGGCCACGCCATTCTGCTGCTCGATCCGGCACGGCTCGTCACCGGTCCGGTCGCGGTCGCATCGGCGGCCTGAAGCGGCGTTAACGCGGCGCTTACCGGTGCCCGCTAGGGTCATGTCATCAAAGCGGTGGTCGAGGGGTTTTTCGGATGAAGACGTGTCTGGTCGTCGACGATTCGAAGGTGATCCGCAAGGTCGCCCGTCACATCCTCGAGACGCTTGACTTCTCGGTCAGCGAGGCGGGGGACGGTCAGCAGGCGCTCGACGCCTGCCGCGCCGACGTGCCCGACGTGGTACTGCTCGACTGGAACATGCCGGTGATGAGCGGCATCGAGTTCCTTCGCGCGCTCGGGCTCGAACCATTGTCGCGCAAGCCCAAGGTCATCTTCTGCACCACGGAGAACGGCGTCGCGCACATCCGCGCCGCGATCGATGCCGGCGCCGACGAATATGTCATGAAGCCGTTCGACCGCGACACGCTCGAAAGCAAATTCGCGCTCGTCGGCGTCGCCTGATCCCCGCCGCAATGGCCGTACCCGCCAGCTACGGCCGGAGGGCCGATGCCGCGCCGGTGCGGCTGATGCTCGTCGACGATTCGATCGTCGCGCGATCGGTGGCGCAGGCGATCGTCGCGCCGCTCGCCGAGTTCACCGTCGTGGCGACCGCGAGCAGCGCCGAGCAGGCGCTGGCGCAGATCGACAAGACGCCGGTCGATATCGTCATGCTCGATCTCGCGATGCCGGGCATGGACGGGCTGACCGCCCTGCCCGAGATCGTGCGGCGCAGCCGCGGCGCGCGCGTGCTGGTCGTCTCCGCATCGGCGGGTGCCGGTGCGGATGCCTGTGTACGGGCGCTGACGCTTGGCGCCGCCGACACGCTTGAGAAGCCGCGCGCTGGCGCGTTCGGCACGACGTTCCGCGACGATCTGATCGACAAGCTGCGGCGCATCGCGGCGGACATCCCCAGCCGCGATCCGATCCCCGCGGTCCGCGCCGCGCCGCTCCCCAGCGATCCGTTGCGTGCGCCGGTCGCGGGGCCGATCGGCTGCATCGCGATCGGCGCGTCGACCGGCGGCCTCCATGCGCTCTCCGCCCTGCTCCGCGCATTGCCGGCGGCCTGCACCGCGCCGATCCTCATCACCCAGCATCTGCCCGCGACCTTCATGCCGTATTTCGCGGCGCAGATCGCCGACATCGCGCTTCGCCCGGCGACCGTGGCGCGCGATGGCGATCGGCTGCGTGCCGGCCGGATCCTGATCGCGCCGGGAGACGCGCACATCGGTCTCCAGCCATATTGCCGCGACGTTCGCATCGCGCTCGATCGCGTGCCCGCGGCGTCGGGATGCCTGCCTTCGGTCGATCCCATGCTCGACGCCGTCGCGCGACTGTACGGCGCACAGGCGTTCGCGGTCGTGCTGACCGGCATGGGCCGCGACGGCGTGATCGGCGCACGCCGCCTGGCCGAGGCGGGCGGCGAAGTCGCGGCGCAGGATCGGGCGAGCTCGGTGGTGTGGGGAATGCCGGGCAGCGTCGCGACGGCCGGGCTGGCCGCGACCATCGCCGAACCCGCCCGCATCGCCGCGCGCATCGCCGAGCGCTGCGGCGCGCCGACACCGGCGTCCGGCACGCCGCGATGAGCGCGCTCGAGATCAGCGACGGATCGGTGCATATCCTGGCGGGCCTGCTCGAGGCGCGGACCGGGCAGCAGCTCTCGATCGGCCGGCGCTGGCGGATCGAGACCGCGCTGCGCCCGCTGCTCCAGAGCCAGAAGATCGCCAGCCTCGACGAGCTCGCCGGGCGCGTCGTCTCGGGACGCGAGCCGCATCTTGCCCAGATCGTCGTCGAGGCGCTGCTCAACCACGAGACCTTCTTCTTCCGCGACATCGCCGCCTTCCGGCAGCTCGGCGAGCTCGGGCTCGGCCGGCTCTGCGAGGCGCGTCGCGCCAGCCGGCACCTGCGCATCTGGTCGGCGGGTTGCTCGACCGGGCAGGAGGCCTATTCGCTGGCGATGATGATCGCCGACCGGCCCGATCGCTTCGCCGGCTGGACGGTCGAGATCCTCGCCACCGATCTGTCGCCCGGCGCGGTGGCGCGCGCGCGCGGCGGCCGCTATTCGCAGTTCGAGATCCAGCGCGGACTGCCGATCGCCCACATGCTCCACCGCTTCGAGCAGCGCGGCGAGCAGTGGTACGTCGACGAGAGACTGCGCAGGGCGGTGCGGTTCCAGGTCCACAACCTGCTCGAGGCGCCGCCGACAGGTCAATTCGACATCGTGCTGTGCCGCAACGTGCTGCTGTATTTCTCGACCGACGTGCGCCGCCTCGTGTTCGGCCGCCTGGCCAGCGCGATCGCACCCGACGGGCTGCTCATGCTCGGCGCCGGCGAGACGGTGATGGGACAGACCGACCAGTTCGTCTCCGACTTCGCATGCCGCGGCCTCTACCGGCCGCGTGTCGAGATCGAGCCGCCGGTGGCGCTGACCCGCAGCGCACCGGGTCACCGCTAGGGCGGCGCGCCAACCTGCATCAAGCGCGCTTGACGGCCGCCCCGCGCGACGCCCACACACCGGGCATGTCCGTGCCCATCGACTGCCCGTCGCCCAACTTCAACGACCGCCTGCTGCCGGTCTCGATGCTGGTCCTGCATTATACCGGGATGTTCGATGCGCCGTCCGCGATCCAGCGGCTGTGCGATCCGGCGTCCGAGGTCTCGACGCACTATCTCGTCGCGGAGGACGGCCAGGTCGTCCGCATGGTCGACGAGGACAAGCGCGCCTGGCACGCCGGCAAATCCCGGTGGCGCGGCATCACCGACGTGAACTCGGCGAGCATCGGCATCGAACTCGTCAATCCCGGTCACGAGCATGGCTATCGGCCCTTCCCGGAGGCGCAGATGGCGGCGCTGATCCCGCTGGTCGCCGAGATCACGCAGCGCTACGGCATCACGCGCGGCAACATCGTCGGTCATTCGGACGTCGCGCCCGCCCGCAAGGAGGACCCGGGCGAGCTGTTCGACTGGGAGCGGCTCGCCAGGCTGCGGCTCGCGCTGCCGCGGCCGTACAAGTATCTGGTCGATCCGCACTGGACCGACGGCGGCTTCCTGCTCGCGCTCGAACGCTTCGGCTACGACATCACCGATCCCGAGAAGGCGGTGGTCGCGTTCCAGCGGCGCTACCGCCCGAATATCCTGGACGGCGTGATCGACGGCCAGTCCCGCGCGATCCTGCTCTCGCTGCTGACCGGCGGCGACAAGGCGGCGGCGCTCCGCCAGCAGGGGGAGTGACAGGCTCTCTCCTCCCGGGAAGGGAGGGGCTACCGGTCGTCGCACGCCGATGCTAGAGCCGTCCCGCCAGAGGGCCGGGCGGCCGCCGCTTGCTTCGGCGAGGGGAGGAAAGTCCGGGCTCCACGGGAACCACGGTGCCGGGTAACGCCCGGCGGGGGCGACCCCAGGGACAGTGCCACAGAAAACAGACCGCCAGGCTTCGGCCGGGCAAGGGCGAAACGGTGCGGCAAGAGCGCACCGCGGACCGGGCAACCGGGACGGCACGGCAAACCCCACCGGGAGCAAGACCGAATAGGGATCGCGAGAGCCTTCGGGTTCAGGGGCTGGTCCCGCCCCGCGATCCGGGTTGGTCGCTCGAGGCCGGGAGCGATCCCGGCCCTAGAGGAATGGTCGCCCATCCGCGCCCCGGCGCGGTGGACAGAACCCGGCTTACAGGCCCTCTGGCGCTTTTCCCCGCGACGCTCTAGCAGGCGGCGATGCTCGAAAGCCCGACGCCTGACCGCAAGGCCACCGTCCTGCTCCTGCTCGTGATCGCCGGCTGCGTCGACGCGGTCGGTTTCGCCGAGATGGGCCGCTATTTCGTGTCCTATATGAGCGGCGACGTCACCCAGATCGGGCTGCTGCTCGCCTATCGCGATTTCGCCGGCGTCGCGTTGCCCGCCGGTCTCGTCGCGCTGTTCGTGGCCGGCGCCACCATCGGGACGATGATCGCCGAGAAGGCCGGGCGCATCGCCGCCGCGGCGCTGCTGATCGTCGAGGCGGTGCTGATCGCGTTGGCATATGCGGGTCTCGGGAGCGCGCGGCCGATGACCGGCATCGTCCTGCTGCCGGTCGCGATGGGGCTCGCCAATATCGTCACGCTGCGGGCGGACCGGTCGTCGCCCGGCACCACCTATGCGACCGGCGCGCTGGTCAGGCTCGGCATCGCGCTGGCCGGGCTCGGCGGACGCGAGCGCACCGGCGCCGCCGCCGGCTTCAACCTGGCGCGTGTCGCGGCGCTGCTTGCCGGCAGCTTCGCCGGCGGGTTCGGCCGGCTGGGCTACGGGCCGGCGATCCTGCTCGCGCCGGTCGCGGCGCTGGTTCTGCTTGGCGTCGTCGATCTCGTGGTCGCGATCCGGCGCCGCTGATTTAGCGGCGCGGCCGGGTCGCGAATCCCCGGACGTTCGCCTACATGGGCGGCGATGGTCCGCGATACGCGCTCGAACGACTGGGGATTTCCCCGCTGGCGCGGCTATGGCAGCGAGCGCGGCGCGACGCGTGTCAGGATGTGCGATCGCGACGGCTGCGACCAGCCCGGGGACCGCCCCGCGCCCAAATCGCCCAACAGCCCGGAGCGCTGGTATTTCTGCGAGACGCATGCCGCCGAATACAATCGCAACTGGAATTATTTCGAAGGCCTGACCGCCGAGGAAGCCGCCAGGCGCGAGGCCGACGAGCGGCGCGATGCCTCGGGCTATGCGGATGCCGCATACAATCGCTGGGCCGGTCCCGGCGACGGCACGCGATCGCGCGACGAGCTGCGCGCGCTCGAGACGCTCGGGCTCGAGGTCGATGCCGGGTTCGAGGAGGCCAAGATCGCGTGGCGGCGGCTCGCCAAGGCCAACCACCCCGATGTCCGGCCGGGCGATGCCGAGGCGGCCGAGCGCTTCCGCACCGTGCAGGCGGCGTGGGACGTGCTGCGCAGCGCCGAGGAACGACGTCCGCCGTCGCGAGTCTGATCCCGCGATGAGCAAGGTGACGAAGCGATCCATGGTGCCGACCCGCTGGCGGGGCGCGGTGCTGGTGTGCAGCAAGTGCAGCCGCAAGATCGGCGGCGGGTTCGGTCCCAAGGGCAGGACCGCGCTCGCCAAGCTGCTCAGGAAGCGCGCCGGCAAGGGCAAGGCCTATCGGCTGCCCTATGGCGTCGTCGAGACCGGCTGCCTCAAGCTCTGTCCCAGGGGCGCGGTCGTGGCGGTCGACACCAGCCGGCCGGGAGAATGGCAGTTGATCCGCCCGGGCGAGGCGATCGAGGCGGTAGCGCTCCGGCTCGGGCTTCCGGAACCCGGTCCGACGGTCTAGACCTCGGGCGTCCCCGTTGCGTAGAGGGGCCGCCGCCGCCTATATCGCGGCCGATCGACACGCGAACCGAAAGGCGCTCCCCTTGGCCCGTCCGCCTCGCCCGCCCGCCGCCCCGGCGGATGCCGCCGCGCTTCCCAATCGCGAGCGGCCGGCCGAGCCCGGACGATATCAGGCCAGCAAGGCCGAGCTGACCGCGTTCTACCACCAGATGGTGCTGATCCGCCGCTTCGAGGAGCGCGCCGGCCAGCTCTACGGGCTCGGTCTGATCGGCGGCTTCTGCCATCTCTATATCGGCCAGGAGGCGGTCGCGGTCGGCCTCCAGTCGGCGCTCGACAACAGCCGGGACAGCGTCATCACCGGTTATCGCGATCATGGCCACATGCTCGCCTACGGCCTCGATCCCAAGATCATCATGGCCGAGCTGACCGGCCGCGCCGCCGGGATCAGCAAGGGCAAGGGCGGCTCGATGCACATGTTCTCGACCGAGAAGCGCTTCTACGGCGGGCACGGCATCGTCGGCGCGCAGGTCTCGCTCGGCGCGGGGCTCGCCTTCAAGCACAAGTACAGCGGCGACGGCGGGGTGTGCCTGGCCTATTTCGGCGACGGCGCGGCCAACCAGGGCCAGGTCTACGAGACCCTCAACATGGCCGAGCTGTGGAAGCTGCCGATCATCTTCGTGATCGAGAACAACGGCTACGCGATGGGCACGCGGGTCAACCGCGCGAGCAGCGAGGACCAGCTCTATCGCCGCGGCGAGAGCTTCCGCGTGCCCGGGCTCCAGGTCGACGGCATGGACGTGCTCGCGGTGCGCGGCGCCGCCGAGGTTGCGCTCGAGTGGGTGCGCGGCGGCAAGGGGCCGATCGTGCTCGAGCTCAAGACCTACCGCTATCGCGGCCATTCGATGTCGGATCCGGCCAAGTACCGCACCAAGGAAGAGGTCCAGTCGATGAAGGACCAGTCCGACGCGATCGATCTCGTCAAGCGCGAGCTCGGCGCGCTGGGCGTCGGCGAGGACGAGCTCAAGCGCGTCGACAAGGAGATCCGCCAGATCGTGTCGGACGCCGCCGACTTCGCCGAGCAATCGCCCGAGCCCGATCCGCGCGAGCTCCATACCGACGTGCTGGTGGAGCGCTACTGACATGCCGATCGAGCTCCGGATGCCCGCGCTGTCGCCCACCATGGAGGAGGGCACGCTCGCCAGGTGGCTGGTCAAGGAGGGCGATTCGGTGAAGTCCGGCGACATCCTCGCCGAGATCGAGACCGACAAGGCGACGATGGAGTTCGAGGCGGTCGACGAAGGCACGATCGCGCGGATCCTGGTCGCCGAGGGCACCGACGGGGTGAAGGTTGGCGCCCCGATCGCGACGTTGCTGGCCGACGGCGAGGACGACAAGCCCGCTTCCCCTCAGGGGAAAGCGCTGGCAGAGGGGGATGCACGGAACCTCACGGCTCCCGAGACACCCCCCCGTCCCGGCCCTCCCCCCGCGAGCGGGGAGAGGGAGACGGCGCTCGCCTCCGAGAGCACGACGCCGCACAAGATGGAGACCGGCGCGCGCGATCTCGTCGCCGCCTCGACCGCCGGCGAGGCGCTCGACCGCGCCGATCCGGAAGTCCCCGAAGGCACCGCGATGGTCAAGACCACGGTGCGCGAGGCGCTGCGCGACGCGATGGCGGAGGAGATGCGCGCCGACGGGCGCGTGTTCGTGATGGGCGAGGAGGTCGCGCAATATCAGGGCGCCTACAAGGTCACGCAAGGCCTGCTCGACGAGTTCGGCGAGGCGCGCGTCATCGACACGCCGATCACCGAATATGGGTTCGCCGGCATCGGCACCGGCGCGGCGATGGGCGGGCTGCGTCCGATCGTCGAGTTCATGACCTTCAACTTCGCGATGCAGGCGATCGATCACATCGTCAATTCGGCCGCCAAGACCAATTACATGTCGGGTGGCCAGATGCGCTGCCCGATCGTGTTTCGCGGCCCCAACGGCGCCGCCGCCCGCGTCGGCGCGCAGCATTCGCAGAACTACGCGCCATGGTATGCGTCCGTGCCCGGACTGATCGTCATCGCGCCCTATACCGCCGCCGACGCCAAGGGGCTCCTCAAGGCCGCGATCCGCACCCAGGATCCGGTCGTGTTCCTCGAGAACGAGCTGCTCTACGGCCAGAGCTTCGAGGTGCCCAGGGTCGACGACTGGGTGCTGCCGATCGGCAGGGCGCGGATCGCCAGGCCGGGCAGGGACGTGACCCTGGTGAGCTATTCGATCGGCGTCGGGCTGGCGCTGGATGCGGCCGGGCGGCTGGCGGAGGACGGCATCGACGCCGAGGTGATCGACCTGCGCACGCTGCGCCCGCTCGACCGCAAGACCGTGCTGGCATCGCTCGCCAGGACCAATCGCATGGTCGTGGTCGAGGAAGGCTGGCCGACCTGCGGGATCGCCGCCGAGATCATGGCGCTGGCGATGGAAGAGGGCTTCGACGATCTCGACGCGCCGGTGCTGCGCGTCACCAACGTCGACGTGCCGATGCCCTACGCCGCCAATCTCGAGAAGCTCGCGCTGGTCAAGGTCGACGACATCGTCAAGGCGGCGCGGACCGTGTGCTACAGATGACGTCGCCGACGGCTCACCTCACTTGGTGAGGTGCGCCGTGGCCACCGCGGACTGGAACAGCTGCGCGAGCGCCGTCGAGATGTCGCCGCCCGTGGAGACTTCATAGAACAGTCCCGGCGACGCGCACGCCTTCAGATTGGGCGAGATCTGCGACTGGAACGGGTCGACAAAGCTGTTGTAGAAGGAGTTGGTGGGCAGCGGGAAGTACGAGGTGTAGAGGATCGCAATGCGATAGCCGCCGGCCTTCGCGTTCTCGCAGATATCCGGATCGCTCGTGTTGGGCCGCTCAAGCTGACCGATCCAGCGCGAGTTGCCGAGTGCCTCGTCCCGCACGCCGTCAGTGACGATGAAGATCACGCCCTGCGGCCGGTCCCCGGCCAGCCGCGTGCCGTTGCCGGGCGGTGTCAGGATGCCGCTCAGGCCGTTCTGCATCGCGGTGAAGTTGGTGTTCATGTCAAAGTTGTAGGTCCCGCAGACGAGCTGGTTTTCCTGGCAGACGACCTGCATCGTCGTCGCCGCGGCCGCCGTCTTGGCGGCGGCGAGGTCGCTCGTCATGCTCTGGACGGTGCGGAACGCGGTGTCGAAGGTCGAGACCGACATGCGGTACGACGCACCGTTGGTCTGCGACGTCGTCGCTGCGACATCCATCAGATTCGCGGCCGCCCGCGTGACCAGATCGGTCCGCAACACCACGTTCAGCCGCCGCGCGAGCGCATAGTTGTCGATCGGTCGTCCGGTGCTGGGATTGATCGGGTTGCCGGCGTTGTCGCCCGTGTTGGGCTGGGTCTGGTGACACGCGAACGCGCAGCCGTTCTGCTGGGCGGAGGTGTTCGCGACCATCGTGTCGATCCCGCTCTGCGTCGCGGCGATCGCCATCGACGGCGAGGTGTCGAGCGCCACATAGAAATCGATGTTCGGCGCCACGGCCGAATTGGCCTGCGACGTGCCCTGGACGGTCAGCGTGGCCATCCCCAGGATTCCGGCGAACGTATTCTGGGATTTCCCGACGTAGCGGACCGTGGCGGTTCTGCTGTAGCTGGCCGTCGTCGCGGTCGAACCGGACGCGCAGGTCGACGTCGTGCTCGCCGTCGCGCTGGTGCTGTCCTTGATCGTGATGATGAGTTGCGCCGCATTGCTGGTATCAAGGATCAAGCCCGCCTGGTTGGCCGCCTGCTGGACGAACATGTTGCGCGCGAGGGTGCACGCCGTGGCACTCGATTGCCGCATCGTGCTGCCCGAGACCGCGGCGAGCGCGGCGGCGTCGGCGGCGGCGTTGAGCTTGGTCTGGAGCCGCATCGCCTGACTGTAATCGATCCCCATACCGGTCGCGAAGGTCAACGGAACCAACGCCAGACCGAACAGCAGCAGCACGTTGCCCCGCGCGTCGCGCAGCAGCGATCGGACATGGGCGAGGGCGATGCGGGCGAAGATCATGACGATGGTTCCGTGATCAGGTCGTGGCGCAATCGGAGCAGTCGACGGTGGGCGTGCTGCGCGGCACCATGTAGATGGTCTGGGAAAGGGTTCGCGGCCCGAGCAGGCCGAAGCTGGTCACCGGCGCCGTGTAGCTGTAGCGCACCTCGGCATAGATCAGCGCGTTGTTGGTCGATCGGATGGTGCTGGGCACGGTGAAGCTGGTACCCGGGGCATAACCGCTCCCGTTGATCGCCCGACTCCAGACGACCTTGCTGTTGCCGGACGCGTCGGTCTTGATCTCGCTCACCCGGATGATCGCGCTGGCGGTCCGGAACGGGTACATGATCTGCGCGGACGCGTTCAGGATCTGATCGATGTCGCTCGTGCTGACCACGTTGGATTGCGAGACCAGATCGGCAACGGCGCGCGTGGTGACGGTGACCTTGCGATTGCAGGAGATCGCATCCATCAGCTGGAAGCCGCCGAGATACAGTGTCAGCATGAAGGGAAGCACGATCGCGAACTCGATGAGCGCGGCGCCCGATGCGTCGCGAAACAGGACATGACGGGTAGCGCGGGTCGGGCGGCCGCAATGCCTCGTCATGACGTGTACGGTTCGGTCTTGGCGACGTTGGTCGCGACGATCAGATTGGTCTTCCGCCCGGCGCTGTTGAGGCCCAGTCCAAAGCCCCCGACGGACACCGGCCAGAGATACATCAGCCGGACGATCACGATATCGCCGGCGCCGCCGGCAGCGAAGGCGAACGTATTCGTGACAGTGCCGTTGCTGTCATAGGTGATCGTCGGCGGCGCCGTGCCGATGGCGCTGAAGCTCGATGCCTTTTGCACGTCGACCATGAGTTTCGCACAGGACAGATAGGATGGCAGGGTGGTGCATGCCGAATCGTGGAATTGCTGCCGGGTCATCTGGGCGGATTGCACCGCGCCGGTGGTGATCGACCGCGCCGCGCTTTCCGCCGCCGTCTCGATCGCCTGCTGCGTGAACGACAGCAACGCGGTCTCGATCGACGCGAGCAGCAGCGCGATCAGCGGCACCGCGACGAAGGCGAACTGAAGCGTGGCGCTGCCGCTGCGGTTCGCGAGCAGTCGCGACGCGAGACGGCCACCATCGCGATGGGCGGCATGCGGCGAACGTGCGATCGTGTGGGACACCCGGTTCCTCCTCGTACGGCCTTCGTCTAAAAAACTTAAAGCCGCGTGAATGTAAGGCCTGCGCGCTCGCTGGCTTTGCCATCGGCCGGGCGCCCGCGCAGGGTGGAGCGGTGATGGCCGGTCAAGACCTCTTCGAGCCCGACAGTGCGCTGGCGATCGGCTATGTCCCGATCGCGCGGCGCGCCGCGCTGAACGCGTTGTTCGCGCTCGACGAGCGGCTGGCCGGCATCGTCGCGCGCGCCCGCGAGCCGACGATCGGGCTGATGCGGCTGGTGTGGTGGCGCGATGCGCTGGACGCGCTCGACGGCGCGCCGCCGCCGGCCGAGCCGCTGCTCGCCGCGCTGAAGGCATGCGGGCTGTCGGGCGGCGGGCTGGCGGCGATGGCCGCCGGGTGGGAGGCGCTGCTCGACGATCCCGATCTCGGTCGGGAGGCGGTCGCGTGTCATGCCCGCGAGCGCGGCGCGCGGCTGTTCGCGATCGCCGGGAAGCAGCTGGACGCGACCCCCGGGGATGCGCCGCGACTGGCGCGGGCGGGGACGGGCTGGGCGCTCGCCGGTCTCGCGCGTCGGGTCGATCGGCCCGAGCGCCTCGCGGCGCTGCGCGCCGACGCGCGGACCGCGCTGGCCGTGGCGATGGCGACGCGCTGGCCGCGCCATCTGCGGCCGCTCGGCCAGCTCGCCGCGCTCGCGCTGGCCGATACGAGCGCGCCCGCGCCGCTCTCGCCGCGGCGCCGCGTGCTGCGCGCGCTGCGTCACCAGCTGACCGGCCGCTGACCGCTTGGCGGAAGGCGCGCCGCGTATTAGCGTTGCCGGGCAACGGGGAGGAGGCGATGGCGCGGTTCCTGGCGGGTGTGGCATCGACGCTGCTGCTGGTCGCGGCGGGCTTCTTCCTGTGGACGGGGCTGGCGCACGACGATCGTCGCGCCTTGCCGTCGCCGCCCGCGCTGCTCGCCGCGCTGGTGCCGTCCGCGGCGACGCAGACGCCCGCCGATCCGCCACAGGCGAGCGAGGCGACGCGCGAGCAGAAGCGCTTCTCGCGCTACGACCACGATCGCGACGGCAAGGTCGGCCGCGACGAGTATCTCGCCGCGCGGCGCAAGGCGTTCGCCAGGCTCGACACCGATCATGACGGCAAGCTGTCGTTCGACGAATATGTGGTCAAGACCGCGGCTAGGTTCACCGCCGCCGACGCGGACAGGTCGGGCGCGCTCGACGCGACCGAGTTTGCCACGACGCGCGTAACGCGCAAGACGAGGCCGCGCTGCCCGCCGACGGGGAGCGTGACGCCCCAGCAGCAGGGCGGGGAGGACGAGGCGCAGTGACTACGCCTCTTCCATCGTCCCCGCGAGAACGGGAACACAGTGCTTTGATCCGATAGCGACCTCCTTCACGCCGCGGCCATCCCCCGCCACGCCGCCAGATCGGCCTCGGCGCGCGCGCTCATCAGGGCCTTGCGGTCGGCCTTGCGGCTGCGGCCCTCGAGCGGCGGGAACAGGCCGAAATTGACGTTCATCGGCTGATAGATGTCGGCCTCGGCCCCACCGGTGATATGACCGAGCAGCGCGCCGAGCGCGGTGGTGAGCGGCGGCGGCGCGAGCGTCCCCGCGGCGAGCTCGGCGGCGGCGAAACGGCCCGCGAGCAGGCCGATGGCGGCGCTTTCGACATAGCCCTCGCAGCCGGTGATCTGCCCGGCGAAGCGGATGTTCGGGCGCGAGCGCAGCCTGAGCGCGTCGTCGAGCAGGACGGGCGAGCGGATGAAGGTGTTGCGGTGCAGCCCGCCCAACCTGGCGAACTCGGCGTTCTCCAGGCCGGGGATGGTGCGGAACACGCGCACCTGCTCGGCATGTTTGAGCTTGGTCTGGAAGCCGACGATGTTCCACAGCGTGCCGAGCGCGTTGTCCTGGCGCAGCTGCACCACCGCGTGCGGCCAGCGCCCGGTGCGCGGATCGTCGAGCCCGACCGGCTTCATCGGCCCGAATCGCAGCGTCTCGGGGCCGCGCGCCGCCATCACCTCGATCGGCATGCAGCCCTCGAAATAGGGCGTGTCCCGCTCCCACTCCCTGAACTCCGACGTCTCGCCGCCGAGCAGCGCGCCGATGAAGGCGGCGTATTGCGCGCGATCCATCGGGCAGTTGATGTAGTCCTTGCCGTCGCCTCTGTTCCAGCGCGACTGGAACCAGCACCTCTCCATGTCGATGCTGTCGCGGTGGACGATCGGCGCGATCGCGTCGAAGAAGGCGAGCGCGTCGCGGCCGGTCTCGGCGCCGATCGCGGCCGCCAGCGCTGCGGCGGTGAGGGGGCCGGTGGCGACGATCGCGGGGCCGTCCGGCAGCGCGTCGATCCGCTCGCGGACCAGCGTGATGCGCGGGTGCGCCGCGATCGCGGCGGTGACGCTCGCCGCGAAGCCGTCGCGGTCGACCGCCAGCGCCGAGCCCGCGGGCACGCGATGCGCGTCGGCCTGGCGCAGGATCAGCGAACCCAGCGCGCGCATCTCGGCATGGAGCAGCCCGATCGCGTTGCGCGCCGGATCGTCCGAGCGGAAGCTGTTCGAGCAGACCAGCTCGGCGAGATCGGTGGTGTGGTGCGCGGGCGTCGGCTCGACGCCGCGCATCTCGGACAGGCGGACGGTAAAGCCCGCCTGCGCCAGCTGCCAGGCGGCTTCGGACCCGGCGAGACCGCCGCCGATGACATGGATGTCGTGCATCGCCGCGCCTTAGCCCAGCGACCGGCCGGTTGGAACCGCCGTGGATCGCGCCACGTTCCCGATGCGACAGCGAAAGGCACGACATGGCGATGTTCGAGACCGGCCAGGCGCCCACCGCCGCCATCGTCGCGGGAGCGCCGCAGGGCTGGGGCTGGACGCTGGCCAGCGGGATCGTGCTGGTGCTCGCGGGGCTGTTCTCGCTCGCCGCGCCGCTGGCGACGACGGTGGCGGTCGCGATCGTCCTCGGCTGGCTGCTGCTGATCGCGGGGATCGCTGGGATCGTGACGGGCATCCGCACGCGCAGCCGCCACCGGCGCTCGATCGATCTGCTGTACGGCATCGCCTCGCTGGTGATCGGCATCGTCCTGCTCGACCAGCCGCTGATCGGCGCGATCGGCATCACCTACGCGTTGGCGATCTGGCTGGCGGTGCGCGGTGTCGCCGAGCTGCTCGCGGCCGCTCGCACCCACCCCGGACGCGTGCGCACGCTGCTCGGGCTGGCGGGCGCGATCAACCTGCTGTTCGCGGTGCTGCTGGTGGTGTTTCCGCTGATCGGCGCGCAACTGGTCGGGCTGGTCGTGGCGATCAGCTTCCTGGTCGGCGGCGTGGTGACGATCCTCGCCGCGCTCCAGCTGCGCCGGCTGGCGTGAGGCTGTTCACGATCGGCTACGAGGGCGCGACGCAGGACGCGCTGATCGCGGCGTTGACGGCGGCGGGAGTCACCCGGCTGATCGACGTGCGTGCGCTGCCGCTGTCGCGCCGGCCGGGCTTCTCCAGGACGCCGCTGTGCGGCGCGCTGGCCGGGCACGGCATCGACTATGTCCATCTGAAGCCGCTCGGCACCCCGCCCGAGGGCCGCGAGGCGGCGCGGCGCGGGCGGCACGACGCGATGGCGGCGATCTATCGCGGCGTGCTCGGCGATCCCGCGGCGCTCGTCGCGGTCGAGCGACTGCGTGCGCTGGCGACGGAGCAGCCGTCCGCGCTGCTCTGCTTCGAGCGCGAACCGGCGCACTGCCATCGCCAGGTGCTGATCGACGAGGCGCTGCCCGGGGCGGAGGTCACTCACCTCTTCGCGTGACGCACGGCGGCGGTGACGGCGGTCGCAGGCGGATGCGGGATGGTGTTGATCTCGTCCAGCGGGGCGCTAGAGATCGGTGCTGCCGGAGGGAGGCCCCGCCCATCTTGTCGGAACCGCACTACGAGGATCAGTATCTGCGGCTCCTGCGCAAGGCATGGGAGCATGGCGACGAGCGGCGCGATCGGACGGGCGTCGGAACGCGCTCGCTGTTCGGCGAGACCATGCGGTTCGACCTTTCCGATGGCGCCGTGCCGCTGCTCACCACCAAGCGCGTCGCGTGGAAGATCGCCACGCGCGAGATGCTCTGGTTCCTGTCTGGCGACACGAACATCCGGCCGCTTGTCGAGCAGAAGGTTCACATCTGGACCGACTGGCCCCTGGCGCGCTACCGCGCCGAGACCGGCGATGGGATCGACCGCGACGCGTTCGAGCGGCGAATCATCGACGACGACACGTTCGCCGCACGATGGGGCGATCTGGGCCCGGTCTACGGCAAGCAATGGGTCGACTGGCCGTGTTACGATGCTGTCGGCGACGGACTCTACCGGCGCGCGGAGCGCGGCATCGACCAGATCTCCGCGCTCGTTGAGGGGCTGCGGTCCGACCCGGCGTCGCGTCGCCATGTGTTCACCGGCTGGAACGTCGCCGAACTCGACGGCATGGCGCTGCCGCCCTGCCATATGACCTACCAGTTCCACGTCGCCGGCGACCGCGTCTCGTGCATGCTCTGGCAACGCTCCTGCGATCTCGGACTCGGGTTCGCCTTCAACGGATTCTCCGCAGCGCTCCTCTTGCGCATGGTCGCGCAGCAGTGCGACCTGCAGCCGGGCGCGCTCATCTGGAGCGGGGGCGACACGCACGTCTACCTCAACCACGGCCACCTCGTCGCCGAGCAGCTGTCGCGTCTGCCGCGAGGCCGTCCCAAGCTCAACATCCTGCGCCGGCCCGAGACGATCTTCGACTATCGGATCGAGGACTTCGAGGTCGTCGACTACGATCCCCATCCGCACATCGCCGCACCGGTGGCGGTGTAATCGAACCGACCGGGCGCTGGATGCATCTCGGATCCGCCTGGCACATGACCATGCGCGCCGCCGAGCCTTTTGATTCCGGCCTGCCCTGCGGCGCCGGGCCAATGCCGCCAAGCTCCTCGCCGCGCGAGCGGCCACGACAGCTGCCGGCAATCGATCGCCACGCATGGCGGGTTCGGCCATGCGGAGGAATAGCATCTCGAGCGCCTCCATCGCGAGGTCGCCGTGGTCGCATCCGCTTGGAAGGTGCACAGCGCCCTTCTATAAGCGCGAGATGTACGCAGAAGGCTCTCCAAGGGACACGCGCACGGTAACGACGGGCCTGTCGAGACTGTCTGGCTGTCGCTTGTGCGCGGAACCGCCGCGGTATCGTCCGCTGACGCTGACCATCCCGCGCCGGCCCGACGCCATCGACCGCTACGACCCCGCGGGTTTCGGGATCGCCGGCGATGATCCGCATCCCCGCATCACGGCCGCGGTGGCGGTGTGAGCGCGCCCGAGATCGTGGTCTTCGCAGCCCGTGCGGACAACGGCGTGATCGGTGTCGATGGCGGTCTGCCGTGGCGGCTGCCCGCCGACCTCAGGCGCTTCAAGGCGATGACCGCCGGCCTGCCGCTGGTGATGGGGCGCAGGACGTTCGAGAGCTTCCCCGCCCCGCTCCCCGGCCGCCGCCACATCGTGCTGACCCGCGATGCCGGATGGGCGCGAGCCGAAGCGGAGGTCGCGTACGGCGTCGACGCGGCGCTGGCGCTCGCCGGGGGACCAACCGTGGCGGTGATCGGCGGTGCGCACATCTATCGGCTGTTCCTGCCGCGCGCCGACCGTATCGAACTCACCGAAGTCCATGCCGCGCCGGAGGGCGACACGCTCATGCCCGATCCCGGCCCCGACTGGGACGAGGTGGCACGTGCCGAACATCCCGCCGCGGACGGCCGCCCCGGCCATGCCTTCGTCACGCTGCGCCGCCGCGGCTGACCGTTGGCAACGCGCACCCCTCTGCTATAGCCGCGCGCCATGGAGCGTCTCACCAACGAGTTCCCCCTACCCAAGCATCTGCGCGACGGCGTACTGGCGCTCGGCAATTTCGACGGTTTCCATCGCGGCCACCAGCAGGTCGTCGCCAAGGCGCGCGCCAAGGCCGGAGCCGAAGGCCGGCCGCTGATCGTCGCGACCTTCGATCCGCATCCCGTCCGCCTGTTCGATCCCAGGGTGCCGCCCTTCCTGCTCACCACGCTCGGCCAGCGCGAGCGCATGTTCCGTCGCGCCGGTGCGGACGCGATGCTGGTGTTCAACTTCGACCGCGATCTCGCGACGTCGAGCGCCGACGCCTTCGTCGCCGAGCGCATCGTCGAGCGCACCGGGGCGGCGGCGGTGTTCACCGGCCAGGACTTTACCTATGGCCGCGGCCGCGCCGGCAGCGTCGGGACGCTCGCGCAGAGCGCCGCCGGCTTCGGCGTGACCGCCGAGGCGGTCGAGGCGGTGATCGACGAGGACGGCACCATCTCGTCGAGCCGCATCCGCGCGGCGCTGCGCAGCGGCGATTGCGCGACCGCGACCAGCCTGTTGTCGCGCCCCTTCTCGGTCGAGGGCGTGGTCCAGCACGGCCACAAGCTCGGCCGCACGATCGGCTTCCCCACCGCCAACCTGCTGATGGGCGAGTATGTCCGGCCCGCCTATGGCGTCTATGCGGTGCGCGGGCGGCTGTCGGGCGGGCGTGTGCTCGACGGTGTCGCCAACCTCGGCATCCGCCCGATCATGGACGTGCCCGAGGAATTGCTCGAGCCGCACTTCCTCGATTTCACCGGCGATCTGTACGATCAGACGATCGGGGTCGAGTTCATCGCGTGGATGCGCGGCGAGGTGAAGCTCTCCGGCTTCGCCGAGCTCAAGGAATGGATCGCGCGCGACGTGACCGAGGCCCGCGCCATCCTTGCCGGCACCCCGCATCTCGCCTAACTGCGCGGGCGATCATGGCCGATACCGACACGACCCCCTCCGCCCCCGGGCGCGACTGGCGCGACACCGTCTTCCTGCCGAAGACCGACTTCCCGATGAAGGCGGGCCTCGCCGCCAGGGAACCCGCGATCCTGGCGAAGTGGGAGGCGGACGATCTCTACGGCCGGCTCCGCGCCGCGCGCGCCGGGCAGACACGCTTCATCCTCCACGACGGCCCGCCCTACGCCAATGGCGACATCCATATGGGCCACGCCATGAACAAGGTGCTCAAGGACATCATCGTCCGGTCGCAGTCCTTGTCGGGCAAGGACGCGCCGTACGTGCCCGGCTGGGACTGCCACGGCCTGCCGATCGAGTGGAAGGTCGAGGAAGCCTATCGCGCGAGGAAGCAGAACAAGGACGACGTGCCGGTCGCGCAGTTCCGCGCCGAGTGCCGGGCGTACGCGCAGAAATGGGTCGACGTGCAGCGCGCGCAGTTCAAGCGGCTCGGCGTGATGGGCGACTGGGCCGATCCCTATCTCACCATGAACCACGCCGCCGAGGCGACGATCGTCGGCGAGGTCCTCAAGTTCGCCGAGACCGGCCAGCTCTATCGTGGCGCCAAGCCGGTGATGTGGTCGCCGGTCGAGAAGACCGCGCTCGCCGAGGCCGAGGTCGAGTATGAGGACATCGTCTCGACGCAGATCGACGTGGCGTTCGAGATCGTCGAGAGCCCGATCCCGGAGCTGATCGGCGCCTATGCGGTGATCTGGACGACGACGCCGTGGACGATCCCGGTGAACCAGGCTTTAGCTTACGGGCCGGAGATTGAGTATTCTCTGTTCGAGCTGAAGTCGGGTGCGTTGGATGAGCCAGCGCTTGCTGCCTACCGCGGCAAGCGTTTCCTCGTGGCGACACCTCTCGTTCCTTCGTTCCTGAAACGCATCGGCTCGGAGTCGGACAACAGCGACACCGTTGAGATGTACGTCGAAGGCTTTGCTCTCGCCGGCACGTTTGCGCGCCACCCGATGACAAGCCGCTTCTCTCCCCTCCCCTTCAGGGGAGGGGCCGGGGGTGGGGCCTCGACACTGAGCGCGGCGCCGATAGGCGCGCCCCACCCCAACCCCTCCCCTGAAGGGGAGGGGCTCAGCTCGTCTCACCCGCTCGCCGAGTTCTTCCTGCGGCCCCGCCCGTTCCTGCCCGGCGACTTCGTCACCACCGACGCGGGCACCGGGCTCGTCCACATGGCGCCCGACCATGGCGAGGACGATTTCCTGCTGTGCAAGGCCAACGGCATCGATCCGGTGTTCGCAGTCGAGGGCGACGGCCGGTACCGCGCCGACTGGGCATGGCTGGGCGGCCAGGGCTCGGTGATCGCGCCGAGGCTCAACGCGCCGGACGGCCCGATCTGCACGGACCTGCGCGCGGCCGGCGCGCTGCTCGCGGCGAGCGCGGATTATCCGCACAGCTATCCGCATTCGTGGCGCAGCAAGGCGAAGGTCATCTTCCGCGCGACCCCGCAATGGTTCATCGCGATGGACAGGCCGATCGCTTCGGAGATCGACCGCGAAGAACACGAACCGTTCGTCCCGAGCGAAGTCGAGGGACCGGACCGAGCGCAGCCGAGAGCCGTCTCGGCTGCGCTCGACGGGGATGCCTCGACTTCGCTCGGCACGAACGGGGTCTTGCGTGGCGGGAACGGAGCGACCCTGCGCGAGCTCGCGCTCGACGCCATCGCCCATACCCGCTTCGTCCCCGAGAAGGGCCGCAACCGGATCGGGACGATGGTCGCCGGGCGCCCCGACTGGGTGATCTCGCGCCAGCGCGCCTGGGGGGTACCGATCGCGCTCTACCTGAACCCCAGGACCGGGGACTATCTGAACGATCCCGCGGTCAACGCCCGCATCGTCGCGGCGTTCGAGCAGGGCGGCGCCGACGCCTGGTTCGCCGCCGATCACACGGCTCTGCTCGGCCCCGAGCATGCCGGCGAAGGCTGGGAGCCGGTCAACGACATCCTCGACGTGTGGTTCGATAGCGGCTCGACCCACGCCTTCACGATCGAGGCGCGCTACGGCGAAGGCGTGCGCGCGGACCTCTATCTCGAAGGATCGGACCAGCATCGCGGCTGGTTCCAGTCCTCGCTGCTCGAAAGCTGCGGCACCCGCGGGCGAGCGCCGTACGAGGCGGTGCTCACCCACGGCTTCGCGCTCGACGGGCAGGGCCGCAAGATGTCCAAGAGCCTCGGCAACGTCGTCGATCCGCTCAAGATCATCGCCGAGAGCGGCGCCGACATCCTGCGGCTGTGGGTCGCCTCGACCGATTATTTCGAGGATGTCCGCATCGGCAAGGAGGTGCTCGCCGGCACGGCGGACGCCTATCGCAAGCTGCGCAACACCTTCCGCTACCTGCTCGGCGCGCTCGACGGCTTCGACGAGGACGAGCGTGTGGCGCTGGGCGACCTGCCCGATCTCGAGCGCTACGTCCTCCACCGCCTGGCGCTGCTCGACGAGGAGCTGCGCGCGGCGACGCAGGCATTCGAGTTCAACCGCTACGCGCGTGCGCTCACCGATTTCGCCAATGCCGAGCTCTCGGCCTTCTTCTTCGATATCCGCAAGGACGTGCTGTATTGCGACCAGGGCCCGGCCAAGCCAGGGGGCACGCTGACCCGCCGGGCCTATCGTACCGTCCTCGACACGCTGTTCGGCGCGCTGGTCCGCTATGCCTCGCCGATCCTGTGCTTCACCGCCGAGGAGGTGTGGGGCACGCGCTTCCCGGATGCGGGATCGGTCCACCTGCTCACCTGGCCCGATATCGACACGCTCTGGATCAACCAGGCGCTCGCCGACGACTGGGAGGAGCTGCTCCGCCTGCGCGCGCTGGTCTCCGCCGAGATCGAGCCGCTGCGCCGCGCCAAGACGCTGGGCTCGAGCCTCGAGGCGCGCGTCGCGATCGGCATGGCGCAGCGCCCGCCCGCGACGCCGTCCGAGCTCACCGAGCTGTTCATCGTCTCCGACGTCCTGATCGCCGAGACGGTGCACGGGCCGACCGTGATCGTCCACCGTACCGACTGGCACAAATGCGGCCGCTGCTGGCGTCATCTGCCCGAGGTCGCCACGGACGGGACGCTGTGCAACCGCTGCGAGGACATGGTCGTCGCGGAGGGGGTCCGATGATCGATCGCGTCCCGCGGTTGGGGCTCGGCATCGCCGGCGCGCTGTTCCTGGCCGATCAGGTCGTCAAGGCGCTGGTCGTAAACGTGCTCGACCTGCCCGCGAAGCTGTCGATCGAGGTGCTGCCGGTCTTCCGCCTCGCCTGGGTGAAGAATTACGGGATCTCGATGGGCTTCCTCACCGCCGGGTCGGACGGCGAGCGCTGGCTGCTCGTGCTGGTCACCGCCGGCATCGCGATCGCGGTGCTGTTCTGGCTGTGGCGCGAGCGCAATCGGCTGGACGGCGCGGCGCTCGGGCTCGTGCTCGGCGGGGCGCTGGGCAACATCACCGATCGGGTGCGGCTCGGCTATGTCGCCGACTTCCTCGATCTTCATTTCGGCGACATGCACCCTTTCCTGGTGTTCAACGTCGCGGATGCGGCTATTACGATCGGCGTGCTGCTCCTCGTGCTGCGCGCGTTCTTCGTGCGCGAGCCCAGGGACAAGGCGCCTGCGGAGGACATGCATGCGTAAGCGAACAGTGCTGGTCGGGACGATGGCGGCGATGGCCGTGCTCGCGGGCTGCACCCATACCAAGGCGACCGGGTTCGGCGCACGCGGCGGCAATTCGTCGCCCGACGAGTTCGCGGTGACCCGCGCGCCGCCGCTCGCCATACCGCCCGATTTCGCGCTGCGCCCGCCCAAGCCCGGCGCCCCGCGGCCGCAGGAGATCAGCCCGTCCGCGCAGGCGCTGGCGGCGATGTTCGGCGGCAGCGCCGCGACCTCGCCCGGCCAGCAGGCGCTGGTCGATTCGGCGGGCGGCATCCAGGACAGCGGCATCCGCTCGTCCGCCGACAGCCCCGGCACCGACGTGGTCGACAAGGGCGCGACGACGCAGGCGATCCTGTCCGCACCGAACGGCAGCACGCCGGTCGGCACCGCATCGACCCCGCAGCCGAGCGGCGCCACGCCGCACTGAGCGACGGCGCGCGGCGATACCAAGAAGGGCCGGCCTCCCGTGCGGGAGGCCGGCCCTTCTTGGTTTCAGCCGGTCCCGGCCGGAGCCGGGACCGGATCGGATCAGAACGAGACCGCGACGCCGCCGACGAAGCCCGTCTTGGAGATGTTGCGGTCCTTGGACGAGAAGGGCGGGCCGCCGCTGAAGAAGTCCTTGTTGGTATCGACATACGCCGCCGAGAAGGTCAGCGCCTTCCAGGTATAGGCGGCGGTCACGCTCCAGTCGGTGTAATGCGTGTCGAACGTCAGATAGTTGCGCACGAACGAGCGGCCGACATGCCCGGTGAGCGTGACGCCCGTATTGGGGATCGCCGCCGACAGTTCGCCATAGCCATAGGCTGCGGACTTGCGGTCCGAGCCGTCGTTCGGCACGCCCAGCCCGTGCTGCTTCCACGCGAAATTGCCGCCGACCTTGACGCCGACCGGACCGAAGGTGTGCGAGAGATTGGCGTAGGGCTCGAAGAAGTCCGAATCGATTCCGCCCGAGCCCGGATAGTAATAGTACAACACGCCCGCATCGAGCGCGGTGCCGTTGAAGCTGTGCTTCCAGCCGGCATAGAGATCGATCTCCTGGTCGCCGCCGTTCTCGACATAGTCGTCGATCGAGCTGCCCCAGGTGCCGATATAGAAGCCCGAGGAGTGGCTGACGCCGAGCGTGCCCTGGATCGCGAAACGCTTGTTGGTCTGCGAGATACCGCGGAACCGGTAATCGCTGATCAGCGTGGCGCCGCCGGTGATGGTGAACGGGCTGGCCGGCGCGGCGGCGGCATCGGGCGCAGCGGCGGCGTCCTGCGCGGCGGCGGGAGCCGAGATGGCGGCGAACGCTGACGCGGCAAGCAGGACGGATAGGATGCGCATGGAGGTCCCCCCTCGTTTCGAGATCGAAGCTTCCGCACCTGCGTGTCCGTGCTGCGGCGCTCTCGGGCCGCGACCCGGACACCACAGGGCGCGGACAAAAGTCCCCTAGCCGTTTCACCGCAGCGCACAATGTCAGATAACAGTAATACGCCAGAAACACGTCAACCGTTGCGCAATCGCAACACTCCTTATAACTTTATTACGCGATTTAAACGGCTTGGGCCGTAATCTATACGCCCTTCACTGCGCGATAGCGTGCCAGACCCGCCTCGAGATCGGCGATCAGGTCGGCGGGGTGCTCGAGCCCGATATGCAGCCGCACCGCCGGGCCGGCGGCCTGCCATACGCTCGCCGATCGCAGGGGGGCGGGATCGACCGGCAGCGCGAGGCTCTCGAATCCGCCCCATGAGAAGCCGATCCCGAAATGGTCGAGTCCGTCGATCAAGGCCGCGCGCGCGGACGCATCGCCGCCATCCAGCACGATCGTGAACAGGCCCGACGATCCCTGGAAGTCGCGTCTCCACAGATCATGCCCCGGGCAACCCGGCAACGCGGGATGACGGACCTGCGCGATCTCGGGCCGCGCCGCCAGCCAGCGCGCGACGGCGAGCGCGCCCGCCTCGTGCGCGCGCAGCCGCACCGCCAGCGTGCGCAGTCCGCGCAGCGCGAGATAGGCATCGTCGGGCGCGACATGCTGGCCGAGCAGCTGCGTCGTCCGCCTGAGCGCGGCATAACCGCCCGGACCGGCCGTGACCGCGCCCAGCATCGCATCCGAATGGCCGACGATATATTTGGTGCAGGCGACGATGCTCAGGTCGATCCCCGCGGCGATCGCGGGGAAGAACAGCGGCGTCGCCCAGGTATTGTCGAGCAGGGTCACGACGCCGCGCGCGCGCGCCGCCGCCACGATCGCGGGCACGTCCTGCACCTCGAAGGTCAGGCTGCCCGGGCTCTCGAGGAAGATCGCGCGGGTGCGTGCGCCGATCTGGCCGGCGATGTCCGCGCCGATGCACGGATCGTAGAAGCGCGTGGCGATCCCCATCGGCGCCAGCACCGCGCGGCAGAAGTTGCGCGTCGGCTCATACGCGCTGTCGACCATCAGCAGTTCGTCGCCGGGCTTGAGGATGGTGAGCAGCGCGCACGCCACCGCGGCCACCCCCGAGGGATAGAGCATCGTCCCCTCGGCGCCCGGCTCGATCGCGGTCAGCGCATCGGCGAGCGCCCATTGCGTCGGCGTGCCGCGGCGGCCGTAATGGAGGTCGCCATCCTCGTTGCGGCGGCTGGAGGCGGCGAGCGCGGCGCAATCGGCGAACAGGATCGTCGACGCGCGCCACACCGGCGGATTGACGACGCCGCGCGTCCATTCGGGACGGCGGCCGGCCTCCGCCAGCACGGTCTCGATCCGCTCGTCGTCGCTCACATGCTCTCCTTGGGCGTCGCGGGGTCCGCGCCCCATTCACTCCACGAGCCATCGTAGAGCGAAAGGTCGGTCCAGCCGAGCCGATGGGCGGCGAAGAACAGGTCGGCGGCGGTGATCCCCGACCCGCAGGTGAAGATGGTGGGCGCCGCCGCATCGAGACCGGCCGCGGCGAACGCGCCGGCGAGCCGCCCGGGCGCCTTCCAGCGCCCGTCGGCCTCGAACAGCTGGCCGTAAGGCAGGTTTCGCGCGCCGGGCATATGCCCCGGCGCGACACCCGCGCGCGGATCGCGCTCGGCGCCCGAGAAACGTGGCGCGCCGCGCGCATCGACGATCTGCGCACCCGACGCGACCGCCGCCTTCATCGCCGCGAACGAGGTCAGCATTGCCTCGTCCCGCGCGACGAAGCGGGTCGCCTCGGGCGCGATCGCGCGGCCGCCGCCCTCGCCGGTCTCGAGCGGCAGGCCCGCCGCGCGCCACGCCGCACGCCCGCCGTCGAGGATCGCCACCCGCTCCGCGCCGAACAGGCGGAGCAGCCACCAGGCCCGCGCCGAGGTGCGATGCGGCGACTCGTCGTACAGCACGATGCGGTCGTCCCGCGCCACGCCGAGCGCCGCCATGCGTCGCACGAACAAGCGCAGCGGCGGCACCGTCGACGGCAGGGGATCGTCGGGATCGGCGAGCGTCGCGAGATCGAGGAAGCGCGCGCCGGGTAGATGGCCCGCGCGATATTCTGCGGCGGCGTCGCGCCCGGGCTCGAACGGCAGATAGGTCGCGTCGAGTACGCGCAGATCGGCAGCGCCGCGTTGCTCCTCCAGCCAGGCGGCCGAGACCAGATCGTCCATGGGTTCTCCTCGCACGGCACGCATAGGCGCCGCCGCTTGCGGGGCGCAAGCCGCGCGCCTACGTGCGCGGCCATGAGCCTCACCCATCTCGGCCGGTCGGGCCCGCTGCCGGCGCGGCCCGAGGACGCCGTTCTCGACTATGTCGCCAACCCGCGGCCGGGCCGGCCCTATCTGGTGCGCTTCGCCGCGCCCGAGTTCACCTCGCTCTGCCCGGTGACGGGGCAGCCCGACTTCGCGCACCTCGTCATCGATTATGCGCCGGGTGGGACGATCGTCGAATCCAAGTCCCTGAAACTGTTCCTCGGCGCGTTCCGCACCCACGCCGCCTTCCACGAAGATTGCACGGTCGGCATCGCCGAACGGCTGGTCGCCGAGATGGCGCCGCTCTGGCTGCGCATCGGCGGCTACTGGTATCCGCGCGGCGGCATCCCGATCGACGTGTTCTGGCAGAGCGGTGCCGTCCCCGAAGGCCTGTGGGTGCCCGATCAGGGCGTGCCGGGTTATCGCGGCCGCGGCTGAGCTGCGGCGGCGGCATTGCGGTCAAGCGCTCGGCCGAGCGCCGTCGCGGCGCCTATATCCTCCTCGCCCCGACAGGCGCTCGATCTCGGTGATCGCGTGCTCCCACGCCGGGGTGCCGGGCGCGATCAGCTCGACATGGCCCTGATCCGGCACCATCACCGATTCGGCGTCGTCGCCCGCCGCCCGCGCCCCGGCGACCCACGCCGCGGCGAAGCGCGGCGGCGCGATAGGGTCCGCGGCGCCATTGACCAGCACCTGCGTCACGCCGAGCGGCAGCAGCCGGTCCGGAGACGTGTCCGCATAGGGATCGGGGTGCGCCGGTGTGACCGGTCCGATCAGCCGGTCGACGGTGTCCGCGCCGCACGCCTCGGCCGCATCCGACCTGGCGAGCGCGAGATCGGGCAGGCCGCCCAGGCTCAGCACCGCCGCGATCGGCAACGGGCGACGGCTCCACAGCACGCTCGATCGCGACAGCTTCGGCCGTGCCGCGAGCCACAGCGCGAGATGGCCGCCCGCCGAATGTCCGACTGCGACGACGCGACGCGTGTCGAAGCCGAGCGCCGGCCCGTCGCGCGCCAGCAGATCGGCCGCCGCCGCGACATCCCGGAACGTGCCGGGATAGCCGCCGCCGGGCCGGTCGACACCGCGATACTCGACGTTCCACACCGCGATCCCGCGTCCGCGCAGATCGTCGGCGACGTAGCTCATCAGGCTGGCCTGCGCGACATCGGTCCGCCAGCAGCCGCCATGGATCATCAGCACGGTCGGACAGGACGTGGCGTCGCTCGCGGGCCGCCAGAGCCCGACATGCTGGAGCGGATCGGCGCCATAGGCGATCGTCCGGTCGGCGCTCGGCCGCGGCCGCCCGACCAGATCGGGCCACGTCATCGGCGCAGGCCCCGCACGCGCGATCGTCGCGACGGCCGGCGACGCCGCCGTGATCGGCCGCCTCACAGCAACCTGATCTCGCGCAGCCGCTCGGTCAGATAGTCGTGTGCGGTGATCGGCGCGGGATGCGCATCGGGATGCGCGGGGTCGATGCAGCCGGGCAACGTCTCGATCCGGTAATCCGGGCGGAAATGCAGGAAGAACGGCATCGAGTAGCGCGCATGGCCGCGGCGTGCCACCGGCGGATTGGCGACGCGATGCGTGGTCGAGCGCAGGCGGCCGTTGGTCAGGCGCTGGAGCATGTCGCCGACATTGACCGCGAGCGCACCCGGCCCGGGCGTCACCGACAGCCACCGCCCGTCGCGGTCGAGGATCTCGAGCCCGGCCTCCTCCGCGCCGAGCAGCAGCGTGATCGTGTTGATGTCCTCGTGCGCACCGGCACGGATCGAGGCGCCCGCGTCCGTCACCGGCGGATAGTGCAACAGGCGCAGCACCGAATTGCCGTCGTCCACGGTATCCACGAAGAAATCGGGCGCGAGGCCGAGATGGCGCGCCACGCCTTCGAGGATGCGCGCACCGCACGCGTCGAACGCCGCGAACAGCGCGAGCATCGTCTCGCGGAAGCCCGCGACTTCGGCGGGCCACAGATTGGCCGCCATCCGGTCGGCGAAGCGGTGCCCCGCGGGCAACTCGCGCCCGACATGCCAGAACTCCTTGAGATCGACCGCCGTCGCATCCCTGGCGGCCTCGGTCCCGAACGGGGTGTAGCCGCGCGCGCCGCCGCTGCCGGCGCGATGATGGCCGCGCTTGACCGGCTCGGGCAGCGCGAACAACGCGCGTGCGGCAGCCTCCGCACGCGCGATGAGATCGGCCGGGATGCCATGATCGGACACCACCGCGAAGCCGTATCGCTCGAACGACCGGCCGAGCGCCTGCGCGAACGATTCGCGATCGTGCTCGAACGCGGCGAGTGAGAGCGATGCGATGTCGGCGGCGGGGACGGAGGGGGCGGGCGCGGTGAGCGTATCGGTCATGCGGTGCAGGATAAACGACCGCGCGGCGGCCGGGAAGCACCCGCGCGCCGCGCCATATTCGCTTGCCGCGCGGGGCTGCGCGGGCATAGTGTGACGTTCGATGAATCGTCACCGATCAAGCCCGACGGCCGCGCGGCGACCCGCCTGATGCTTGGGCGCGGGCGCAGGGCTGCGGCCGAGCCGATCGACCCCGACCTGCTGCTGCGCGCCTATTCGGTCGGCGTGTTTCCGATGGCGGACAGCCGCGACGCGCCCGACATCTTCTGGGTCGAACCCAAGAAGCGCGGCATCCTCCCGCTCGACCGCTTCCACCTGTCGCGCTCGCTCGCCAGACGACTGCGCTCCGATCGCTTCGAGGTCACGGCCGACCGCGCTTTTGGCGCGATCGTCGAGGCCTGCGCGCAGGCGACCGGCGGCCGGCCCGAGACCTGGATCAACGGCCAGATCGAGGAAGCCTATGGCACGCTCCACCGGCGCGGTCACGCCCATTCGGTCGAGGTCTGGCATCAGGGAGCGGTCGCCCGCGAGCTGGTCGGCGGTCTTTACGGCGTCTCCCTCGGCCGCGCGTTCTTCGGCGAGAGCATGTTCAGCCGGATGGCGGATGCGTCGAAGGTGGCGATGGCGTTCCTCGTCGCCCGGTTGCGACGCGGCGGCTACACCCTGCTCGACTGCCAGTTCATCACCGATCACCTGTCCTCGCTGGGCGCGGTCGAGATCGGCCGGGCCGATTATCGCGCGCTGTTGGACGAAGCCTTGTCGGGAACCTCCGCCGCACCGCCGACGGTATCGCCGGCACCCGGCGCGCCATCGGGCGCCGCAGACTTCTTCGCGCTCGACCGGGCGACTGGCGCGGCGCCGCCACGCGCGACGGCTGAGGCGAGCAGGGTGTCGGGGCCGATATCCGGTCGGATCATCGCGCAGCTCTTGGGCCAGACGTCGTAGATCGGATCCTCGACGACATTGAGCGACGGGCTTTCCTTGAACAGCCAGCCCGAGAAGACCTGCCGCCACCTGTCGTCGCGGCCATGCAGGTCGAGCTGGACGAAGGCGCCGGTCAGCGGCTCGTTCTCCCAGTCGCCGGTCTTCTCGCAGGCGCGCAGCCGCACCACGACGTCGCCGACGCGCATCGCCTGGCCGGGCTTGAGCGTGATGTCGCGCGCCTCGCCGTTACGCTTGTTGAGCAGGCCGAGCACCGCGACGCGATCGGCCATCGGCGTCTCGGGCCGGGTTTCTGGAGCGTCGGGGTCGGGCTTCGCCACGGCGGGTGCGGACCCGGCCTCGTCGCTCGGCGCCGCGGCGTTGGCGAGCGGCAGCGCGGGCGCCTGGTCGGTGGTGTTCTGCAGCGCCGCGACGGCGCTCAGCGCGACGCCACCGGCAATGCCGAGGGCGAGCGTCGCGCCGAGGATGCGGTTCACTGCGCCGGGGTCGCGGCCGCGCCCGTGCCGCCCGTCGCCGCGGCGCCACCGCCGCCACTGCCGCCGGACTTGTTGATGAACTGACCGATCAGGCTGTTGAGATCGAGCGAACCCTGCGTGTCGACGATCGTGTCGCCGGCCTTGAGCGGAGTCGCGTCGCCGCCCGGCAGGACGTTGAGGAAGTTGCCGCCCAACAGGCCCTCGGACGAGACGGCGAGGCTGCTGTCGGCCGGCACCCGCGTTCCCGGATTCAGCGCCAGCGCGACGGTCGCCATATAGGTCTTGGGATCGAGCGTCATGCCGGTCACCGCGCCGATCTTGATGCCCGCGACCCGCACGTCGGTGCCGACCTTGATCCCGCTCGCGCTCTGGAACTGCGCCGTCACCGGGATCGCGTCGTACGCCGCGCCGCCGCCGGTGCGTTGCCAGGCGAACACCACGAACCACGCCGCCAGCACGACGATCAGCAGGCCGATGAGCGCCTCGGCACCATGTTGACGGATGACCTTGGTCATGCCGGATCGGGACTCCACGCCTCGTAATCGCCGGTCGCGGCGGCGCGGCGTCCGCCCGCCTCGAGCGCACCCGCGGGCATGTAGGCGGCGTTGGTGCCGGTCAGGTTGGGGATCGGATCGCGCTGCCATGGGCGGGGCGCGGGCAACGCCTTGTCGGGCGGCTCGTCGATCGTGCCGTGCAGCCAGACATGCCATTCGGGCGGCACGCGGCTCGAATCATTGGCGCCGGAATAGATCACCCAGCGCCGCGGCTTGCCGTGAACGTCCGCCCCGCCCTGGAAATAGACGTTGCCGAGCGCATCCTCGCCGACCTTGCCGCCATGCCGCCGTGTAAAGCGGCGCGTGCCGAAGGTGGCGCCGTTCCACCAGGTCGCGAAGCCGAACATGCGCTCGAGAAAGCTCATGATCCGCGCTTAGCGCGCACCGCGGGCGGCGGCAAGCGCGGGCACCCGGTTCGCGACGGACGCTCAGGGTCCGTTCCGGAAAGCCGGTTCCGGCCTTGGAAAGCGCTCTGTCGCGCTCCGGATAGCTCTCAGGCGTCGATCAGGATCAGGACCGCGAGCGGGCCCTTGGGTCCGTCGGCGATGCGGACATGGACCGGCTGCTCGGGCAGGAGGTCGGCAAGGCCCGCGCGGCGCACGGTCTCCATATGCACGAAGATATCCGCATTGTCGGTCTCGCGGACGAGGAAGCCATAGCCCTTGAGCCGATTGAACCATTTGACGCGCGCCCGCTCGGGCGCGCGCGCCGCGCCCATCAGCGGCACGGGATCGACGTGGGTCGCCGCGCGCCGCGCCGCGGTCTCCAGATCGGGTCCGGTCGCGGTCGAGAGATCGAAGGTGAGGATGGTGCGCGCCTGCAGGCCGCGATCGCGCTTGACCGCGACGCAGCTGGCGCGCGCGCCTTCGGGCAGGCTGCGACGGCCATGCGCACGCAACACCGAGAAATGGATGAGGATATCCCCTTCGCCATTGTCGCCGATCAGGAAGCCGAACCCGCGGGTCGCGTCGAACCACTTGATCGCGCCATGAACCTCGATCGCATCGGGATCGAGCCCGCCGACCGTGCCGAAGCCGTTGCCGGGCGCGTCCGTCCCGCGCGCCTCGTCCGGCATGACGGTGACGGTCGTTCCGGTGCCGGTACGCATGACGTCGCCGTCGATCGGGCCCGCCTCGAGGCCGACGGGCAGCATCTCGAGGTCCGCGACCCGTTCGTTGCCCACCCGCGCGCTTCCCTGCATCACATAGTCCCCCCGGGCGGGTTCTTAGCACGATTATTACGGGATTGGATTCGGAATCTTGTGACGTGCCGCAAGAGCCAACTAATACTCGTCCCAGGTCGGTACCACGCCAGGTGGGGCCGCGATGATCTTGCGGACATGGTCGATCGCATGACCTGCGCGGATCATCGCCGCGGTCGCGCGACGACGTGCATCGGCATCCGCCGCGATCTCGGCGAACGGCCCGATCCGCCGCCGCCTGGCGAAGTGCAGCGCGGTCTCCCACGCCGTCTCGTCCGCCGCCGCCAGCGCGCCGCCGCGGTCCACAGGCGCGATGCCGAGCGCGGCGAGCGCATCGCCGACGCGCCGCCTGCCCAGCCCGCGCCGCGCGAGCGAGCGGCCGCGCGCCTCGGCGAGCGCGGCATCGTCGATATAGCCGAGCGCCTCGAGCCGCGCGGCGACGCCCTCGCAATCGGGCGGTTCCGCGCCGTTCCAGCCGCGCTCGGCGAGCTTGCGCCGCAGATAGGCGATCAGGCGCACACGCCCGGTCGCATAGCGCGCGACATGATCGAGCGCGAGCCGCTCGAGGTCCGCGGCGTCGAGCGCCGGCCGCTTCCGCACTGTCGATGGCATGCTCACGCGCCATGTTTGTGCCACAGTCGAGCCGGAATTTGAACGCCGCGTTGGTGCCTACGATAGCATTTGGACGATCGTTCCGAGGCGTTTATCAGGCCCGGTTGAGGAACTTGAGGAGATGCCGTCGGTGCGTCACGACGTTGCCAGCACTGCCAGCACCAGCCATCGTGTCGTCCCGGTCTCGTCGGGCCAGAGTTCGTCGGGCCGGGTCTCGTCGCAGACCTGCCTCCTGCAGACCCCGACCGGCGACGATCGGCGGCAGCGTCTGTCCGATTTCGGGACGTTGGGGGACGCGCTCGATTATGCGGCCGAAGGCTTGCGCGGGCTCAACTTCCATGACGCGCGGGGTGCGCTGATCCGGCCCTATCCGTATGCCGAACTGCGCAGCGATGCGCTGGGACACGCGCGCCGGCTGATCGCCGCGGGCGTGCGCCCGGGAGAACGGATCGCACTCGTCGCGGAGACCGGCCCGGATTTCGCGGCGGCGTTCTTCGGCGCGATCTATGCCGGCGCATGGCCGGTGCCGCTGCCGCTGCCGACCAGCTTCGGCGGACGCGGTTCGTACATCGATCAGCTCTCGGCGCAGCTGAGGAGCGCCGATCCCAGGCTGCTGCTCTATCCGGAGGAGCTCGCCTCGATGGCCGGCGCCGCGGCCGAGGCGGGCGGTGTCGAGGGCGCGACCTACGAGGCGTTCGCGCTCCGCCCCGCGCGGTGGGCGGCATTGCCGCGGGCCGTGCCCGACGATGTCGCCTATCTCCAATATTCGAGCGGCTCGACCCGCTTCCCGCATGGCGTCGCGATCACGCATCGCGCGCTGCTCGACAATCTCGCGGCGCACGGCCACGGCATGCTGGTCCGCGCCGGCGATCGCTGCGTGTCGTGGCTGCCCTGGTATCACGACATGGGGCTGGTCGGCTGCTTCCTGTCGCCGGTCGCCAACCAGGTCTCGGTCGACTATCTCAAGACCGAGGATTTCGCGCGGCGGCCGCTCGCGTGGCTCGACCTGATCAGCCGCAATCCGGGGACGACGCTGTCCTACTCGCCGACCTTCGGCTACGATATCTGCGCCCGCCGGATCGGTTCGCAGTCGGATGTCGCCGGCCGCTTCGACCTGTCGCGCTGGCGGCTCGCCGGCAACGGCGCCGACATGATCCGCCCCGACGTGATGCAGGCGTTCGTCGACGCCTTCGCCCCCGCCGGGTTCGACGCCAGCGCGTTCACGCCGAGCTACGGGCTCGCCGAGGCGACGCTCGCGGTCTCGATCATGCCGCCGGGCGAGGGCATCATCGTCGAGCTGGTCGAGGAGACGCAGCTCTCGGGCGGCGACGCCAACGCGCACCGCCCGCAGCGCTACCGCGCGATCGTCAACTGCGGCAGACCGGTGCGCGGCATGACGATCCAGGTGCGCGAGGAGGACGGCACGCCGCTCCCCGAAAAGGCGATCGGCAAGGTGTGGTGCGCGGGCTCCAGCGTGATGGCGGGCTATTTCCGCGATGCCGAGGCGACCGCTGCCTGCATGGTCGACGGCTGGCTCGACACCGGCGACATGGGCTATCTGAGCGACGGCTACATCTACATCGTCGGCCGCGCCAAGGACATGATCATCATCAACGGGCGCAACCACTGGCCGCAGGATATCGAATGGGCGGTCGAGCAGCTGCCCGGCTTCAAGGCGGGCGACATCGCGGCCTTCGCGATCACCACGCCGGGTGGCGAGGAGACCCCCGCGGTGCTCGTCCAGTGCCGCACGTCCGACATCGCCGAGCGCGCCAGGCTGCGCGACCTGATCCGCGAGAAGGTGCGCGCGATCACCGGCATCAACTGCGTGATCGAGCTGGTCCCGCCGCGCACGCTGCCGCGCACCTCGTCGGGCAAGCTGAGCCGCGCCAAGGCGCGCAGCCTGTATCTCTCGGGCGAGATCCAGCCCTACGACATCGCCGCCTAGCGCGCGTCGTTCCCGGCGAAGGCCTGGGTCCAGGGTCACCGGTGCCCAGCCCCCTGCGCCCCGATCTTGGCCGGGGAACGGCAGAAGCGCTAAGCCAGAAACGTCTCCAGCCCCGCCAGGAATGCGTCGAGCCGGTCGTGATGGACCCAGTGGCCGGCGCGCTCGAAACTGTCGATTCGCGCATCCCCGAAGCAGGCGGCGCGCCCGCCCGTGGCGGGGTGCTCGGCCCAGCTGTCGGCGCCATGGACCAGCCAGACCGGACAGTCGATCCGTCGCCACAGCGCGCGCATCTGCGCGGCCGAGAGATCGACCGGGGAACCCATCCGGACATAATTGTCGAACTTCCAGCTGTAACTTCCGTCCTCGTTGCGGATCACGCCGTGGAGGGTGAGGTGGCGCGCCTGCTCGGCCGACAGGAAGACGTTCTCGGCGCGCATCCGCGCCTGCGCGTCGTCGATCGAGCGATAGCGTTTCGGCGCACGCGCGCTCAGGGCGCGGCGATCGGCGATGAAGCCGCGCCAGCGCGCGACCATCTCCTCGGTCTCGCGGTCGGCGCTGTCGATCGGCAGCCCGAGACCCTCGATCGCCACCAGCTTGCGCACCGTTTCGGGGAACAGCCCGGCATAGCGCAGGCTGATCGCGCCGCCGAGCGAATGGCCGACCAGCACGCACGGCCCGTCGGCAAGCTGGTGGACGAGCTGCGCGAGATCGGAGACGAAGAACGGCGCGGAATATGCGCCGTCGGGCGACCAGGCGCTGTCGCCATGACCGCGCAGATCGGGGGCGACGACATGCCAGCGATCGCCGAGCGCGCGCGCGACCCAGTCCCAGCTGCGCGCATGGTCGCGCCCGCCATGGACCAGCACGAGCAGCGGCGCCTGCGGATTGCCCCAGTCGACATAGTTGAGCCGCAGCCGCTGCGACAGGAAGCCGTGCGAGGTCGGCCCGCGATCCGCGTGGTCCGGCATCACGCGCCGGTATAGCCGCGATACCAGTCGACCCAGAGCGGGATGCCCGCACCGAGCGGCGTCGTCGGACGGAAACCGAGATCGCGCTCGATCGCCGAGAGATCGGCATAGGTCGCGGGCACGTCGCCGGGCTGCATGCCCTTGTCGATCCGGATCGCGGATACGCCGCACGCCTGCTCGATCAGCGCGATCAGCGTCTCGAGCTCCTCGGCGCGGTTGTTGCCGATATTGTAGAGCCGGTGCGGCGACACGCTGCCGCCCGCCTTCTCCGCGCCGTCGTCGGGTGGCGGATTGTCGAGCGCAGCGAGGATGCCGGTGACGATATCGTCGATGAAGGTGAAGTCGCGGCGCATCCGGCCGTGATTGAACACCTCGATCGGCTTGCCCGCCAGGATCTTGGCGGTGAAGCCCCATACCGCCATGTCGGGCCGGCCCCATGGTCCATAGACGGTGAAGAACCGCAGCCCGGTCTGCGGCAGCCGGTAGAGATGCGCGTACGCCTCGCTCATCAGCTCGTCCGCCTTCTTGGTCGCGGCATAGAGCGAGATCGGATGATCCACCCGCGCCTCGACGCGGAACGGCAGGTCGGGGCTGGTCCCGTAGACCGAGGAGGACGACGCATAGACCATGTGCGCCACGCGCCGTGCCCGCGCGAGCTCGAGCATGTTGAGATGGCCGACCAGGTTGGATTGCGCATAGGCGTGCGGATTGGTGATCGAATAGCGCACCCCGGCCTGCGCCCCGAGATGGACGATCCGATCGATCTCGAGCCCGGCCACGGTCGCTTCCAATGCCGCCATGTCCGCGAAGTCGATGCGGTGGAAGTCGAAGCTGCCGCCCGCCTGCGCGGCGACCGCGGCGAGCCGGTCCTGCTTGAGCGCGACGGGGTTGTAGTCGTTGAGGTTGTCGATGCCGACCACCGCCTCGCCGCGCGCGATCAGGCGGCGCGCGACATGGCTGCCGATGAAGCCGGCGACGCCGGTGACCAGGATCGTCATGCTCGCCTCCTACCCTATCCTGCGTTGCGGCGCGCGAGGTGACGTTCCCAAGCGAGCGCGTGCGCGACGATGGTATCAAGATCGTCATGGCGCGGTTGCCAGCCGAAGGTCCGCACGATCGCGTCGTTGGCCGAGATCAGGGCGTCCGGATCGCCGGGCCGGCGCGGCTGCATCCGCCGCTCGATCGCGGCGCCCGACACGCGCTCGACCGCGTCGAGCACCTCGAGCACCGAGAAGCCGCGGCCATAGCCGCAGTTGAGGAGATGGCTGCGCGCGGGCTCGGCGATCAGCGCGTCGAGCGCCAGCAGATGCGCCGCGGCGAGATCACTGACATGGATATAGTCGCGCACCCCGGTGCCGTCGGGCGTGTCGAAGTCGGTGCCGAACACCGCGACATGATCGCGCTTGCCCGTCGCCGCCTCGCCCGCGACCTTGATGAGATGCGTCGCACCCGCGGTCGATTGCCCGGTGCGGCCGTCCGGATCGGCACCGGCGACGTTGAAATAGCGCAGCGCGCAATAGTTGAGCGGGTGCGCCTGCGCCGTGTCGCGCAGCATGAACTCGGTCATCAGCTTGGACATGCCGTAGGGGTTGATCGGCCGCTGCGGCGTCTCCTCGCGCACCGGGCTCTCGTCGGGAATGCCGTAGGTCGCCGCGGTCGACGAGAAGATGAAGTGGCGCACCCCGGCCGCCACCGCCTGCTCGATCAGGGTGCGCGTCGCGGCGGTGTTGTTGCCGTAATATTTGAGCGGATCGGCGACCGACTCGGGGACGACCACCGATCCGGCGAAATGCATGATCGCACCGATCCCGTGCTCTTCGAGCGTGCGCGCCACGATGCCGGGATCGCCGACGCTGCCCGCGACGAATTGGGCGCGTGGATCGACCGCCCAGCGGAACCCCGTCACCAGATTGTCGAGCACCACCACCGGCCAGCCCGCATCGAGCAGCGCCAGCACGGCATGGCTGCCGATATAGCCGGCCCCGCCGGTGACGAGCACGGGAAAGCGGCGCTTGGCGTCGAGGTCGGGCATCGTGCCTCCGGCATCGCGCGCGACGAACGCCGCACGGTCTGCCGCCGCTAACGCGATGGGCGTTACCATGCACTAAAAAAGGCGCTATGGTGGTTGGATGACCAGCGTCCACGATTTCGCGCCGCGCCTCGCGGACGGCACCGTCAAACCGCTTTCCGACTATCGGGGCACCGCGCTCCTGATCGTCAACACCGCGAGCAAATGCGGCTTCACCCCGCAATATCGCGGGCTGGAGGCGTTGCATCGCGAATATGGGGGGCGCGGGTTCGAGATCCTCGGCTTTCCGTGCAACCAGTTCGGGTCGCAGGAGCCCGGCGATGCCGCCGAGATCGCGAACTTCTGTTCGCTGAAGTACGACGTGACCTTCCCGATGTTCGCCAAGATCCACGTCAACGGGCCCGCGGCCGATCCGCTCTATGGCTATCTCACCGACGCAAAGCGCGGCGTGCTCGGCACCAAGGCGATCAAGTGGAACTTCACCAAGTTCCTGGTCGATGCCGCCGGCCATGTGGTCGCGCGCCATGCGCCCACGACCAAGCCCGAGACGCTCCGCGGCGAGATCGACAGGCTGGTGACGGCTCCGTGACCGCCAGGCCGGGTCGTTCCGGGCGCGATCAGGGGACGACATGAGCGTCGGCGCGGGTGTCTCGGTTCGCTCGACACGGAAGGGGGGATCGATCGACCCGCCCCGCATCCGTCAACGCGCCGCCGCGCGCGAATCGTTGATCTCGATCCCGTAGCCGTCGGGATCCTGCACGAAGGTCTGGCGGACATGGCCGGTCCGCGAGGCGTCGACCACGCCGGGTCGGCCGGCGAAGTCGCACCATGGCACGTCGTGCCCCTTCGGCCAGCCCAGCACCGCGTCGATGTCGGCGACGGCGATCGCGATAGGGTCGAGCGTCGTGACCGGAGGTCCGGCGGCGAGCGACGCCATGCCCGCCAGCAGCATCGTCGTGATCCGAAACGGGCGCATCGTCCCTTCTCCTTCCCAGGCCGTCAGGCACACCCGCGCGGCAGCCACTCGGTGAGGATCGCGTTCACCGCCTCGGGCGCCTCCTGCTGCACCCAGTGCGAAACGCCGGGCAGCCGCCTGATCGTGATGTCGGGAACATGGCGCTCGATCCCGTCGATCGTCTCGAGCCCAAGCGCGGTGTCCGCCTCGCCCCAGATCAGCAGCGTCGGCACCTCGACCGGGCCGCTCGCCCCGCCACCCAGCCGCATCGCGCGATACCAGTTGAGCATCGCCGTCAACGCGCCGGGTCGAAGAGCGGCACGGGCATAGACGTCGAGCACGTCCTTCGGGAAGCGCGTGCGGTCGACCGCCATGCCGCGGAACGCGCGGCGGATCCACGCGGCGTCGTTGCGCGCAAGCACATGCTCGGGCAGCCAGGGCAGCTGGAAGAACGCCATGTACCAGCTCCGCCGCCGCTGCGGCCAACGACGCAGCGCGTGCCTGAGACCCGCGGGGTGCGGCATGTTCATCACCACCAGCCGCGCGATCGGACGGACCTTGCGGATCGCCGCCTGCCAGGCGAGCGCGCCGCCCCAGTCGTGCGCGATCAGCGTCACCCGGTCGGCGCCGCTCGCCTCGATCAGCGCGGCGATGTCGTCGGTCAGCCGGTCCATGCGATAATCGGCGAGCGGCGTCGGCCGGCTGCTCGCGCCGTAGCCGCGCAGATTGGGCGCCCAGACGCGATAGCCGAGCGCGGCCAGCACCGGGATCTGGTGCCGCCACGAATAGGCGAGTTCGGGGAAGCCGTGCAGGCAGAGCGCGAGATGATCGCCCGTCCCTGCCTCGGCGACCTCGAAGTCGATCGCGCCGGCGCGGACGGTGCGGATCGCGATGCCGCTTGCGGGGTCGGGGGTCCAGCTCGGTCCGGTCATGCGCGCGGGGTATCGCGCATGGCGTGCGAAATCGCTAGGCGATCGCGCATGTCGCCGTTCGCGCCGCATCGTGCCGATCTCGAGACGCTCGCCGCGCGCGGCCGGCTGCGCGCGCTGGCGCCGCGCGACGGCGTCGACTTCGCGTCGAACGACTATCTCGGCCTCGCCCGCGCGCCGCGGCTGCGCGAGGCGGTGCGCGACGCGCTGGCCCGCGACGTATCGATCGGCTCGGGCGGATCGCGGCTGCTGCGCGGCAACGATCCCGAGCACGAGGCGCTCGAGGCGGAGGCGGCCGCCTATTTCGGCAGCGAGACCGCGCTGTTCTTCTCGAGCGGCTATGCCGCCAACGCCGCGCTGATCGCCACGCTGCCGCAGCGCGGCGACCTGATCGTCCACGACGCGCTCGTCCATGCGAGCGCGCACGAGGGCATGCGCCTCGCCCGCGCCGAGACCCGCGGCGTGCCGCACAACGATCCGCAGGCGGTCGCCGACGCGATCGCCGGCTGGCGCGCGCAGGGCGGCACCGGGCGCGCGTGGATCGTGGTCGAGAGCCTCTACAGCATGGATGGCGATCGCGCGCCGCTCGACGATCTCGCGGTCGTCGCCGACGCGCGCGACGCGGTGCTGCTGATCGACGAGGCGCATGCAACCGGCGTGTTCGGCGCGGGCGGCCGCGGGCTCGCCGCGCATCTCGAGGGGCGCGCCGACGTCGTCACGCTGCGCACCTGCGGCAAGGCGCTGGGCTGCGAGGGCGCACTGGTCTGCGGCCCCCGGATCGTGCGCGATTTTTTGGTCAATCGCGGGCGCGGCTTCATCTTCTCGACCGCGCCCTCGCCGCTGATCGCCGCGGCGGTGCGCGAGAGCCTGCACATCCTCGCGGACGAGCCCGCGCGCCGCACCGCGCTCGCCGCGCTGGTCGCGCATGCCGAGGCGGCGCTCGCCCCGCTCGGCATCGCGGCGACCGGGTCGCAGATCCTGCCGGTGATGCTCGGCGACGACGCGACGACGATGCGCGCCGCCGCGGCCGTGCGGGCGGCGGGGTTCGACGTGCGCGGCATCCGCCCGCCGACGGTGCCGCCGGGGACCGCGCGGCTGCGCATCTCGCTGACGCTCAACGCCACCGCCGCCGACGTCGATCGCCTCGCCGCCGCGCTCGCGCGCGTGCTGGCATGACCGCGCTGGTCGTCACCGGCACCGATACCGGCATCGGCAAGACGGTGGTCGCCGCGATGCTCGCGCGCGCGCTCGGCGCGACCTACTGGAAGCCGATCCAGTCGGGGCTCGACGACGGCAGCGACGCCGCCTTGGTGCGGACGCTGGTCGATGTACCGATCCATCCCGAAGCCTATCGGCTGACCGCCCCGCTCTCGCCGCACCGCGCCGCCGAGCTCGACGGTGTGACGATCGATCCCGCGCGGCTCGAACCGCCCGCCATCCGCCCGCTGGTGATCGAAGGGGCCGGCGGCGTGCTGGTGCCGGTGACGCGCGAGCTGCTGTTCGCGGACCTGTTCGCGCGCTGGGGGCTTCCCGTCGTGCTGGTCGCGCGCACCGCGCTCGGCACGATCAACCACAGCCTGCTCTCGATCGAGGCACTGCGCGCGCGCGGCGTCAGGATCCTCGGCGTGGCGTTCGTCGGCGAGGGCAATGCCGACAGCGAGGCGACGATCGGCGCGATCGGCCGGGTCAGGCGGCTCGGCCGGCTGCCGCTGCTGCGCGATCTCGATGCGGCGATCCTGGCGAACGCCTTCGCCGTGCATTTCAACCGCGCCGATTTCGGATGAGCGCGGTCTGGCACCCCTTCACCCAGCACGGCCTGCGCGAGCCGATACCGCTGGTCACCCATGGCGAGGGCGCGGCGCTCCATACCGCGGACGGGCGGCGCATCGTCGATGCGATCTCGTCCTGGTGGGTCACCACGCATGGCCATCGCGAGCCGCGGATCATGGCGGCGATCGCCGAACAGGCGGGCACGCTCGACCAGATCATCTTCGCGGGCTGGACGCACGCGCCCGCCGAGACGCTGGCGCAGGGGCTTGTGGCGATGATGCCGCCCGCGCTGCCGCATGTCTTCTACTCCGATTCGGGATCGACCAGCGTCGAGGTCGCGCTCAAGATGGCGCTCGGCTATTGGCTGGCGCGCGACGAACCGCGCCATCGCATCCTCGTGCTCGAGCATGGCTATCATGGCGACACGATCGGCGCGATGTCGGTCGGCGCACGCGGCGTGTTCAACCAGGCCTATACGCCGCTGCTGTTCGACGTCGGCACCTTGCCGTACCCTCGCGAAGGCGCCGGGCAGGCGACGATCGACGCGCTCGAGGCGGCATGCCGGGACGATCGCCCCGCCGCGCTCATCGTCGAGCCGCTGCTGCTCGGCGCCGGCGGGATGCTGACCTACCCGCCCGCGACGCTGGCGGCGATGCGCGCGGTGTGCACCAGACATGGCGTGCCGTTCATCGCCGACGAGGTGATGACCGCCTGGGGCCGCACCGGCACGCTGCTGGCCTGCGAACAGGCCGGCGTGGTGCCCGACATCCTCTGCCTCTCCAAGGGACTGACCGGGGGCGCGGTGCCGCTCGCGGTGACGATGGCGAGCGCGGCGATCTACGAGGCGCATCTCTCGACCGACCGCGCGCGGATGTTCTTCCACTCGTCGAGCTACACCGCCAATCCGATCGCGTGCGCGGCGGCCAACGCCAATCTCGCGATCTGGCGGGAGGAGCCGGTGCTCGGCCGCGTCGCCGCGCTGGGCGCGCGCCAGGCGGCGCGGCTGGCGACGCTCGCCGGCCACCCCGCCGTGCGCAACCCGCGCCGGATCGGGACCGTCACCGCGGTCGAGCTGGGCGATCCCCAGGGCCGCTACCTGTCCGATCTCGGCCCCGCCCTGCTCGCGCGCTTCCGCGACGCCGGGCTGCTGCTCCGCCCGCTCGGCAACACCGTTTATGTGATGCCGCCCTATTGCATCGACGACGCCGACCTTGACGCGATCTACGCCGCGATCGGCGCGGCGGCGGACGACCTGACGTAATCGAGGAATGACGACCATGGCGACTGAGAGACTCGGCGGACGCTTCTCCTTCCCCGGCACCGACCTCACGGTGAACCGCATCGGCTATGGCGCGATGCAGCTCGCCGGCCCGCGCGTGTTCGGCCCGCCGCGCGACCATGACGCCGCGTTGGCGGTGCTGCGCGCGGGCGTCGCGGCGGGCGTCGACCATATCGACACCAGCGATTTCTACGGACCGCACGTCACCAACCGGATCATCCGCGAGGCGCTGCACCCCTATCCCGACGGGCTGGTCATCGTCACCAAGCTCGGCGCGCGCCGCGACGAGGAGGGCAACTGGCTGCCGGCCTCCTCCGCCTCGGACCTCGAACGCGGGCTGCACGACAATCTGGCCAATCTGGGCAGGGCGACGATGGATATCGTCAACATGCGCTACATGGGCGCGGAGGCCGACATCGAGACGCCGCTCGCCACCCTGCTCGATCTCCAGCGCCAGGGGCTGATCCGCCATCTGGGGGTAAGCACGGTCACGCGCGACCAGCTCGCCCGCGCGCGCGCCGTCGCACCGATCGTCTGCGTGCAGAACGAATACAATCTCGCCCACCGCGAGGACGAGGCGATGATCGACGCGCTCGCCGCGGACGGGATCGCCTACGTGCCCTATTTCCCGCTCGGCGGCTTCTCGCCGCTACAATCGGCGGTGCTGGACGACGTGGCGGCATCGCTCGGCAAGACGGGGATGCAGGTCGCGCTCGCCTGGCTGCTGCGGCGGTCGCCCAACATCCTGCCGATCCCCGGCACCTCGTCGATCGACCACCTGCGCGACAATCTCGCGGCGGCGACTCTGGAGCTCCCGGCGGAGGTGCTGGCGAGGCTGGAGGGCATCGCAGGTCAGGCGCGGGGTGACGAGCCTCTCTGAACGACCAGGATGATAGCCATCCGCCGCGTCGCCTGCGGATCGAGCTGGTGGATATCGGCACGAACCAGTTCGACGACGGCGAGCGTCTCGTGCGTCCAGGGACGGACGGGTGGGTCATCGTGCGGTGTCTCTTGCTTCAGGCGCGCATTCGCGTGTGACTGAAAGTCGTGGTTAGCGTAACGACCCGCTTATGTTACGCCCATCGGCGGAACGGGCGCCGAGGGACGGGCTTTGCGGAATACGTGGCTGTTGTGGGCGGGACTGCTGAGTTCATCGGCGATTGCCGCGCCGGCCTCGATGTCGACGCCGGACCAGGGTTCCGATCAGGTCCGGGCAGCACGTTCGACGGCGCAGACCGGCGCGCTCGTCATCCAGTACAAGCGTGAGATTACAGCGGCTGGCGCTTCGCCCCAGGTGGTGTCCGGCGCCATCACGCTCGCTGGCGATTTCGTGGAGGTTACCGCATCGACCGGGCACGCTCTGGATGATTTCACCTTGTGCCGGAGCCTGACGTGGCGAGCCGGGGATACGGCATTCGCAAATGAAAGCTGTTATGCGGGGCCAGCCTTTCGCCTGGCGGAGTTGGCGAACCGACGACTGCTTCGCGCTGTTCTTGATAGAGCGGCGCTGGGGTCAGGGACAAAATCGGGCGAGCTGGCCGCGCCATATTGGGCGGAGCAGGAGCTGGCAGTCCAAGACGCGGTCTCCGACCCGCTCGTCGTATCGCGCAGGGCGCAGGGCAACGAGTGGCGGCTCGGCAATGAGGTCGTCGTCCGAACCGGCGGCGGCTTCCCTTTCTTCGAGGCCGAGCGGAAGGCCGTCGCGCGCTATCTCGCGCGGCATCTTGATCTCCACCCCCAGGTCCGGCAGGCGCTGCTGGAGACGGGTCATCTTCCCGAACGTCTCGTCATCGAGCGGCGCCAACTTGGCCACTCCAGCACAGAGGTCATCACCTTCTCCAATCCTCAGCGGCGCGGCGTGGCTTATCCCCTGCCGCCGCATCTCGTCTCGGCTTTGGTGATGCAGTCGCAGGCGAAGACCAGCGAGGGTGCCGGGCTACGCCAGACGCTGCTCGCCATCGCCGGCACTGCCAAGCCGCCCAGACCCGACGTGGACCAAATGATCGACCGCATCGGGACAGCGGCCGATCGGGGCCGACATCTGGAGGCTTTCCTTCAGTTCCTCGCGCTGAGCCAGCAATATGGCGGTGATCTGCAATCCGATCCGGCAAAGATGGAGAAGCTGCAGCGTCTCGCTCCATCGCTGAAAATCGCGATGGCGGCTCCCGAGGTCGCCGAGTTCAATAGCGCATCGATGCTCGCCGGATCGACGCAACCCTCTTCTCGACGGGAGGCCGCGGCGCGCTATCTGGCCGGCGCGGACAAGCTCGATAAGCTGCCGTTCGGCACCTTCCGCTACGTGACCTTCGCAAATCTCGTGCGGACCTCGGGGGACGCCGATGCATGGGATAAGTCCATCGCGGCGCGGATGCCATCGCTTGCCGACTGCTACTGGACCCACATCGCCGCCTATCCCTGGGCCGGTCCGGCCTTCAAAGACCTTGGCGACTTCTGGTACGCTCAATTCGACACCGCGAAGGCCTGGGAGGCCTGGGATCTCGGGCGTGCTGTCGATCCAGGTTGGCGCGGAGGTCCGATGCAGGCCGTCGTCGATCTGGAGAACCGTGTGCGGCAGGCAGTGCCCGGCAATTTCTGAGATAGCGGCCTGGTTTCCGGTCGTGGCGCAGGCATAGGCGCCGTCGCCGCGACGTCGTCAGCTTCCGCGACGCTTTGCCTCGCCGCCCGAGCCGCCTATATGCCGGCTATGAGCAGCTACACCGATCCGCGCGGGTTCCTCTATCGCGATGGGCTCGATCCCGACGAGGCGATCCGGCTCACCGCGCGGTCGCTCGGCCGTTGCGACGACGGCGAGCTCTATCTGCAATACACCGCAAGCGAGAGCTTCGGGTTCGACGACGGGCGGCTCAAGACCGCGGACTACAACACGCAGTCCGGCTTCGGCCTGCGCGGGCTGTCGGGCGAGACGACGGCGTTCGCGCACGCCAACGAGATCAGCGCGCGCGCGATCACGCGCGCCGCCGAGACGATGCGGCTGCTCGATCCCGCCACCGCCGGCGTGGCACCGCCGCCGGCGCGCACCAACCGCCACCTCTACACCGATGCCGATCCGCTGGGCGCGGTGCCGTTCGCCACCAAGGTCGCGCTCTGCCAGACGATCGACGGTCTCGCCCGCGCGCGCGATCCGCGCGTCGCACAGGTCTCGGTCGGGCTGTCGGGATCGTGGAGCGTGGTCGAGATCGTGCGCGCCGACGGCTTCGTCGCGTTCGACGTGCGCCCGCTCGTCCGGCTCAACGTGTCGATCGTCGCCGAGCGGAACGGCCGGCGCGAGAGCGGCTCGTTCGGGATCGGCGGACGCTATCTCTACGATCGCCTGCTGGATCCCGCGGTCTGGGATCGCGCGATCGACGAGGCGCTGGCGCAGGCGCTGGTCAATCTCGACTCGGTCGCGGCACCGGCGGGCGAGTTCACCGTGGTGTGCGGCCCGGGCTGGCCAGGCGTGCTGCTCCATGAGGCGATCGGCCACGGGCTGGAGGGCGATTTCAACCGCAAGGGCTCGTCCGCCTTCGCCGGCCGGATCGGCGAGCGCGTCGCCGCGCCCGGGGTGACGGTGATCGACGACGGCTCGATCGCGGACCGGCGCGGATCGCTGTCGATCGACGACGAGGGCACGCCGACCCAGACCAACGTGCTGATCGAGGACGGCATCCTCAAGGGCTATATGCAGGATCGCCTCAATGCGCGGCTGATGGGCGTGGCGGCGACGGGCAACGGGCGGCGCGAGAGCTTCGCGCACGCGCCGATGCCGCGCATGACCAACACCTTCATGCTCGGCGGCGACGACGATCCCGCCGAGATGATCGTGCGCGCGGGGAACGGCATCTTCGCCAGGAGCTTCGGCGGCGGGCAGGTCGACATCACCAGCGGCAAGTTCGTGTTCTCCTGCACCGAGGCCTATCGCATCGAGAACGGGCGTCTCGGCGCGCCGCTGAAGGGCGCGACGCTGATCGGGGACGGGCCGTCGGTGCTCACCCGCGTCCGCGCGATCGGCAACGACATGGCGCTCGACGAGGGTGTGGGCATGTGCGGCAAGGGCGGCCAGTCGGTTCCCGCCGGCGTCGGCCAGCCGACCGTGATGATCGAGCGGCTGACGGTGGGCGGCACCGCCGCGGTGGCGTGAGCGGGGGCGATGGTCCGCGCCGCGGGGCCGTTGCCCTCGTCGAGATCGCGAGCTTCGCCGACGTGACGCTGGCGGATATCGTGCGCGGCCGGCTCGAGGCGGACGGCATCGCGGTCGCCTTGCTCGGTGGAGCGGTGGCGTCGATCGGGCTCGGCGGGCTGGCGCCGGCACGGTTGATGGTGGCGCCGCGCGACGAAGCGCGCGCCCGCGCCATCGTCGGGCATCCTGGCTGAACGCGCGCGCGCTTCACCGTTCGTCGCGGGCGACAGCCGTTGGCGGCTGCCTAATTCGTAGGCATTTCCTAATACCTGCCTAATCGCCAGGCGTCATTGCATCCCCGAACCGATCCCGGTGCCCGCATTTGCGTCTCGTCGCGGTTGGCACGTGCCTTGCTGTGCTTCCCGGGGAAAAGCCGGGGAGGCGACATGAAACTTGTCATAGCGATCATCAAGCCGTTCAAGCTCGACGAGGTCCGCGAGGCGCTCTCGGCGGTCGGCGTCAGCGGCATGACGGTCACCGAGGTCAAGGGCTTCGGTCGCCAGAAAGGGCAGACCGAAATCTATCGCGGCGCCGAATACTCGACCAACATGGTGCCCAAGATCAAGATCGAGGTCGCCTGCGCGGCCGGCGCGGTCGGCGGGGTGGTCGAGGCGATCCAGCAATCCGCGAACACCGGCGCGATCGGCGACGGCAAGATCTTCGTGCTCGATCTCGCGTCAGCGGTGCGCATCCGCACCGGCGAGACCGACGACACCGCGCTGTAAGGGGGAAAGGGGCAATGATGAAGCGATCGACCAAGCTGGGCCTGGGCCTGGCGACGCTGGCGGGGGCGGCGCTGATGGCGCACCCGGCGCTGGCGCAGACTCCGCCCGGCGGCGCGATTCCCGCGGCGTCCGTCAACAAGGGCGATACCGCCTGGATGATGGTCTCCACGCTGCTCGTGCTGATGATGTCCATCCCGGGCCTGGCGCTGTTCTACGGCGGTCTGGTGCGCACCAAGAACATGCTTTCGATCCTCACCCAGGTGCTGATGATCGTCAGCATGACCGGCGTGATCTGGGTGACCTGGGGCTATTCCGAGGCGTTCACCGGCGGGAATGCGTTCTTCGGCGGCTTCTCCAAGCTGTTCCTCAAGGGCGTCGACGCCAACAGCCAGGCGGCGACCTTCTCCAACGGCGTCTACATTCCCGAGCTCGTCTACGTGCTGTTCCAGATGACGTTCGCGATGATCACGCCCGCGCTCATCATCGGCAGCTTCGCGGAGCGCGTGCGCTTCTCGCCGCTGATGCTGTTCGTCGCGCTGTGGTTGACGTTCGTGTATTTCCCGATCGCACACATGGTCTGGTACTGGGAAGGCCCGGACGCGATGGCCGCGGCCGCGGTCAAGGGCGGTCAGGCGCTGGCCGACGCGACGGCGGACGCGGGCTACCTCTTCCAGAAGGGCGCGCTCGATTTCGCCGGCGGCACCGTCGTCCACATCAACGCCGGCATCGCCGGCCTCGTCGGCTGCCTGATGTTCGGCAAGCGGATCGGTTACCCGCGCGAGCCGATGCCGCCGCACTCGCTGACCATGACCATGATCGGCGCCTCGCTGCTGTGGGTGGGCTGGTTCGGCTTCAACGCCGGCTCCAACCTCGAAGCGAACGGCGTCACCGCGGTCGCGTTCATGAACACGATGATCGCGACCTGCGGCGCCGCGCTCTCCTGGCTGCTCGTCGAGCAGATCGTGAAGGGCAAGCCGTCGCTGCTCGGCGCCGCCTCGGGCGTCGTCGCGGGGCTCGTCGCGGTGACGCCCGCGTCGGGCTATGCCGGGACGATGGGGGCGTTGATCCTCGGCCTGATGGTCTCGCCGATCTGCTTCTTCTTCGTCACCACGGTGAAGTCGAAGTTCGGCTA